>WGNE01000066.1 GCA_016124645.1 Alphaproteobacteria bacterium
GCCGGCGAAGATGCCGCCCATCATCACGCAGTCCGCGCCCGCGGCGATGGCCTTGGCAAGGTCGCCCGAATTGCGGATGCCGCCGTCGGCGATGACGGGGATGTCGTGCTTCGAGGCTTCCTCCACCGTGTTCATCACGGCGGTCAATTGGGGCACGCCCACGCCCGCCACGATGCGGGTGGTGCAGATGGAGCCGGGGCCGATGCCGACCTTCACCGCATCCACCCCCGCGCCGATGAGCGCCTTGGCGGCCTCGCCCGTCGCGATGTTGCCGGCCACGATCTGCACGCGGTTGTTCTTGCGGCGCAGCGCGTCCACCATGTCGATCACGCCCTTGGAATGGCCGTGCGCGGTATCCACCACGATGAGGTCGATTTCCGCGTCGATGAGCGCCATGGCGCGGGTGAAGTTGCTCTCCCCCGTGCCGATGGCCGCGCCCACGCGCAGGCAGCCGTTCTCGTCCTTGCAGGCGGCGGGGTAGAGCTGCGCCTTCTCGATGTCCTTCACGGTGACGAGGCCGATGCAGCGCTCGTCGTTATCGACGATGAGCAGCTTTTCGATGCGGTGCTTGTGCAGCAGGCGCATGGCCTTTTCCTTGTCCACGGCGTTGTACGCCTTGACGAGGTTCTCGGAGGTCATCAGCTCGGAAACCTTCTGCTTCATGTTGCGCGCGAAGCGCACGTCGCGGTTGGTGAGGATGCCGGCCAGCTTGCCGGTCGCGCTAGTGACGGGGATGCCGGAAATGCCGTGGTGGCGCATGAGGTCGAGGGCGTCGCGCAGCGTCGCGTCCGGCCGGATGGTGATGGGGTTGACGACCATGCCGGATTCATACCGCTTCACCCGGCGCACTTCCTCCGCCTGCGCCTCGATATCCATGTTGCGGTGGATGATGCCGATGCCGCCCGACTGCGCCATGGCGATGGCCGAGCGCGCTTCCGTCACCGTGTCCATCGCGGCGGAGACGAGGGGGATGTTGAGCGCGATGCTGCGGGTGATGCGGCTGCGGGTGTCGGCCTCCAGCGGCTGGATCTCCGACGCGCCGGGCAGCAGCAGCACGTCGTCGAAGGTCAGCGCTTCCTGCAAGATCTTGTCCATCGGCTGCAGCGGCGTTTTCGCCTTTATGCCCATGCCTTTGGACGCCTTTTTGGCGGCTTTTTTCGGGGATTTCTTGGTGGCGGATTGAGCGGCTTTGGCCATGAATGCAACCTTCCTGAAAGGGACGACGAGGAATCACGATTGCAATTTTTTATACAGCAGGGGCGGGGGGTTGTCTATGTGTTTCCGTCATCAAATTTCACCTAAAAGTATCGACTAAACCCCGCAAACATTGCTTGACCGTGTCGTTTCGGGTTTTAAACTCCATCCCCATCGAGATGCATTCGAAGGTCGAGTCGTGGAAGGTGAAGATAAAATGGCTGTACGCATTGAATCTGTCCTTGTTGTGACGGGGGTGGACGGCGTTCATTTTTTCCAGTTCAGCAATCCACGAAGCCCCTTGAACCTTAAAGGCGCCGTAAGGCATCAAGCCTGCCTTATATAAAGGATGGCCCGCGAGGGCTTCGTCATTTGGCGAGCCGAATTTGTATATGAGGAAATTTTGAAATTTTATAATGACGGTTTTTTCTTCCGCGCTGTCCAGATAAAGCAAAAACAGGTTGTGTTCGTCGCAAATCAGAGCTGGAAGCGGTGCACCCGTGGATGATTGCGGGAGAGCGTCTATTTCTTCCAGTGTCTCTTGAGCAGCAAACATTTTATTACCGATATTCAAGTAGCTATAGATATTGCTGTCAGATTATGCACGTATTTTTTACTTCATTGTCAAAGTAAATCTGCATGGACTCATATTGATCAGAGTTGTCATGCAGCTGCAAGACGAGACCGTGATCGAACTCTATTTCTAGGAGGCTATCATTCACTATCGCATATCTTCTCGCTGTGGCGTTGAGAAGTTTTTGGAATTCAAGCGATGACCAATTATCAGTTTCGTTCCAAGTCGCGATAGTCTGGTCATTTTCTTTTAAGGAAATGTTTCCTTGGATGCTAAAGTGTACCCCTGATCCGTCAAAGTTTAGCTGTACATCATAGCGACCTAATCCCAAAAGATTCAGGTCATGGCCAATAATTGCATCAAGGTTTAAATCAGATGGGAACCTATACATATTTATTCTTCGTTAGATAAACTGCCAAAACTGTTTTACTCCCACTCTATCGTCCCCGGCGGCTTGGACGTAATGTCGTACACCACCCGGTTGACGCCCTTGACTTCGTTGACGATGCGCACGGCGACATGGCCGAGGAAGTCGTGGGGCAGGGCGGCGTAGTCGGCGGTCATGCCATCGACGGAGGTCACGGCGCGCAGGGCCAGCACGTGGTCATAGGTGCGCCCGTCGCCCATCACGCCCACGGTCTTCACGGGCAGCAGCACGGCGAAGGCCTGCCATGTTTCCTTGTAGAGGTCGTTCCTGTGCAGCTCCTCGATGAAGATGGCGTCCGCCTTGCGCAGGATGGCCAGCTTTTCCTCCGTGATGTCGCCGGGGATGCGGATGGCGAGGCCGGGGCCGGGGAAGGGGTGGCGCTGGATGAATTTTTCGGGAATGCCGAGGTGCAGGCCCAGCGCGCGCACTTCATCCTTGAACAGGGCGCGCAGCGGCTCGACCAGCTTGAACTTCATGTCCTCGGGCAGCCCGCCCACGTTGTGGTGGGACTTGATCGTCACGCTCGGCCCGCCGGTGGAGGACACGCTCTCGATCACGTCGGGGTAGAGCGTGCCTTGGGCGAGGAAAGCGGCTTCTCCCGCCTTTTGCTTCGCGGCCTCGAAAACGTCGATAAAGGTCTTGCCGATGATCTTGCGTTTTTGCTCGGGGTCGGAAACGCCGGCGAGGCGTTCGAGGAACAGCGCGCCGGATTTCTCGTGCACCAGCGGAATGTTGAAATAGTCGCGGAACAACTCCACGACCTCGTCGGCTTCGTCCTGCCGCATCAGCCCGGTATCGACGAAGATGCAGGTCAGCTGCTCGCCGATGGCGGCGTGGAGCAGGGCGGCGACCACGGTGGAATCGACCCCGCCGGAAACGCCGCAAATGACGCGCTCGCCCCCGACCTGCGCCTTGATGGCGGCGATCATCTCGTCCTTGAAGGCGGCCATGGTCCAGTCGTTTTTGCAGCCCGCGATGTTCAGCACGAAGTTGCGCAAGATCTGCGCGCCTTCGGGGGTGTGCACCACCTCGGGGTGGAACTGCACGCCGTAGAAACGGCGTTTTTCATCCGCCACGGCGGCATGGGCGCAGGTGCGGCTCTTGCCGATGGTGGTGAAACCCTCGGGCAGCGCGCTGACGCTGTCGCCGTGGCTCATCCAGACCTGCGGTTCCACCCCGCCGTCCCAGATATCCCTGAACAGCGGGTTCTTGTGGTCGCTGATGGTGAGATGCGCGCGGCCGAACTCGCGCTCCGGCGAGGCATGGACGCTGCCGCCGAGCTGCTGGCACATGGTCTGCAAGCCGTAACAAATCCCCAGCACGGGAATGCCGAGGGTGAAAACCTCCTCATGCGCGCGCGGCGCGTCCTTTTCGGTGACGGAGGCGGGGCCGCCGGACAGGATGATCGCCTTGGGCGAAAGCGCCTTGATCTTCTCCATCGGCGCATTGAAGGGCAGCAGCACGGAATAGACCCCGGCCTCGCGCACGCGCCTTGCGATGAGCTGCGTCACCTGCGATCCGAAATCGAGGATGACGACGGTGTCGTGCTGCGGTTTCGCCGCCGCGTCGTCGGTTGCTTGCGGGGCGGCTTTGGCGGCGGAAACGGACATGGCGGGGATCCTTTTGAAAGGGGCGTTTGGCGCGTTTTTGGTGCGCCTATCATCCGCATGGGGGCGCCATGCGTCAAATGATTCGGCGCTTATTCATAATACACGGGTGCGGCGTGCTCAGTCGCGGTTGCGCAGCAGGGTGAAGGCGAAGAAAATGACGATCATCCCCATCATGCACAGCACGATGATGCGCAATATGCTGGGGGGCTGCAGCGCGCCGCCCTGCGTGAAATCCACCGTATCGACGATGACCGAGAGCGTGCTGATGAGCGTGAAGGCCAGCATGAAGCTGCCCAGCCGCTTGTTCTGGATGCGCCCGATGTTCTCGCAGATGCGGTTGTAGATTTTTTCCACGAGGTCGAGCTTGGTGTTCACGTTGTCGAAGCGGTCGCGCGTCTGCCAGGCGGCCTCCAGCGCGTGCCAGACCTTCAGCCCCTGCGGGTCGAGGCTGTTGTCGAAATCGTCATAGACTCCCTTGAAGAAGGAGACCTTCGACTGGTACTCGACGATGGTGTTGGACTGGTGCTCCAAAAGCGTCATGTCCTGCGAGTGCTTTTTGCGGTCGAGGTCGTTGCTGAGGTAGAAAAGGTCGCGGTCGATGTCCTCCGCCGCGACGTAGAAGATGTTCTGCGCGCGCACCATGCTGCCCAGCGTGCCGGTTTCCTGCGGCTTGATCGCGGTCTTGTCGTAGATGACGGCGGAATTGCCGTTGCCAGGGTAGATGGCCATGCCGGGGCGGATCGAGAAATCCTCCAGCATCTCCGGCTGCTCGCTGTAGATGCGCGCCTTGCACAACACGCGCTTTTCGCGGAATTCCGCGTCATTCTCGCAGGCCACGCTGAACAGGCGGTGCACCCAGAAAAGATCGCCGATGCCGAGCCGCAGCTGGCTGCCCTGCCAGAAGTCGTTCTCCACCGTGCCGCTGAGGTAGTTTTGCAATATATAGCCGGGCTCGATGGCGTGCGCGGCGCGGATGAAGGTGTCGAGCAGCACGGGGCGGTACATGGTGAGGACCGAGCTGATGCGTTCGGCCACGTCGCGGTATTCGTCGGTGGTGAGGTCGCGCATCGCCTCGATCTCGCCGCTGAAGGTGACGGAGCCGTAGCCCATGTCGTGCATGCGGATGTCGAGCACGGCGAGATGGAAAACCGCGTCATGCGCGCCCCCGCCCGGCCCGATACCCGAGCCTTCCGGCGCGGCGGTCAGCGGCAGGCTATCGACCGAAAGCGCTTCCTCGAGCGCCCTGCCTTCCAGCAGCCGGCCGATGACGTAGCCGGGGATGATGGTGCGCCCGCGCTTGGTATCGACGTCGATCTGCATGTTGTTGCCGCGTTTTTGCCCGCCGGGGGCGTACCATGCGGGCTCTTGCTTGCCGTCCTCCTCGTTCAGCGCGGTGGCGAGGCGGGCCTGGTAATCGGCGTAGCCCGCGGTGAGCAGGCTGCGGGAATCGATCACGATGCCCGAGCGCAGCGGGGCGTTGAAGCCCATCGCGCATTTTTGGCCCTTGGCGAGAAAAACGGTCATCGGCAACCTCATGAAATACCGCGTTACCGGATATTACAGGAGAGGCGGGCGGCTGCGCAAGACGCCCCTTCAGGGCGCGGGCGGCGTTCCCCCGGAACGGGACGGGGCCTGTTTGCGCGCGGCCGCCAGCGCCGTGCGGATTTTCAGTGCCAGCTCGTCCTTGGACGCTTCCGTGTAGCGCAGGTGCCACGGCTGGCCTTCGCCCGCGCGCTCCTGATAGAGGATGCCGAGCGTCTGGCCGAGGTCGATGGTGTCCGGGTGGCCGTTCTCGCCCGTGCCCTCGGGATAGGCGGTGGGGGCGATGGGCGTTTCCATCGGGACATAGGGGCCGCCCGGCTGCGCCGCGCCCGCCAGAAAGACGCGCTGGCGCGTGCCGCGCTCTTCGTTGCCCCGGTCGAGGAAGCAGACGCCGATCATCAGGAAGGCGTCGTCGGCCAGCTGCACCACCTTCGCGCCTTCAAGCCCCCATTCGAAATTCTCCGCGCCGGGGCGGTTGTGGAAGGGCACGTCCTCCTGCTTCAGCGCCAGTACGGGGGTGCTCCACGCCTCGTCTTTTGCGCCCTTGTCGCGGAAGGAAAGATAGACGTCGCCGCAGCCGATGCTGCGGTAGCCCGAAAAGGCCATGCATTCCCGCTCCCTGCCGTTCACGGAAAGGTCTGAAATCGCGACGTCGTAAAGGCCGACGACGGGCCAGTCGCCTTCCGGCAGGTCCGCCACCGCCATCGCGGGTTTTTCCGCGCCGGTGAAATGCCGCCCGTCGCGCGAGGTCGCCAGCGCGATGACGCCGTTTTCGCTGAAGCAGGTCGTCTGCACGTACATTTTCCATTCCGGCGCGCCGTCCTTCTCCGCCAGCACGACGGCGGGCGCGCAGACCTCGCCGCCTTCGACTCCCTCCAGCTCCGCATGGGG
Source organism: Alphaproteobacteria bacterium (assembly GCA_016124645.1). GTDB lineage: Bacteria > Pseudomonadota > Alphaproteobacteria > Micavibrionales > UBA2020 > WGNE01. The sequence continues at coordinate 6,239 of WGNE01000066.1, forward strand.
CAGTTCCTGCCAGGGGCCGTCCGGCGTCTGCGCGCGGAAACGGCCGATGACCCATTCCTGCGTTACCGAGGTGCCGAGGCTGGCGTACATCTCGTAGCCGCCTTCCGGCAGGGCCACCACGCTGGGGTCCTTGATCTCGAAATAGCCGCTGCTTTTGTCGTTCGGCCGTCCGTCCATGCGGATGAAATCGACTTTCCGGGTTTTCATGTCAGTTTGGTTCCTTTGCGTTTTCGGGAGAGGGGATTCATGCATGGCGCCGGCCGGCAGCCGGAGGCGGCAACGGCGCGGCTCAATTGGGTTTCTGGCTGGGCGGCGGCAGCTGGTTGATGCGGCAATAGCGCTCCAGCATTTCGGCCAGCGTGCCGAGGTCTTCCTTCAGGATATACCCGGCGGCGGAAAGCTCGTAGGCCTGCCGCTTGTCGTCCTCGCGCGCGGAGGTGGTGAGGATGAAGACCACGTTCTTGCGCAGGCCGTCTTCCGCGCGCATCTCCTTCATCAGCTCCAGCCCGTTCATGCGCGGCATGTTGATGTCCAGCATCACAAGGCAGGGCTGGGGCAGCTTTTCCTGACCGTTGCGGCCGGAGAGCATGTCCATCGCCTCCACCCCGTCGGCGGCGCTGAAGACGGGGTTCCCGATGTTCATTTTTTTCACCAGCCGGCGAAAGGCTTCGGCGTCCACTGCGTCATCTTCGACCAGCAGGATGGGAAAGGGCGTGTTATGCGGCAGGGCGCTTGCTGCGTTCATGGCTTGCTTCCTTTCTTCGTCTCTCCGGCATCGGGGCCGGGTGGCATTACTCTGGTTTCGGCAGGCGGATGGTGAAACACGCGCCTTCGCCATGCGCCGAAGCGACGCTGATACTGCCTTTATGCCGCGCCAGCAGCTTTTTGACAAGGGCGAGCCCCATGCCGCTGCCCTCGGCCCGGTCGCGGGGCTGCAAGGTCTGGAACATCTCGAAGATCCTGTCGTGGTATTCGGGCGCGATGCCGGGGCCGTCGTCCTTCACGGTCAGCACGTATTCGCCGGGCATTTCATGGCCGTCGATGCGGATAAGCCCCTGCGCGCCGCCGTGGTGCTTGGCCGCGTTATCGACAAGGTTCGCGAGCGCCTGTTCCGTCGGGATGCGCGGCAACTGCAGCGCCCTGAAATTTTCGCCGGTTTCGAGCCGGATGCCCTTCGGCAGGTGGACGGTTTGGGAAATATCCCCCGCCAGTTCCGCGCCGCCCAGGATTTCCGGCGGGACCTGTTCCCGCGCGTCGTCCAGCAAGGCGTATTCCAGCAGCCGGTCCAGCATGTTCTCCATCCGCCGCACGCGGCTTCGCATGGTTTGCAGGTGTTCCATGCTTTTTTCGGGCAGGGCGCCCTTCGCGTCCTCTTCCAGCCAGAGTGACAGGTTATGCACCGCGCGCAGCGGCGATTTCAGGTCGTGCGAGGCGATCCAGGCGAAGCGGCTCAAGTCCTCGTTCGATTTTTCCAGCGCGTCCATCTTGTTTTCCAGCTGCCGGTAAAGCTCGATGTTCTGCATGGTGACGGCGGTCACGTTCGCCAGCGCCTGCAGCACGGCGACCTCTTCGGCCAGCGGCGGGCGCTTGGCGGACCAGTAGTTGCCGATGGCGCCGACCGGGTCCTGCGCGCGGATGGGCACCATGACGAGGCTCTTGACGAAGGTCGGGCGGTAGGCTTCCGCCGGAATGCGCTCATCGACGTAGATGTCCTCGATGACGGCGGGCTGCGCGTTCAGCATGACCCAGCCGCTGATGCACTGGCTCATGGGAAAGCGCTGGCCCTTCCACAGCGGGCTGATCGCGTCCTCGTCCGCGTAATAGCATTTGTCCACGTCGCGCAGCACGAAGGTCGCGCCGTCGGCCCCGGTCAGGGCGCGGGCGGCGGTGCGCACGATGGCCATGACCTCTTCGAGGTCGCGGGCGAGGGAAAGCTCCTCCACCACGGGCAACAGCCGTTCCATCGCCTGCGCGTACCAGGCGGTGCGCGCCGCGGCATCCGCATCCGTGGGTAGCGGCGCGGGGGATGCTTCGGCATGGATGTGAAGGGAATTCCGCATATGATTTTCTCCGGCGCTTTCCTCAATTATAGTCTGAAAATGCTTAAGAAAGAGCGGAGATAGGGGGTATATAGCCTTATGTATAAGAAATTATATTGCGCGATGCGGCGGCCTGCGCCGCCCGGTTTGCATGCGCCTTTTGCCCGTGCGCCAAAGAATGCTAGACTTTGGCACCCCTAAAAACCGCTTTAAGGAAGCCGTATATATGCAGCGTTTATCATCCGTTCTTCGTCACGCCGCCCCGGTCCTGCTGGCCGGCGTCTTGTTTTTCAGCTCTTCCGCCCGGGCCGCCGCGCCGCAAAACCCGGTGGGACGGGTCGAGGCCGTCGCGGGCGTCGCCAAGGTGCTGCACAAGGGAGGCAAAAAACCGTCCGTGTTGCTGAACGGCGCCGGGATTTTTCAGGACGACGCGATTTCGACGGAAGACGGCGCGCGGCTGCATGTCGTCTTCGCGGACAAGACGGACATCGAAATGGCGGGCAAGGGGCGGCTGGTCGTCGATAAATACGTCTATGACCCCGCGCATCCCGCGCAAAACAAGGCGGATATCGGCATTTTCGGGGCGGCTTTTTCCTATGTCGGCGGGCTCATCGAGAACCATCGCGGCAAGCCCAATGTGCATGTGCATCTTGATTTCGGCAGCATCGGCATCCGCGGCACGCGGTTTTCCCGCACCATGCGCCACATGCAGTGCTGGATCTACCTCGAGCAAGGGCGCATCACCGTCGGCAACAGGGGCGGCAGCGTAAACCTGAAGCCGGGGCAGGGCACGGTGATGATGAGCCGCGACAAGCCGCCGCACCTGCGCGTCTGGTCCCCGTCCGAGATCGCGGCCATCAAGGCGGACGCCGCCGGGCGGCGCGACAGCCTGAACAAATAACCGCCTGAAGAAATAACCGATAGACAAGGAAGACAGAAACATGACGACATCCTCCCTTTCCGCCGCGGAAACAGCGGCGGCCGACGGCCTGATTGTCACCGCGCCGCAGGTTCCCCAGCAGGACGAGATTTTGACGGTCGAAGCCCTGTCGTTCCTTTCCGGGCTGGAGGAAAAATTCGGCCACCGCCGCCGCGCGCTGATGCAGGAACGCAAGGCCGTGCAAAAACAGCTGGACGAGGGCTGGCGACCGACGTTCCCGCCCGAAACGGAAGACATCCGCAAGGGCGACTGGAAAGTCGCGCCCGCGCCCGCAGATTTGCAGGACCGCCGCGTGGAGATCACCGGCCCCGTCGATCGCAAGATGATCATCAACGCGCTCAATTCCGGCGCGAACTGCTTCATGGCGGATTTCGAGGATTCGAACACGCCGACATGGGAAAACCAGATCGCGGGGCAAGTGAACCTGCGCGACGCGAACCTCGGCACCATCGCTTTCACCGATCCTTCCAGCGGCAAGTCCTACGCGCTGAAGGAAAACCCCGCCGTGCTGCTGGTGCGCCCGCGCGGGCTGCATATGGAGGAAAAGCACGTGACGTCGGGCGGGCAGGCGGTTTCCGCCAGCTTCTTCGACTTCGGGCTTTACCTGTTCCACAACGCCGCCGCCCTCGACAAGAAAGGCTCCGGGCCTTATTACTACCTGCCCAAGCTGGAAAGCCGGCAGGAGGCGCAGCTTTGGGAAGACGTCATCAGCCATGCGGAAGACGCCTTGAAGCTGCAGCGCGGCACGGTGCGCGTGACGATCCTGATCGAGACCATCACCGCCGCCTTCCAGATGGACGAAATTCTGCACGCGCTGAAAAACCACATCGTCGGCCTCAACTGCGGGCGATGGGATTACATTTTCAGCTTCATCAAGAAGTTCGCGAAACACCCCGAATTCATCCTGCCCGACCGCGGCAGCGTGGGCATGACCAGCCCCTTTCTGCGCGCCTACAGCCTGCACCTCATCAAGACCTGCCACAGGCGGGGGGCGCATGCGATGGGCGGCATGGCGGCGCAGATCCCTATCAAGAACGACGCGGCGGCGAACGACGCCGCCATGGCCAAGGTCCGCGCCGACAAGGAGCGCGAGGCGAAGGACGGGCACGACGGCACATGGGTCGCCCACCCCGGGCTCGTCGCGCTGGCGAAGGATATTTTCGACGCCGCGATGCCCAAACCCAATCAACTGGACAATCTGCGCGCGGACGTGAACGTCGTCCCCGAAGACCTTTTGAAGGTGCCTGCGGGCGATATCACCGAGGAAGGGCTGCGCAAGAACGTCAACGTCGGCCTTCTGTACCTGAAGTCGTGGCTGGCGGGCAACGGCTGCGTGCCCATCTACAACCTGATGGAGGACGCGGCGACGGCGGAAATTTCCCGCACCCAGCTCTGGCAGTGGCGGCGGCACAAGGCGAAGCTGTCGGACGGGCGCGCCCTTGACGATGCGCTGATGAAAACTTTCCTCGATGAGGAATCGGCCAAGCTCGCCGCCGAAGGGGACGACAAATACCTGCAGGACGCGGTGCGGATCTTCAACGACCTCGTGATGTCGGACGATCTCGCCGACTTCCTGACCACGGCGGCCTATGATGCCGTGCTGGGCTACGAGCAAGAACAGGCGTAAGCGGATGCACGCCGATGTCATCGCATGGCTGGGTTTGCTGCTGCGCTGGCTGCACGTCATCGTCGGCATCGCCTGGATCGGCTCCTCCTTCTACTTCGTCTGGCTGGACAACAGCCTCGAGCCGCCCGCGACGAAGGAGGACAAGGCGGCGGGCGTCAGCGGCGAGCTTTGGGCCGTGCACGGCGGCGGTTTCTATCACAAGAAAAAATACAACGTCGCGCCCGACCATATGCCGGACCATTTGCACTGGTTCAAGTGGGAGGCTTATTTCACTTTCATCTCCGGCTTCCTCCTGCTCTGCGTCGTCTATTACGCGGGGGCGAGCCTCTACCTCATCGACAAGGCGAAGATGCCGCTGGAACCCCTGCAGGCCAGCGTCATTGGCATCGGCTTCATCATCGGCGGCTGGGTGTTCTACGACACGCTCTGCCGTTCGTGGATCGGGCGGCACGCGAAGCTTTTCACGGTCATCTGGTTCGGCGCGCTCGCGGCTTCGGCCTATGCGCTCGGCCATATCTTTTCCGGGCGCGGCGCTTTCATCCACGTGGGAGCGATGATCGGCACGGCGATGGCGGCCAATGTCTTCGCCGTCATCATCCCCAACCAGAAGAAGGTGGTGGCGGATTTGCTGGCCCACCGCAAGCCCGACCCGCGCCTCGGCCAGATCGCCAAGCAGCGCTCCATGCACAACAACTACATGACGCTGCCCGTGCTGCTCATCATGATCAGCAACCACTACCCCATGCTCTACAGCGGCCCGCACAGCTGGCTCATCCTCTCGGGCCTCGCGGCCTCGGCCTGGCCCATCCGCCAGTTCTTCAACCTCAAGCACAAGGGCAAGGTGGATTACCGCTATCCGCTGGCGGGGGCTATCGGCATCGTCATCGTCATGCTGGGGGCGTCGGGCGTGTTCTCCCGTCAAGCGCCGCAGCCCAAGGGCGCGAAAGAGGTGGTGACCGCCGCCGAGGTGCGGCGGATCGTGCGCACCCATTGCAGCGCCTGCCACAGCGACACGCCGGTCCATCCCGGCATCGACGTCGCCCCCGCCGGGGTGATGTTCGACACGATGGCGGAGATCCGCCAATACGCCCCGCGCATCCGCCAGCAGGCGGTCGAGGGGCGGAACATGCCGCTGGGCAACGAAACCGGCATGACGGCGCAAGACCGCGAAAAGCTGGGCCGCGGGCTGGATGCGCCGGCGCTGAAAGGGGACACTCCTTAACTATTTGATAAGGATAGAAAGTAGGGCGTTGTATTGTCAGCGGTTTAGGCCTATTGTCTGTTTTTATCTTGCTAACCGAAAAGGACGATTCCGGTCATGTTCTCCAAAAGCAAAATTTCTATCGCGGCAGGCGTTTTCGCCATCATGACCATGGGGTTTGCGACGCCTTCCCTTGCCTTGTTTGTCGGGGTTGATCCGCCTTCCCTGCAATCGGCGGGCGATGTGACCGGCTCCACCCTTTCTTCCATGGGGTTGCCGCTGTTCGGCGCGCACCACCGCCCGCTGATGAGCTATGCCGGGCTGGACAAGGGCAAATGCGCTTGGGGCACCATCGACGGCGGCTATAACGGCGGCGGCGAAAAAGGCTATCTCGTGAACGAGGAAGCCGGCATCTGCGGCGATTTCGCGGACAACAGCCTGCGCCTCGGTTTCGGCCTCGGCCAGAACAACCTCTATCAGGAAACCATCTATAGCGGAAAGCAGAACGGGCACGGCGGTTACGGCGTGGCGGAAGCGGACTACCGCCTGCAGCAGGCGATCGTCTCCCTGACCGGTTTCTACGGCATCACCAACGCGGATATCGACCGCGGCTATCTCATCATCGGCATCCCCAATATTTCCAAGGGCAGCACGAATGTGGATACGGCGGCGGCCAAGCTGATGGTTAACTGGCTCGATGTCGCCAACTTCGGCGGTTTCAGCCTGTCGCCGCGCCTGTCCTATACCTTCGCCTATACCCATGCGGACGGCTACCGGGAAAGCGGCGGCACCGCGCCCGCGGTTTTCGGCGGCCAGTCGATGACGGGTCATTACTTCCGCCTCGGGCTCGAGGGCAAGAAAACCTTCAACGGCGGCAAGACCGATTTCATCGGCACGCTGGAAGCGGTCCATTACGCGGATAACGACGGCAATATCTCCGGCTCCGTCAGCGGCACGCCGTTTTCCATCAGCCACGGCAGCGTCCATCATAACTGGGCGCGCGTGGGCGTCGATCTCGACCACCGGCTGAACGATGGCATGGTGCTGAGCGGCAGCCTCTTCGGTTCCACCGCCGGGATGGACCCCGACGCGACGGGCGCCGTCAGTCTGAAGGTTTCGTTTTAAGGGGGTTTCTAGCTGCCGCGATAGGTGCTGTAGCCATAGGGCGAGACGAGCAGGGGCACGTGGTAATGCGCGCCCGCGTCCGATATGCCGAAATCAATCGTGATGACGTCGAGGAAGGCGTTTTTCGGCAGCTTCACCCCCGCCTTCTTGAAGTATTTTCCCGCCTCGAATTCCAGCCGGTACTTGCCGGGCTTCATCGCCTTGCCTTCCAGCAAAGGCGCGTCGCAGCGGCCGTCGGCATTGGTTTTCGCGCTCAGCAGCAGCGTATCCTTGCCCTTCGCACCGCGCTTGTAGAGCCGGATGGCGATGCCCTTACCGGGGTGTCCCTGCGCGGTATCCAGAACATGCGTGGTGAGTTTGCCCATAACGTGACCTTTATGTCAAAAATGCTGCGGTGTCCGTTAAACTATGGCCTACATTCCGCGCGAAAAAAAGTGCAAAATGGAGCCTGAATTTTTCCAAGGGGGCGCATGACCGGCACGCAAAAAGATACCCGCGACTACAAGGGCTACGGCGCGAACCCGCCCCATGCCGGCTGGCCGGACGGCGCGCGCATCGCGGTGCAGTTCGTTCTGAACTACGAGGAAGGCGGGGAAAACTGCGTGCTCAACGGCGACCCTGCCGCGGAAACCTTCCTCTCCGAAATCATCAACGCCCCCGTTGTGCATGACCGGCACATCAGCATGGAATCGCTCTACGAATACGGCAGCCGCGCCGGGGTCTGGCGCATTTTGCGGCTTTTCGAGAAATACGGCATACAGGCCACCATCTTCGCCGTCGGCATGGCGCTGGAGAAATATCCCGAGATGGGCAAGGTCTTCGTGGATGCGGGGCACGAGGTCTGCTCCCATGGCTACCGCTGGATCAACTATCAGGACGTGGATATCGAGACCGAGCGCGCGCACATGAAAAAGGCGATCGAGATCATCGAGAAAACCACCGGTTCCCGCCCGCTGGGCTGGTACACCGGCCGCACCGGTCCCAACACCCGCAAGCTGGTGGCGGAAGAGGGCGGCTTTCTCTACGACGCCGACGATTACAGCGACGATCTGCCCTTCTGGGTGACGGAAGGTGGCAAGCCGCAGCTGGTCATCCCCTATACGCTGGACACCAACGACATGCGCTACGCCAGTCCGCAGGGCTTCAACTCGGGCGAGCAGTATTACGCCTATATGCGCGACGCCTTCGATACGTTGTATGCCGAGGGCGGGGAGACGCCGAAGATGATGTCCGTCGGGCTGCATTGCCGCATCGCCGGGCGGCCGGCGCGCACCGCCGCGCTGGAACGCTTCATCCGGCACGTCAAGGAACATGAAAAAGTCTGGATCTGCCGCCGCGTGGATATCGCGCGGCACTGGATGCAGCACCATCCGCACAAGGGAGACGCATCATGAACGAAGGACCGGACAAGCCCCTTTCCAGCTGGCCCGCCAGCCAGAACCTGAAGGAGTTCACCGACATGTACGGCGGCATCTACGAGCACGCCCCCTGGGTTGCCGAAGCCGCCTATGTCAACAAGGACAACATCAGCACCGTGGGCGATCTGCACCACGCCATGCAGGGCGCGGTGGACGGCGCGCCGCAAAGCAGGAAGCTGGAGCTCATCAAGGCGCACCCCGACCTTGCCTGCCAGCCGGGCGAGGCGGCGGGACTGACCGCGCATTCGCAGGAAGAGCAGCGCGGCGCGGGCCTCATGGACTGCACGCCCGAGGAATTCGAGGAATTCCAGCAGCTCAACGCCGCCTACAAGGAAAAATTCGGCTTTCCCTTCGTCATCGCGGTGAAGGAGCTGACGCGCGGCGAGATACTGGCGGCTTTCCGCCAGCGCATCGACAACGACGCCGAGACCGAGTTCAACAACGCGCTGGAGCAGATCCACAAGATCACCTGGTTCCGCCTGATGGCGCTATAGGAGCATGACATGACCGCCGACTTCGCCTGCAAGTTCATCAACCTCGCCCAGCCGGTGCTGGGCGCCGCCGTCGTGCACGCGACGGATGATTTCTTCGCCGACAAGGCGCGGCTCATCGACCCCAAGCCCGCCGTCTGGGTGGACGACCTCTACGACGACCACGGCAAGTGGATGGACGGCTGGGAAAGCCGCCGCAAGCGCGGCAACGGCCACGACCATTGCACCGTGAAGCTGGGCGCGAAGGGCTTCATCGAGGGCGTGGACATCGACACCAGCCATTTCACCGGCAACTACGCCCCCGCCGCCTCGCTGCAGGCCTGCGTTTCGGACAAGGATAATCCCGGCGAGAAGGCGAAATGGGTGGAAATCCTCCCGCCGACCAAAATGAAGGGCAACGACCACAACTTCCTGCCCGTCTGCAGCGACAAGCCATGGACGCATGTGCGCCTGCATATCTACCCCGACGGCGGCGTCGCGCGCCTGCGCGTCTATGGCCGCGTGGCGAAGGACTGGAAAAAGGTCAAGAAGACGCAAATCGTCGATCTGCTGGCGATGGAGAACGGCGGCCGCCTGCTGGCCGCAAGCGACGCGCATTACGGCTCCCCCGTCAATGTCACCAAGCCCGGCAAGGGCGAGAACATGGGCGACGCGTGGGAAACCCGCCGCCGGCGCGAACCGGGCTTCGACTGGGCGATCTTCGAGCTCGGCCACAAGGGGCTGGTCAAGGAAATCCTCGTCGATACCGCCTATCACAAGGGCAATTACCCCGAAAACTGCTCCATCAACGCCATCAACATGCCGGACGCGGAAGACGCGACCATCGCCGCGCAGTCGCTCTACTGGCCGCTGCTGCTGCCTGAGGTGAAACTGGGGCCGCATAAGGAGCATCATTTCAAAAAAGAACTGAAGAGCACCGGCGCCGTCACCCATATCCGCGTCAACATGATACCGGACGGCGGCATCAGCCGCCTGCGCATCTTCGGCACGCTGGCGTGAAGGACGGGGCATGAGCGCGCCGCGCCTGATAAAGCCCGAACCGCTGACCGCCAAGGATTTCGCGCCCTTCGGCGACGTCATCGAATGCTCGGATCGCGCGGAAATCCGCCACATCAACTACGGCCAGACGGACCGCTACCACGACCTCGCCGCGCTCGATCTTTTGGGCGACGGCGGCAGGCCCATCGTCAGCATCTTCCGCTCCCGCCCATTGCCGCGCCCCGTGGCGGTGAAGGTGATGGAACGCCACCCGCTGTCCAGCCAGGCCTTCATGCCGCTCGACGGTCATCCCTATCTGGTGCTGGTCGCGCCGAAGGGCGAATTCGACAGTTCCGCGTTGAAGGCCTTCGTCGCGGGGCCGAAGCAGGGGGTGAACTATCACGCGGGCACGTGGCACCACTACAGCCTCGCGCTCGACAAGCCCTGCGATTTTCTGGTCATCGACCGCGCCGGGCCGGAAAAGAACTGCGACGAGATTTCGACCGAGGACGAGAATATCGTCATCGATTATTAAGCCGCTTTTTCCTCGCGCCCCCAGAGCCAAGCCGCGCCGCGCACGCCGGATGAATCGCCGTGTTGCGCGGGCAAAATCGGCGTCTTGACGGTGTCGGAGAAGACGTATTTCCCCCATGTCTTCGGCACTTCTTCGTATAGCGGCTTCACGTTGCTCATGCCGCCGCCCAGCACGATGACGTCGGGGTCGAGGATGTTGGTCATCTGCGCCAGCGCGCGCGAAAGGCGGTCAATGTAACGCGCAAGCGCGGCTTTCGCCTTTTCCTCCCCCTCATGGGCGTTGGCGATGATGTCGTGGGTGGAAAGGCTTTCGCCCGTCACGCGCTTGTAGTCGTTCTTGAAGCCGGTGCCGGAAATCCATGTCTCGAGGCACCCGCGCCGCCCGCAATAGCACAGCGGGCCGGGGTATTCGCTGGTGTCAAGATCGGCGAAGTAATGGTTTTCAAGCCTGTCCTTCACCTCCGGCGCCTGCTCGAAATGCCCGAAGAGCGGCGCGGCGTCCTTCACCGCCACGCGCGGATAGGGCAGGGGGTTGTGGCCCCATTCGCCGCCGATGCTGTTGAGCCCGCGGTGCGCCTGCCCGCCGACCGCGATGCCGCCGCCGCAGCCGGTGCCGATGATGACGCCGAAGACGAGCTCGCGCCCTTCGCCCGCGCCGTCGGTCGCTTCGGAAACGGCGAAGCAATTGGCGTCGTTCTCCATCCGCACCTCGCGCCCCAGCGCCTCGGAAATGTCTTTTTGCAGGGGCTTGCCGATGATCCATGTCGAATTGGCGTTCTTGACGAGCCCGGTTTCGGGCGTGACCGTGCCCGGAATGCCGATGCCGACGGTGCCTTTCATCTTCAGGGTTTCCTCCGCCTGTGTCACCAGCCCGGCGAAGACCTTGACGGTGCCTGCGTAATCCCCGCGCGCGGTGGGCACGCGCTGGCGGTAAAGCTCCTTGCCGTTGCGCGCGTCAAGGCAGATGATCTCCGTCTTGGTGCCGCCGAAGTCGATGCCGATGCGAAGGCTCATCGCTTTCCCCCGATCTCCGCCAGCAGCGCCTTGTAAAGTTCAAGGCTTTTGGCGGTCTTTTCGTCCCTCGCTTCGGCGACGTCGCGGCCGTAGGCGTCCATGTAGCGGGTGATGTCTTCTTCGCGGCATTGCCCTTCCTGCAGTTCATAGACGATGCAGGTGTCATGGCCGAGGTTGGCCATGCAATGCACGGCCTGCAGGGGGATACGGATATCCTCGCCGGCTTTCAGCGTATGGCGCTCCCCGTCGAGGATGACGGTCAGCTCCCCCGCCTGCACGCGCCAGTGCTCGCGCCGCAGCTCGTGCGACTGCAATGACAGGACGTGGCCCGACTTGACCTTGATCTCCTTCTCGCAGAATTCCTCCCCGTCGCTGCCGGTGCCGACGGCTTTCACGGTGTAATTGCCCCAGGGGCGGCTGTCCGTCTCCCCCACCTTGTAGGCGGCCATCTGGCCGGGTTTCTTGCTTCCTGCGTTCATGCCGCCTTCCCCGTCAGTTGTTCGATGCGCTCGATGACCGCGCCCGCGGCGGTTTTCGGGTCTTCCTCCATCAGCCGCACCAGCACGCTGCCGACGACGATGCCGTCCGCCCGGCCCCGCAGCTGCGCCACATGCGCGGGGGTGGAAATGCCGAAGCCGACGGCCACGGGGTTCGAGAGCATTTCGCGCAGCTTGTCGAGCTTCTCCGCAAGGCTTTGCGGCAGGCTGTCCTGCGCGCCCGTCACCCCCTCGCGCGAAACGTAATAGACGAAGCCGGTGGAGCTTTCATCAATCAGCTTCAGCCGCTCCGCCGTGGTGGTGGGCGAGCACAGGAAGACCGTCTCCAGCCCTTTTTCCTTCGCGACGGAAAGGTAGTCCGTCGCTTCCTCCGGCGGCAGATCGACCAGCAGCGCGCCGTTGACGCCCGCGGCCACGGCTTCCGTCACGAAGGCGTCATAGCCCATCTTATAGACGGGGTTGAGGTAGGAAAACAGGCAGATGGGCATGGTCACGCCTTTGCCGCGCAGGGTTTTGACCATGGCGATGACCTGTTTCAGCGTGGTGCCCCTGGCCAATGCGCGTTCCGCCGCGCGCTGCACCGTCACCCCGTCCGCGACGGGTTCGGAGAAGGGCACGCCGAGTTCCAGCGCATCCGCGCCCGCCGCCTGCATTTTCTCGATGATCTGCGCGGTGGCTTCGAGGTCGGGGTCGCCCGCCATGATGAAGGGGATGAAGGCAGATGATTTTTCCGCGCGGTGTTTTTCCAGCGTTTCGCGCAAATTCATGCCTTTTCCTCCTCGTATTTCTGGATGATGCCGATGTCCTTGTCGCCGCGCCCGGAAAGATTGACGATCATCAGGTGCTTTTCGCCAAGCCCCTTCGCGATCTTGCACGCATGGGCCACGGCGTGGGAGCTTTCGAGCGCGGGGATGATGCCCTCCATGCGCGAAAGCAGGTGGAAGGCGGCCACGGCCTCGTCGTCGTTCACATGGGTGTATTCGGCGCGGCGCAGCGCGTGCAGATAGGCGTGCTCCGGCCCCACGCCGGTGTAATCGAGCCCGGCGGAAACGCTGTGGGTGGGCTCCGCCTGTCCGTTCTCGTCCTGCAAGATGAAGGTCTTCATGCCCTGGAAGATACCGGGGCTGCCGCCCGCGAAGCGCGCCGCGTGCTCGCCGGGGGCGATTTGCCGCCCGCCCGCCTCGACGCCGATAAGCTTGATGTTTTCATCATCGACGAAGCCCGAGAAAATGCCGATGGCGTTGCTGCCCCCGCCCACGCAGGCGACGATGCTGTCGGGCAGGCGGCCTTCCGCTTCCATGACCTGCGCGCGCGCCTCGCGCCCGATGATCGCCTGAAAATCGCGCACCATGCGCGGGTAGGGGTGCGGGCCGAGGGCCGAGCCCAGCAGGTAATGCGTATCCGCGATATTGCCGACCCAGTCGCGCATCGCCTCGCTCACCGCGTCTTTCAGCGTGCGCGAGCCGTTGTTGACCGCCACGACCTCCGCGCCCAGCAGGCGCATGCGATAGACGTTGGGGGCCTGGCGCGCCATGTCCTCCGCGCCCATATAGACGACGCAGCGCATGCCGAAGGCCGCCGCCGCCGTGGCGGTGGCCACGCCGTGTTGCCCCGCGCCGGTTTCGGCGATGATGCGCGTCTTGCCCATGTGTCGCGCCAGCAATATCTGGCCGATGGCGTTGTTGATCTTGTGCGCGCCCGTATGGGCGAGGTCTTCGCGTTTCAGGTAGATTTTCGCGCCGCCGAGATGCGCGGAAAGCCGCGCCGCGTGCTGCAGCGGCGTTTCGCGCCCGATGAAATGTTTCAGCAGGCTTTCGTATTCACGCCAGAACTCCGGGCGGCCGTAAAGCTCGTCATAGGCTTTTTCCAGTTCCAGCAGCGGGGCCATCAGCGTGTCGGGCACGAAGCGGCCGCCGAAATCGCCGAAATAGCCGTGCGCGTCGGGCAGGGACTCGTTTTTCAGCGGGGGATTATTCGTCATCGTCTGCTCCTTTCGCCGCGGCGAAAAGCGCGGCCAGTTTGTTTGCGTCCTTGACGCCGGGCGCGCTTTCCACGCCGCTGGACAGGTCGAGGGCATAGGGCTGCACGGCGGCCAGCGCCTCGGCGATGTTGTCCGCCTTGATGCCGCCGGCAAGAATGAAGGGAAGGTCCGGGTATTCGCGCACGGCCCTCGCCGCCAGCGACCAGTCCGCCTTCTCGCCGGTGCCGCCGTAAGAGCCGTCCGCCGCCGCCGCGTCCAGCAAGATGTAATTCGCCGCGCCGCGGTAGTCACCGATGCGCGCGACGTCGTCTTCTGACTTTGCGCGCAGGGCCTTGATGACGAAGCATCCGGTCTCCTGCCTTGCGCGGCGGCAGTCTTCGGGCGTTTCGTCGCCGTGCAATTGAATGCCGTTGAGGCCGAGGGCTTTCGCGGTTTCGATCGCCCTGTCCGTCTGGTTGACGAAGACGCCGATGGTGGGGGCGGGCTTGGGCAGCTGGGCGATGATCTCGCGCGCGCTTTCCGGCGCGATGTTGCGTTTCGAGCCCTCGAAAAAGATGAAGCCCAGCGCCCAGGCGCCCAGCTTGCGGGCCAGCAGCGCGTCTTGCGCGCGGGTCAGGCCGCATATTTTCACATGCATAACAGATCCTCCCGCAACCGGCGCAGCGCCGCGCCGGGATTTTCGCCGCGCATGAAATGCGTTCCCATGAGGAAGCCGTCGTAGCCGAGCCCGCGCATCTCGCCGAGGTCGGCGGCGGTTTTCAGCCCGCTTTCGCAGATGAAGACCGCGCCTTCGGGTTTCATGGCGGCCAGTTCGCGGCTGGTGTCGAGCTCGGTCTTGAGGGTCTTGAGGTTGCGGTTGTTGACGCCGATCATCTTCGCGCTGAAATCCGCCGCCTGTTCCAGCTCCGCCGCGTCATGCACCTCCACCAGCGGGGTGAGGCCGAGGGCGAGGGCTTCGTCGTGCAGGTCGGCGGTCAGGGGGCTGCCCGTCATCGCGACGATGAGCAGCACGGCGTCCGCCCCCGCCGCGCGGGCTTCCAGCAATTGGTAAGGGTCGATGATGAAATCCTTGCGCAGCAAAAGCGCGTCCGGCTGCGCCTTGCGGATGGCGGAAAGATAATCGAGGCTGCCCTTGAAATACTGCGGTTCCGTCAAAACGGAAAGCATCGTGGCGCCCGCTTCCAGATAGCCCGCCGCAATCTTTTCCGGCGCGCGGGCCGCATGGATCTCTCCTTCGGAGGGGCTGGCGAATTTCACTTCCGCGATGATGTTGTAATCGTCTTTTTGAAAAGCGGGGATGACCTCATGCGGCGTGCGGTGGTAAAAGCCGCTGTCTTTCAGCGCGGCGGGCGGAAAGGTGGCAATGGCTTGCCGGACGCGCTCTTGCGTGATGCCGTGAATCTTTTCAAGGAAGCCGCTCATGCCTTCCCTCGCATCTGCCGTAGTTTCTCGAGCGCGCGCCCGTCTCGCAGCGCGGCGCGGGCCTGCCGCACGCCGTCCTTCCAGTCCTCCGCCTTGTCCGCGGTGACCAGCGCGGCCCCGGCGTTGAGGGTGATGATGTCCGCGCGCGGGCCTTCGGGGGCGGCGAAAACCTGCGCGATGATATGGGCGTTTTCCTCGGGCCCGCCGCCTTTCAGCGTCTCGATCGGCGCGCGTTCCACGCCGCAGCTTTCGGGCGTCAGCAGCGCGTGGCTGATATCGCCGCCGCGCAGGGTATAGAGATGCGTGGGCGCGCTGATGCTGATTTCGTCCAGCCCGTCCTCGCTATGCACGCCGGTCACGGTTTCGCGGCCCAACGCGCGGGCGGCTTCCATCATGGCGGGCAGGAAGGAAGCGTCATAGACGCCGAAAAGCTGCTGCGCCGTGCGCGCGGGGTTGCACAGCGGGCCCAGAAGATTGAGGAACGTCGGCCGTCCCACGGCGCGCCGCACATCGGCGATGAGGGAGAGCGTGGGGTGAAAAGCAGGGGCGGAGACGAAGCAGAGCCCATGCGCCGCGTGCTGCGATTCCGCTTCCGCCGCCGTGGTGCAGACGGGAACGCCCAGCGCCGCCAGCACGTCGCTGCTGCCGCTGGAACTGGAAACCGCGCGGTTGCCGTGCTTGACGACCGATGCGCCGGCCGCGGCGGCGACGAAGGCGACGGCGGTCGAGATGTTGAAGGTCTTGATGCTGTTCCTGCTCTTGTCCCCGCCGGTGCCGCAGACGTCGATGCCCGCGATATGAAGGGGCACGGCGCGGGCCAGCAGCCATTGCGCGCAGGCGGCCAGCATCTCGCCGGTCACAAGGTCGTCACCGACGTGGGAAAGCAGGGCGGTTTTCTGCTTGTCGTCGAGCGCGTCGCTGCACAGCTCGTCCATGAAGGCGCCCCAGACCGCACCGGCGGGCGATGTTTTCGCGGTTTCGCTCATGATGCTTTCCCGGGCGCGGGAGCGGCCAAGTGCCGCATGACGTTCTCGATCATCCGGTGGCCGACGTAGCTCTGCATGGAGAGCACGGATTCAGGATGGAACTGCACGGCCCAGAGCGGCAGTTTTTTATGCGCGAGGGCCATAATGATCTTGTTCTCGTTCGCGGCGATGACCTCCAGCTCCTCCGGCAGGGTTTCCGCCGTGCCGTAGAGCGAGTGATAGGCGCCGACGGTGCAGGGGCTGGGCACATCCTCGAACAGCGGGTGGTTGCTGTGGGTGATGCGCCAGGTCTTTCCGTGCTGCGGGTTTTGAAGATAGCCGAGCGTGCCGCCGAAAGCCTCGAACATGCCCTGCAGGCCGAGGCAGACGCCGAACTGCGGCACGCCCGCCTCGGCGCAATCGCGCACGTTTTGCGGCACGCCGAACTGCTCGGGCAGGCCGGGGCCGGGCGAATGGACGACGAGCTGGGGGTTGAGCGCCAGCAATTCGTCAAGCGGGGTGCCGTGGCGGTAGGTCACGGCCTTCGCCCCCGTCTGGCGGATGTAGTCGGCGAGGGTATTGACGAAGGAATCATCGTTGTCGATCAGCACCACGGTCTTGCCCGCGCCGGTCAGCTGCACGGGGCGCGTGGAGCGCGCGGCGGTTTCGCCCGACAATATGCGCTTGAAGGAGGTCGCCTTGGTATGGGTCTCGGCGGCTTCTTCCTCCGGCACGGAATCATAGACGATGCTGGCCCCCGCCTGATAGGTGGCGATGCCGTCCTTCAGGTGCAGGGTGCGAATGGTGATGCCGGTATTGACGTCGCCGTTGAAATGCAGCGCGCCCACGGCCGCGCCGTAAAATTCGCGCGTTTCGGGCTCGAAATTCTCCACGATCTGCGCGGCCCAGCCCTTGGGCGCGCCGGTCAGCGTCACCGCCCACATGTGGGAGAGGAAGGCGTCCACCCCGTCGAAACCCGCGCGCAGCGTCCCCTCGACATGATCGACGGTATGGAACAGGCCGACATAGGCCTCGATCTGCCGCCGCGCCAGCAGCCGCACGGAGCCGGGCTCGCAGATGCGCGCCTTGTCGTTGCGATCGACGTCGGTGCACATGGTCAGCTCGGCTTCGTCCTTTTTGGAATTGAGCAGCTCGCGCAATATCCCCGCGTCCTCGATCACGGCGGCCTCGCCCGGGGTGCGGCTGCGCTTGGCGGTGCCGGAAATGGGGCAGGATTCGACGCGGCGACCCTCGACCCGCACGAACATCTCGGGCGAGGCGCCGACGAGCTGCTCGCCGCCCATCTGCAGCAGGAATTCATAGGGCGAGGGGTTGATGCGCCGGATGTTGCGGAACAAGACGGCGGGGCTCGCCGTTGTCGGCGCGTGGAACTTGCGGCTCAGCACCACCTCGAAAACGTCGCCCTTGCGGATATGCTCGCCCGCGCGCGCGACCATTTCGGCATAGGCCTCGTCCGTCATGTTGCTGGAAATTGCGGATTTTTGCGGCGCGGCGTGGTCGGGCGCGGGGTTGTGCTCCGGCGGGCGTGGCAGGCCTTCCGTGGTCAGGCTGCCGTTCGCGAATTCGTAATCTCGGCGGAACACGGTTTCCTTGCGCCGGTCGAGAATGCAGATGCGGTCCGGTATATAAAGGTGGAACAGGCTGTGGTCTTCCCCCCGTGCATGGCGTTGCCTGATGGGGTTGAAGCAAAACAGCAGGTCGTATTTGAACGCGCCGTAGAAGCCGGCGAAGCTGTCTTCCACCTCCGCCGCCTTCATCAGCGCGCGCAGCGGCGAGAGGGGCGAGGGCTGGCGGGAGCGTTCTTCCTCGCTGAACAGCCTTGCGGCGGGGGCGATCTTGCAGGTCAGGCGCGTGTCCGTCTTTTCCGCGACGGTGAAGGCTTCGTCCGGGTTTTCCTTGAAGACGGCGGCGATGATTTCCAGCAGCTTTTCCCCGCGCGGGTTCAGCGCGGAAAAGACGGTGCGGTCGGCGTGGCCGGTGACCTCGACCGGCGGCGCGGAAAAGCCGAGACCCCAGCGCGAATAGCGCCCGGGGTAATCGGTATCCGAAGCCATGTACATGCCCTTTTCGCCGTCCAGACGGTCGATGAGGAAATCGATGCCGTCCTGATAGGGCAGGGCCGTATCCGTGCAAGTGATTTTCATAGAACACCCTAGTATGAAGCCAGAAGCCAGTGTGCAAAAAACAAGGCGCAAAGGCAAGAAACGCCCGGTCTTGCGGCGGTTTATTCGCGAAAAGATTTTATTTACAGAATAATGCCGAAAGGCGCATCCGCCACGATGGTCACCGCGCCGCGCCCGATATTCGAAATGCCCTGCCCGGAAAGCGTGGAAAGCGCAAGGTTTTCAGCCGGATATTCGCATTTCCCGGCAATGCTGACCGTCACGGGGGCAAGGGCCAGCAGCGAAAACCGCGCGGTCAGTTCCAGTTCGTGCGCGCCCCTGTTGCGGAACAGGATGCGCGGCGCGTCGGTTTCGTCATGGAAAACGGCGGAGACCATGGCGGGGCGGGCCAGCATTTCGGCGTGAACCTCGCCGAGGTTGGCCAGTTCGTGGTCGCGCCTGCCGCCCAGAAATCCGTAGAGGTGCAAGTTCTGCCAGCGCCACGCGCGGATGCCGTTCAGGCAAAAGCGCAGGTCGGTTTCTTCCTGCGTGGGTTTGAGGAAGGCGGGGATGTCTTCGGGCATCACGCCGGAATCGCCGTCCCCCGCCCAGAGCAGCGGGGCGGGCGCGAAATCGATGCCGCCGTCGATGGCGATGTGGGGGGCGATAGGGGACGCGATCTTGCCGGCCGCCACGGGCCCGACCAGCGCGATCGTTTCCGCGCCGGGGTCGAGCGCGCGCCAGTCTTCGGGTGTCGGGTTCTTATGTGACGTTTTTTCGGTCATGGGCGGCATGAGACCACGGGCGCGGGATTCTGTCAACGCGGCGATGCGCCCTTGAAAAACGCGGCGGCGCGGGGACGTTTTTCGCGCGTTAGGTGAAATCGGAAATGGCGGTTTTATTGGGCTTTTCGATGATTTTCGCGGATTTTTTGCGCAGGCGATAAAAATGCCCTTAGACTGTCTTTGCGGATAAGGAACCTTAAAGCGACCAGCACCACCACCGGGAGAGATCCAGATGGCGAAACTATGGAAGAGATCGCACCATCTTGCCAAGCCTCACAAGATCGAAGAGGTCGATCCGCATTCCCTTTCAATCACCGCGCCGACGGTGATTTTTTTATCCGGCATCATGACCATCGACAGCAGGCCCGACAATATGTCGGAAAGCCTGTCGGAGATCGAGGCGCTGTTGAAAACCCACCACGCGCGCGGGGTTAAACCGGAGCTTTACGGCCTCACCCATGAAAACCTGAAGAACATCTTCAACATCGCCGCCTATAACGCGCGGCCGGACCGCGCCAGCAGCAAGGCGGCGAAGGAAATGGCGCGCGCCGTGCTCATGCCGCTGGTGACGGACAAGCAGGGCAAGCCGCTGCCGCTGGCGGATGCGCAGCGCAATCTTCGCAACCTCACCCTCGTCGGCTACAGCGCGGGCACGGTCTTCGCGCAGGAAATGTACAACGCCGCGCGCGACATGATGGAGCAGGCGGGCTTCGCCAAGGCCGACGCCAAGGCGGCATTGTCGGAGGTTGTGCTAATCTCCATGGCCGCCGTCTCCCGCCCGCTGCAGGAGAAGGAGCGTTTCACCACGCTCTACCTTACCGCCACCAACGACCTTGCCGTGCGGCTGAAGAACCGCATCTGGACGCCGCTGCGCAATTTGTTCGGCAAGCGCACGCGCAGCCTGCTCATCGAGCCCGTGTCGAAGAACAGCCTGCTCATCACCGCCGCGATCCCGCAAAAGAAGATGTGGCACTTCGAGCAGGACGACGAGGGCACGCTGGTGAAACGCTTCATCTCGCCCCTGCTGCCGGACTGGATGCGCATTTCCTCCAACCACGAGATCCCGCATTACACGACCTGCGACGACGGGCACAACGCCTTTTCCAAGATCGTCCTGCACGGGCTGGTCAACGCCATCAACCGCACGACCAGGACGGATGTGATGAGGCTGCTGGAACCCCTGCCGACGTTGGGGCCGGACCAGAAAAACGCCTACCGTTCCCGCATCGCCAAAGCCATCATCCCCCCGGCCTGAAAGAGCCGGTTTTTTTACGCCCGCGGGCAACATGCGGGCATCCCCGCCGATGAATATTGAAAAGGACTGAAAAATATAGGTTTTTCGGCTTTCTGGCGGGTTGACTCGGGATTATGTTTTTCCTATCATCGCCCTATCCGAATAAGACCATTAATAAAGTCATCCCGATTGCATTTATTTATCTGAGGAGCACACAGATGTTTGGCAAGAAAAAGGACACCAAGGCCCCGGCCGCCGCGAACGACGGCGCCGTTGCGGCAGCAAAGCCCGCGAAACCCGGTTTCAAGGACCGCCCGCGCCCCTTCGGCATCCTGCGTCATGAATCCGGCAAGACCGCCGCGGTTCAGAAACAGGCGGATGTCGAACGCAAAAGCGTCGATACCAAGCTCGGCGGCCTGCAGACCAGCCTGCCCGGCAAGCTGGAAAAGCACACGAAAGAGTTGAAGGAAGCCGGCGAACAGCGCATCAAGCTGCGCAAGGACACGGTCGATGAACTGACCGGCGAGGTCGCCGCCTCCAAGAAGCTCATCGCCGAGCTGCAAAAGCGCCTTGCGGACGAGCAGGCGCGCCTGTCGCGTTCCCAGACCGGCCTGAAAAAGGCCACCGGCGAGCTGAAAAGCGAAACCGCGAAAGTCGGCAAGGAATTCAAGGTCTCGCACAAGGCCAAGAAAAAGGAACTCGCCAAGGAAGTTTCCGACGCCCGCAAGGAGCGCAAGGCGGTCTATACCAAGACCCGCCGCCAGCTGCGCGGCGAGCGCTGGAACACCGTGAAGAACACGACCAAGGAAACCCTGGCCGTCGTGCCCGACCTGACCATGCGTTTCGCCCGCGCCAGCAAGCGCGGCATCTGCGAGGTCTTCAGCGTCTTCGCGCGCACCGGCCGCAGCATGAAAAAAGGCTTTGGCGAACCGACGGTCTTCAGCGTTCACCGCGAAGAGCCGATCACCAAGCCGAAAGCGCCGGCCAAGGCCAAGAAGGCGGAAGCCCCGGCAGCCAAGAAGCCGGAACAGCCCAAGCCCCCGGCCCCGCCCGCCGCCGGCTGATCGCCGCATAACCGACAAAAAAGGCCGTCCTTGCAAAGGGGCGGCTTTTTTTTTGTGGCCTGCATGCCGGGTATCTGGCCGTATTTGACTAAAATCAAGCCTGCGGGGGCCGGGGGCGTGTAAATTGCCCCGCATGAAAGACACCCGCGAAGACAAAGCCGCGCGCCGCCGCCTTCTTCTGGACCGCTACGGCCATGCGGTGCCAAGGTACACCAGCTATCCGCCCGCCACGCGTTTCATCGCGGCGCAGGACGCGGGGCAAACCTATGCGCGGCGGCTGGCGGCGGCCTCGGGCGACGTCTCGCTTTACTTCCACATCCCCTTTTGCATGCGGCTTTGCTATTACTGCGGCTGCCATACCCGCGTCGTCAACGACTACGGGCCGGTGACGGATTACCTCGCCTTGCTGGAAAAGGAAGTGGCGATGGTGCGCGAAAGGCTTTCGCCCGATTGCCGCGTCAGCCATATCCACTTCGGCGGCGGCTCGCCCACCATGCTCACGCCGGATGATTTCTCGCGCTTCATGGAAAATATCCGCGCGGGGTTCAATGTGATGCCGGATGCCGAAATCGGCATCGAGGCCGACCCGCGCAACATCACGCCGCCGCATGTCGCGGCCTATGCGGGGGCGGGGGTGACGCGCCTCAGCCTCGGCGTGCAAAGCTTCGACGATGCGGTGCTGGAGGCGGTCAACCGCCCGCAGCCCTTCGCCCTGACGGAAAAAGCCGTCGCGCTTTGCCGCGCGGAGGGGATCGGCAGCATCAACTTCGACCTCATGTACGGGCTGCCGCTGCAGACTGCGGAGAAGGTGCTGGAGACGATGAAGCGGGCGGTCTCGCTTTCGCCCGACCGCATCGCCTATTTCGGCTACGCCCATGTGCCGTGGATGAAAAAGCACATGGCCCTGCTGCCCGAAGGCAGCCTGCCGGATGCGGCGGCGCGTTTGCGCCAGCAGGAAGCGGGCGGGGAATTTCTTGTCGCCGCGGGATATATCCCCGTCGGCATCGACCATTTCGTGCGCCCCGGCGATACGATGCGGCTCGCGCTGCAAACGCGCCGTTTGCACCGCAACTTTCAGGGCTATACGACGGATGGCGCGCCCACGCTCATCGGCTTCGGCGCTTCGGCCATCGGCGAGAACGCGGCGGGCTACTGCCAGAACGCTTCGGATACGAAGACTTACTTCGACAGGATATCGGCGGGGGAATTCGCGACGCTGCGCCTGCTCGACCTTGCGCCGGAAGACCATCCGCGCCGGCGCGTCATCGAGGCGCTGATGTGCTACCTCGAGGCCGACACCGCCGCCGCCTGCGCCGAATCCGGCCTGCCGCCGGAAAGCCTTGATGCGGAACTGGAAAGCCTTCAGCCCATGGCGCAAGACGGCATTCTCACGCTGGAGGGCCGCCGGGTGATCGTCGATCCCGAATACCGGATGCTCGTCCGCATCGTCTGCGAGGCCTTCGATCAATACGCGCAAAAGGGCGAAGGCGCCGCCCCGCGCCATGCGCAGGCGGTCTGAACCCTCTGCGCCCCTGTTTTCCGGCAAAAGCCGGATTTCAGGGGGCGAATGCTGCAATGCACACTTGATATAATGTGTGTTTTGCAGCAGTATGACGTGCCTAAATAACTGTGCCCGTCTGAGGGGCCGGACAAAGTCATTAACATCAATTTATTATCCAAGGAGACGACCATGAACAGCCAGAACGCCGCCAAACTTTTCGCCGAAAACTTCTGTCAGGGTTTCAAGGGATTCGAGGGATTCAAGGGGTTTGAAAACGCGCCCTTCGATTTCAGCGGCCTGCTGGGCCAGCACGTGAAGAACGTCGAGGCGCTGACCCGCGTGCAGACCCGCAGCTACGAAGCCTTCCAGTCGATTTTCGCCAAGCAGTCCGCCTTCATCACCGAAGCGGTCGATACGCTTTCCGCCAGCGCGCGTGAAATCGCCGCGACCGACCCGAAGGCCCTGCCCGCGCTGCAGGTCAAGCTGCTGGGCAAGGTCTATCGCGAGGCCGTCGATAACATGCAGGAAATCATGGAAATCGCCGAGCATTCCAACAAGGAAATTGCCGAAACGGTCAGCGCGTGCCTCTCCGGCGCGCTTTCCGGCCTGAAGGCGGCCAAGCCTGCGGCAAAATCCACCGCGAAAACCGCCGCTTGGACGCCGGTCGCGGCCAATACCTCGACCCCGCCCGCCGCGACGC
>WGNE01000041.1 GCA_016124645.1 Alphaproteobacteria bacterium
CGGCGAAATAATATTTTTTCAATTTACTCCGACCCCATTGATTTTCGACCCCATTGATTTTTCAATTTACTCCGACCCCATTGATTTCAGAAAATTTGTTCAAATGCACTGCTTCTGGCGCAACGATATCGTCCGCCGCCCGTATCTTCAACAAGACCGTCGTCCAAAGCGCGAATAAAATTCCCGGCGTCGAATGCGGATATTTTTATAGATTCAGCTTTGAAGCCATCTATAGAATACTGTCGTTTCTCGTCGTTACAAAAAGCAGGAAGCCATTCCCGATAAAGACGCTGCGTAAAAATTTCCAGACTGGAATTCAAGGCGATTTACTCCGATACGATCAATTATTGCATCATCCGGTTCTTGTAGATGCGCCCGATCAGCTTCTGGAATTGTTCAGGCGTCCTCTGCTGGCGGCCCGTCAGGTCGTTGAATAAACACAGCAGGAGGGAGGCGACGATGACGAGGACGACCAGCGGGACCCCGACGACAACCCGCGCGGTACCCCACAGGCCCGTGACGCTCGCCGCCGTGAACATCAGCCCATCGAAATAAGAAAGCCCCTCCGTTCCGCTGCGCCTTGCCGCGTAAGAGAGAAGCGCGCAGAACCCCGCGGCCCATGTCAGCGCCCTTATCAGCGCGGGGTCGTTCATCGGCGGGTTCGGGTTGTCCAGCAGCACGAGGAACAGGGGCATGAACATGACCGCAGTCACCGCCACCCAAGTGAACAGGCGGTAATATAAATGAAAACGCCGCTGCCGCCCCGGCAGGCTGGCAAGCAGAAACGCCGGCAGCAGGAAGATGGCGAAGAACAGCTTGGGCGGCGTGCGGTATTTGACCTCCGGTGGATGCGCGGCGATCCAGTCCTGCGCCTGCTGCTGCGCCATTTTCACATCGGCGGGGGGCATTTTCTTGGCGAGGTAGCGCATAGCGTCGGACAAATCCGCCGCCGTCTCGTCGTCGCCATCGAGCGTGTTTTCCGCGATGTTCGCCCATTTATAGGCCTGAACGAAATCTCGCTTCACGCCCGCGCCTTCGGCGTACATGGCGCCGATTGCTGCCTGCGCATCGGTATTGCCCCGTGCCGCCGATTTTGAAAGCCACTTGAAGGCCAGCTTGTCGTCCCGCGCGACGCCGCGCCCCTTACGGTACATCCAGCCCAGATAAATTTCCGCATCGGGGTTATCCTGCGCAGCGGATTTTTGGCAGTAGGACGCCGCGCGGGAATAATCCTGTTCGACCTCATCGCCGTCGAAATATTTTTCGCACAGGCGGAATTGCGCATCCGCATCCCCCTTGTCCGCCAGCGCCTGCAACTGCTTCATAGGGGCCGCATCCGTATCTGCAAGGGCGAAGGACGACAAAGAGACAAACGCCAGAACAGCGACCAGCAACACGAAGGTTATTTTTTTATATTTTGAAAAAAACTTGTTCATCCCTGTCCCGCCAAATGGCATGCCGCGCCAGTGCGCCACATCATCACACCATCCCCCGCCGCCCCGGTCAACCGCCGAACAACCCGGGCTTGCGGGTAGTTTCATCGGCACCCACCACCTGCGGCCCCGCTTGACATTTCGCCATTTTTAGAACATAAATAGAACATATGTTCCGCCTATGTTTCGGATGATTCTGTTCCCATGGTCAAGACCTCGCCGCTTTTCGATACGCCGCTGCCCCCGCCGCAAGAGCTTCGCTGGCTCTATGTGGATTTCAACAGCTATTTCGCGAGCGTGGAGCAGCAGCTCTCGCCCGAGCTGCGCGGCAAGCCCGTGGCCGTGGTGCCGGTGGAGACGGATTCGACCTGCGCCATCGCCGCCAGCTATGAGGCCAAGGCCTTCGGCGTGAAGACCGGCACGCCGATTTACGAAGCGAAGAAGATGTGCCCCGGCCTCATCTGCGTGCTGGCGCGGCACGAGCATTACGTCGATTTCCACGACCGCATCATCGAGGAGGTGGACCGCCACATCCCCGTGACCGACGTCTGCTCCATCGACGAGGTCGCCTGCAGCCTGATGAAGAACGAGCGCAGCGCGGAGCGCGTGACCGAAATCGCCCGCGCGATCAAGGCGGGGCTGGCCGCGAACATCGGCCCTTATGTGCGCTGCTCCATCGGCGCATCCTCCAACCGCTATCTCGCGAAAGTGGCGACCGATCTGCAAAAGCCGGACGGCTTCACCATCCTGCCGCCCGCCGCCCTGCCGGTGAAGCTTTACGGGCTGCAATTGCGCGACCTGCCCGGCATCGGCGCCAACATGGAAAAACGGCTGAACGCCGCAGGCATCCGCACCGTCGAGACGCTGTTTCACTACCCGCCCAAGCACCTGCGCGCCGTCTGGGGCAGCATCTGGGGGGAGAAAATGTGGTACATGCTGCGCGGCTATGATTTGAAGCAGGAGGAAACCGCGCGCCGCAGCATCGGCCACAGCCACGTGCTGCCGCCCGAACTGCGCCCGCCCGAAAAGGCCCATGACGTCGCGCGCCGCCTGACCATGAAATGCGCCGCGCGCCTGCGCCGCATGGATTACTACGCGCGCAGCTTCCATCTTTCCGTCCGGCTGGACGACGGGCCGCGCTACGCGCTCGACGGCAAATGCGAACCCGCGCAGGATAGCTTCGTCTTTTTGAAGATGATGGACGAGATGTGGGCGCGGCTGATGCAGGAGGTTAAGAACAAGCGCGTGAAGAAAATCTCCGTCACCGTCGAGGGACTGACCCCCGCCGCCGACCTGAACGCCCAGCCCGACCTTTTCGCCCCCGCGCCGCAGGAAACGAAAACCCGCGGCAGGAACGAGAAAATCTCGAAAGCCATGGACAAGCTGAACCACAAGTTCGGCCGCGACACGGTGCTGGTCGGCATGACCCCGGCGCAGGGCAAGACCCTGCCCGGCACCAAGATCGCCTTCACCCGCATCCCGGATGCGGAGGAGTTTCTGGAGTGATCTTGGAACGAAAACCCGCCACCCCGGACTTGATCCGGGGGCCAACGCGCGGCATCCGCCGCGTATATATGACTCATATGACGCCCTGACGGGCTTTTGGATCCCGGATCAAGTCCGGGATGACGAGAATTTCGGTATAACCTAAGCCGCCTTCGCCTGCGCTTCATCAATGGCAAGGGCGAGGTTCTCGGGGATTTTGGAGCCCTCGACCGTCACGCCGCCTGCGCCCATGATATAGAACGGCACGCCGTGAATGCCCTTGGCGCGCGCGGCCTCGCTTGATTGCGCGACCGTGTCGGCGTCTGCGCCCTCGGCGAATTTGGTCAGGATAGCCTCCCTGTCCATGCCCGCCGCCGCGCCGATGCCGGCCAGAATTTCTTTATCGCCGATGTTCTTGCCCTCGGTGAAATAGGCGCGCATGACGCCTTCCGCCACCGCGTCCAGCTTGCCTTCCGCCTGCGCCCAGAGAATGAGACGGTGCGCGGCGGAGGTATTGACCGCGCGGGCGATGTCGTCGAAGCGGAAGTCGATGCCGACTTTCTTGCCGAGCTCGGCAAGGTTCTCATGCGCGGTCTTCCTTTTCTCGTCCGAGAATTTCGCGCCCATGTATTCGCGGTAATCCATGCCCTCTTCCGGCATGTCGGGCCGCAGCATGTAGGGGCGCCAGACGATCTTCGCCGTCACGTCGGGCCGCAAGGCCAGCGCGCGCTTCAGCCGGTGCCAGCCGAGGTAGCACCAAGGGCAGACGACGTCCGTCACCAGTTCGATTTTCAATTCAGACATTTTTCAAATCCTTTCCTTCAGGTTTATCCGGCTTTTTTCACCTTCGCCGCCTCTTCGCGGGCGAAGGCTTCGGGCACGCGCTGCGCGCCCTGCCGCTCGATCATCCAGCCGGGGTATTCTTCCGGCAGCTTGCTCACCGCGTCCAGTTTCGCCATTTCCTCATCCGTCAGTTCCAGGGAAACGCTGGCGAGGTTGTCGTCCAGTTGCTCGCGCGTTTTCGCGCCAATAATAACACTGCTCACCACCGGCTTGTGCAGCAGCCACGCAAGCGCGACGCGCGCAACGGAAACGCCGTGCGCCGAAGCCACTTCCTTCATGACGTCGATGCAGTCGAAAGCGCGCTCGCGGTTGACGGGCGGGAAGTCGAAATTCGCGCGGCGCGCGCCGTCCGGCCCGCCGTCGCGGTCGAACTTGCCGGACAAAAGCCCGCCCGCCAGCGGGCTCCAGACCATCAGGCCCATCTTCTGGTCGGAGAGCAGCGGCACCAACTCACGCTCGAGGTCGCGGCCCGCGATGGTGTAATAGGCCTGCAGGCTCTCGAACCTTGCATAGCCGCGCTGCGCCGCGATGCCCTGCGCCTTCATCAGGTGCCACGCGGGCCAGTTGGAACAGCCGATGTAGCGCACGAGGCCTTGGGAGACCATGTCGTCCAGCGCGCGCAGCGTTTCCTCGGGCGGGGTGACCTGATCGAAGGCGTGGATCTGGTAGAGGTCGATATAATCGAGGCCGAGGCGGTCGAGGCTGCCCTTCACGCTGTCCATCAAATGCCCGCGCGACGCGCCGATGTCGTTCGGCCCCGCGCCCACGCGGCCATAGGCCTTGGTGGCGATCACGACGTCGCTGCGCTTCACGCCGATATTTTTCAACGCCTGCCCGGTGATGATTTCGGACAGTCCTTCGGAATAGACGTCCGCCATGTCGATGAAGTTGACGCCCGCTTCCAGCGCGCCCGCGACAAGGTCGTCCGCCGTCTTTTGCTTCAGCTCGCCGATGTTCTGCCAGAATCCCT
Organism: Alphaproteobacteria bacterium; assembly: GCA_016124645.1. Classification (GTDB taxonomy): domain Bacteria; phylum Pseudomonadota; class Alphaproteobacteria; order Micavibrionales; family UBA2020; genus WGNE01. The sequence continues at coordinate 4,732 of WGNE01000041.1, forward strand.
TGCCGCCGAAGGTCATGGTGCCGAAACAAAGCTCGGATACGTAAAGGCCGGTGCGGCCCAGCTGGTTGTAACGCATGAAAATCCTCCTGAAAACGGGAAACGGGAAAACGGTGCGCCTAAAAACATAGGCGCATGCACGGCTCCGTCAAGGCTCTTACAATTATTTGCGATTGCGCGCGGGATATGTCAATAATATGGACGGCGGCAAACCGCAAATTTCGGGAAAACGGGGGATAATTTTCGCGATGAAGATCGTCATCAAAATCGGCACGCAGGCGATACTCGCACCCGACGGCACCCTGCTCCGCCGCGCGCTCTCCTCCCTCGTGCGGCAGGTGGCGGCGCTGGCGAAGGACGCGCACGACGTGGCGCTGGTCAGCTCGGGCGCGGTCGGTTCCGGCCGCCGCGTCGCGCGCGAGACGCTGGGGCAGGATTTCGGCAGCACCATCGGCGAAAAGCAGGTGCTGGCCAGCCTCGGCCAGCCGCAACTGATGCAGACCTATTCCCGCCTGTTCAAGCCGCACGGGCTTTCCCCCGCGCAATTGCTGCTGACCAAACAGGATTTCCAGACGCGCCAGCACTACCTGAACATCGCGCGGCTGCTGCGCGAGATTCTGGCGCATAAAAAAATAATCCCCGTCATCAACGAGAACGACAGCGTTTCGGTCGAGGAGCTGATGTTCACCGACAACGACGAGCTTTCCGGCCTCATCGCCGCGCAGATCAACGCGGACAAGCTGATCATCCTCACCAGCGTGAAGGGGGTCTATGACGGCGCGCCGGATGACCCGTCATCGAAGGTCATTCCCGTCATCGACGCGGAAAAAGACGGCTGGCCGCAGGTTTCCACCGCCCGCACCGCGCAGGGGCGCGGCGGCATGGTCAGCAAGCTGGGCACGGCGCGGCGCATGTCGGAACTGGGCATCACCACCCATATCGCCGCGCTGAGCGAGAAGAACGCCCTGCTGCGCATCATGAAGGGCGACGGCATCGGCACCACGGTGCTGCCCGCGCGCAAGAAGTCGAACATCAAGAAATGGATCGCCTTCAGCGCGGGCGGAAAAAACGGCGTGGTGCAGATCAACGCGCCGCTGCTGGAGATTTTGAAAGAGAACAAGCGCGTCGTCAGCCTGCTGCCCGTCGGCATCACCAAATGCAGCGGCGACTTTGAAAAGGGCGATCTGGTGGAAATCGCCGCGCCCGGCGGCAAGAAGATCGGCGTCGGCATCGCCCGCTACGGCGCGGAGAAGCTGCGCGAATACATCGGGCAAAAGGGCAAGCCCGCCGTCATCCATTACGACCACCTGCACATCCGCACGGGAGACCTGCCATGAACGAGGACGTGACCGCGCAACTGACAAAGACCAAGGACGCCGCGCACGACGTCGCCGCCCTCACCGACGCCGCGCGCGCCGCCGTGCTGGACACGCTGGCGGACGAGCTGGAGCTGGATGCCGCGCATATCCTCGCCGAAAACGCGAAAGACCTTGCGGAGATGCCGAAGGAAGACCCGCGCTTTGATCGCCTGCTGCTCAACGAGGAACGGCTGAAGGCGATTGCCGCCGACGTGCGCAAGGTCGCCCGCCTGCCCGCCCCCACCGGGCGCGTGCTGGAAGACAGGCAGCTTGAAAACGGGCTGCATTTGCAGCGCATCGCCGTGCCGCTCGGTGTCATCGGGGTGATATACGAATCCCGCCCCAACGTGACGGTGGATGTCTTCACGCTCTGCTTCAAATCCGGCAACGCCGTCGCGCTGAAGGGCGGCAAGGAGGCGCGCCACAGCAACGCCGTGCTCGCCGCCGCCATTGCCCGCAGCCTGAAAAAGCACCACGTCAGCGCGGACGCCTGCTACCTGCTGCCGCCCGACCGCGCGGCGGCGCAGGTGATGATGCACGCGGTAGGCCTCGTCGATGTCTGCATCCCGCGCGGCAGCCAGGCGCTCATCGACGCCGTGCGGGCGGAAGCCAAGGTGCCCGTCATCGAGACCGGCGCGGGCATCGTGCATACCTATGTGGACAAGAGCGCGGATATCGACAAGGCGCGCGACATCATCTTCAACGCCAAGACGCGCCGGGTGAGCGTGTGCAACGCGCTCGATACGCTTTTGCTGCACCAAGACCTGCTGGAATACCTGCCCCGCTTGACAGAGAAGCTGGCGGAAAAGGACGTGGAGATTTTCGCGGACGCGCAGAGCCACGAAAAACTTTCCGGCCATTACCCCGAAAAGCTGCTGCACAAGGCCGCGCCGGAGGATTTCGGGCGGGAGTTCCTGTCATACAAGATGTCCATCCGCACCGTGCCCTCGCTCGCCGAGGCGCTTTCGCATATCCGCCGCTATTCCTCCCGCCACAGCGAGGCGATCGTGGCGCAGGACGAGGCCGCGATCGAACAGTTCCTGCAATCGGTCGATGCCGCCGCCGTCTATGCCAACGCCTCCACCGCCTTCACCGACGGCGGGCAGTTCGGCCTCGGCGCGGAAATCGGCATCAGCACGCAAAAACTCCACGCCCGCGGCCCGATGGCGCTGGAAGCCCTGACCAGTTACAAATGGATCATCCGCGGCGCGGGACAGGTGCGGGCGTAAAATTACGTCCCGAACCCCGCCGCCTTTCGAAGGTCGTGGTTTTGCGGCAATTTGGCGATTTTTTCGTCCAGCTGTTTTTCCAGCTTTTCCCATTGCGGGCCGGAGAATTTGACGGTCTTGCCGTCCAGCGTGGCCTTGCCATCGCGAAACGCCGCTGAAAGCACCCGCGCGCCGAGGTAAAAGGTCTGCGATTTTTCCGGCGCGGCGAGGGTGATCTGCGCAAGCTGTCGGAAGGTCGCGGCGCTCATCTTCTTGCCTTTCAGCGGCGCGAAATCGTCCTTCAGCTTTTTCAGCGCGCGGCCTTGGGGCGCATAGGCTTCGGCGTAGTCGCGGGCGATGGCGGCGGTCTGGCGCGGGGTGAGGCTGACGAAATCCGCCGTCTGCGCGTCGATGAGGATCTTGTCCACCGCGAAGGTGGTGAGATGCGTGGTGACGCCCGAGGTCATGAAGACCAGCGCGCGCTTCCAGCCGCAATAATCGATATCCGTCTCCTGCCCGTCGAAACGCTGCAGGTGGCGCAGCACGGCATAGGCGTCGGCCGTGTTCTCGCCCAGCGTGCCCTTCGCGTCGGTGTGCAGGGCATGGGCGGTTTCATGGTCGAAGGTGCCGATGTCGTCGATGGCGCGGTCTTTCGGGTCGTAGAGCGGGTGGCGGTCCTGATGCAGCACCACGGCGCTGACCGGCGTCTTGCGCCTGCCCGCCTCCACCGCCTGGCAGAAGGAGCTGCGCAGGCTGCGCGCAGCCTCGACCGCTTCCTCGAGGTCTTCGACCGCATCGTCGTTCGCGGCCAGCGCGGGCTGCTGGTGCGCGACGTCCTGCAGCCAGTTCTTGCGGTGCGCGTCAATATAGACGGCGTCTTTTTTCAGTTTCGGGTGATCGGCCCGCGCCTCGCGCACGGCCTTGTTGAAGTCGTAGCGCAGGCGTGGCAATCGGGGCAGCCGCTTCTTTTTTCTTTCCGGTTTTTTCATCCCGCGTGAAACGCCCCCGCATCAGAAGACGCGCCCCTGTGGACAAGCATCTTCGTTTCAATTTCAAGATAATTTGATTATAAAGATTGCGGGAAATATGCCAATAGAATAATAAAGTTGCGCATTCTGGAAATTTGCAGCGCAGCAAGCCCCCGCGAAGCCCTAGCGCAGAAAGCCCGTCAGCACGCGCACGACGCCGTCCAGCACCGCCATGCAGATCGGGCCGATGCACCAGAGCGCGCCGAACCACAGCCATTCGCGCCGGCGGGCCTGTTTCGCCTGTTCAGGGGATTTGTCAGTACATATGTTCATCGCCCGCCTTCCCCCGGAAGATGTAGTGGCAATAGGCGGTATAGCCCAGCACCACCGGCAGCATGACCAGCGCCCCCACCAGCGTCAGCGATTGCGAAGCGGGCGCGGCCGAGGCCTGCGCCAGGGAGAGCCGGAAAGGCACCGCCCATGGCCAGAGGCTGATGCCAAGACCGATGTAGCCCAGCACGAACAGCAGCGCACTGAGGATGAAGGGCTTGTATTCCGCCCCCGTCTTCAGCGAGAACCACAGGGCGAGGAACGTGGCCGCCGTCACAAGCGGCAGGGGCAGCAGCATATAGAAATGCCCGCCGAACCAGCGCGCGCCGATCTCGTTTTGCAGGAAGGGCACCCAGAGGCTGACCAGCCCCATGAAAATGGCGACGAAGACCATGACGTAGCGCGCCGCGCGCCGCGCCCATGCCTGCGCCGGGCCGTCCGTCTTCATCAGCATCCACGTCGCGCCCAGCAGGACATAGCCGGAAACGACGCCCAGCCCGGTCAGCATCGAAAAGCCCGTCAGCCAGTCGAAGGCGCCGCCCGCGAACTGGTTGTTCTCCACCTTCACGCCCTGCACGAAACCGCCCAGGATCATGCCTTGCATCATCGCCGCGCCCAATGACCCGAAGTGGAAGGCGTTGTCCCATATCGCGCGCGATTTTCCGGCCTTGAAGCGGAACTCGAAGGCCACGCCGCGGAAGATCAGGCACAAAAGCATCAGGATGACCGGCACGTAAAAGGCGGGCATCACCACCGAATAGGCGAGAGGGAAAGCGACGAAGAGCCCGCCGCCGCCCAGCACCAGCCATGTCTCGTTCGCGTCCCAGAAGGGGGCGATGGAATTCATCATCCGGTCGCGCGCCTTGTCGTCCGGCGCGAAGGGGAAGAGGATGCCGAGACCGAGATCGAAGCCGTCCAGCAGCACGTAGAGAAAGACCGCCGTCGCGATCAACACGCCCCAGACGCTCGGCAGGTCGATGATGTGTTCGAGTGTAAACATGGCTTATCCCTCCGTTTCCGACGGCTCGGCGAAAGGCGCGCGCGCGCCGAAGCTCTGGCGAAGCGGAACGGTTTCCGCCGCCGCAACGGGCCCCTTGCCGATCAGTTTCAGGATGTAATAGCTGCCCGCGCCGAAAATGAACGTATAGCTGACCACGAAGGCCAGCAGCGACAGGGCGACATAAGGGCCCAGTACCGGCGATGCGGCATCTGCGGTGCGCAGCACGCCATAGGCGACCCATGGCTGCCGCCCGACCTCCGTCACGAACCAGCCCGCCAGCAGGGCGATGAAGCCCGCGGGCGTCATGGCCATGCACCAGAGCTGGAACAAACGGCTGCCGAACAGCTTCTTGCGCAGATAAAGAACCGCGGCCCAGAGCCCGGTGAAGATCATCATCAGCCCCAGCGCCACCATGATGCGGAAGGACCAGAAGACGATGGCGACCGGCGGACGGTCGGCGGGCTTCCACTCCTTCAGCCCCTTGACTTCGCCTTTCAGGCTGTGGGTCAGGATGAGGCCCGCCAGTTTCGGGATCTCCACCGCGTATTTCGTTTCCTCGGCCTTCTGGTCGGGCCAGCCGAACAGGCGCAGCGCCGGGCCTTTCTCGGTGTTCCAGATGCCCTCCATTGCCGCCACTTTTTCCGGCTGGTAATGCAGCGTGTTCAGCCCGTGCGCGTCGCCGATGAACAATTGCAGCGGGGCCACGAAACAGGCCATCAGCATCGCCATGCCCACCATCACCTTCGCCTGCTCCACATGGCGCTTGCAATAAAGGTAGAAGGAGCCGACGCCGCCCACCACGAAGGCCGTGGTCAGGTAGGCCGCCGTCACCATATGCGCGAAGCGGTAGGGGAAGGAGGGGTTGAAGATGATCTTGATCCAGTCCGCGGGGTAGAGCATGCCGTCCGCGTCCGTCGTGAATCCCTGCGGCGTCTGCATCCAGCTGTTGGCCGAGAGGATCCAGAAGGCCGAAAGCAAGGTGCCGAGCGCGACGATGACGGTGGAGGCGAAATGCATCTTGCGGCTGACCCGCCCCCAGCCGAAGAGCATGATGCCGAGGAAGGAGGCCTCCAGGAAGAAGGCCGTCAGGACCTCGAACCCCAAAAGCGGGCCGAGCACGTTGCCCACCTTCGCCGAGAACCGCGACCAGTTGGTGCCGAATTCATAGGACATCACCACGCCGGACACCACGCCCATGCCGAAGGCGACGGCGAATATCTTGACCCAGAGCCGGTAGATGTCGCGATAGACCTCGCGCCCCGTCTTCAGCCACAGCCCCTCGACCACCGCCAGCCAGCTGGCCAGCCCGATGGTGAAGGCGGGAAAGACGATGTGGAAGGACACGGTGAAGGCGAACTGGATGCGCGCCAGCACGACGGGGGAAAGCTCGGGCAAGGACAATGGCAAGGACATGGCGGCCACCTTTCTGGTTTGCGTTCCGGCTGCTTGCCCGCCAAATATAGTCCTCTTGCCTTCGCTTGAAAAGCCCGGCGGCGGATGTATATTAGAAAAATATAATAAAATACGCCCCCGGATACCGCAGCCGCGGCAAACGCCCTTCCCTGCGCTCCTCCGCCGCTCATTTCCGCGCCTTTTCACCTCCCCGCTTGCCCTGCCCGCCATTCTCTGCGACCATATGACGCAAGGGGACAACGCGGCAGCGCCATTCGGGGAGACAAGCGGCCATGACGACGACCACAGGCTTCACAAAATCCACCCACGCCAAGCAGCGGCGCTCGCTCGCCAAGACCTTGAGCTGGCGCTTCATCGCCTCGCTCGATACCTTCGTCATCTCCTATATCGCGACGGGCAGCATCACCATCGGCGCGACCATCGTGGGGGCGGAGTTCTTCACGAAAATCATTCTTTATTATTTGCACGAACGCGGCTGGGCGCATATCCGCTGGGGCCTGAAGGACGCGCCGAAAACGTAAACCTCACAGCCTTTCGCGCGCGGCCTCGTAAAGCATGATGCCCGTGGAAACGGCGAGGTTGAGCGATTCCGTCTCCCCCTTCATGGGGATTTTCAGCAGGTTGTCGCAAGCCTTCGTGATATCCTCCGACATTCCCGCGCTCTCGCTGCCCATCACCAGCATCAGCGGCAGTTCATAGGCCACCCGGCGGTAGTCGCTCTCCGCCTTCAGGTGGGTGCCGAAGACGCGGCCGGCCCATTTCGGCCGCCACGCAAGGAATTCCGCCTGCGTCGCGTGGCACAGCGTCATCCGCGCGAAGGATCCGGTGGTGGCGCGCACGACCTCGGGCGCGAAAACGTCGCAGCATTCGCCCAGCAGCAGTACGCCCGAGGCCCCCGCCGCATCCGCCGTGCGCAGGATGGTGCCGAGGTTGCCGGGATCGCGGATGCCCTCGAGCGCGAGCCAGAGCGCGTCCGGCCCCGAGGACACGGCCTCCAGCCCGTAAAACCGCTGGCGGAAAACGCCGATGAGCGGCTGGGCGTTGTCGCGGTTGGTGACCTTGCCGAGGATGTCGTCCGTGACTTCGAGGTTGAGCCCCGCCGCCGCATCGCAGGCGGCCAGCGCCTTTTGCGTTTCCGGCAAGCCCGCCGCACGCGCGGAGAAAGCAACGCAGGCGGGCACCCAGCCCGCTTCCAGCATCTCGTCCACATGGCGCGGGCCTTCGACGATGAACAGCCCTTCCGCGTCCCGGTTCTTTTTCTGCGAGAGACCGCGCAAATGCTTCACGACCGGGTTCGTCAGGCTGGTGATGGGCTTGATGTGATGGGGCATGTTTACAGAATCTTATGTGCACCGCTGTTTCTGTCTTCATTTAGAACACGCCAAGTGTTTCAAATCAATCAGGTTTATCAAAGATCGCTGGGCTTTTGCGCCCCGCTGTGCCATAACCATGCTCTGAAAAAAAGAAGGCAGCCATGCTCAGCATTACCGACATCACCTATTCCATCGGCGGACGCACCATTCTGGAGGACTGCAGCCTCAACCTCATGGACAACTGGAAGGTCGGCGTCGTGGGGGTCAACGGCGCGGGCAAGTCCACGCTGTTCAAGCTGGTGACGGGCGATTTGAAGGCGGACGGCGGCGCCATCCTCGTCTCCAAGGGGCAGAGCATCGGCATCGTGCGGCAGGACATCCCCGATACCGACACGCCGCTCATCGACATGGTCCTGCAGGCGCATGAGGAGCTCTGGTCGCTGATGAAGGCGGCGGAGACGGAGGAAGACCCCTACAAGATTTCCGACATCTACATGCGCCTCGGCGAGCTGGACGCCTATACCGCCCCCGCGCGCGCGGCCATTCTTTTGCAAGGCCTCGGCTTCAAGGAAGAGCAGTTGCAGGAGCCTTTCTCCTCCTTCTCCGGCGGCTGGCGGATGCGCGTGGCGCTGGCGGCGGCGCTGTTCGTGGAGCCTGACGTGCTGCTGCTCGACGAGCCGACCAACCACCTCGACCTCGAGGCCATCATGTGGCTGGAGGATTACCTCGCCGCCTATCCGCACACGCTGCTCATCATCTCGCACGACCGCGAACTGCTCAACAAATGCGTGGACCACGTGGTGCATGTCGATAAAAAGCAGATGACGCTCTATACCGGCAATTACGACACTTTCGAGCGCGAACGCGCGGCCAAGCTGGGTTTGCAGCAGAAGATGCACGAAAAGCAGATGGCGGCGCGCGCGCATATGCAGGAATTCATCAACCGCTTCAAGGCCAAGGCGAGCAAGGCGCGGCAGGCGCAAAGCCGCATGAAGGCGCTGGAGCGCATGGACATCGTGGACGCCGTCATCGCCGACCGCGCGGTGCGCTTCAGCTTCCCCGAACCGGAGGAACTTTCGCCCCCGCTCATCGCCATCCGCAGCGTCGATGTCGGCTATACGGCGGGCAAGCCGATCTTGCGCCGCATCCACGAGAACATCGACACCGACGACCGCATCGCCCTGCTGGGCGCGAACGGCAACGGCAAATCGACCCTCATCAAGCTCATCGCCGGCAAGCTCGCGCCCATGGCGGGCGACGTCGTGCGCTCGGGCAAGCTGCGCATCGGCTATTTCTCCCAGCACCAGACGGAAGAGCTGGACGTGTACGAAACCCCGTTCCAGACCATGACGCGCCTCGTCAAGCAAAAGACCGGGGAAGCGAAGGAAAGCGTGGTGCGCGCGCGCCTCGGCCAGTTCGGATTTTCGAAGACACTGGCCGACAACCGCATCGGCAGCCTGTCGGGCGGGGAAAAGGCGCGGCTGCTCTTCGCCTTCATGAGTTTCGATAGCCCGCACCTGCTGCTGCTGGACGAGCCGACCAACCACCTCGACGTCGATGCGCGCGAGGCGCTGGTGCAGGCGCTCAACGATTACAAGGGCGCGGTCGTCATCGTCAGCCACGACCCCAGCATGGTCGAGCGCGTGGCCGACCGCCTCTGGCTGGTGGCCGACGGCGGTGTGCAGCCCTTCGACGGCGACCTGCAGGACTACCGCAAATACACCGTCGAGGCCAAGCGCAACGCAAGGCGCGAGGAGAAAAAGGCCCGCGACAAGGCCGCCGCGAACGAATCCGCCGCGAATGCCGATGACGCGGAAAAAACGAAATCGCCCTCCACCCTGAAGCGCGAGATCGAAAACGCGGAAAAAGAGATCATGCGCCTGACGAACGAGAAAGACATTCTGGAAGCGCAGATGTCCGACCCCGACGTCTTCAGCCAGCCCGGAAAAATAAAAGCCGCGCAGGACAGCTACAACCAGATCGTGAAAGACCTCGAAACGCTGGAAACGCAGTGGCTGGAAGCGCAGGCCGCCTACGAGCAGGTGAAGACCGGGTCATGAAGACCGTGGCCGTCATCGGCGGCGGACCCGCGGGACTGATGGCGGCCGAACGCCTCGCCACCGCCGGCTGCGCCGTGACGGTCTATGAGCGCAAGCCCACCCCCGCGCGCAAGTTCCTGATGGCCGGGCGCGGCGGGCTCAACATCACCCATTCCGAAGACATGAACAGCTTCATGACACGCTACGGCGGGGCGGAGGCGCGGCTTTCCAGCGTCATCGACCGCTTCACCCCCGCCATGCTGCGCGACTGGTGCGCGGGGCTGGGCGAGGAAACCTTCGTCGGTTCCAGCGGGCGCGTCTTTCCCAAAAGCTTCAAGGCCTCTCCCCTGCTGCGCGCGTGGCAAAAACGGCTGGCCGAACGCGGCGTCGCCCTGCTCACCCGCCACGACTGGCAGGGCTGGAACGACGAGGGCGCGCTGCTCTTCAAGACCGAAAGCGGCGAGATGAAAACCGCCATGCCGGACGCCACGCTGCTGGCATTGGGCGGCGCGTCATGGCCGCGGCTGGGCGCGGACGGCAGCTGGCAGAGCGTGCTGGCCGCGCGCGGCATCGGCATCGCGCCGCTGCGTCCTTCCAACTGCGGCTTCGTGGTCGCATGGACGGATGTGTTCAGGCAGAAATTCGCGGGCCAGCCGGTGAAGCCCGTCATCCTTTCCTTCGACGGCACATCGCTGCAGGGAGAGGTCATGATGACCCAGCGCGGCATCGAGGGCGGCGCGGTCTATGCGCTTTCCGCCGCCCTGCGCGACGCGATCGAGGCGAAAGGCGCGGCCACGCTCACACTCGACCTGCGCCCCGGCGTGGAGAAAAACGAACTCTCGCGCCGCCTTTCCGCCCCGCGCCGCGCGCTGTCCTTCGCCAATTTCATGCGCAAGCACGGCGGGCTCTCGCCCGTGTCCATCGGGCTGGTGCGCGAAACCGCGCCGGACGCGCCGGAGATGGCGCCCGCGAAACTTGCCGCGCATATCAAGTCCCTGCCGCTTGCCCTGCAAGCGCCCTTCCCGCTGGAACGCGCCATTTCCACCGCCGGCGGCGTGCGGCTGGACGAGATCGACAACCGTTTCATGCTGAAAAAACTGCCCGGCGTTTTCGTGGCGGGCGAGATGCTGGACTGGGAAGCTCCCACGGGCGGCTATCTCCTGCAGGCCAGTTTCGCCACCGGCGTGGCGGCGGCGGAAGGCATTCTTTCCCGCCTCAGTTCGTAAACACCTTCAATTCCTAAGCACCCTCAGGCCGTAAACCGCCGCAAGCTGTCGTAGCCAAGCCCGATGCCAACGCTGGCCAGCTTTTCGTCTTCCGAAAGTTCCGCCGCCGGAAACCGTTTCGCGACCGCGCTTTTCAGCAGCGGAACCTCGGTCGTGCCGCCGGTCAGGATGACGAGGCCGACGTCCTCGCCCGAAACCCCCGACTGGCGCAGGCATTCGGCGGCAGCGGCGTCGATGGCCTCGACGTGCTTTTCCACCGCCGCGTCGAAACCGTCGCGCGTGACGGGGATGGCAAAACCTTCCTCCACGAAGCCGAGCGGCGCGGTATTCTCGTTTTCCGCCGTCAGGCTGATCTTGCAGTCTTCCACGACGGAGAGCAGCCGGTGCCCCGTTTCCCTCTCGACGATGTTCACGAAACGACCGAAGCGTTTCATGTCATGCGATTCACGATGCATGGCGTGCAGTTCCCCGCGTATTTTCGGCGTATAGAGGAAGTTGACCTTCGACCATTCGGACATGTCGTGGAACGGGCTCAGGGGCAGCTCGAGGTTCTTTTCGCCATAGGTGGATTTATAGCCGAAATCGGGCATGAAGGCGGCAAGGCACAAATCCTTATCGAAATCGTTGCCGCCGACGCGCAGGCCGGTATTGGCCAATATGTCTTCCTGCCTGTCGGTCTTCTTCCCGCGTTCCTCGGAAAGGCGGATGACGGTGAAGTCCGAGGTGCCGCCGCCGATATCGACGACCAGCGCGAGTTTCTCGCCACGCACCCTGCGCTCGTGCGCGAAGGCGGCGGCGATGGGCTCGAACTGGAAGAGGATGTTCTTGAACCCCACGGCGCGGGCGATTTTCTCCAGCTCGCCCTGCGCGCGCGCATCGCCCGCCGCGTCGCCGTCGATGAAATGTACGGGGCGGCCCATCACCACGTTCTCCACGGTTTCCCCCGCCGCCGCTTCCGCCGAGGCTTTCAGGTGGGCGATGAAATCGCCGATGATCGTATCGAACTTGCGCAACTTGCCGTTGACCACCGTGCCCTGCCCCATCAGCGAGGTGCCGAGCAGGCGTTTCAGGCTGCGCATGAAGCGGCCCTCGTCGCCCTCGAAAAAGTGGCGCTGGGCGCGGCGGCCGAAAAGGGGCTTGTTTTTAATCGGTTGATAAAATATTGCGCTGGGCAGCGTCAGCTGCCCTTCTTCCACGGGCGCAAGCGTTATCCGCCCCTGCGCGGCCAGCGCGAGCGCGGAGTTCGAGGTTCCGAAATCGATGCCGCAGGTAATCATGTCGCCTCGCCCCCCTTTGAAAACAAAGGCTGGAATGATAGTCGCGGAGGCGCTTTTGTCAAGCTATGGGACACATCCCGATATGGCCGCGCGGTACAACTGTAAGGTTTTAATGGACTGGCAATCATATAAGTGTAAAATAATAAAAGGGAAAGTACTTTTTCGCAGGGGGTTCATCATGGTGCCGACAGACGACGCGGCGGGCGCACCGGCGACAGCCGTTAAAATTCTTGTCATCGACGACGACCAGCTCATCCGCATGGCCTGTCGCAACGTCCTGAGAAAAAACGACTTCCACGTCATCGAGGCCGAGAACGGCAACCAGGGCATCGCCCTTTTCACGCAGGAAAAGCCCGCGCTGGTCATCACCGACATGCTGATGCCCGACAAGGAAGGGCTGGAAACCATCACCGAGCTGCGCAAGATGGACCCCGCCGTGCGCATCATCGCCATGTCCGGCGGCGGCGCGACGCAGAACATGAGCTTTTTGCAGATGGCGCAAAAGCTGGGCGCGAAAAACATCCTGAACAAGCCCTTCAAGCCCGACGACCTCGTCCGCCTCGTGCGCGAAACGCTGGCCGGTTCGTAAAGAAGCCGGGGTACCATGCCGAAGAACTCGCCCGTCAAGACCGTCGTTTCCTTCCTGCGCGGCATTTTCGGCGGCAAGAAGCCCGCAAAGGCTTCGCCGCCCGCGCCCTCATCGACATCCGGGCCGGTGAAGGTCGGCACCGCCTCCCCCGCGGCGCGGCCGCTCACGCAGGACCAGCAAAAGGAACTGGACGCGCTGTGCCAGAAGCTTTTGAAGAAGCACGACCTCATTTCATCCGGCCGCCTGCAGATGCTGGGGCTGAAGAAAATCAAGAACCGCATGGGCAAGCACTGGTGGAGCCTGCAGGAAGCCGTCTATGGCACGGTGGAGGAGGTCATCCGCGAGAACATCAAGAAAGGCGACCTTTACATCCGCTACGGCGAGGAAACCTATGTGCTGATCTTCGCCGACGCCGACCGGACGGAAAGCGACCTGCGCGCCAAGCTCATCGCCGATGAGGTCCGAAAGCGGCTGCTGGCCCTCAAGCGCCCCGAGCTGGCCGAGCTGACGGTGCGCGGCGACGCCAGCAGCCTGCGCGAAGACGAGATCGAGGACAAGGACATGCACGCCGTGGCCGGGATGATGGCCGAGCCGACGGCGGCGCAGCTGGCGGAACCGCCGGAAAAGCCCGCGCGAAAAGCGGAAAACGGCGGCGAAGGGGAAAGCGAGGGTGAAAGCGAAACCGGGGAAGGCGGCGGCAAGAAGAAATCCGGCGCGCATCTGTCGTTCGAGTCCCCGACGACCGTCAAGACCGTAATGGTCGAGGCCGGGCCGCTGTCGAATGTCTCGGCGGCGCGTCAGGCTCCGTCGGAATTCACCTTCGTGCCGCTGTGGGACGTGAAGCGCAAGGCGCTGACGACCTATCTTTGCATGCCCGCGCCGCGCGGGGAAGGCGCGCTTTCCCCGCTGGACTGGTACGGGGAGATGAGCGAATGCCGCCCCTACAGCGCGCGGGTCGAGCTGGACCTGCTGATGCTGGAAGCCGTGTCCAAGACCATGCGGCGCATGGCGGAGGCGGAGCGCAAGCTTATCGTCGTCTGCCCCGTGCATTACGACACGCTCTACCGGCAGGAAAGCATGGACAGGTTCATCCGCGCCGCGCAGTCCATTCCGAAAAGCCTGCAAAAATGCCTCGAGATACTGCTCACCGGCCTGCCCGCCGAACTGCCCGCGAAAGACGCCTTCTGGTTCGTGCCGCTGCTGAAAAGCAACCTGTGCCGCTCCGTCTTCGCCGAGGTTGCACTGGAAAGCGCGCAGGACATGGCGGCCTTCGCGGGGTCGAACCTCGACGCGCTGGGCGTCTGCCTGCCCGCCAGCCCGGCGGAGGCCACCCTCATGCCGCATATCAACGCCTTCAAGGACCGCATCGCGCCCGGCGGCGTGCCGCGCGCCTTCGTGCTGAACCTGCCCTCGCTCAGCCTCGTCACCACGGCGGTCTGCGCGGGCTTCGATTATCTGGGGGGCAGCGCGGTCCACGCCGGCGTGCCCGAGCCCAGCCACATGTACCGCTACCAGCACGAAGACCTGCTTTCCAGCCTTCTCTCCGCCGAGCTTTAACGAGCGTTACAGGTCGATGTGGCGTCCGGCGAAATAGGCCTCGACTTCCTCGAACCTGTCCAGCAGGTTGGCGTAGAGGGCTTTCTTTTCCTCGATATCGGATTCCTGCGCCTTTTCCGCTTCCAGCGCGGCGGCGGAAAGCGCGCTGGCCCCGATCTGCGCGGCGGAGCCCTTCATCTTGTGCGCGGCGCCGCGCCATTCGGCATTGTCGTTTTCGCCCGCCAGATGCTTTTTCATGACCGCCAGCGTCTCATGCCCCACGGAAACGAAAAGGTCGGCCATCATCTTTTCCTGCTCCAGATCGCCGTCCGTGAACAGCTCGAGATGTTCGAGGTCGATCGGCCCGCCCGCGGCAGGCGGCGGCGCTACCTTCTTCTCGTCTTGCGGCTGCGCGCTCTCGTCTTCTTTCCCCTTTTCCCCGCCTTGCGCCCTGTCCTTCGCCTTATCCTTCGCCTTGTCCTCCGCCTTGGACAGCCAGCGGGTGATGGCGGCGATAAGGGCATCTGGGTTGATGGGCTTGCTGACGTAATCGTCCATGCCCGCCTGCAGGCAGCGGTCGCGGTCGCCGTCCATCGCGTTGGCGGTCATGGCGACGATGGGCACGCGCGCAAGCCCCAACTCGCCCTCCAGCGCGCGCAGGCGGCGGGTGGTCTCGAAGCCGTCCATTTCGGGCATCTGGCAATCCATCAGGATGAGCGCATAGACATAGCCGCTTTCCTCGATCTTCTTCAGCGCCTCCACGCCGTTGATGGCGACGTCAACCTTGGTGAAGCCCATCTTGGAGAGCAGCTTGCGCGCGACCATCATGTTGATCGGGTGGTCGTCCACCACAAGCACCTGATAATGGCTGAAGCTTTCGGGCAGCAGGCGCTGGGCGGGCGCGCGGCGGTCGCCTTCCTGTTTTTTCGCCGCTTCGGGCCCCGCGGCCGTCTGCAGGGGCACCGTCAGCGTGAAGGTGGAGCCCTTGCCGGGCGTGCTGATAAGGGAGATGCTGCCGCCCATGATCTCCGCGATGCTGCGCGCGATGGCGAGGCCCAGACCGGTGCCGCCGTACCTGCGCGACATGGAAGCGTCGCCCTGCGAGAACTTGCGGAACAGCTGCTTTTGCACCTCCGGCGCGATGCCGATGCCGGTGTCCTCCACGTCGAAAGTATAGACCTGAACGCCCTGCGCGTCCTTTTCCGCCGCGCGGACCTGCAGCGCGACATGCCCCTCGTCGGTGAATTTCAGCGCGTTGCCCAGAAGGTTGGTCAGGATCTGGTTCAGGCGGATCGGGTCGCCCAGCACGCCGGGGGAAGCGGACTGGTCGAAATCGAATTCCAGCGTCACGCCCTTCTTGCTGGCCAGCGGGGCCAGCAGGTTCAGCACGTTCTTCATGTTCTGGCGCATATCGAAGGCGATGCTTTCCAGCACCAGCTCCCCGGCCTCGATCTTCGAGAAGTCGAGAATGTCGTTGAGCAGGAACAGCAGGGATTCGCCCGATTGCAGGATGGCGCGGACGGATTCCGTCTGCTCCTCGTCCAGATGCGTGTCGTACAAAAGCTGGGTCAGGCCGATGATGCCGTTCATCGGCGTGCGCAGCTCGTGGCTCATGTTGGCGAGGAACTCGCTTTTCGCCCGGTTGGCCGCCTCCGCCTCGTCGCGCGCGTGCATGGCGGCGGCATTGGCGTCCTTCAGCTCCTCAAGGTAGGTCTGCAGGTGGTATTCCATGCGCTCCTGCTCGATGACGCGGCGGGACAGGTCGTTGCGGGTCTCCACGATTTCCACGCGCCAGAGCCGGATGTTGCGGATGGAAAAATACCACGCGACGATCAGGAAGATCGCCGTGAACACGATGGCGTAAAGCTCGTAATACATCCGCGGCGTGACGGCGGCCAGTTTTTTCAGCCCTTCTTCATGCATGGACACGAAATAGCCGTGCAACGCCTGCGAAAATTCGCTTTCCTGCCGGTAATGCGCGCGGCTGTTGAGCAGGTCGCGCGCGCCCTGCGCATTGCCCGCAAGCGCCATGGAGATGGCCCGCTTCTCGCGCTCCACCAGCCCTTCGTCGGCCGTAACCGCCGCCTGCGCGTCTTTTTCCATCTCCTCGTCCAGGTAGCCGTGGTCCCTCATGTCGTTTTTCATGCCCGCAAGCAGGGCGCTCAGTTCACCGGCGGATTTTTCGTAGCGTTCCAGCGCCGTGCGGTCGCCGTCCAGCCCGTCGCTGATGGCGTCTTCCGTCTTCTCGTCCAGCACGCCGAGCCGCCTGCTGAGCTGGCCCGTATCGTCGATTTCCGCGAGGTCGCGCGACACCATGTTGTAGGTCAGGAAGTTGTCGATGCCGCTCCAGGCGAGTACGCAGAATGTGAAGGCGAGCGAGATGCCCAGCAGCTTGGCCGGAAAAAGATCGTGCTGCCTTTTCTGCTCCCGCGCGGCGCTTTCCCGGTTGAAGGCCAAAATCACCAGTCCCGCCCCGAAAATGATGCCGGTCACGGCCGCTACGATCAAGGCCATGATATGGTGCTCGCCGTATATGCCCTTCTCCGAAAACCCATGCGCCGCAGGGATGAAGACGGCAGCCGCCATGCCGGTATAATGCATCCCGCAGACCGCGACGCCCATGACCATCGCCGCCGCCGTCCGGTAGCGCATGGCGTAACGGCGGTTCACGCTGCTGACGTAGAGAACGATGGCGATCGCCGCCGCCGAGGCCGCCAGCGCGATCAATACCGAAAGCCCCCATATCCAGGGCACGTAGCGTATGTCCGCGTTCATCCGCATCGCCGCCATGCCGGTGTAATGCATGCCGCAAATGGCGGTGGCGATGAACGCCGGCTCCAGCACCAGCTTTACTTTCTTGCCAATGTTTTTTTGCACGACATGCAGCAGGAAATACGAGGCGACCACCGCCACCGCCATCGAGAACGCCGTCAGCGCGGGATCGTAGGCGACATGCGCCTTCATGTGGAAAGCCAGCATGCCGATGAAATGCATGGACCAGATGCCCGCGCCGAAAGACAGCGCCCCCGCGATGTACAGGAACATGCGCGCACGGGGGTTTTGCGCCGTGCGCATGGCCGTCGCCTGCATCAGCCCCACGAAAGCCCCCATGCAGGCCACCACATAGGACAGAACGACCAGCGGCACGCTGTAGCTGCCCTGCATGGCGTTCTGGGGAATGTCGGTGAGAAGGAAGTAATTGTCGAACATCAAGGCTACCCGGCGGAAACTGAAAGTCGTGGCCGGTTCAGGATAGCAAAAATGTGTAAACATTTTTACCCTGAAGCCTATCGTATGCGGGGCAGTCCGCCCGCGGAAAATCCTGAACGCGCGACAAAGAAAGTTTGAGATAAATTTTTTACGTATGCCCTTGATACTTAAGAGCTGTTTAAAACGATTGCGTTATAATATATGTAAAGGAGATTCCAGAAAAAGAAAAAAAATAAAAAAGCACGGAACCGGAACCGCCGTCGAACATTAGCCCAAGGGGAGAAAGCCAATGAACGTGACGGAAAACACGACAAGCCGGTCCACGCCGGTCGGTGCGCTTTTGGCGCCGCGCTACACGATTTTTCTCGTCGATGACGACCGCGACGACCTGCACCACATGATGATGGTCCTGAAGGCCTCGCCCTATGTCGGCAGCGTGCATTGCTTTTGCAGCGGCGACGACATGCGCAAGCATTTCGTGGTCGAGGGCTATTACAGCGGCGGGGAGGATTTGCAGAAAAGCGCGATGATCCTGCTCGACGTCCACATGCCGGGCACCAGCGGCATCGCCCTGCTGCGCGAGCTGAAGGAGCACCCGCATACCGCCGCCATCCCCGTGCTGCTCACCACCAGCGACATCTCTTCGGACCTTGCCCGCGAGGCGGAGGATCTCAAGGTTGACGGCTACGCAACCAAGCCGGTGAACATCGAGCATATCCACGAGATGATGCGCCGCTGCGGGCACGACATTCCCGCCGCAGCGCGGAAAAACCGGAAAAACTGATCACTCTTTCACCGTGAAATAGAAGGCCGCGCCCGCGCCGGGCTCGGATTCGGCCCAGATGCGGCCGCCGTGCATCTCCGCGACCTTCTTGCAGATGGCGAGCCCCAGCCCGCTGCCCTCGATGTCGTCATGGCGGTGCAGCCGCTCGAAAGCCTTGAAGATGCCGTCCAGGTGCTTGCCGTCGATGCCGATGCCGTTGTCGCGCACCATGAAGGTATGGGTGCCGTCGGCCGCGGGCGTACAGGATATCTCGATCTGCAAAGGCGCGTCGCGCTTGCGGTATTTGATCGCGTTGCTGACGAGGTTCTGGAACATCTGGCGGATGCGCACCGGATAGACGCTCACGCGCGGCATGGCGCCGACCTCGACCGTCGCCTCGCTCTGGCGCATCATCTCGTCCAGGTTTTCCAGCGCCTCTTCGATGAGGACGACGATGTCGTGCGGCGCGCGTTCCTCCTGCACGTATTCGGCGCTGGAAAAGACCAGCAGGTCGTCCACCAGCTGGCGCATCCGCCGCGCGTTGACGCCGATGCGCTCGATATACCCCTTTTCCTCTGCCGTCATGTGGCCGGCGGCTTTCTCCGCCAGCATGTCGCAATAGGTCAGCACGCGCCGCAGCGGGGATTTCAGGTCATGCGCCGCGGTATGGGCGAATTCCGACATGGCGCGGTGCGAAGCTTCCAGCCTGTCGCGGAAGGAGGCGATCTCGCGCTGGTGGCGCGTGCGCTCCACCGCCTGCGCCACGCTTTTCACCACGATCTCCTCCATCCCGCGCTCCTTGACGAGGTAGTCGCCCGCGCCCAACTTCATCGCGCCCAACTTCATCGCGCGCACCGCCGTGCGCTCGTCGCCCATGCCGGTGATCATGATGACGGCGGCGTCCGGCACCAGCATCTCGCGCCGCAGGGCGGAGAGGAAATCCACGCCGTTGCCGTCGGGCAGGTTGTTGTCGAGCAGCACGCAATCCACGCCGCTCTCTCGCAGGCTGGCCAGCCCCTTGCCGGCGGTTTCGCTCTCGCGGATCGTGATGTCGGAAAAATGGCGGCTCAGCGCCCTTTTGTAAAGTTCGCGGTCATGGGCATCGTCCTCGACCAGCAAGACGGTCAACGGCCCCTGCGTTTCCTGTACACCCAAAATCATTTTGCATACGCCTTCTATCTTCATTATAGCACGTATCCACGGGGGTTTTTCACATCGCGGCGGATAAATAAACCGCGCGTTTGACGCAAATTTTTATAAAATGCCGTGCATTGCATAAAGGCGTCCTCAAAAAAACTTGTCACGGGGGGGCTTTTTTTAATAAGATTCGTTTCATGTTCGACAATACAGAAATTACGAAAGCAAGCGCGCTGGAAAAAGTGACCCCCTACCCTATCCATGGACATATAGACGGACCAATCGTCATGATCGGTTTCGGTTCCATCGGGCGGGGCGCGCTGCCCTTGATTGAACGCCATTTCACCTTCGATCGTGAACGCCTGATCATCATCGACCCCAGCGACCAGAACAAGGCGCTTATCGACGAAAGCGGGTTCCAGTACCTGCAGATGGGCCTCACGCAGGCCAATTACCGCGAGATCCTCACCCCGCTGCTCACCCGCGGCGGCGGCCGGGGCTTTTGCGTCAACCTGTCGGTGGACGTCGCCTCGCTCGACATCATCCGCCTGTGCCGCGACATCGGCTGCCTTTACGTCGATACCGCGACCGAGCCCTGGCCCGGCTTCTTCTTCGACGCCGACATGGACCCCGCCGCGCGCACCAACTACGCCCTGCGCGAGATGGTGCGCAAGGAACGGCGCGAGAACCCCGGCGCCGTCACCGCCGTCTCGGGCAGCGGGGCCAACCCCGGCATGGTCTCGTGGCTGGCGAAACAGGCGCTGGTCAACGTCGCCACCGACCTCGGCCTGAAGTTCGAGATCCCGCAAACGCGCGAGGAATGGGCGCGGCTGATGCAGAAAGCCGGCGTCAAGGGCATGCATATCGCCGAGCGCGACACCCAGAAAACCAGCCATATCAAACGGCGGGAGTGCTTTTTCAACACCTGGTCCGTCGAGGGCATCATCGCCGAGGGCGTGCAGCCTGCCGAGCTGGGCTGGGGCACCCATGAAAAATGGATGCCCGACAACGCGCACCGCCACAAAAACGGCTGCCTTGCCGGCATCTACCTGATGCAGCCGGGCGCGAATACCCGCGTACACAGCTGGTGCCCGACGCCGGGACCGCAATACGGCTTCCTCGTCTCGCACAACGAATCGATTTCCATCGCCGATTACTTCACGGTCGGCGACCCGGCCGCGCCGGAATACCGGCCCACCGTGCATTACGCCTACCACCCCTGCAACCACGCCGTGCTTTCGCTCAACGAAATGTTCGGCGGCGGCAGCGTGCCGCAGAAAAACCACCACCTGCTGGAAGCGGACGAGATCGTGGAAGGCCGCGACGAACTGGGCGTGCTGCTCTACGGCCACGACAAGAACGCCTATTGGTACGGCTCCCAGCTGAGCATCGAGGAAACCCGCGCCCTCGCCCCGAACCAGAACGCGACCGGGCTGCAGGTCACCTCCGGCGTGCTGGCCGGCATGGCATGGGCGCTGGAAAACCCGAATGCCGGCGTGTGCGAGGCGGACGAGATGGACTTCCGCAAATGCCTCGAGGTGCAGACGCCCTATCTGGGCACCATGGCCGGCGTCTATACCGAATGGACGCCGCTCAGCAACCGCCAGAGCTTCTTCCCCGAGGATCTGGACACGGAAGACCCCTGGCAATTCCGTAATATTCTTGTGCGTCGCGGGCTTTAGGCGAAATTTTCGCTTGCCTTCGCCGCCCTCCTTCCCGATAATACGGCAAATCAGTTTTATTCAACCGGAGAAATTCCATGTCGCACCGTCCCCTGACGGCGGGAGAGATCGCGCTGGCCAAAACCGTTTTTGGCGACAGCGTGGATTACACCGCCGTCCGCCTGCACAACAAACGCATCATGCCGCGCGGCCTGCAGGGTTCCGCACAGCCCGTCGCCGTCGGCAACAACATCTCCTTCCCCCGCACCGCCTATAGCGAGGATTTCAGCCGCGAGCCGGTGGCGACCAAGCAGGCGGATTTCATCCACGAGCTGACCCATGTCTGGCAGCACCAGAACAAGGTGCTGAGCACCCCGCGCGAAGCGATCAAGGAAACGCTGCGCCACCGCTTCAACTATCAGGCCGCCTATCCCTACAAGCTGGAGGACGGCAAGGACCTGACCGAATACGGATTCGAGCAGCAAGCGGCGATGGTGGAGGATTATTTCCTGCTGACCCGCCACGACACCACCGCGTCATACAAAAATCGCCGCATCACGCAGGGGGATGCGGAAACGCTGCGCAAGAAGCACGAGGCGGTCTTGAAAAACTTCCTTGAAAACCCCGCCTATGCGCGCGGGCTGATGAACCGGAAGAACAAGAAATCCGGCCCGAAAAAGAAGCGCTGGTTCTTCTAAGGAATTAAAAGCCGGGCGGTTTTTGTTTCGGCTTGGCGGCCTTGCCCGGCTTTGCCGGGTCAGGCTTTCCCAGGCCGGGCTTCCCCTGCAGGGCGAGCGCCGCGTCCTTGCGTTCCTGCTTCAGGCGCGTGACCAGCGCCGCGACCGTCGGCACGTCGTCGATATTGGTGACGCCCTGCCCCGCGGACCAGATGGTCTTCCACGCCGCCGCCTCGCTCTCGATCGGCTTGAGCTTGGGCGCGTTCACGCCTTCCTTCTTCAGCTCTTCGATGTCGTAGCCCGCGTCCTCGAGGCTTTTCTTCAGGAAGTTCGCGGGAATGCCGCTGACGGCGGGGGTATAGATGATGTCGGAGGCCTTGGCGTCGCAGATCATCTGCTTGTAGGCGGGGTCGGCGGATGATTCCACCGTGTTGATGAAGCGCGTGCCCATATAGGCGAAATCCGCGCCGACGGCTTCGGCCGCCAGAATGTCCTTGCCCGTGGTCAGCCCGCCCGCCATGACGACGATGCCGTCGAAGAACTCGCGGATTTCCGTGACCAGCGTCAGCGGGTTCATGGTGCCCGCGTGCCCGCCCGCGCCCGCGCCGACGGCGATAAGCCCGTCCACGCCCGCCGCGACCGCCTTCTTCGCGTGCTCGACGTTGGTGACGTCGTGCAGCACGATGCCGCCGTAGGCGTGCACGCGCTTGACCAGATCCGGCACCGCGCCCAGCGAGGTGATGATGACCGGCACCTTGTGCTGGATGCAAAGCTCGAGGTCCGCTTCCAGCCGCGGGTTGGTCTTGTGCACGATGAGGTTGACCGCATAGGGCGCGATGACGGCGTCCGGGTCGGCGGCCTTCATCTTCGCGATGCCCTCGTCCATTTCCGTCAGCCATTCGTCCAGCCCCTCGCTGGTGCGCTGGTTGAGCGCGGGAAAGCTGCCGACGACCCCTTCCTTGCAGGTGGCCAGCGCCAGCTCGGGGTTGGAGATCAGGAACATCGGCGCCGCGATGAGCGGCAGGGCGGTGTTTTCTTTCAGGCTGTCGGCAGGGCTCTTGCCGTTGGGGCCGGGCGTGGCGGTCATCGTTTGTCCTTGCGGGTTCGTTTTTTCAGAAGATTGCCCATTTTCCATGGCCCGCGCCCCGCTGTCAATATCCAATAAAGCCGTTATAATAGCCGAAATACCCGTTCCGCGTACAATCAAGGCGGCCGAAAATGGAAAAAGACGCATTGGACGAAAGCTGGCAGGGCTGGCTGAAGGAAAATCTGGAGCGCGGCTGCGATACGGCCGAGCTGGCGGGCATCCTGCGGCAAAACGGCTTCAGCGACGCCGCCGTGCGCGCCGCGATGGACGGCGATTTTCCCGGCGACGCGCGCGGCCTTACCCCCGAAGATTACAAGGCCATATCCGAAACGCGCCTCACCCGCCCCGACGGCGGCGCGCGGCGCGTGGAAACGGATTTGCTGCAATTGTTCCAATTCGACGATTTCATGACGGCGGCGGAATGCGAGAAAATCATCGCCCTTTCGGCGGCGCAGCTGCGCCCCTCCACCGTCACCACCGGCGAGCGCGACAAGGGATACCGCACCAGCAGCACCTGCGACCTCGCCCTGCTGGACGATCCCTTCGTGGAAAGCATCGACGAGAAAATCGCCCGCGCCCTCGGCATCCGCCTGCCCTATTCCGAAGGCATACAGGCCCAGCGTTACGAGGTCGGGCAGGAATTCCGCCAGCATACGGATTATTTCCAGCCCGGCACCGGCGAATACCAGGACTTCGGCGGCGCGCAGGGCAACCGCACCTGGACCTTCATGGTCTATCTCAATACCGTGGCGGCCGGCGGCGGCACGAAGTTTTTCGCGCTCGACAAGGTCTTCACGCCCGTGGCGGGCCGCGCCGTCATCTGGAACAACCTGCGCGCGGACGGCACACCCAACGCCAAGACGCTGCACGCCGGCCTGCCCGTGGAACAGGGGCACAAGATCATCATCACGAAATGGTTCCGCGAGCGCGGCGCGGGGCCGATGTTCTACCCCGATTGATTAAAATACCGTTTAAAGCATTTCCCCGACCAGCTTTTCCGCCTGCCGCCAGTCCACGTCATCGGGGCTGTCGATGTCGGCGCAAAGCTTTTCCAGCAGCTTCGCCTGCAGCGCGCCGCGCCTGCGCGCCTCGGCATAGGGGATTTCGTCGTGGAAGATCACCATGGAATAGCGCGGGATGAATTTCTCCGGCCAGCGCCGCTCGATTTCGAAGCCGACCTTCTTTTTCAGCAAAAAGCGCGGGTCCGTCACGCTGTCGCGCATCTCGGTGAAATTTTCGACCGCCATGTCGGCGATGGCGTCGGTATCGGGCTTGCGCGCCGCGCTGAATTTTTCGAAGACCGCCTGCCAGTCGGGGTTATCGCCCTCGATCATCGCGTTCAAAATCGCGCAATCCTCGAAGCCGCTGTTCATGCCCTGCGCGAAAAACGGCACGATGGCATGGGCCGCGTCGCCCAGCAGCAAGGCCTTGCCGCCGATGTGCCACGGGCGGCATTTGACCGTCACCAGCGCGCCGGTGGGGTTGGCGAAGAAATCCTGCGTCAGCCCCGGCATCAGCGGCAGCGCGTCCGGGAAATATTCGCTGAAAAACGCCGTGACCTCCGCCTCCATCGTCAACTTTTCAAAGCTGTTTTCGCCCTTGTAGGGGTAGAACAGCGTGACGGTGAAGCTGCCGTCGGTATTGGGCAGCGCGATCATCATGAAGCTTTTATGCGGCCAGATGTGCAGCGCGTGCTTTTCCATCAGGAACCCGCCGTCCGCCGCAGAGGGAATGACCAGCTCCTTATAGCCGTAATCGAGGAAGTCCTGCGCATAGCTGAAATTCTCGACCGCGCCCATCATGCTTTTGCGCAGGGCGGACCACGCGCCGTCCGCGCCGATGACGACGTTCGTTTCCACCGTTTCTTGCGCGCCCGTACCTTCGTCCTGCAAGGTCAGCGCGCCGGTTTTCTCGTCATAGCCCGCGCAGCGGCGGTTGAAGGTGATGTTCAGCCCGTCGCATTTCTCCGCCGCGTCCAGCAGCAGCATGTTGAGCAACCCGCGGGAGACGGCGTAAATAACTTCCTCCGGCTTCTGGCCGTAGGGCTGCAGCTGCGTATGGCCTTCCCTGTCGTGGACCATGCGGCCCTTCATGGGGATGGCGATTTTCATGACCTCCTCCGCCAGCCTCACGCCCTTCAGGGCGCGGATGCCGCGCGCGGTGAGCGCGAGGTTGATGGAACGGCCGGCGGCGATATCGGTCTTGCGCATATCGGGCCGGCGCTCGATCAGCTCGACCTGAAACCCCTTGCGTGCCAGATAGACGGCCATCAGCGGCCCCACAAGCCCCGCGCCCAATACGTGAATTTTCCTGCCCGTGCTGCTCATGCCGCAGCCTCCCTGAAGATTTGCGCGAAGCGGTAAACGTCCTCGAAACTGTTATAGAGCGGCACGGGAGCGACGCGGATGCAGTCGGGCTCGCGCCAGTCGCAGATGACGCCCGCCGCGGTCAGCGCGTCGAAAACCTTGCGCCCCTTTTCCTGCAAGGTGATGGAAAGCTGGCAGCCGCGCTCTGCCGGCGCGCGCGGGGTCATGATGTTCAGGCCCGGGATTTTCGCTTCGTCCAGCAGGAATTCGAGGTAACCGGTAAGCGCGAGGCTTTTTTCGCGCAGCGCGTCCATCCCCGCCTCGCGGAACATTTCCAGCGCGGCGCGCACGGCGGCGAAGGCGAGAATGGGCGGGTTGGAAAGCTGCCAGCCTTCCGCTCCCGCCATCGGGTAGAAATCGGGGCCCATCTTGAAGCGCGTTTCCTGATCGTGCCCCCACCAGCCCGCGAAGCGCGGCAGGTCGAAGCTTTCGGCGTGGCGTTCATGCACGAAGCAGCCCGCCACCGCCCCCGGCCCGGCGTTGAGGTATTTGTAGCTGCACCAGCAGGCGAAATCGACGCCCCAGTCGTGCAGTTTCAGCGGAATATTGCCCGCCGCATGGGCGAGGTCGAAGCCCACAACGCAGCCCTTGGCATGGCCCGCCTTGGTGATGCCCGCCATGTCGAAGGCCTGACCCGTATAGTAATGCACCCCGCCGATGAGGATGAGCGCGATGTCATCTCCTTGCTCCGCGATGGTTTTTTCGATGTCTTCGGTACGCAGGCAATGCTCGCCCGCGCGCGGCTTCATCTCGATAAGCGCGGTTTCGGGGTCGAAGCCGTGAAAGCGGATTTGCGAACAAATCGCGTAACGGTCCGAAGGAAACGGCCCGTTTTCGATGAGGATTTTATGCCGCTTTTCCGTGGGGCGGTAGAAGGAAACCATCATCAGGTGCAAATTCGCCGTCAGCCCGTTCATCATCACGACTTCGGAAGGCTTCGCGCCCACCAGCAGGGCCGCGTCTTCCATCGTGAACTTGTGGTAGGGCATCCACGGGTGCTTGGCGTGGAAATGCCCTTCCACCCCCAGCGCCTGCCAGTCGGCCAGTTCCTGCTGCACCGCGGGCGCGACGCTGTCCGGCTGCAGGCCCAGCGAGTTGCCGCAAAAATAAATACAGGGCGCGCCTTCCTTCGTTTTGGGCAGGTAAAAGCGCGCGCGGTATCCGGCCAGCTTGTCAGCCGCGTCCATTTCCTTGGCGAAAGCTTCGTCCGTGCGATAATCCGTCATATGCGTGTCACCTTGTAGAGAACGGGGCGGCTGGGCGCGGCATCCGCCATGAAGGCCGCGACCTGCAGGTTGAGAAGATAGGGCCCGTCCGCGATGTCTTCGGGCACGTAAATCAGCTCCGTCACCGTCTTGGCGGAAGGATGGGGAACCGAGGTCTCGCCCGCCGCCACGCCCCAGAAAATGCGGTGGCAGGTCAGCCTGCCCTCGTCGTCCGCGCGGTCGAGGGAGGGAATATCGACCAGCAAATGCCGCACGCCACGTTCGGCGACTTCCTTCATCGCGTCGGCGGAGAAGAACGGCGCGGGCTGCGCCGCGTAATCGCGGCTGGATTTTTCCGGCCCGTTGGGCAGGGTGCGGATGACGAGCGCGCCGGAAAACAGCGGGTCCGCCGCATCCAGCGCGGCGGCCACCGCTTTTTTGCCGATGATCATGTCGTTCGGGCGCAGGCGCGGGGTGTAGCTGTCGCCCGTCGTCGTGGCGGCCACGGGCTGCAGGGTCACCAGCGTCGCGGCGACGAGGTTTTCGGTCGAGGCGTCCTGCACGGAGATGCGTTCCCCCGTGATATGGCCCACGCATTCGGTATGGGTACCGTTGAGGTGCGGGCTGAAGCTGTATATCTCGCAATTGCAGCTGCCGCCGCGCCGCACGTCGCCGGTGAAGCCCTGCGTCTCGAACACCTTGCGCCTTGCCGGATGGCCGCCGAAGACGGCGAGCTGCGGCCCGTCGAAGCGCACGGGGATGGAGATATCGAGCGGGTCTTCCAGCGCTGCGCGGAAAGTTGCGCCTTCATCGCCTATGGTCACGTTCAGTTGCATGTCATGCATACCCCAGCCATTCTTTCGCCGTGCCGGACAGCATGCGTTGCTTGTCTTCGTCGCTTACGCGCGGCAGGTTTTGCAAGCCCGCCACCCACGGGAAGGCCGAGAGCGCTTCTTCCATCTTCGTCTGCGCATCCGGCAGATGCTCGACGGTATAGCCGGGATAGATGCCCTTGGCCGCCGGATAAGGGCAGCGGTTGCCCTTGGGGTCGAGCAGCGTTTGCGGATCGAAGGGGTCGATCTCCCCCAGCGGATAGGGATAGTCGGAGCCGAGCGCAATGCGCTCCGCGCCCAGCATGTCGATGAGCGCGCCCAGCAAAGCGGGATGATGCACCAGCGTATCGACATAGACGCCGCATTCGCGCACGGTTTTGTACGGGTCAAGTTTCGAAGCCTCGGCGAAAAGGTCGGGCCGGCAATAGGCGCCATGCTCCAGCCGCCCCAGCAACGCGGGAATGCCCCCGCCGCCATGCGCGTAGAGCACGCGCAGCTTCGGCAGGCGTTCGTGCACGCGCCCGGAGCGCAGCGCATCGAAAGCCAGCGCGGTTTCCATGCCCATGCCGACGAGCCACGGACGCCAGTTGCGCGCGGGGTTCATGCGCTTTTTCAGCCTGTCCTCGCCCGGCATCATGAAGCCGCCCCAGGGGTGGATGAATATCGCCATGCCCAGCTTTTCCGCCGCCTCGAACACGGGGAAGAAGGCGGCATCGTCAAGGTCCGCGCCGTTGACGTTGGAATTGATCTCGATGCCGCGCATGTCGTGTTCTTTTTTAATGCGCTCCATCTCCTTGATCGCGAGATCGGGAAAGCGCAGCGGCACCGCGCCGATGGCGACGAAGCGGCCGGGAAACTTCGCGACGGTGGCGGCGTTGTCGTCGTTCAGGATGCGGCAGATGTCCGCCGCGTCCTGCGCGTCGTCCACGTAATCCGGTATCATCATCGGCGTGGGGGAAAGCACCTGAACCGTCACGCCATGCGCATCGCAGTCCTTCAGCCGCGCCGCGCCGTCATAGGCGTTGTCCTCGATGACGCGCTGCACCTCGCCCCTCGCGTTCACCATCTGTGCGCAGCAGGGCTTGCCGTCATGCGCGCGGATGCGGATGAAATCGGCGTAGCGCGTGAAGCGCGCCAGCGAGTCATAAGTCTCGGGCGAGGTGGTGGTATGAGTATGCACGTCCCACTTCTCGGCGGGTTTATAGGGCCAGCCCATCGTCAGCCCGCCTTTTTGCGGCCGGCGGGCAGCGGCATGACGTGGCCGCAGCTTTTGCAAGTGCGCGCTTCCTCGTTATTCCAGAAGCGGTCGAAAAGCGGCGGCAGGTCCTTCACGATGCTGCCGAGGGGAAGGTATTCGTCGTGCAGCTTGCCGTGGCATTCGTCGCAGTACCAGATGAAGCCGTCCAGCTCACCCGGACGGCGCTTGCGTTCCATCACCAGCCCCACGGTGTTCTCGAACCGCTGGGGGGAATGGTGCAGATGCGCGGGGAGCAGAAAAATCTCGCCCTCTTTTATCTCGATGTCGCGGGGCTTGCCGCCTTCCATCACGCGCAGCACCATGTCGCCTTCCAGCTGGTAAAAAAATTCCTCGCCGGGGTCGTCGTGGTAGTCCTTGCGCGTGTTGGGCCCGCCGATGACCATGATGATGAAGTCGCTGTCTTCATAGACCAGCTTGTTGCAAACCGGCGGCTTCAGCTGGTCGCGGTTCTCGTCGATCCACTTTTTAAAGTTAAAGGGCGCAAGCATCATTTATCCCCTTTCATCATGGCAATGCATTTCAGCTCGATGGCGATGGGCGTCGGCAGCGCGCCGACCTCCACCGTCGTGCGGCAGGGCGGGTTTTCCGCGAAATATTCGGCCCATAGTTTATTGTACGCGGCGAAGTCTTCCTTCATGTTCGTGAGGAAGACGGTGACGTCCACAAGGTCGCCCCATGACGCGCCGGCGGATTCCAGTATCGTTCTCACGTTGTCGAACACGCTGCGGCACTGCGCCTCTATGTCGTAGGAGACGATGTCGCCTTCGCTGTCCAGCGTGACGCCGGGAATGTCCTTCTGCCCCTTGCGGCGCGGGCCGACGCCGGAGAGGAACAGGAAATCCCCCGCGCGGCGCGCATGGGGGTAGAGCCCCACGGGTTCCGGCGCTTTGTCGGCGTTATGCGCGGCTGAGTTGTTCATGCTTCCTCCTGCCTGTCACGCCGCGGGGCGGGTGACGGTTTTTTCCTCGGTAAAGAATTCGATGGCGCGAAGCCCCCCTTCGCGCCCCACGCCGGATTGCTTCATGCCGCCGAAGGGCGTGCGCAAATCGCGCAGGTTCCAGCAGTTCGTCCAGACGATGCCGCTGTCGATGCGCGCCGCCACCCGCGCCGCGCGCTCCGCGTCCTCCGTCCAGATAGAGGCGGCGAGGCCGTAATCCGTGCCGTTGGCGATGGCGATGGCCTCTTCCTCGTCCTTGAAGGGCGTGAGAGACACGACGGGGCCGAAAATCTCTTCCTGCATGGTGCGGCAGGCGGGGTCCAGCCCCTCGATGACGGTGGGTTCGACGAAATAGCCCTCGGCGCAGCGGCCCGGAACGATCTTGCGGTGGCCGCCGCTCAATATCTTCCCGCCTTCCTGCTCGGCAAGGTCGATGTAACCCAGCACCTTTTCCATGTGCGGCTTGGAAACCAGCGCGCCCAGCAGAGTTTCCTCGGCCAGCGGGTCGCCGACCACGATGTGCTTCACCTGCTCGACGAAAGCGTCCCGGAATTGTTCATAGACGCTTTCCTGCACGAGGATGCGCGAACCGCAAAGGCAGATTTGCCCCTGGTTGGTGAAGCCCGCCATTTTCGCGCCGGTGATGGCCTTGGCCATGTCCGCGTCGTCGAAAATGATCGTCGGGTTCTTGCCGCCCAGCTCGAGCGAGACGCGCTTGAGCCGCGAGGCTGCCGCGGCATAAATCGCCTTGCCCGTCGCCGTGCCGCCGGTGAAGGAAACGGCCGGAATGCGCGGATGCGCAGTGATGGCGGCGCCGATGTTCGGCCCCCGCCCGTGCAGCACGTTGAGCGCCCCCGCCGGAATGCCCGCGGCATTGGCGTAGGTGGACAAAAGATAAGCCGTCATCGGCGTGACTTCCGACGGCTTGGCGATGACGCAATTGCCCGCCGCCAGCGCGGGGGCCAGCTTCCACGTGAAAAGCAGCAGCGGCAGGTTCCACGGCGAAATCGTGGCCACCGTGCCGTAGGGCTGGCGCAGGGTGTAGCTATAGGCGTTGTCGGAGGAGAATTCCTGCGTGTTCTTCAGCTTGCCCGCCTCGGCGAAGAAATGCAGGTTGGCGACGCTGCGCGGAATGTCGATGACGCGGCAGAGCGAAAGCGGCTTGCCGTTGTCCACGCATTCGGCGCGGATGAATTGCTCGATATTGTCCTCGATGAGCTGCGCGAGCCGGTGCATGCAGTCCGCGCGCTTTTCCGCGCCCATGTCGCGCCATGCGGGAAAGGACTGCTCCGCCGCCGCGACGGCGGCCTCGAGGTCTTTTTCGCCGGAATCCGGCACTTGGGAATAAACCGCCCCGGTCGCGGGATC
>WGNE01000034.1 GCA_016124645.1 Alphaproteobacteria bacterium
ACACGGGAAACAGGCAACACGGATACTATGGAGCGGGCAGCCTGTTGACCCGCCGTCGCGCCCTGCCAGTGTCAGGCGTCATGATCGGAACCTTCCCTGAACAAAGGAGACAGTCTTCATGAACAGGAAAACGCCGATCCACGTATGGACCGGCGCTTCCGTCTGGTATCACCGTTTATGTGCCGATATTGTTATGACCGCAGAATTTCCGGCAGCCAGCCGGTACCGTTGACCTCACGTTCGGCTAGTTTCGCCAGCTCGGCTTTCTTGAGCTTCGCCCATGCCGGGGCATTCTCGGATTTGCGCGCCTCGGCCAGCTCGTCAAGGATGCGCTGCTTGCCGATACGCCCGAAGTAGCTCTCCGCCGTCGGCGTGTACCATGCCGCCATGTCCAGATTGACGGCCTTTGCAAGGCTGCTGGCATGAGACAGCCTGTCGCCGTCCGCACGGTCGAACTTGCGCTGTACGGCATTGACCATGCAGGCCGCGCAGAATGACAAGAGGTCGATACCCATGCCCAGATTCAGGCCAAACAAGCCTGCCCCTGCCATGGGCATTGGAGCGACCATCATGAGCAACCACGCGCCAATGGAAAAAACGACGCCTTTGAGCCAATATGCGCCTTTGATACGCGTACTGAGCATGGAGGCCTTCCCGGCCGGCACAGCTCGGCGATGCTCTCCTCGCCGCGAAGCCCTTGCAATACAATACGGATCTTGTCTTCGGGCCCGAACTTCTACCGCGTGTTCCGCTTCACGTCGCGCCCGTCGTACGGCCATTATCGAGGTAGTGCCTTGTATAAAGGCCGAACGTACCGACGGAAACATAGTTGTCCCCGAAATCATGCTGGAAAGCCAGACGTCAATAAGGTGCAATGCCGTCTGTCAGGATCGTATAGCCGTCCAGTTCGGCATAGACCGTGCTATTCCACATGCCGTACGTGCCCGAGGCCGATGACGCCGGGCGGCATCATGTAGGGCATGGTCATGGGCATTGGCGCGACACCCGTGCCGACTTCAAATCGAAACATACAACGATAAATCTGGGCTTGATAAATATCAAGTTCGTCAAGGATGCATTGGAAGTGTGTTATATTTGCAACTTTTAGATGCCCATCTGGCGTCAAAAAATTTACTCTGCATTTAACGCGTTACGTTCTGGAGCGAGCCTGATGGTCGCCGCTTGTTTTTCTGGCAAAAATTAACTGGATTGGTTATATAATGAGAATATGCGAATCCGACTGAATAAGATTCTGATATTTGTTTTTCTCTTTGCCGCCATGATTGTCCATGCAAGAGCGGCAGAGGCGCACAGTGGATTCGTTCGTGAAAATACCATTTCCGCCCGGCGGGCGTCTTATTCGGGGCATGATACGGGGGCATCCGAGATAAAATCGGCGGCTGTCCATGCGAACTCTGTCGTCGCAACGAAGCACGGCGGTGGAGATCGACATGATGACGACTGCTGTATCAATGGGATCTGTTCCTCTTTTTGCGCGATATCCACGTTTTCGACGCTGGATATCTACGCCAATAAAAGTGGCTACACAGCGGTGAATTATCTCTTGCCGCCCCCCGCCCCTCCCTTCAGCTTTTTGCGCCCGCCGAGGACCTTCGTATAGAAACTAAGCGGATCTTCTCGCCGCTTCCTGCCTTGACATCATGCAGGACGCGGCAACGGCGATGGATCATGTTTCTATCCCCTTGTTCTCGCGGAGCTATGCCATGCCAAGAAAATGTTTTTGTTTTCTATCGCTGCTGTTGTTTTACTGTTTTTTGATTTTGCTGTCTTTTCCTGCCCGGTCGGCGGAAAGGATGACGCTGGATGCCTATATCGACCAAGCGCTATCCCACAGTCCACGCGCAGCGGCCATTCTGGCTGACGTCAAGAATATGGAAGCGCATGCTACAGAAGCGGGCCGTCACGAAAATCCCACAGTGCAAGCTGATATCACGGCGGTCAGGAACGGCACGGGACAGGAGCTGGCCCTTGAGCTGGAACAGCCGTTGCGCGGTTCCGATTTTGGCAGCCGGGCCGCTTATGCCCGTGCGATCAGGGCGGAGGCGGATGTCGACAGAAAGGCGAAATTGCTGGAAATCGCACATGAAGCAACCCGGTCCTATATGGACTTGTGGGTCGTGCAGGAGAAGCTTTCCATGACGGTGCGGCTTGCGGCAGACGCACACAGGCAAATGAAGATTGCCAGACAAGCGCTAAAGAAAGGCATCGGAGACAGCGCCGATGAAAAAGTCCTTTCAGCGCAGATCGCGGAGTTTGAAGCACAAAAAATCAGGCTCCTGTCGGAACGGCGAACGGCATTGAATGGCTTTTCTCAACTGGCGGGGCTGGCTGTTACGAATTTCAGCCTTGCGCCGCCGCCGTCGCGTCGTTTGCCGGTCGATGCTGATGAGCTTGTAGAGGCATCGGCAAGCAAGGCTTCCGTGCGCGCCATTCTACAGGCGCAGCGCGAGGTAGCACGGCGCGCATTGTTCGTTGCACAGGCAGACGCCCAAGCGCCGGAAGTGACGCCTAGAGCCGTGATGAATCGCGATTTTACGGACAACAGCGGCTCCCTGATGCTGGGGGTTCGCGTGGCGATCCCCGTCTGGAACCGAAACCGGGCCGAGACGCAAAGGGCGCGGGCCGATTACGAAACCGCGGACAAAGGCCTGGAATTTCTAAGGCAAGACAATTACAGGGCCGTATTGATTAATGCATGGCGTGCAGCGCGCGAGGATCAGAAAGCGGCCGAAGAATACGGGGACGTCATCGTTCCGCGCTGGCGCGCCGTTGAGACGCTGGCGGAAAAGCGGTTGGCGGCGGGGCAGGCAAGCATTTTCGACCTATGGCAGGCGCAGACCCAGGTGCTGGACAGCGAAAACAGGTCTTTGGCAGCGCGGCGCGCGGCGGTTGAAGCTGTCATGTCGCTGGAGACTTTGACGGGAACCACCTTTACGCAACCTCGGAAAAAGGATGCTGGGCATGAATAATTTCAAAGCGGGAAAATACATTCTCACAATCCTTCTGTTTCTCCTCTGCCCTGCAAGGGCTTGGCCGCATGGCGGGAATATCGATGTCGGTGATGGCGCGGCGCGCGGGCCTGTCCATCTTGATGCAGGCCAGCAGGCCGCTGACGGACTCAAGACCGTAACGGCTGGATCACGGAAAATCGACGTTCTGTTATACCTGAACGGCGAACTGCACCTGTCGCCGGATCATCAGGCCGATGTCAGCATGAAAACGAGCGGGCAAATTGATGCGGTTTATGTGCGTATCGGCGATGAAGTAAAGGCAGGCCAGCCTCTTGCGCGTGTCGAGCCGCGTCTGGTGGGCAATAAAAGCGTCCTCATAAATGCGCCGATGAAGGGGGTTATCGACTTCAGGAATGCGATTGTCGGCATGTCCGTCGATCCGGGCACAAAAATATTCCACATTGCTGATCGTTCGCACATGACAATGCTTGCACACGTCTATGAAGAAGATATAGGCAAGATAGCAGCCGGACAGGCGGCGGATATCGAATTTCTGGCATGGCCGGAAAAAATTTACAAGAGCAAGGTGGGCGTCATAGAGCCCGATCTCGACGATGCCAGCCGAACGGTGCTGGTGCGAATACCCGTCGACAATTCCGATGGAAAGCTGCTGCCGCATATGTTCGCGCGTGTCGGGATTTCCCTGAAAGAACGCAATGCGGACGTGGTCATTCCGAACGACTCAATTATCGAGGCCAACGGTGAAAGGTTCGTTTTTGTCAAGAATGGCGACATGTTTAGTCGCGTGGATATCGTGACAGGCGCATCCGACGACAGTTACACCGAGGTTACGGACGGGCTTGTCCCCGGCGACGAGGTAGTCACACAGGGAAAACGCCAAGTTTATACGATGTGGCTGACCGGCGGTCATATGGAAGCGGAGGAATAGTAAATGATTCGCAGGCTTATCGCATGGTCGCTGCATAACAGGCTACTTGTTCTGGCCGCGACGGTAACACTGTTCGTGGCATGCCTCTATGTGTTGCAAAGCATGTCCGTCGATGTCTTCCCTGAGTTTGCGCCGCCGCAAGTCGTGGTGCAGACGGAAGCGCCCGGCATGGCTCCGACCGATGTGGAAACTCTGATTACGTATCCGCTTGAAAGCGCCATAAACGGCGCGCCCGGCGTAACGGACGTACGCTCCAAAACTTCCGTGGGATTGTCTACGATCACGATCGTATTTGAGGCGAAGAGCGACATTTACCTTGACCGGCAATTGGTCAACGAACGCATACAGGGCGTTGCCGGGGTTTTGCCGAAAAGCGCAAAACCCCCCGTCATGCTGCCCGTTACTTCCGCAGTGGGCTGGCTGGTAAAATACGCGCTGTACAGCGACAGCCTGTCTTCGGAAGAACTGCGGACGATTTCGGACTGGAGCATCAGGCCGCGTATTCTGGCACTCGGCGGCATCGCCTCGGTCGTGTCCATCGGCGGAGAGGTAAAACAATATCAGGTGCGTCTCGACCCTGAAAGGATGATTGCTTATCACATCAGCGCCGCCGAGGTGCGATCGGCGCTGGAAAAGGCCAATATCAACACATCGGGCGGGTTTCTTCAGCAGTCTGGGCGGGAAATGGTCATCGGCGCGGTCGGCCGGGTGTCTTCAATACGTGATTTGGCCGATACGGTCGTTGCAATACGCGGCGGGGTGCCTGTTACCATTGCAAATATAGCGAAAACCGGCTTCGGCGGCGCCGTCAAACGCGGCGATGGAGCCTTTGGAACTCATGATGCCGTTATCGGCACGATTTCCAAGTCCTACGGCGCCGATACGCTGACAACGACATACAAGGTGGAACGTGCCCTGAGAGAAATAAAGCTGCAACTGCCCTCCGGCGTCAAGATGGATATGCGCGTTTTCAGGCAGGCGAATTTTATCGAAGCCGCTATTCACAACCTGAAAGTTTCGTTGCTGGAAGGTGCGCTGATTGTCATTTGCGTGCTGTTCATATTCCTGATGAACTGGCGTGCATCCTTCATCACTTTCCTGTCCATGCCCGCATCCTTTGCAGGTGGCGTATTGGTCATGCATCTGCTCGGCGTGGGAATCAACTCCATGACCCTCGGCGGACTGGCGATTGCCATAGGGGAGGTCGTGGACAACGGCATCATCTCTGTTGAAAATGTCGTGCGCAGGTTGCGCCTGAACCGTAATACCGCCGATCCCAAGCCCGCGATCGAAATCGTTTTCGACGCCGTTCAGGAAATCCTTAGTTCCGTCGTTTACGCCACATTGATTGTGGTGCTGATCTTCCTGCCTATTTTCTTCCTGCAAAACCTTGCGGGCCGGATTTTTAGCCCGCTTGGGGTTACTTATATTGCCTCTGTGGCGGCATCGCTGGCGGTCGCGATTACTATGGTGCCCGCATTTTGCTATTTTATGCTGGTCAACAAGACGGAAAAGCGGCTGGACGGAAACGTCGTTTTGTCTCCTATGAAAGAAAGGGATGTTCTTGCGCATGAGGAGCCTCTTTCCAGTGGCGGTTATGGCGAAGAGAGGGAGACACGATTTGTCCTGTGGATCAAGCGCCATTTTCAACGCCTGTTGACGTTCTCGCTGCGGCGGTTCTGGGCTGTCGTGTGCCTGTCCGTCGTCATGCTGGCATCATCCCTCGCCCTGCTACCGTCGTTCGGTTTTTCCTTCCTGCCGGAATTTCACGAAGGAAACTATATTATTGCCATGACGACCCTGCCGGGAACGTCTCTTCAGGAATCCATGCGTCTGGGCAAACAGGTTCGGAAAGACCACATGAAATATCCGCAAGTCGTGTCGATTGACCAGCGTGCAGGGCGCAGTGAGCTTGACGAGGATGCGCAGCCTCCCGATTTCAGCGAGTTTGACGTCAATCTGGATTTCAGCCGCGACCCGGCCATGCCCCCCGACGTACTGCTCGCGAAAATCCGCAGTGACCTGGCGCGGTTCCCAGGCGTAGCCTTCAATGTCGGACAATTTATCGCGCATCGCATGGATGAAGTGCAGTCCGGCGTTCGGTCGCAAATCGCCGTCAAGATTTTTGGCGACGATTTGTCGAAACTGTATAATCTGGGGCAACAGGTTCGGGACGTCCTGCGGCATGTTCCGGGCGCGGTCGACATCAATCTGGACCAGCAAATCGATATTCCGCAAATGACGATCAAAATCGACCGCGCCCGCGCGGCGCGCTACGGCATCCCCGTCGAGGATATCGCCGACGATATACGGATTGCGCTCAACGGGGAAGCCGTGTCCAGCGTTCTCGAAGACAGGCGGACGTTCGACCTGTTCCTGCGTTTCCGCAAGACGTCACGCGATAATGTTCGCTTGATCCGCGACATGCCGGTTTCCGTCACGCATACTTCCTCCGGCATCTCCGTAACGGTGCCGCTGCGGGAAGTCGCGAATGTCAGCATCTCCGATCGCCCGTATTCCATCAGCCGAGAAAAAGCCCAGCGCCTTATCGTGGTCGGCTTCAATGTCGAAGGCGGAAGTCTGTCGTCCGTCATCGAAAAGGCTCAGGCGGAAATAGGGGCGCGCGTGAAACTGCCCCCCGGCTACTACGTGGAATACGGCGGGCAGTTTCAAAGCCAGCGCGCGGCAAACAGGACGCTTCTCAGGTTCGGCGGGCTTGCCCTGCTCGGCGCCGTGCTCCTCCTCTACAAGGTGTTCGGCACATTCAGGGAAGCGTTTCTTGTTCTGTTCAACCTGCCGCTGGCCATGATAGGCGGCATTGTTTCCCTTTATCTCGCCGGGGGCAACATGAGCGTGGCGGCTGTCATCGGCTTCATTACCCTGTTCGGCATCGCGACGCGCAACGGCATCATCCTCGTCGCGCATTACAACCAGTTGCGCGCGGCGGGCGTTCCGCTGGACAAGGTCGTCATGCACGGGACGCTGGACCGGCTGGTGCCTGTCCTGATGACGGCGGCGACGGCGGCATTGGGGCTCATTCCCCTTCTGTGGGGATCCCCGGTGGGCAAGGAGCTGGAGCAACCACTGGCACAGGTCGTGCTCGGCGGGCTCCTGACGTCGACGTTCCTGAATATGATCGTGGTTCCAACAGTATATCATCGCATCGAACGGTGGCACGACGACCGCAAAAAAATCCACAGTCTGACAACACAGGAGACCTGACATGACCTTCAAATCCTTCGTTCCTCATCACTTTGCATCGACGTTCGGCAGAGTCGCCGCGACCGTGCTTGTCCTTGTCTGTTTTGCCATGCCGTACGGATTTGCCTTTGCCGACGAAGCGCCGCCGAAGACCGTCATCCCGGATACGGCGGCAGGGATATGGCGTTCCATCGACCAAGAGATGGATGAGATGTCCACGCTGGTTACGGCGGGAACCATAGGCGATTTGCATCATCATGCATTTGCCGTCAAGGACCTTGTTGCGGCGTTGCCGAGTCATTCACCGGAACTGGACAATACGGCCTTGGAACAAATTAAAAGAGATGAGAAGTTTGTTGCGATACTTGCCGAAAGGCTTGATAAGGCCGGGGATACCAATGACAAGGACATGGCGGTTTCCAATCTCGCCAAGTTAAAAAAGATCCTGAAGGCCCTGCGCGAGAAGGACAAAGAGAGCCTACGTGGAGGGGATGTTCAAAAAGACTTGGGCAATAAAAAATGAACAACCGTTTAAAAATTGAGCGGGAACCAAGGCGAAACAAAGTGAAAAGTAATGAGAAAATGACCGATTATTGACATTCGTCAATCCATGGAAACGCTCGGTCTGTTCAAATGAAATAGAAAGCATGTCGTATGGCCGTTATGAGGGAGAAACAAAAAATGGATAGACGTGGACTTTGCCGCCCAGGATCGTGTGATCTGCCATTTATGCCTCGAAACGTGTCAGTGTGTGAAAATGTGTAACATGTGTGTAATGATAAAATGCAGAGTAAACTATAACAAGAAAATTTATAATATATTGATATTAAATGATTATTTAGGAATAATGAGAGAGGATAATTATAAGACCTAGCGTTTAGGAAACGCTTGCTCTATCCGGCTGAGCTACGGAGACGCATGGGGTATTTCCGGTGGGGCGATCATACTTTCAAAATCGCGGGGCGTCAAAGTCCTTGTCGGCCCCCGCGCTTCAACCGTTGGCGGGCTTTTTCATCTGCAGGGTGCGCATGGGCTTGATCTCGCGGGTGGTGGCGACGTTAAGGTATTCCTCGACTTCCGCCGGCTGGCCGCCCAGCTCGATGAGCGCGCGGCGCGCGTCCAGAACCGCCTGCTTGTTCTCCAAACCTGCGAAGGGCACGACCGTCTGGGTCTCGTTGCCGTTCGGGTCGCCGTCGCGGTCCAGCGTCATGCTGTAGATGGTGGCCGTGAAGGACTTGAAATCGTAAAGCGTGGTGACGACCTGCGAGCGCTGCGCCCTTTCGCTGTATGACGTCCAGAGGATCGGCACGAAATAGCGCTCGACCACGCGGTCGTCGTCGATCTTCTCGTAGCCGGTCTGCATTTTCTGCGTGCGGCCGGTGTTCTCGTTGAAAGGCTCGACGAGCTTGAGTTTCTTTTTGTTGTCCGCCATGGGGAATCCTTTCACCTTAATTCTCTCAGCCGCGGGGTTCGAAGCGCCGCTGGCTGATTTTCGGCTTGCCAATGTCGCCAGCGCCCAGCACCTTGTCCAGCGGCGGCGGGTTGCCGCCCAGCAGGGTCAGCGCGCGGTGCGCGTCGGCGATGGCCTGCTTGCCCTCGACCGCGCTGAAGTCCTTCTGGAAGACCTGCGGCGTGCGGGCCTCCGAGTCATAGACCTGCTGCACGTAGGTCATGGTCTGGAAGCTGTTGAAGTCATAGACGGTTATCATGACCGCCCAAGGCGTGGCGTCGGTATTGCTGTAAACGACGACGGGGATCTTCTTGCGCTCCAGCACCGTCAGGTCGTCCATCTTCTGGTAGCCGTATTGCGCGCTGCAGTTTTCCTTGTTGAAAACCGTGACCAGCGAAAGGTCGCGCTTGTCGGGATCGTATGTATTGTCTTCTGACATTTGCCTGTCTGCTCGGGTGTGCGGGAGCCTGCGGTCCCGGGATATTGGCCATAATATTATTGAAGCCTTAGCGTTATGTCAATACGCTATCGTTTGCTTTATCGCGGGGCCGCTTATATAACATTTATAACCGTTTAACCCATGTCTTTCGCTTCAGGCGAAGCCGCAGCAGGAGCCTGCCATGAAACGCGCCCTACTCACCGCCGTCAGCCTCGTTTTCGTCGTCGCGCTCGCCGCGGGCCTGTATCTTTTCTTCAGCCCCCTGCCCGGCGCGCCGGTCACGCAGCACAAGATCGCCATGAAGGACAAGGTGCTCTATGAACGCCTCTGGGCCGGCGCGAAAATGGGCGGCAAGAAGGCGCAGTTCAAGCTGGGCCGCCTGCTGGCCTCGGGCGAGCTGGGCTTCACCGACATGGAGAAGGCAGCCGTCTGGATGAAGAAATCCGCCGACAAGGACTACGGCCCCGCGCAGCTTTACATGGCCCGCTTCGCCTTCCTGGGCGAGGGCGGCGAAAAGGACCTCGCCGCCGGCGCGGACTGGGTGCGCAAGGCCGCGGGCAATAACGTGCCCAACGCCGACGGGCTGATGGGGATGCTCTACCTCGGCGGCATCGGCGTGAAGCAGGACTTCGCGCAGGCGCTGGACTGGCTGAAAAAATCCGACACGCCCGAGGCCGCCAAGCTGGCGGGGAACATCCAGAAAAGCCTCGACGACATCAACGCCCTGCCCGCGGAGGAGAAAGACGCGGCCATGAACCGCTTCGCCACCGGCTACCGCTTCAACATCGGCCATTCCTTCGTCAAGACGCTGGACGAGCTGCGCAAGTCCGAAGACGCCGCCAGCGCGGCGGATAACGACAACGGCGACAAGGCCGATGCCGCGCAGTCGGCCAAACCGGAGCCGCAAAAAGAACAGCCGGAAGCGAAAGCCGAAGATAAGCCCGAAACGCCGCCGCAAGCGGACGCGCAGCCCGCGCCCGCGCCGGAACAGCCAACGGACAAGACGGAACAACAACCCGAACAACAACAGCAAAACTCGCAACAGGGAGAACAGCAAGATGGACATTAAAGACGTAGCGGCGGTCGTTACCGGCGGCGGTTCCGGCATGGGCGCGGAAACCGCGCGGCAACTGGCGAAAGGCGGCGCGCGCGTCGCGGTGCTGGACCTGAACGGCGACAACGCCGAGGCCGTGGCCAAGGAAATCGGCGGCGTCGCCTTCCAGTGCGACGTCTCGAACGAGGACAGCGCCCGCACCGCGCTGGAAGGCGCGGCGAAGGCGCAGGGCATCGCGCGCATCCTCATGAACTGCGCGGGCATCGCCCCCGGCGCGCGGGTGGTGGGCAAGGACGGCCCGCACGATCTTGCGCTTTTCACCAAGACCATCACCGTCAACCTCATCGGCACTTTCAACATGCTGCGCCTTTCGGCTGCGGCCATGTCGGCGCTGGAGCCGGTGAACGACACGGGCGAGCGCGGCGTCATCATCAACACCGCTTCCGTCGCTGCCTATGAAGGGCAGATCGGCCAGGCGGCCTATTCCGCCTCCAAGGGCGGCGTGGTCGGCATGACCCTGCCCGCCGCGCGCGAGCTGGCGCGTTTCGGCATCCGCGTCGTCACCATCGCCCCCGGGCTCATCGGCACGCCCATGCTGTTGAACATGCCGCAGGAAGTGCAGGACAGCCTGATCGCGACCACGCTTTTCCCCAAGCGCCTCGGCAGGCCGGATGAGTTTTCCAGCCTTGCGCTGCACGTCATCGACAACGCGATGATCAACGGGGAGACAATCCGTCTCGACGGGGCCGTGCGCCTCGCGCCCAAGTAAGCATGACGCGCGCCGCCGCCCTGCTGCTCGCGCTCTGCCTCTTCGCCGCGCCCGCGCGGGCCGAAGATGCGCAGCGCGCGGCGCAGGCGACGGCGCTTCATGACGCGGCCTGCACCCGCCTCGGCGATTTCTACTGGGAGATCGGCGACACGGACGGCAAGCTGGCCGCGGGGCAGGTCGGCGCGAAATTCTCCCGCACCACGCGGATGCGGCTCGATTCAGCCTCGAAGATCGTCTTCGGCGCCTATGCGCTGGAAAAGCTGGGCGATAAGCCGCTCACGGCGGAGCTCATCAACCTCTTTCGCATGACGGCGGGCTATTCGCATTCCAGCCACGGTTATTTCCGTTGCCGCCCGTCGAACACCGTCGCGACTTGCGCGAAAAAAGTCATCGGGCGCGGACCCTACGCAAGCGACGCCGGAAAATTCTCCTACGGCGGCGCGCACAGCATGGCGCTGGGCCTCGCCCTCGGCCTTGGCGAGAAGGACGGCAAGGCGATGGAGGCAGAATACAAAAAATTCCTCGGCGACGACACGCATTTCTCCTTCACCTCGATGGTCTTCGCCGGCGGCCTCACGGATTCGGCGGCGGATTATGCCGTCTTCCTGCGCAAGATACTGGCGGGCAAGCTGCGCCTCGCGGCAATGCTGGGCGCGGACGCCGTCTGCGCGGGGCAGAGCGGCTGCCCCGAGGGCGCGGTCGTCAACAGCCCGGTGCCCGCGCGCTGGCATTACAGCCTGCTGCACTGGGTGGAGGACGACAAGACCGGCGACGGCGCCTTCAGCAGCCCGGGGCTGGAAGGCTTCTACCCGTGGATTTCGGCGGATAAGAAATACTACGGCATCGTCGCGCGGCAAAAATTCGGCCTGCATGCGGCGCAGGAAAGCGTGGAATGCGGCATCGCCATCCGCAAGGCCTTTATGGGCGCGGTTTCGCCTTCGGTTTCGGGGCCGCAGGGTACGACGCCGCCCCTTCCCTGAAAACGGCCGCGACTTTTCGGGACGCGGCCCCGCCGCCGTGACCGTCGGCGATGCCGAGGAACAGGCCATTTTGCGGCAGGCCGTCCAGCTTCACCACCAGCGCGGTGAGATTGTCTTCGCTGCCCGCCAGATGCGCGGCGGCGGTGAAAGCCTCGGCCAGCCGGCTCTCTTTCCCTTCGGCAATCGCCTTTTGCAAAATATAGATGTAATCATGCGGCTTCGGATCGACCGGGTTGCCTTCATACAACCCATCGGAGGAGACGAGCAGGAAGACCTCCTTCCCCG
Source organism: Alphaproteobacteria bacterium (assembly GCA_016124645.1). Taxonomy (GTDB): domain Bacteria; phylum Pseudomonadota; class Alphaproteobacteria; order Micavibrionales; family UBA2020; genus WGNE01. Next base: position 12,100 of record WGNE01000034.1, read on the forward strand.
CCTTTAACTCTTTGCCGATATCGGCCTTCGCGAATTGCGCCTCTCTCGACACGCCCTCGATGCCCTTGTCGCCGAAAGCGCGCGAGAGCATGAGCCGCCCGGACACGCGGCCGTTCTTGTGAACCTTGCCGCCGTTCCCCTCCACCAGCCTTTTTTCCTTCGCAAGGCGCGCGTGGTGGTCGCGGGTCAGCTTGCGCGCCTCGACCTCACCGGTCTTCTTGTCGCGGATGAAAAGCACGGCGGGGCTGTCGCCCAGAAATCCGACGCTGAGCTTGCCGTCCTCGCTCAGCACCGCCGCCGTGCCGGTGGAGCCGGAAACATGGCGGCGCGTCTCGCTTGCGGCGCGGGTGAAAAGCGCGGCGAGAAATCCCCGCGCCTCTTCCGCCGTCTTCGCCTTGCAGGTTTCGATGACGAAGCGGTCTTCCTGATAATCGCGCCCGCCCTGATGACTGGCGAACTGCACGCCGTGGCGCGCGCCGCGCACGTCATCCGCCTGCGCCGGAACGGGGGGAAGCCCCGAAAGGATTTCTGTCTTTTTGTCTGTCATGCCCCGTCAGCATAGCCGATGAACGGGGGACGGAAAACGGGAGAAAAGCGGAAAGTTACGCGCCCTGCTTGTCCTTGTTCGCCGCCGATTTGGACGCGCGCGGCTTGCGGTCCGTCTTGGGATTGAACTTCTTGGACTTTTTGGCGGCGGCGAGGCGCGGGTTATGCTCGGCCGAGCCGCGGCCCGAATAACTCGGGTATTTCATAAAGTAGTCCTGCGCCCCCATCACCTTGCCCGAGGGCTTCACGCGGGTATAGGAACCGTCGGACTGCAGCTCCCAGCTTTGCGTGTCGTCGAGCAGGTTGGCGACCATGATCTGGTCCAGCACCTGCTCGCGCACGGTTTCGTTCTTCAGCTCCACCATGACCTCGACGCGGTTGTCGAGGTTGCGCACCATCCAGTCGGCGGAGGCGATGAAAATGCGCGCGACCTCGTTCGGCATTTCCTCGCCGTTCGCGAAGCAGAAGATGCGCGAGTGTTCGAGGAAACGCCCGACGATGCTTTTCACCCGGATGTTTTCCGACATGCCCTTCACCCCCGGCCGCAGGCAGCAGATGCCGCGCACGACGAGGTCGATCTTCACGCCCTTTTGCGAGGCGGCGTAAAGCGCGTCGGTGATGTCGGGATCGACGAGGGAGTTCATCTTCGCCCATATCTGCGCGGGCTTGCCCGCCTCGGCGTTCTTCGCCTCCGCCTCGATGAGGTCGAGGATGGCGTGGCGCATGTCGAGCGGCGCCATAACGAGGTTGTTGAATTTCTCGGGCCGCGCGTAGCCGGTCAGGTAATTGAACAGCCGCGCCGCGTCCTGGCACATGTCGACGTCGCAGGTCAGAAGAGAGAGATCGGTATAGACCCGCGCCGTCACCGGGTTGTAGTTGCCGGTGCCGAAATGCGCATAGGTGCGCAGCCCTTCCGGCTCGCGCCTTGTCACCAGCGCGACCTTGGCGTGGGTCTTTAAGTTGATGATGCCGTAGATGACCTGCACGCCCGCGCGCTCGAGGTCGCGGGCCAGCTTGATGTTCGCTTCCTCGTCGAACCTTGCGCGCAGCTCGACCACCGCGGTCACGGACTTGCCGCTTTCCGCCGCCTCGATCAGCGCGCGCACGACGGGCGAGTTGACGCTGGTGCGGTACAGGGTCTGCTTGATGGAGACCACGTTGTCGTCCGCCGCCGCCTGCTGCAGGAAATCCATGACCACGTCGAAGGATTCATAGGGGTGGTGGACGATGAAGTCCTTCGCGCGGACGGCGGCGAAGACGTCGTCGTTGAAATCGTTCACCCGCTCGGGGTAACGCGGCACATAGGGCTTGTACTTCAGCTCCGGCCGCTCCAGCGCGCAGAACTCGCGGATGTCGGACAGGCCGACGACGCTGTCCACCTGAAAGACGTTGCGGGTCAGCACGCGCAGGCTGGAGGTCAGGAACTTGCGCAACGTGGCCGGCATGCGCTTGTCGAGGATGAGGCCGATGACATGGCCGCGCTTGCGCGACTTGAGCGCCTTTTCGTAGTGGCTCATCAGGTCTTCGGCGTCGTCGGTCACGGCCAGCTCGCTGTCGCGCAGCACCTGGAAGAAGCCGGATTCCACCGCCTGGTGGCCGGGGAAGAAAGACGGCAGGAAAAGATCCAGCACTTCTTCCAGCGAAATGAACCGCGCGGCGGGATTGCCCGAAAGCCGCACGTAGCGCGGCAGCTTGGCCGGCAACAGCACCATCGCCGTCATGCGCGCGGCGCTCGCGGTGTCTTCCAGCGTATAAATGGCGGTCAGGCTCTTGTTCGGCAGGAAGGGGAACGGATGCGCGGGGTCGATGGCGATGGGGGTGAGCGTCGGGAAGATATTGGCGAAGAAATAAGTCTCCAGCCATTTCTTCTCGATCGGCGTCAGGTCGCGGGCGGTGACCAGCGCGACGTTTTCCTTTTCAAGCTGGATGGTAAGGTCCTGCCAGCAGTCCTGCTGGTCTTCCATCATCTTGCGCACGAGCTTTAAGATGGGGCCGATCTGCTGCGCGGCGGTCTGCCCGTCTTCGGACAGGCCTTCCATGCCGCGCACGACCATGTCGTTGAGGCCCGCGATGCGGACCATGAAGAATTCCTCGAGGTTGGAGGCGGAGATGGACAAAAACCGCACGCGCTCCAGCAGCGGCTGCGCGTCGTTCTTCGCCTCGGCCAGCACGCGCATATTGAAGCGCAGCCAGGAAAGCTCGCGATTGAGGAATTTTATCTCCGGCGGATTGTCGGCGGAAGGCGCGGACTTGTCCTTGTCGTTCGCGGGCGTTTCGGCCTCCGCGCCCACGGCGATGCCCGGCAGTGCGCGCACCGTGACGTTCGCCGCTGTGTCGGTTGGATCCGTGGTCATCGTGCCGCCTGCCTGTCGCCTGTCGTGCCGATTTTTGTCAAAGAGTTGCCGCGGGCGCACCCATGTACCGCGCCTGTGGATAATTCGATGATAGCATAGCCATTCTAAAGGAAGGGTAAAGCCTGAAAACCTTGCGTTTTATTGCTTTTGCGGGCAGGAAAATAATCGCATTACGGTAAAAATTCGCGCGCCTTCATTTGGTCTTGCGGGCCAGCGCGTCCATCTGCGTCGCCATCGCGAAATCCTTTTCCGTCACGCCGCCCGCGTCATGGGTCGAAAGCGTGACCTCCACCCTGTTATAAACGTTGAACCATTCGGGGTGATGGTTCATCTGCTCGGCCACCATCGCGCTGCGCGTCATGAAGGCGAAGGCCGCGCTGAAATCCTTGAAGACGTATTCGCGCATAATCGCGCTGCGCCCGCGCACCTTCTTCCACTCTTTATTTTTTTTCAAAAACGATTCGATACCTTGACTCTTGTTCAAGTTTTTCATTGCGGGATTCACTCCGATTCGGTACAGTAAGTTTCAGAGTTTAGCTGTCAATCGCGCAGGCGTCCACATCCGGGGGTCGTTCTTTTGGATACAAAGGCCATTTATGTCGGATACACCGTTCCGCCCTCTCTCGAAGACATCGAGGAGATCGCGGAAACCGTCATCGACGCCCTGCCTTCCGGCCTGCACAAGCACATCGGCAAGCTGAAGGCCGTGGTCGAGGATTTCCCCGACGCGTTCATCGAACAGGAACTAGAACTGGAAACGCCCTTCGACCTGCTGGGCTGCTACCAGAGCCCCGGCCCTGCCTGCTCCAGCGGGCACATGGGCGGCGCGGGCAAGAAGAAGCAGGACGCGATCTATCTTTACCGGCGTCCGATACTGGACGCCTGGGCCGACACCGGCGAGGATCTCACGCGGCTCGTCAACCGCGTCATCCTGCAGGAAATCGGCCATCACTTCGGTTTTTCGCAAGACGATATCGATCTTTACGAGGAGGACATGTTCGGGGCGACGGCCCCGGTCACCGGCGCCGGTTAGGGGTTTCTTGGCGCTTCGTTGCTCCTCAGGATAAGGGGGCCGTTCCATCGGGGACGGCCCTTTTTGATGGAAAATCAATCCGATACGCGCCATTTATTGACATAATTATACAGCCTGTGTGATACTGCTCCCTTGATCGAACAGGCCCGTCATGAAAAACGCCCACGACACAGAATTGAAACGCCCCGCCGTCATGGTCTATATCGGCGACGACGACCCCACGCGCGGCGACAGCCACGGCTTCAAAGGCATCGGCCGCGCGCTGGCGAGGAAGCTGGGCGCCAGTTTTCACTATCTCGAAGACAAGACCCTGCTTTCCCTCTACCCGCAGTTCCAGACCGCGGCGGGCGGGCTGGCGCGCTACATCGACGAACACGGCAAGCCCGACGTTTTGTTCAGCCGCGCCTCCTCGCGCGACAACCCTGTACTCTCGACGCTGCGCGACACGCTGAAAATCTCCGCCATCAACGAAAGCTTCGCCTTGCAGATGATGGGCAGCGCCGCGCTTGTCGCTCATCACCTCACGCCGGACTTGCTGGAAGAGGAAGGCCGGGCGTTCCGCGCGGCGCATCCTGTGCAAAAAGACGAAACGCTCGTCGCCGTCTTGCTGGCGCAGGCAAGCCAGCTCAACGCCTTCGCGGACAAGCTGGTTTCAAAATGCGCGGCGCAGGGCAAGACGGCGATTTTCGTCTGCGCCTGCTGGCGCACGCGGGAGGAGGAATTCGACAAGCTGACGGCGCGGCTGGAACAAATGATCGCGGCGCGCGGGCTCGGCGCGCAGCTGCGCGTGAAAACCTATCACCCGGCGCGCGACGGCGATGCGCACAACCCCTATGCCGGGCTCCTGGATGCGGCGGACCACGTCGTGCTCGCCGGCGCGTCCCATTCCATGATGTCCGAAGCGCTGGCGGCGGGCAAAGCCGTCATCACCTACAGCGCGGGCCCGGCCGACCCCGGCCTGAAGGAAAAAGGGCTGACACTGAACTTCAACGACTGCGCGGCGGACAAAAGGTTCGAGGCCGGGCGCGTCGCGCCGATCGACGTGACGGCTGAAATCGCGGAAAGAATCGCGCAAAAAATCCGGCCTGGGCTCGAAGCGCGCTATCAATACCTGAACAATCTCCAGAATTTTTCTTAGACAATCAAATAGATAATTATCCAACATTGACATAATCTTAAGGGCTGTGTGATACTGCCCCCGCAAGAAAACCACCTCCATTTACCGGGATACCCAATGCAGGCCGCCAAGGAAGCCCCCCAGACACAGAAAAAAGACGGGCCCATGGTCCTCGTCTATATCGGCGAGGACGATCCCTCGCGCGGCGACAGCCACGGGCTGAAGGGCATCGGCCAGCGCATGGCGCAAAAGCTCAACGGAAAGTTCCATTATCTCGAAGACGACGACCTGAAGCGCATGTACCTCGAAAACGCGCATGACGTGACCGCGCCCGGCGCGCAGGACGCCCCCGCCCCCGTCCCGGAACCCGGAAAAAAATCCGTCGATATGGACAAGCTGCTCAAGCGCTACCTGAAGGAAAACGGCAAGCCGGAAATCGTGCTCAGCCGCTTCGGCCAATACAACGACGCGATAAAAAGCGCCAAGCCGCTGCTCATCGTGCGCGACATCAACGAGACGCTGTCGTCGCGGCTGCTGGGCGAAAAAAGCCTCGTCTCCCACCATCTCACCCCCGAACTGCTGAAGGCGGAAGGCGAAAAGTTCCGTGCGCAGCACCCGGATTTCCAAGGCCCGCTCATCGGCGTGCTGATGGTTGACATCAACGGCTACAGCAGCTTCGCCGAAAAAATGGTCTCGAAATGCGCGGCCTATCCGCAGGCGACGATCTTCCTTTGCGGCAGCCGGCGCACGCCAAACTACGACTACGACAACCTGAAGGAAGAGCTGGAAAAAGCCGCGAAGAAAAAGGGGCTGGAAGGCCGCCTGCGCATCGACGGCTACAACTTCCTGAGAGGCCTCAAGAACAAGGACGCCTTCAACCCCTATGTCGGCCTGCTGGACGCGGCGGATCATATCGTGCTGACCGGCAACTCGCAGTCCATGCTTTCCGAGCCGCTGGCCGCGGGCAAGCCCGTCATCCTGCACGGCAGCTTCAACCAGTACAAAAAACTGAAAAGAAAAGGCCTCGTGATGGACTTCGGGAAATGCGCGGCGGACAAGCGCTTCGAGACCGGCCGCATCAAGCCCGTCAACATCACCGAGGACATCACAGACAAGCTCATCAAAGACTTCAAAAACGCGCAGAGCACGCGGCGCGGCGGGCCGGTCGGCTGGGCCCTGCGGGCGACGCAGGGCGTCAAGAATTTCTTCCTCGGCTTCTGAGCGGGTTTCAGGGAAACGCATGGCAGGCTTTTTCAAAAGTATTTCCAGCGCCGCCAGCAACGCCTATTCCTACATGGCGCACGGCGAGAACGCGCGGGCCTTCGCGGAAAAGGAACATATCGTCGATCTGCTGATGAAGAGATCGCTCAAGGTCTATCACCAGACCGCGCTGAAGAACGACAGCCGCACGCTTTACGCGGAACGGCTGCATGACGTGCTGAAAAAGGCGCGGACCTCCAGCCTGAAGATTTTGCTGAAGAAGAACGTCGTCGTCTGCCTCGACCCGCGACTGATGAAGCAGGACATCGACGTGAAGGGCCGCTGCATGCAGGCCGTCTATACCCCGCAGGGCCCGTTCCAGCCGGCCGCCGTCCTCGCCCTGCGCGACAACGGGGTGATGCAGCGCGACATCGGCTTTTTCTACAACGATTTCGACTCCTGCCTGCACGCCGGCGAAATCATCGACGAGCTCTCGATAAAGATTCAAAACGAGGAGACCGCGCTGCAAAAGCTGGTCGCGGGTCTTTACCACGCGACGCGCAGCACCCTGCGCGCGCATTGGAACACGCTGGACAAGTTCGGCTGCAAAACCCCGGCGAAAAACCCCGCGCTGCTGCGCCCGCCGCCGGGCGGCGCATACTGGCCGCAGAAAAACAAGCCCCGCAAACCCGGCTGAGCCTCCGATTTTTCCTTTTTGTTCCAGATGCTTGCCGAAAATCGTACGCGGAAAATCCGGTTTCGATTGACATAAATTTATGCCGAATGTCATGATTTGCGGAATTTCAAAACAACAACACGCAAACATGGTGAAACAACAATGAACAGGCACTTGAAGAAAATCGTTCCCTCCCTGATGGTCGCTTTCGCGCTCGCAGGCTGCGCGGAAAACCCGCAGGACGTCGCGCGCAAGCCCGAGGTCGTCAGCACGATGGTCGAGGCCTCGGCAGATATGTGCCAGACCGGCCCCGTCCACGCCGATGCCGCCGCCTACAAGGCGCGGCTGGAACACGTCCTCATGAAGGTCCGCACCGCCGACCTCGAAACGCTGCAGAAGGAAAAAATCACCGTCTGCCTCGACCAGCGTCTCGCGCATGAAAACACCGGTTTCTGGGACGCGCACGCCCGCGCCGTCTATTACAACGGCAAGGGTCCCGAAGGCAAAATCCTGAGCCTGACCGACGACGGCAAGCAGCCGGAGGAAGCCGGGTTCTGGCACACCGGTTACAGCACGGCCTATTACCGCGACGGCGAAATGATCCGCACGCTGGCCAAGCGAATCCGCAACGGCGACGTCGCGCCGCAGGGCGAGAAAATGTACGCGGGGCTGATGGGCAAATACAACGCCGTTTATTGGCGCGCCGCGCACAAGTTCGACCAGGGCACGATCGCGAAAAACCCGCAGCTGGAAAAGCCGCCGGTAAAAAGCGCGTTCAAGCCCGGCAGCTAAGGCCGCAACGAAAAGGACAGAACCATGGGTTACATCATTCTCGCCCCCTCGCAAAACTGCCTGAGATACACGCAGACCGGGCTGACGACGAGCGGCATCCATGCCGTGAGCACCGGCGACATCACCCGCGTGCACGTCGATCGGAACGACGAGGGGGCGAGCGTGATAGAAACCCCCGGCGTCATGAAAGACGGCCACAGCTGGATCAGCACCTACCCCGTCGCCATGCCGCTGACAACCCTGCTGGACGTGCTCAACGCCGCGCAGAAGCACGACCTGACCTTCGACCTGTCCACGCCGGAAAAGCAGCGCGAAACACGCAAGCTGTTCGAAAGCGGCACCTTCCAGCCGCCGCGCGACGAAGCGCTCATGGCGGTCTTCAACAAGATGGCGCGGGAGCTGGCCGACATCCGCGCCGCCATCGAGCCGAAGGAAATCGAAAAGCCGCGCCTGCAGGGCGCGCCGCCGCCGCCGGGAAAACCTTGATGCACCGCAGCGCGCCCTCGCGCCTGACATAATCACGCGATTTTTCGGCTTTTCGTCAAAAAAACGCGCCCCGCAATATTGCGCTTCGCGGCAAAACCTTCTAAACAATCAGGAAAACGACGATAGATAGAGGGAACCGTCACCGTTAAACAAGACAGGTTCCGGCCTCGGCCGGCGGAGAGCATCATGCCCGCGACCACCGCAGAAACGCAACAGGCAGAAAAGACCGAAAGACTTCCCGGTTTCTTCGGCTATACCCGCAAGTTCGCCTCGGGCCTCCTGAAAGACAGCAAGTTCTGGTCGCGCTTCAACGCCATCCCCAACGGCGGGCTTTTCATCGCGCAGGGCGTCGTGGGCGGTTTTTTCCTGCTCGCCTCATCCGCGCCCGTCGGCGTCGTCGCGGCGGGGCTCGTCGGCTGCGCCATGCTGACCACCGTCGGGCTTTACGGCATCGGCTACGGGCTGCCCCGCGCGTGGCAGAGCATGGAATCCCTTTGCAAGAGAACCTTCCCCAAGTTCAACCCGCTGCGGGCCATCCGCAAGTCCCTGCTCAGCTTCCAGCGCAAGGCGGGCCGAACGAAACTGGGAAAGAAAATCGCCAACAGCCCTGTCATGCGCCACTGGCCGCACCTGAAGCACGAGCACCAGCAGGACATCTTCCTCGCCGCGCTGACGCTGGAAGGCGCCACGGTCGCCGGCACCGCGTGGGCCTTCGTGGTCGCGCCGCACGTCATGGCCCTGCCCGCCGTCACCGTCGGCGGCGCGGCGCTGATGGGCTGGGGAGCGTGGACAATCAGCGCCTGCCTGTTCGACATCTATAACGCGGGAAAGACGCTCGTCCAGTCCGCGAACAAATGGTGGAAGGACAGGAAACTGGCCAAATCCGGCCAGAAGCCGCAAGCAGCCCCCGCCCCGAAAACGGGACCGCAGCAGGCGGCGAAACCGGAGAAGCCGGCCAAGCCCGAAAAACAAGCGAAACCCGTGGAGCCGGCGAAAAAATCAGCCCGCCTGCCCGCGGATGCGAGCGGAAAATTCAACAAGAAATCCGCAAAAACCACTGAAAAGACCGCGGTGCCCGCCGCCGCGCAAAAGAAGAAGCCCGCGCCCAAGCCGCCGAAGCCCGGCGCCTAAAGCTTAAGCATCAAGAAGTTTTCAGGAAGCGACGAGACCCTTTTCGATCGCCATGTTCATACGGCGCACGAATTCGGAAGGATTGGCCAGCGGCTCTCCCTCCACGATGCGCGCCTGATCGAGCAGCAAGAGCGCGGTTTCGCGCAGCAGCGTCGATTTCGGGTCGTTCGCCGCCAGCGTCTTCAGCCGCGCGATGACGGGGTGCTTGTCGTTGATCTCCAGCACATGCTGGTGCTTGCCCTCGTAGCCCTGCGATTTCTTCAGCATGCGCTGCATGTGGATATCGACGTCGTTTTCCGGCGCGACGAGGCAGACCGGGCTATCGACGAGGCGTTCGGAAACGGCGACGTCCTTCACCTCATCTTTCAAAATATCCTTCAGCGCGGCGATCAGCTTTTCGGTCGCGTCCTGCGCGGCCTGCTTTTCCTCGGGCGTTTTCTTTTCCTCTTCCGTCGTCTCGTCCTTGCCGGACTTCACCTTGGAAAGCTCGGCCGAGCCGCGGGTGATGGATTTCAGCTTCTTCTGCTTGTAGCTGTCCTGCATGGGCAGCCAGAATTCGTCGATGGTGTCGGTCATGAACAGGACCTCGACCCCCTTGGCGCGGAAGGCCTCGAGCTGCGGGCTGTTGCGCGCGGCTTCGACGGTGGGAGCGGAGAGGTAATAGATATGCTCCTGCCCGTCCTTCATGCGCTCCACGTATTCGTCGAGCGAGACCAGCCCCTCGCCCTGCGATGAATAGAAACGCGCGACGCGGCACAGCTGCTCGCGGTAGGCATGGGCGTCGTAAAGACCTTCCTTGATGACGGGGCCGAACAGCGCCCAGAAATTCTCGAATTCCTTCAGGTCGTTTTTCGCCTTGTCTTCCAGCTCCGACAAGATCTTGCGGGTGATGGCGCCGCTCATTTTCGCAATCACGGGATTGGCCTGCAGCATCTCGCGGCTGATGTTGAGCGGCAAATCCTCGCTGTCCACCACGCCCTTCATGAAGCGCAGGAAGGGCGGGATGAGCCCTTCCACCCCGTCGGTGATGAAGACGCGGCGCACGTAAAGCTTCACCCCGTGCTGGCGGCGCGGGTCGTAAAGGTCGAAGGGCTTCATGGAGGGGATGAAGAGCAGGTTGTTGTACTCGATCGCCCCTTCCGCGCGCCAGTGCAGCGTCATCCACGGCTCGTCCATCTGCAGCCCGCCGGAAACGCTGCGGTAGAATTCCTTGTATTGCTCTTCCGTCACCTCGTTCTTCGGCCGCATCCACAGGGCGGAGGCCGCGTTGACCACCACGCCGCTCATCTCGATGGGGAAGGAGATATGGTCGGAATATTTCTTGATGACGTGCTTCAACCGCTCCTCCAGCAGGAATTCGGAGGCGTCGTCCTTCACGTGCAGGGTGATTTGCGTGCCGGGCTCGTCTTTCAGCGCCTCGTCCACCGTGTAGCTGCCGCGCCCGTCGGAGGACCAGACATGCGCGACCTTCTCGCCCGCGCGGCGGCTGAGCACATCGACCTTGTCCGCGATCATGAAGGCGGAATAAAAGCCGACGCCGAACTGGCCGATGAGGTTGCTGTTCTTCTTGTCGTCGCCGTTGAGCTGCTTCACCAGCTCGCGCGTGCCGGAATGGGCGATGGTGCCGAGGTTCTGGATCAGCTCGTCCTTCGTCATGCCGATGCCGTTGTCGGACACGGTGACGGTGCGCGCGTCCGCGTCGAAGGCGACGGTGATCCTGAAATCGCTGTTGCCCTCGGCCAGCTCCGGTTTCGCGATGGCTTCGTAGCGCAGCCTGTCGCAGGCGTCGGAGGCGTTGGAGATCAGCTCGCGCAGGAAAATCTCGCGCTCGGTGTAGAGCGCGTTGGCGACGATGTCGAGCAGGCGGCTGACTTCCGCCTGGAATTCGCGTTGCTCGGTCATGTTCTTTCTCCCTGTGGTGTCCAAGTTCGTGGCATCGGAATTGCCTGAAAATATTGCCCTAAAATATGGTCAAGGATTGAGCCGCGTCAAGTCCCAGCCCTCCGCCGTGCGGGTGAAGACGAAGCGGTCGTGCAGCCGCCCTTCCCCCTGCTGCCAGAATTCGATGGCCGAAGGCGTGACGGCATAGCCGCCCCAATGCGGCGGGCGCGGCACGTCCTGCCCCTTGTATTTTTCCGCGATCTCGCGCACCCGCGTCTCCAGCGCCGCGCGGCTTTCCAGCGGCTGCGACTGGCGGCTGGCCCATGCGCCCAGCTTGCTCAAGGGGTGGCGGGTGTGGAAATAGGCGTCCGCCTCCCACGCCGGCACGGGGGCGGCCCTGCCTTCCACCCGCACCTGCCGCCCGCAGGTCTTCCAGTGGATGCAGAGCGCGACGTTGCCGTTATGTGAAATTTCTTCGCCCTTGCGGCTTTTCATATTGGTATAGAAATAAAATCCCGACTCGTCCGCCTGTTTCAAAAGCACCATGCGCACGGAAGGACGCCCGTCCGCCCCCACGGTGGCAAGGGCCATGGCCTCGGGGTCGTTCGGCTCGGATTTGCGCGCTTCGTCCAGCCATTCTTCAAATAATTCAACAGGATTTTTTTCGCGCAGGATTTCCATTTTTCACCCGTGTAAATAACCGGAATGTTGAAAAACAAAGATAATCTTTGTCTTGCAGCAACCAAAACTTATGCTAGAACGTTATATATAGTGGAATTGTCTTACTGGCAATTCTACTGGCAGAAATTCCAAGAAAGGCGGAACACAAGATGAAAGCACAAGTTATCGGATTGATCATGATTGCGTCGCTCGGCCTCGCCGGTTGCGCGCAAAATGGTCAGGAAAACGCATGGGGCATGGGCAACAAGCAGACGATGGGCGCGCTTGGCGGCGCCGTCATCGGCGGCACCCTCGGCTCGCATGTCGGCAAAGGCAGCGGCAAGGCATGGATGACCGGCGTCGGCACCCTGCTGGGCGCGCTGGCAGGCAGCTCGATCGGCCAGTCGCTCGACCAGGCTGACCGCATGTACGCGAACCAGGCCATGAACCGGGCCTATGACGCGCCGCTCAACAGCACGGTCAAATGGGACAACCCGCAATCGGGCCACAGCGGTTCCTACACCCCGATCCGCGAAGGCGTGAACTCGGCCACCGGCTACCGTTGCCGCGAATACAAGCAGTCGATCTTCGTCGATGGCCAGGCGCAGACCGCGACCGGCCAGGCTTGCCAGCAAAGCGACGGCTCCTGGAAAGTCATCAACTAAAGACGGCTGATACCGTTAAAAAAGGCCATTCCTTCGGGAATGGCCTTTTTTCTTGTCCGGTAAGTGAAAATTTTAAAAGTCGCAGGCCTTGCTGATGGCGTCATAGGCATCCGCGCTGCCGTGCAGGCTGTAGGTGTCGGTGATGACGTTGCCCCGGCCCGAGGTGCCGCGCACCGTCACGGCGCTGCCGCGGCGCAGGGCGTCGGTCAGGCGCTCGTCCCCGGCGCCGTCGGTCATCCATGCCATGTCGGCATCCGCGTTCTTGCGCACGTTCGCGCCGGTCTCCATCGTGAAATCCGTGCCATCGACGGTGATCGAGACCTTGCTGCCCTTGCGGTAGGGGAAACCGGCCGAAACAGTGACGGCGGTCTTCTCGCGGTCCTGCGGCCAGTGGGTGATGAAGAGGAAGGACGCATCGCGGTTCTTCAGGTGCATGCTGCTGCGCGTGGATTTGGGTGCGCTGGCCATGTAGCAGACCTTGCGACCGCCGTCCATGAAATAGGCCGCGCTCCAGTCGCCGTACTGGCCGATGGGGGTGGCGTCGCCGCCGGCCGCCTGCGCCGCCGCGCTTGCCAGAAGGACCGCCAGACCGGTCGAAGTCGCCAGAAGATGGAATGCTTTCATGGGAACCTCCTTCAAAAAAACCAAAGTTATGAGCACGTTACCCCCTGAATGATCCAAATCCAAGCAAAAACCGTAAAAAACGCAGAATTAACGCCGCAACGAAAGCCGCAAGAAAGCCGCCTATGCGCCCTGAAAACGCCGCCATCGACCGCCAAGCCGCGCCCCCGCCGGAAGTGCTTGCTTTCCGGGGGCGACCGCGCCTACAAAAGAGCATGGCGTCCGGCAAATCCCATAAGCCCCCGCAAGCGCTGCCCGAAAAAGCGGCCAACGCAGGCGCGGCGGAAAAAGTTCGCTACGAGGACCTACTGGTCCGCGTCGGCGCGGCGAAGGACCGCGCGTCTTTCGTCAGGCTCTTCGAATATTTCGCCCCGCGCGTGAAATCCTACCTGCTGAAACACGGCGCGTCTGAAACCGCGGCGGAGGAAATCGTGCAGAACACCTTCGTCACCGTCTGGGAAAAGGCGGCGAAGTACAACCCGAAGAAGGCCGCCGCCAGCACCTGGATCTTCACCATCGCGCGGAACAAGCGCATCGACGCGCTGCGCCGCGAAAAATTCGTGGACGTGAATTCAGACGCCCCCGCCATGGAGAACGCCAGCTATACCGCCGAGGAAGACTACGCCACGGCCGAGGACGTGAACAAGCTCAACACCGCCATCGACACGCTGCCGCCCGAACAGGCCGCGCTGCTGCGCATGGCGTTTTTCGAGGAAAAATCGCACAGCGCGATATCGAGGGAAACGCACCTGCCGCTGGGCACGGTGAAGTCGCGCCTGCGCCTCGCGCTCGACAAGCTGCGCGGCATCATGGGAACGGGAGACGCGCGATGACGGTGACGCCGACAGGAACCCGCGCCTACAGCGCGCACGATATCCTTTTAATGCACTACGCCGCCGGAAGGCTGTGCCCGCATGAATCCATCATCGTCGCCGCGCATGTGCTGCTGAACGAGCAGGCCCGCCAGCGCGTGGCCGAGTTCGAGGCGCTGGGCGGGCAGCTGATGTGCAGCGGGAAGCCCGCCGCCGTGACCGACGAATGCCTCGCGCGCGTCCTGCGCCGCATCGAGCAGGCGCCCCAAGACCTTCCCGCCCCCACGCCCTGCGACGAGAAGAAAGCGCAGGACCTGCACATCCCCGTCGCGGTCTATGCGCTCATCACCTCTTTCTGCGCGCAGGGGCCTTACGGCTGGTCGCAGCTGGCGCATGGCGTCGCGCGCATCGACCTGATGCCCGAATGCGCGAAGAAGGCGGCGGACAAGAAGCTGCAGCTCATGAAGCTGGAACCCGGAGAGGCCGCGCCGCCCCACGCGCATGAAGGGCGCGAGCTCACCCTCGTGCTGGAAGGCGGCTTCACCGACGCCACCGGCAGCTACGGGCCGGGCGACATCCTCATCATCGACAACCCCGCCGTGGTCCACCAGCCCACCGCCACGCAGGAGGGCTGCGTCTGCCTCACCCTGACCGAGGCGCCGCTCGGCTTCATTCATCCGCTTTACCGCCTGCTTCACGCTTTTTTCGGCTCCTGACCCCCGTTTTTTCGCCATACAGGACCGGTTTGCGGGCTGTTTTACGCCCGCCGGAAGGCCTATATTAGAAAAAAGAGATATGATTCACGCCAAACCCCAAGGAGACGGCACATGCAACACGATCTCGCACATGAATTCCCCGAGATGAAAGACGCGATCCACGCGCTGAAAACCACGGACACGCATTTCAAGAAGCTGTTCGAGGAATACGAAGACATCGCGAAGGAACTCGAGAACGCCGAAGAAGGCGCGGGCGGCATTTCCGACGCGCACGCGGAAGAGCTGAAGAAAAAACGCCTCGAGCTGAAGGACCAGCTTTACGGCATGCTGAAAAAGGAAGAGCCGAAGAAGGAAGGCTCCTGCGGCAACTGCGGCTGCAGCTAGGATAAATTCCGAATGATAAAACGAAGCGGCGGGAAGAAATTCCCGCCGTTTTTTATCGCGTCGCTTAGCCGGGGCCGGGCCGCCGGATGGTGATCTTCTTCATCGGCCTGATGTCCTGCTGCAGCACGGTGGCGCGCAGGATGCGGGCGCGGGTTTCAGGGGTGTCGAAATTCTTCAGCGTTTTCTCGATCATCTCGCGGGTGATCGTCTCGCCCTCGACCAGCGTCGCGCCCAGTTCGCCCTCGCGCGCCGAATAGGCTTCCGGCGTGGTCACGCGCTCGAAATTCTCGCGCCGGCCGATCCAGACCCTGATATTGAAATCCTTCGTCAGCGCGCCGCCCTTGCGGCTGGTCGCCACCAGCTCGTCCGTCATCTCCAGTACATTGTCGATAAGGGAATAGTCGATCGGCTGCTCGCCCGCGCTGCAGCCGCGCCAGATGCCCTCCATGGTCATGGCGCGGGCGGGGTCCCGCCGCACGAACTGGCAGGTGGCCTCGACGAGACAGATGAGGTTGTCGGCCCCGATATCCGGCCCGGCCTGTTCCTGATTGTTTGGTTCCTGGTCCAGAGGAAGGCTCCCTTGTTCATCCGCGCCTGCTGGCGGCCCGGTTAAGATATTATGTATAATTATATCCCGCCTACCTGTCAAGGCACATACGGGGCGCATATCGGCAACGGTTTGTAATATATCGTTTTTCCGCTGGAAACGGGACGCGCCGCACCGGGAAAGAAGAATACATAAATGCGCCCGCGTCGCAGTTTTTTATTGACTTTGGGCCGTGAATGGCTATTTTCACGGGTCTGAAAAGGAATTTTGCGTCGGCATCCCCGATTCCGGCGCCACAAGCAAGGATAGACGATCATGGCTAAAAAAGGCCCCCGCGCGACTGTGAAAATGGTGAGCTCCGCCGACACCGGCTATTGCTATTACACCGAAAAGAACTCGCGCAACACGACCGACAAGCTGAAGCTGAAAAAATACGATCCGGTCGTGAAAAAGCACGTCGAATTCACCGAAGGCAAGATGAAGTAATTCATCCCGCCTTTCCGGCATTAAAAAAGCGGGCGCGATGCCCGCTTTTTTTACGTCCGCATTCTTTTCATGAAATCAGACAGTGCCCTTGGCGGCGGAAGCCTCGCCGCTTTCCGGCGTTTTATCCGGCGCGCTTTCCGTCTCGCCGGGCACGGGTTCCGGCGCGGCGGGCGGCGGAGGTGCAACGGCAGGCGCGCCCCCTTCAGATGCGCCCCCCTCGGGCGCGGCGGCTTTGGAAGCGGCGGCGGCGACGACTTCTTCCGCGACGGCTCCCGCATTGGCCTTCTTCTCTTCCGCGGCGGCGGCGGCCGCCGCCGCGACCTTCGCGGGGTCGAGCTTGCCGATATTGGCGAAATAGACGCAGTTGCGCCCGCCTTCCTTGGCGCGGTAAAGCTCGTCATCCGCGCGGCGCAGGGCTTCTTCCACCTGTATGTTTTCCGTGCCGCTCAGCATGACGGCGCCGGTGCTGACCGTGACCGGCACGTCGCCGTGCGGGCTGCTGGTCTTGAAGGGCTGGCCGGCGATGCTGAGGCGCAGGCGTTCCGCGACCTGCGTGGCCATGTCGATCCCGATATCGGGCAGGATGACCACGAATTCCTCCCCGCCGAGGCGCGCGACGAGGTCGAAGCTGCGCAGGCGCTGGCTGATGCGGTCGGAGAAGGTCTTCAAGACCTCGTCCCCCACCTGGTGGCCGTGGGTGTCGTTGATCTTCTTGAAGTGGTCGATGTCGAGCATCAGCACGCAAAGGTTCTTGCCGCTGTCCTTGTTCTTGTTCATCAGCTTTTCAAGGTGGACCATGAGGTAGCGGCGGTTGAACAGCCCGGTCAGGCTGTCGGTCAGCGCGAGCGAGAGGCTGGTCTCGTAGTTGCTGCGCAGCCGGTCCTGATAGCGCTTGCGGCGGATCTGGGTGCGCACGCGGGCCAGCAGCTCGTTGCGATCGACGGGACGCAGGATGTAGTCATGCGCCCCGATCTCCAGCCCCTGCGCGATGCGCTTCATGTCCGCTTCCTCCCCCACCATGAGCAGCGGGACGGAGCGCGTGCGCTCGTTCGAGCGCAGGTGCGAGCACAGGCGCAGCCCGTCCTCATGCGTGAGGTTGAGGCTGACGGTGATGATGTCGAATTCGTTCTGCTGCGCCAGCGCGATGGCCTGCTCGCCCGAGCGCACGGGCATGACGGTGTCCTCGTCGTGCTTTAGGGTCTCGACGAATTTCTCGCTTTCGAAGGCCTTGTCCTCGATCACCAGCACCTTGGCCTTTTCCGAGGGCTCGGCCAGAAAGGTGCCCTTGTTGCCGGCGAAGCCGAACTGGTTGGCGGTGTTCTCGCGGATGCGCCATTCGTCCACCGTCATCTTCAGCCGCACGAGCGAGCGCACGCGCGCCATGAGCGCGATGTCGTTGACAGGCTTGGAAAGGAAGTCGTCCGCCCCCGCTTCCAGCCCGCGCACGCGGTCGGTCGCGTCGGTCAGCGCCGTCACCATGACGACGGGGATATGCGCGGTGGCGGGGTTGCTCTTGATGCGCTGGCAGGTCTCGAAGCCGTCCATGCCGGGCATCATCACGTCGAGCAGGATGATGTCCGGGCTCATCGTCTCCGCCTTCTGGATGCCTTCCGCGCCCGAAGTCGCGGTGATGACGTCGAAATACTCGCCGCTCAGCTTGGCTTCGAGCAGTTTGACGTTGGGCAGGATGTCATCTACGACTAGGACGCGTGCGGTCATTTTCTCTCTTCGTTTTTTATGTCCCATGAACGCGGCTGACGCCGCGCGGGAAGCCCCCTTATATTAACCCTAAAGGGAAATGTTGAAAGAAGAATTAACCGTTAAGGCCTTATTCCCCAATGATATTATGGTCGGCGCCCATAATGTCATTTCCCGAGGTGCTTCTGGACGACTTCCATGAAGTCGAGGATGGAGATGGGCTTGGAGATATAATCCTCGCAGCCACCCTGGCGGATCTTCTCCTCGTCCCCCTTCATGGCGAAGGCGGTGACGGCGACGACGGGGATGTTTTTCAGCGCCTCGTCATTTTTCAGCCACTGCGTGACCTCCAGCCCCGAAACCTCGGGCAGCTGGATGTCCATGATGATCAGGTCCGGCATGTGCTCGCGCGCGATGTCCAGCACCTGCGTGCCGTCGCGGGTCTTCACGGTGTCATAGCCGTGCGCGCCCAAAAGGTCGTCGAACAGCTTCATGTTCAGCTCGTTGTCTTCGACGATAAGCACTTTTTTTGTCATATTTTCTCCCGGCGTCATAACGCCTGTTTACGCCGATTATCTTAACAAACCGTTAACGGCTGGCAAAGCTTTCCGCCGCCTCAGTTGCCGCATTTGCGGGGTTTCAGCTTTTCAAGGCCGACGAGCGTCTGGTCCACCTTGAACAGCCCGTAATCGACCAGCGCATGACTGACCACGCCGTTGTCGTGCAGGATCATGTTCATCTCGTAGGCCGGCTCCATCGCGTCCTTGTCCTTCAGCGGAAAGACCGCGACGCGCATGTGCCATGCGTTGGGGCTGAGCAGCGAGGCGTCGATGTTCTTGTTGCCCGCGGAAAGCGCCTTGATCTCCGCCGGAGTCAGCTTCTTGCCGATATAGGTGTTGATATCGACCGGCCCGTCCGCGTCCGTGCCGTCGAAGATGATGGCGTCGAAGAACCGGTCGCCCTTCTCCGCGTGGCGGATGGTCTCGTTCGTCTGCTGGGTGGGCAGCATATAGCCCTTGGGCAGCGCGTAGCTCAACCCCTCGGGCCGCGAGTAATCCGCCTTGGCCGCGCCGTCCTTGCCCTTGACGATGGCGCCGCGCAGCTGCTCGCTCAGCCGCCCGTTCTCGCGCCGTTCGGAATTGAAGTAAAAGGCGCTTTTGTCCTTCGCCTCGAAGGAGACGTAATGGCTTGTGTTATCGACCGGCGGGCGCTCGGGGTACTGGTATTCCATGGTGAAGCGGTGCTCGCTGGTCCAGGCGTCGCAATCGTCGTTCTGCTCGTAGTACATCTCGCCGTCGATGCCGGTGACGCCCGCGCCGGAATGGACCGAGACCATCTTGAACTTGTAAAGCGCCTTGTGCAGGGCCACCGTGGGGCCCGCGACCGCGCTTGCCGCCTTCGCCGCCTGCATGGGGACGGCAAAGGCCGTCAGCCCGGCCAATACCGCGCCGAAGACATATGTGGTTATTTTTTCGTTCATCGAGCCTGTCCTGAAATGCGTCACACCCTGTTATCCCTTCACTCTAAACCAAGCGGCGGCAAAAACAACCTCGGCGGGGCCCCGGAGAAGGCAGGAGGCTGATATCCGTGGCGAATATGCCCCGCGCGTTATTTTATTTATGAAAATATATCCCCGCCCTGTTCACCTGCCGCGCTTTTTATGTTATGTAGGAACAAGATAGGTTTCAAAAGCCCTGTTCTCAATATTTTCAGGGATATTCTTTTTAAAAGAGCGACGCATGGCCACCAAACAACCCTTGCACTTGCGCCCCTCGCAGGCGCTGACCATCGAGAACCTGAAATCGACCGTCAACCCGGCGGACCCCAACTGGCGCACGCAAGGCACCACGCTGGCGATGCTGAAACACGCCTACGACCAGATCGAGACGGCCGAGCGCATGATCGCGCAGCAGGAAAAGCGCATCCGCCAGCTCGAGGACCTCGCCAGCACGGACCCGATGACGGGGCTGATGAACCGGCGCGGGTTCGAGACGTTCTTCGCCCACGAGCAGGCGCGCATCCGCCGCCACAATTCGCCGGGCGCGCTGCTCGCGCTCATCGACCTCGACCGCTTCAAGCAGATCAACGACACCCACGGCCATCAGGCGGGCGACGCATGCCTGAAGCTGGTGGCGAAGCATCTGTTGTCCTCCATCCGCATCGTGGACGGCGCGGCGCGCTTCGGCGGCGACGAATTCGCCCTGCTGCTGACCCAGACCGACCCCGAAAAGGCGATGGTGCGCATCTATCAGGTGAAGGACACGCTCAATTCCATGCGCCTCGACTGGCAGGGAACCGGGCTGGAATTCGGCGCCTCCATCGGCGTCGAGCCCGTCCGCGCCGAAACCGAATGGCTCACCGCCTACGAAGCCGCCGACAAAGCCCTCTACGCCGACAAAACCGCGCGCCGGGCGGGGCGGTAGTTTTGCCCGCCGCGTCAGACAGGGCAGGATGAATTGAAAATCAAGATAAACAGGGCGGCCATTTGGGGAAACCTTCTGGGCTGCGTCGTGATCGGCGCAATATTTTCAGCTTTCGCCGCAGTCGTCAGCATTCCTGAAAACCTCTTCTATTTATATTGGGGCATGTTCATCGCGATGTGCATCAGCCTGTTCGCGCAGGAAAACATGGAACCCCGAAAATGTATGAAGGGCATTCTGTCCTCAATACTTCTTGGCGCATTCTTTTTCTTGGTAGATTTATATTTTGCGCTCACGGCACATGCATCCCTTTTTTCGGTGATAACCTTAGCGGTGGGCCCATTGTCCACAATTATCTTTACTGCTGCACTCGCGAGAAGCCTCCTGACCAAGAAACTCTCGCCGCCAAAACAGCCGGAATAAATCCGGCAGGGCGTATTTTCCCCACGAATGGACACCGAAGAACGCGGATGAGGCGTAAAAACCATCCGTGTATATCCGTGTCCATCCGTGGGCGATAGTCAACTCCCGTCCCGCATACACAAACGCCACCCCCGCGAAGGCGGGGGTCCGGGCCTGAATTGGTCAACACTCTTTCAGCCGCGTGCCGGATGCCCGCCTGCGCGGGCATGGCGAGGTGGTGAAGGTGAAAAATCAGGGCTTCGGCTTGGAGGTGAATTTCCTGGCGTATTTCCCCCACGGATGGACACCGATGAACGCGGATAAGACGTAAAAAGCTATCCGTGTATATCCGTGTTCATCCGTGGGCGATAAAATACACCCCCGAAAATCAGGGCTTCGGTTTGGGCGTGAATTTCTTGGCGGGTTTCACCTCGGGCACGATGCCCTTGGCGGCGAGGTCGGCGACGGCGGTTTGCACGCGGGAAAGCGTATCGGCGAAATCGCCGCTGTGCAGGATGCCGGTGCCGCCGGCCGCGGTCCACTTATCGACATTCTCCTGACGGTCGTCGATGAGGATGCTGCCTTCGCGCGCCAGCATTTCCTTGTCTTTCGAGCGCACGACGACGACGTCGAGCAGCGCGAACTTGCCGCTTTCGGGGCGGAAGTCCATGGCCCAGTTGGCGGGGCCCTCGAAGTCCGCGGCCAGCGGCACCGCGCCGGTCAAAAAGCGCGTGGGGCCCAGCTTGCGCACGGCGTCGTAGAATTTCTTCGCGCCTTCGAAGGCGGGCAGGGTTTTCCACCATGATTTGTCCAGCTTCGCCCAGTCGGTCTTGCCGTCGGGCGCGATCTTGCCCGTCGCCTTGCCGTGGACGTCGAAATCCGCCAGCACCCCGTTGGGGCCGATGAAGATTTTCAAAACGGGTTTTTCCGCCTGAACGGGCGCGGCTTTCTTGCCGTTGCGGAAATCTTCCATCGCCTGATCCACGCGTTTGAGCGTATCGGCGTAATCGCCGGTATGCAGGATGCCGATGCCGCTCGCCGCGACCCATTGGTCGATGTTTTTCTGGCGGTCATCGACGAGGATGCAGTTGGGCCGCGCCAGCAGGTTCTTGTCTTCCGCCCGCGCGATCATCAGGTCCAGCAGGCCGAAGCGCGTGCCGCGGAACTTCGTCACCCATTCGGCCTTGCCGCGAAAGCAGTCGGCGTTCAAAATCGGCGCGGTCAGCATGCGGGTGCGGCCGCGCGCGCGCAGTTGTTGGTAAAACTCCTTCGCGCCGTCATAGGCGGGCATGGTCTTCCACCATTTCAGGTCCAGCTCTTCCCATTTGGGCTGGCCCTTTTCGTTGTATTTACCGTTGGCGGTGGCGTGACCGTCGAAATCCGTCAACACCCCGTCCAAGTCGGAGAATATCTGGAACTCGGGCTCCGCTTTTTTCGCGGCTTTCCTGCTGAAATCTTTTTTCGGGGTTTTGGCCATTGTCTTGCATCCTCGTTCAAATTTTATATCGCCATCCGGCCCCCTCTCCCGCTTGCGGGAGAGGGCGGGGGGTGAGGGAATGCAAACGCCCTAAAGCGTCGCTCCGGTGCTGCGGACCTTCGGCCCGCCCCTCTCCCTGCCCCTCTCCCGTCCGCGGGAGAGGGAATGTTTGTCATCCCTTGGCGGCGGGCTGCGGTTGCGGCTGCGGCGTTTTGCGTGCCGCGTGTTTTTCCCGCGCCTGCGCGAGGCTCTTGTCCCGCTCCATCTCGGCGAAGGTCTTGACGATGGTGATGTCGCGGCCGGTTTCATAGTTGTGCGTGATGACGGCGTAGCGCTCGGTTTCGAAATTGAAGACCTCGGTCAGGCGGTAGCCCGCGTCGCGCAGGATGCTGACATGGGTGACGGTATCCGCGTCCGGCGCCTGCCATTCCGGCACCTGCGCGTCGAGGAAGGATTGCACCAGCCTGTAAGCCTCGCGCCGGTCGTAGGCGCGGGCGATATCCAGCAGGCCGCGGCCTTCGTTGTCCGCAAGGTCGGTGCGCGCGCCTTTGTCCAGCAGCTTTTGCGTCATCGCAAGGTCGCCGTTGCGCACGGCGTAGAACAGCGGGCTCCAGTTTTTGCTGTTGCGCGTATCAAACTTCGCGCCGCGTTCCATCAGCTCCGCCGACAGCGCCGTGTTGCGCGTGGCGACCGCGAGGGCGAAGACGCTGTCGCCGCGGCGGTCCCGCGCCTCGATATCCGCCTTGACGGGCGCGTCCAGCATGGCGATGGCCGCCTGCGTGTCGCCAGCGCGCACGGCATCGAGGAAGGGGGTGGAGGCGCCGTAGTCGCTTTGCCGGTTCGGGTCCGCGCCGCTTTCCAGCAGCAGGGCGAAAATTTCCGTCTGCTTCGCCTCGCGCGCGACGTCCAGCGGTTGCTTGGCGCGGTAGCCGTCGATATCGAGCTTCGCGCCCTCTTCCATCAGCTTTTTGACTTTTTCGATCTTGCCCGCGCGGATGGCCTCGATAAAGGACGCCTCGAGCTGCTGGGGGTTGCGCAGGAAGCGGCGCACCGCCTTCGCGAAGCGCAGGGCCGCTTCACCCGCTTTTTTCATTTTCGATTTGAAATCCATTGAGAATCCTCGTCAGGGACGCTTATTTACGAAATATGCGCCACCCTAAAGGATACGGTCTATTATGTCAATTGTTTTTTCACCCCGTTGCGGGCAAGATATCCATTTAATATCAACCGGATAATCAGACGAGGAACAGGTCCCGCGCCCGCCACCACCAATAGACCATCTGCGCCACGTAGCGGCCGGACTTGCCGCCGGCAAAGCCGATGCCGAAGGGCTCGAAGGCGCGCCATGTCTCGTCGCCCTCGGCAATCGCCGATGCGACGACCTCCCCGCAGGCAGTGGTGGGGGCGAGGCCGTGGCCGCCGAAGCCGGTGTTGTACCAATAGCCGGGCTCGATCTGGCCCAGCTGCGGCATCTTGTGCGGGGCGTAGCAGAGCAGCCCGGACCAGTAATAATCCGGCGCCGCATGGCCCTTGAGCTGCGGATAGACCTTGAGCAGGTCGCCCAGCATCATGCCCGCGATATTGTCCGGCCGCGACCAAAGCGCGACGCGCCCGCCCCACAGAATGCGGTTGCCGTCCACGCGGCGGTAATAATCGCTGCAAAAACGCATGTCGTAGATGGCGTGCAGGGTGTTGAGCGATTGTTCCAGCAGCGCGTCGTCGATCGGCTTGGTCACCATGATGTAGGTCTGCACCGGGAAGGCGGCGTTGGCGAGGCGCTTGTCCAGCCCGTCGATGTAGATGGAACAGCACAGCACCACCTCCCGCGCCTTCACGCAGCCTTCTTTGGTTTCGACCTTCCAGCCCTTGCCGTCGCGGGATATCTTCACCGCCGGGCTGTTCTCGAAGATGCGCCCGCCCTGTTCCGTGATGACCTTGGCGATGCCGTGCAGGTAGCGCAGCGGGTTGAACTGGTAATCCTGCGGGGAATAGACGCCGTCGAAATAGCGCTGCGTCTTGCAGTGTTCGCGCACCTTTTCGCGGTCCCAGAACTCGAAGCCGGTGTGGAAGACGTCGTTCGCCTTGTCGATGTAGTCGCGCATTTCCCGCGCGTTGTCCTTCCACGAAACCGTCAGCACCCCGGGGGTGAGCGGGCCGCAGTCGATGTTGAATTTCTCGATGCGCGAATGGATGAGCTTGCGCGCGTTCTGCGTCAGGGTGACGAGCTGTTGCGCGTGCGGCTTTTCAAGGCGGGCGAGCAAAGACATCTCGCTCGCCGAATAGCCCTTGGCGACGAAGCCCGCGTTGCGGCCGGATGCGCCCCAGCCGATGCGTTTGGCTTCCACCACCACCGCGTCCTGCCCGCGCTCGAGCAGCCCCAGCGCCGTGTTCAACCCCGCAAGGCCGCCGCCGACCACGCAGACGTCCGTCTCCACCGTTTCGCCCAGCACGGGGTGGCGCGGCGCGGTTTGCAGCGTGTCCACGTAATAATTGTGGTCGATATAGCCTTCGGCGTCAGCAATGGCCGTCACGTATCCTCCGGTGCTTTGGGGTGGCGTTGGAATGGTGACGGTAATATGGCGCAAACACGCCAAAAGGTCAATGATTGTAGGCGTTTATCGCTTCGGGCCTTCGCTGCGGTGCCGCATTTTCGGCGCGGGCGCGTTCGCGGGATGCGGCAGCTTCCTGATTTTCTCCGCCATGGCCACGGGGTCGATCTCGGCGATGAAGCCTTTTTCCTTGTAGGGGGTGATCTTGTTGAATTCGCGCAGCACGTCCTCGCGAAATTCGTCGCTGCGCATGAAGTCCTGCGGCGGCACGCCGTAATTGTTGGGGGCGGAGAACATCTTGGTAACTTCCGGCCAATGCTTTTCCAGCGTCATGATGAAGCGGCGCGAAGCGTGCAGGCGGCCGACGCCGATGACGCTGTGGACATCGTCCTTCCAGCCGTTTTTTTTCAGCAGGGCCAGCGTATGGATGACGTTTTCGCCGGTATTGGTCGCATCGTCTTCGACGAGGATGTTTTCCACCGGCACGCCGCGCGCGACCAGAACGTCGCGCATGCGGTCCGCTTCCAGCCGGCCGTCGTCCGTCGCCACGCCGCCGGTCACGACCATGCGGGTGAAATAGCCCTGTTCATAGAGGTCCGCCGCGTGGTTGGCGATGAGGTCCGCCTTGCTGTTGCCGAAGAGGATGCAAAGATCCGCCTTGGCGAGCGGCGTCTCGATTAGCATGTAGTCGCCCGCCGCCTTCAGGAAGGCTTCGGAAAGATCGCCCTTTTGCGGCTTATTTCCTTGCGGCTCCTTCATGCGCTGCGCCTCAGCCCGTCGCCTTCACCTGAGGTTTGGGCAGGTCGAGCTTGATGTGCACATCTTTCAGCTGCTGCTGGTCGGCGGTCGTGGGCGCGCCCATCAGCAGGTCTTCGGCCTGCTGGTTCATGGGGAAGGCGATGACCTCGCGCACGTTCGGCTCATCCGCCAGGAACATGACCATGCGGTCGATGCCGAAGGCGCAGCCCCCGTGCGGCGGCGCGCCGAACTTGAAGGCGTTGTACATGCCGCCGAATTTCTCGGCGATGGTTTCCTTCGGAATGCCCGCGATGCCGAAGGCCTTTTCCATGATCTCCGGCACGTGGTTGCGGATGCCGCCCGAGGCGAGCTCGATGCCGTTGCAAACGCTGTCGTACTGGAAGGCCTTGATGGTCAGCGGGTCCTGCTCTTCCAGCGCCTTCAGCCCGCCCTGCGGCATGGAGAAGGGGTTGTGGGAGAAGTCGATGCGCTGGGTCTTCTCGTTGAACTCGTACATCGGGAAATCGACGATCCAGCAAAAGCGGAAGGCGTCTTTCTCGATAATGTCGAGGTCTTCGGCGATCTTGTTGCGCGCCTTGCCCGCGAAGGGCGCGGCTTTCGCTTCCATGTCGCAGACGAAGAACACGGCGTCGCCGTCTTCCGCGCCGGTCAGCTTCTTCAGCACCTCCTGCGCGGCGGCGGGGATGAACTTGGCGATGGGGCCCTTGCCCTCAGTGCCCTCGAACGTCACGTAGCCGAGGCCGAACGCCCCCTCGCCCTTCGCCCAGTCGTTGAGCTTGTCGAAGAAGCTGCGCGGACGGTCGGAGACCTTGGGCGCGCGGATGGCGCGCACGACGCCGCCCTTCTCGATGACGCCCTTGAAGGCCTTGAATTCCACGTCCTCGCGCGAGAAGACCTCGGTCACGTCGCTAATCAGCAGCGGGTTGCGAAGGTCCGGCTTGTCGGTGCCGTATTTCAGCATGGCCTCGTCGAAAGGGATGCGCACGAAGGGCGGCTTGGAAACCTCGAACTTGCGGCCGGTGAAGTCGGAGAATTCCTCCATCACGCCGTGAATGACGGGCTCCATGACGTTGAAAATGTCGTCCTGCGTGACGAAGGACATTTCCATGTCGAGCTGGTAGAACTCGCCCGCCGTGCGGTCGGCGCGCGCGTCCTCGTCGCGGAAGCAGGCGGCGATCTGGAAGTAGCGGTCGAAGCCCGACATCATCAGAAGCTGCTTGAACTGCTGCGGCGCCTGCGGCAGGGCGTAGAACTTGCCGGGGTGCAGGCGGGAGGGCACGAGGAAGTCGCGCGCGCCCTCGGGCGAAGAGGCCGTCAGGATCGGCGTCTGGAATTCGCGGAAGCCCTGCTCCGTCATCCGGCGGCGCAGGGAGGACACCATGTCCGAGCGCAGCACGATGTTGCGGTGGAGCACGTCGCGGCGCAGGTCGAGGAAGCGGTACTTCAGCCGCACTTCCTCGCCGTAAGGCTCGTCGGAGTTGACCTGCAGGGGCAGCATGTCGGTCACGGGGGCGGAAAGCAGCTCGACCGTCTTCACCTTCAGCTCCACCTCGCCGGTGGGCAGGTGCTTGTTGACGGTTTCGGGCGTGCGCAGCACGACCTCGCCCGTGATGCAGACCACGTTTTCAAGCCGCAGCCCGTCGATGGTCTCGAAGACCGGGTTATCGGAATTCACCACGCATTGGGTCAGCCCGTAATGGTCGCGCAGATCGACGAAAAGCAACCCGCCGTGGTCGCGCTTGCGGTGGATCCAGCCGGAAATCTTGACGGTCTGGCCCTTGTCGGCGGCGCGAAGCTGGCCGCAGGTATGGGAACGGTATGCGTGCATGGGGTGTTTTCCTCTATTCCTCAGCGTATGAAGGCTCTGTTTTAACAGAAAGATATAAGGAAAACAAATACCTTGATGCTGCGGTGTCCCTAAATTATTTCATGGCTAAAACCATGGAAATACCGAATTATTTCATGGCTAAAACCATGAAATTGAATTATTTTATGTCGTTATGACACTCATCACGACGACAAAAGAGCTGAAATCCCTCTGCACGCGCCTGAAAAAGGCGGATTTCATTACGGTGGATACCGAATTCATCCGGGAGAAAACCTATTACCCGCGCCTCTGCCTCATCCAGGTGGCGGGCAAGGACGACGAGCCCTATGCCATCGACCCGCTGGCCGAGGGCATGGACATCTCCCCCTTCTTCGACATCCTGCTGAACAAGGAGGTGCTGAAGGTCATGCACGCCTGCCGGCAGGACATGGAGATTTTCTACAACCTGATGGGCAAGCTGCCCGTGCCGATCTTCGACACGCAGGTCGCCGCGATGGTCTGCGGCTACGGCGAGCAGGTGAGCTACGAGGTGCTGGTCAGCTCGATGCTCAAAAAACGCCTCGACAAGTCCAGCCGCTTCACCGACTGGGCGATGCGCCCGCTGACCTCCAAACAGCTCAAATACGCGCTGGCGGACGTGACGCACCTTCGCAAGATTTTCATCAAGCTGGCCGACCGGCTGGAAAAGCTGGGCCGCGAAAGCTGGATCAAGGACGAGATGAAAAAGCTCTCGCGCAAGGAAATCTACGTCACCAAGCCCGAGGACGCGTGGGAGCGCATAAAAGTTCCCAACTACAAGCCGCGCACCCTGTGCCTGCTCAAGGAAGTCGCCGCATGGCGCGAGAAGCTGGCGCAGGAAGTGGACGTGCCGCGCGGCCGGATCATGAAGGACGAAGCCATCGCCGAGATCGTCACCCATCCGCCCGCGACGCGCGAGGCGCTGTCCAAGATGCGCAACATCTCCAAGGGCTTCGCCGAAAGCGACCGCGGTCAGGACGTGCTGGACGCCGTACAGCGCGGGCTCGATATGGATGAAAAAGACGGGCCGGTGCGCAAGCCCCGCCCGCAGTTCCCGCCCGGCATGGGCCCGACCATCGACCTCTTGCGCGTGCTGCTGAAGCTGAAATGCGAGGAAGGCGATGTCGCCCCCAAGCTGCTCTGCACCGCCGCCGAGCTGGAACAGATCGCCGCCTTCGGCAAGGAAGCCAAGGTGCCCGCCATGTCCGGCTGGAGGTTCAAGATCTTCGGCAAGGAAGCCCTCGAAGTCCGCGACGGCAAACTCGCCCTCGCCGTCGAGAACGGGAAGATCAAGCTGGTGGCGGCGGGGTAATTCACTCCAACGAAAAAACAATCGCCACCCCGGCGGAGGCCGGGGTCCAAGAAGCGCGTCCGCGCGTCATATGGACTCATAAGACGGCCTGTCGGCCTTGCTGGATCCCGGCCTTCGCCGGGATGACGCGATTATTTTTATATGGCAGCTCTTGAGCCTGATTTGACCCCCGCCGCAAGCAGGCATAAGCTGGGGCAAGCAAACCGCGCAAAAAGGCAGGCGACGTATGAGATGGAAGGGCGTGCATCACGTCGAGTTTTCGGTGCTGGACTATGAGGACTCGATAAGGTTTTTCGACAAGATGTTCGGCTGGCTGGGCTACAAAAGCTTCTGGACGCTGGATATCGAATACCGCTCGACCTATTACATGGCGCGGTTTCCGTTTTTTCACAGCTACATCGGCATCCAGCCCGCGGCCTCGGGCGGCAGGCTGGACCACGAAGCGCAGCCGACCGGCATCAACCACGTCGCGCTCTGGGCGCGCAGCCGCAGGGAGATCGACGACTTCCACGAAAACTTCCTGCTGAAAAACGGCGTGGAGGTCACCGACGCGCCCGCCGAATACCCGGCCTATTCACCCGGCTATTACGCGGTGTTCTTCAACGACCCCGTCACCGGCATCCATTTCGAGCTGACGCATACGCCGCTCATCCCCTCCCCCGCCGCATTCCTGCGTTGGATAAAAACGCTCAAGAAAATCTGGGCGCATCATCCCGAATGGAAGCGGCCGCCCTGGAAGGAAGCCATGCGCAACCTGCCGGGACGTGCGGAACAGCGAGAGGATGGCGCAAACCGTCAAACGCCGGCATGACCGGAAGCGAAGGCCGGGCGGCCCGCGTTAATAAAGTTTCGGCGGCGGCACAGGCAGCTTCGATATGTCGGGCGGGCCCTCGCGCGGCGGGTTGGGGTTCTGCCCGTCACGCAGATTGAAAATCAGGGCAAGCTGACTGTGTGGCAGGTCGTAGCATACGCCCGGCAGTTCCGAGCGCTCCTCGAGGAACCGCATGGCGGCCTTCAGCCAGTGCCGCTCACCGAAACCTTTGCCCTTGAACGAACAATCCCCGACAATTTCCAGCGCGCTATCGACCGTCAGGGGTTCACGCTTCTTGAAAAAAAACGACATCCGGCACCTCCTTAGCGAAATATTTCAGGGAATATCGATTCCCTGAATTGATATTACATAAGATGCTACTCGTTTATAATATTATGTCAATAAAAAATCCGCCTTCTGGAATACGGCAGGATGAGCCCGCGCGGGCGGCCAGATCAGCGGCTGAGAACGCTGCGGGGCGGGGCGGCGAATTTCTGCTCGGCGTGGAATTCCTTTTTATCGACCACCAGCGCGATTTTTTCGCCGTTGACCATGCCCCCGCGCTCGGTCAACCCGTCGAGCAGCGGCATGATGCGGCCCTCGAACTGCCCGCGGAAGCGCGCGCCCTCGCGCATGGCGCGGATGTTGATTTTCAAGCGGCGCTGGCCCTCGGTCTTTTTGGTGCCGGGCATTTCCTCGCAGTAATCGCGGATCAGCGCGTTCAGCGCGCGATCGGAAATCTGCAGGAACCTGGGCGGGGTGAAGCCGGGGGGAATCGCGTTGATTTCCTTCACGACCATTTCCACGCTGTCGGCCAACGCGCCGCTCATGGCTTTTTCGATTTTTTCGTGAAAAACGTCCCTGAACTTGCCCATTTTTGCCCCGTCGATGTTTTGACCGCAGCCCCATTATATCGGTATATGGTTAATGGTGGGATAATGAACGCTTGTATTTTTCTATAAAACAGGACAAAGAATATATATTTTATTCAATTGCTTATAGATTCATGCCGACCTTTAACTCACATAAATCTCCATAATGCCTTGTATGGCTGAATTTTTTCAGGGCAGCGGCTTGTCCGGCGCGGGTACGCGCACGCCCTTGCCGTTTTTGTCCCAAAGCATCACGTAACCCTCGCCCGGCTTCTTGTCTTCGCCGTAAACGAAGACTTGCGCCTTTATCTTGCCCTGCGCGT
Source organism: Alphaproteobacteria bacterium (assembly GCA_016124645.1). GTDB lineage: Bacteria > Pseudomonadota > Alphaproteobacteria > Micavibrionales > UBA2020 > WGNE01. The sequence continues at coordinate 42,676 of WGNE01000034.1, forward strand.
CGAAAAGCTGCACTTCCGGCTGGCTGCCGACCATGCCGATTTTCAGCCGGTCCCGTCCCTGCGCGTCCTTGATGCGGATGCCCTCCGCATCCCACCAGCCCGCGATATGCCCCTGCCGGTCGTTGATCGCGATCCAGCGCACGGAGGCGGTCTTCGAAAAAAGAAAGACATTCGCGGCGAAGAGCAAAAGGAAGATGGCGGATATCTTCACCAGCGCGCGCTTCAGCCGCGCCACCTCGTCTTCGAGCTTTTGCAACCTTGCGTCCGCCATGTCATCCCTCCATCGAAATTTTCGCCGCGCGGCCCATGCCTTCCGCCAGCGCCGCCAGCGCCTTGTCCACGTTTTCCGCCCGCAGCGCGCGCGCCTGCCCGGCAAGATGCAGCGTCAAGGTTTTCGGCGTCGCCTTCAGCGAGGCCTTGGACAGCAACAGCAAGTCGCCCCCCGTGAGCAGATGGGCGAGATGCAGCGCCCGCCCAGCCGTCACCGCAGGTGTGTCCAGCCCGTCGAGCACGCCGTGCAGCGCGGTCAGGGATGCCGCCTTCGCATCTTCGCCGTAGCGCAGCGCGAGGGCGATGCCCAGAAAGGCGCGGCCGCTGTGGCTGACACCGTAAAGCGGCGCGGTCAGGGCGCGGGAGAGCGCGTAAGACGCCTGCACGTCCTCATGCTCGAACCAGCAGATGTCGGACAATCTGCAGGCCGCGGCGGCGAGCCTTTGCACGTCGCGTCCCTCTTTCGAGAACAGCGGGACGATGAATTTTTCCAGCGCGGCATAGGGTTTCAAATCGCTGAAACGCCCGGCGTGCAGGGCGATCTTGCCGCTGCCCTCCAAAAGCGCGTCCTGCTTTTTGCGCGCGGGGGAAAGGCGGTCGTACATCAGCCCCTCGCGCAGCCCCGTGCCGGAAAAGACCAGCCGCGCGGGCTTGAGCACGCGGAACACGCGGTACATGGCGAGCGCGGCGACGCCCATGTCGTGCAGGCGTTTTTCCACCATGCCGAACTTTTTCTTCAGCTGCGCCATGCTTTGCTTCGAGATCATTTCGGCGAAGGCGGCGGCCTGTCCGCCCTCGACCGCGTAATGGTCCAGCACCGGCAGCGGGTGTTTCGTCACGCCCAGATGCGCCTTGCCGATGGAACGCCACGCGCCGCCCATGGCGTAGAAATCCATGCCCGTGCTTTGCTTTAAAAACGGCGCGGTTTTCAGCATGGCGTCCACGGCCCTGATGCGCGCGGGGGTGCCCTCGATCACCTGCAGCCGGTGCGCGCCCATGGGGAAGCTGACCTTGTGGCGCACGCTACCTTTTTCGACGACGATGAGCTCCAGCGAGCCGCCGCCGTAATCGCCGATGATGCCGCTGTGCCCGCTGGCCTCCACGCCGAGGCCGTTCATCAGGACGCCGTGGGCGGAAAGCCGCGCCTCTTCCTCACCGCCGATGACGCGGATGGAAAGCCCGAAGGCCGCCTTCACGCTCTTGATGAAATCTTGCCCGTCGATGGCGTCGCGCATCGCGGCGGTGGCGACGGCGTGGACATGGCGGATGTTCATGGCCGCAATCAGCCCCGCGAAACGCCCCAGCGCCTCGAAGGCCAGCGCCACGCCGTCGGGGTTGAGGTAGCCCGTTTTGGCCATGTTCTTGCCGAGGTGGCACTGCACGCGCTCATTATGTATTTTCACCGGCGCACGGTCCAGCGCGTCGTAAATCACGAAACGCACGGCGTTCGAGCCCAGATCGATGATCGCGACGGGGTTTTTCAGGGCACCGGCGGGGCCTTTGGCAACGGGCATGACAAGCTCCTTTCGCTCGGCTATAGTCTTTCCATGCATTTAACAGGCAAGTCTTTAAAATGAAAACAGTTTATTTGTTCAGGCACGCCCATGCGGAACACCCGGGCCCGGCGATGGACGACCACGACCGCCCCCTTTCCGCCCGCGGCGAGGCCGAGGCGGAAAACGCCGGCGCGTTCTTCAAGGAACAGGGCATCGCGCCCGACCTCGTGCTTTGCTCCTCCTCGCTGCGCACGGTGCAGACGCTGAAGCTGGCCTTGGCCGCCCTCGACGCGCAGAGCGAGGTGCAGAGCCGTTTCGAACGAAAATTCTACCTCGCCGCGCGCGAGACGCTGCTGGACGAAATACAGGAAGCGGACGACGCTTTTTCCCGCCTCATGATCGTCGGCCACAACCCCGGCATGGGCGAGCTTGCCGAAAAACTCTGTGCCGCCACCGGCGAGGAAATCATGGGCTTCCCCCCCGCCGCCTTCGCCGCCTTCACCTGCGATGTGGAAAGCTGGGAAGACTTCAAGCCCAAGCACGCGAAGCTGGCGCTGGTTTATATGCCTTGAGTTTTGGTGGTTGGGAGTTATTCTTTGTACTCTCCCCTACTCTTTCCATGCGCGCAAGAAGAACACAGTTGAAAAAGGTTATCTAAAAAGAAATATTTTCATTTAACGGCCCGATCTTGTCGCTGTAAGCAATTTTACAATTTCATTTCGACCGTGGCTTCTCGCCATAGATAAAACAGATTGCCCTGTGTACGATTTTGCGTTTACATCAGCCCCGCGGCTAATCAGATACGCCACGACATCCGCATTCCCTTGCACGACGGCATACATCAAAGGAGTTAGCCCTTTATCGTCTTTCGCCTCTATTTCGGCACCATGATCTAATAGTCCTTTTGCGACACTTAATTGACCTGTCCGAGACGCTTCCATCAAGGGGGTCGTACCGTCCTTGTTCTTTGCGTGCGTATTTGCACCGTGCGCCATCAGCAACATGGCTCCCTTTGGCATATCTTTTCGTATAGCCAGAAACAGAGCATTACCTCCATCACCCAGCACCTCGTTAACCTTCGCGCCACTATCCAGCAAGAACAGCTCCATTTGCAAATTCCGACTGGCTACTGCTTGTGCAAGGGCTGTCTTGCCCTCAAATGACTTGGCATTAACGTCCGCACCATGCTCAGTTAGAAGTTTAGCTATCTCGACCTCTCCATTTTTTACGGCTTTTTGCAGCAACGTCTCACCGTCAGAAAGCCTTGCATTTACATCAACGCCAGTTTTCAACCAGCCTCGGACAACATCAACCTTGCCGTTCAAAATCGCCTGCAAGATCGCCCCCTCATATTTTTTATATGAAAAGCTTCGTTTATCCCCAAACAAGCTATCGTAATCCCTTTCTACCGATGCTTGGCCGCCGTTAGGAGCTATAGGGTGACGTTCAAATCCATACGTCATATTGAAACCGTAACCTGAAATCGGCCCCAACATAAGCGGCCAATCCAGTGGCGTGGCTCTGGCATAAGTTTTCCTGTATATCAGTAGAAAGCTCCCGTCTGACTGTCTTTTCAATATCTCCAGCCTCCTCGCGTAGACTGTATGGAGATCAAGGCTCCACGGTCTCGTGTAATTGTTTTCTGATACATCATAGGCCGGAAGTCCGTTAACCCCTGTATCCGAGATGATGTAGTCCGCATCTGCCAAAGGTTCTTTTTTATCTTTTTTATCTTCGAGCTTTCTTGCTCCCACATGAATGACCGGCAGTTTTTTTACCTTAAAATTCTCGGCACTCATATCTTCCGGCCTTGCCTGGATCAGGGCTATCACCTTTGGGTAGGCTGAGAGCCTGTCCCGCAATTCCACACTCGAAAATACATCTCCGCCTTTCTCGTAAGGCACAGAATATTTGATATATCCGATAGTGCCGGAAAGGGCTATTGGTCCTGCTACCCCCCTATCGTCCGCCATCAAGCGATCAACCAGCCTATAGGTCGGGATATTAAGAACAAAACTCGCGTAAACAAGCACCAGAGCAAAAATAATAACAGTTTTAAAATAAATTTTTCTGACCCCTGAACGATGACGGTTGATAACAGCAAGCGGCACCATGACTTGATAGATAAAAAACAGCCTTGCAGGGGACAGAAAAGGGTTCAGCGCAATCGAAGGAAAGATCAACAACAAGAATACGACGAAAGAGGTAAAACCATTCGTCAATAAATGCCCCAAAATCAGCAAAAAAATAAGGACAAAAAGAAAATACGTTCGCCTCATAAATATTCCTCGTCACGCGCTACTAGCTTAGCAAAGCGATCATGACATACTGATGCATCAGCTTATTTTATAAACTACCGGTCCTTCCGCGCCATCACGGGGGCGACGGAGACGCGGCGTTCTTCGCGGGTTTCGCCGCTGGCGTCGTAGTCGAAGCGGCCGGGGAAATGGCCGTCCTTTATCTTGAACAGCGCGATGGGTTTTTCGCCGGCGGCGAGGCGCGCCTGTTCCTGCTTGCGCGCGCCCGCGAAGACGGTGTCCATGCGGCCCATGTGGTCGGCATCGGTCAGCGCGCCCCACATGTCCTCGCCCTTGGTCATGGATTGCAGGAAGTCGGCGACGAATTTCTGGTCGTTCTTGCCGTAGGCCGTGGAGACGCCCTCGCCGATATCGACGTAGCGCTCGGCTTCCTCCTTCTCGAAGCCCGTGGGATCGAGGGAGGTGAAGAAGCTGTCCACGTGCCATTGCTTGTCGTCCCCGCGCTGCAGGGTCACGTTGGCATAGGCGTTGTAGGTGCCGTCCGCCTTCGGCTCGCGCCCGACGACGGCGAAGGTCACGCGGTTCTCGGTCGCGTCATAAAGGATGCGGGTGTCTTTTTGCGCGGAAAGCTTTTCCTCGCCCAGGCTGTCCTTTTCCATCGGGCGGTGCTCGTGCAGCGCGCCCACCAGCTGGCCGATGGTATTGCCGCGCAGCTCCTTGTCCTGCAAAAGCTTGTAGATAGGGTTGCCCTCGTCCTCCGGCAGGGGCGCGTGCCCCTTCAGACTTTCGACCAGACCATCGACGAATTTCACGTTCATTCCGCACCTGCCTTTTCGGAAATTATATACTTTATATGTAAAGAAAATATTACGACGGGTGTTCGCGAAAAATATCGTTTTAAATCAATTAATTATATCGTCATTCCCGCGAAAGCGGGAATCTATGGTCCAGCGGGGGCCAAAAGGCTGTGTGGATTCCCGCTTTCGCGGGAATGACGAGGCGGCAGTACGGCGGGTTGCCTAGAAGAAGCTCTGCGGGTCGATGTCGATTTTCAACTGAAGCGCGGAAGGCACCTTCACCATCCCCAGCCATTCGGCGAGGTATTTTTGCAAGGGCAGGTTCCGCCCCGCCTTCACAAGGAAGCGGCGGCGGTGCTTGCCGCGCAAAAAGGCCATGGGCGCGGGAGCGGGGCCGAGGACCGTGATGTCGTCATAGCGCGGCGCGGATTGCGCGAGGCTGCGGCAGAAAACGTCGAGCTTCACATCGTCCGGGCCCGAAAGGATCAGCGCGGCCAGCCTGCCGAAGGGCGGCATGCCCGCCCGCTCCCGCTCCGCGCTTTCGGCGGCGAGGAAGGCGTCGCGGTCGCTGGCGGCCAGCGCGCGGATGACCGATTGCTCGGGCATATAGGTCTGCAAAAAGACGCGCCCCGGTTTTTGCGCCCGCCCCGCGCGCCCCGCGACCTGGTGGAGAAGCTGGAAGGTGCGCTCGCCCGCGCGCAAGTCCCCGCCCGCAAGTCCGAGGTCCGCATCCACCACCCCCACGCAGGTGAGCGAGGGGAAGTGGTGCCCCTTGGCGATGATCTGGGTGCCGATGATGACGTCGTATTTCCCCTCCTCGATATCGCGCACGGCGGTGCGGATGGCGGTGGGGCTGCCCGCGACGTCGCTGGCGAGGATAAAGGTGCGCGCGTCGGGCAGCAGGGCGTGGACTTCTTCCTGTATCCGCTCCACGCCGGGGCCGCAGGCGGCGAGGCTGTCGGCGTCGTTGCATTCGGGGCAGGCCGTCGGCACCTTCTGGGCGTAGCCGCAATGGTGGCACTGCAGGCGGTTGTGCCGCCGGTGCTCGACCAGCCACGCGCTGCACGACGGGCACTGGAAGCGGTGCCCGCAGGTGCGGCAGAGCGTGAGCGGCGCATAGCCGCGGCGGTTGAGGAACAGCAGGGATTGCTCGGCTGCGTGAAAGGTTTCGCGCAGCGCCTTTTCCAGCGGGGGGGAGATGAAGCGGTTGCGCCCCGGCGGGAACTGCTTGAGGTTGACGACGTTCATCTCCGGCAATTGCGCCCCCGCGTGGCGGGAGGGCAGGCGCAGATAGCTGTATTTGCCCTGCTCCACGTTCACCATCGTCTCCAATGACGGCGTGGCGGAAACCAGCACGACGGGAAAATTGCCGAGGTTCGCGCGCACAACCGCCATGTCGCGCGCGTTGTACATCACGCCTTCTTCCTGCTTGTAGGAAGCGTCATGCTCCTCGTCCACCACGATGAGGCCGAGGTCGGCGAAGGGCAGGAACAGGGCCGAGCGCGCGCCGATGACGACTTTCGTATCGCCCGCCGCCACGCCCGTCCACGTCACGCGCCGCTGCGCCGCCGGCACTTCGGAATGCCAGAGCGCGGGGGCGGAGCCGAAGCGTTTCTCGAACCGCTCCAGAAACGGCGCGGAAAGGGAAATTTCCGGCAGCAGGACCAAGGCCTGCTTGCCCTGCCGCAACGTCTCGGCCACGGCCTCGAAATAAACCTCGGTCTTGCCGGCCCCGGTCACGCCGTCCAGCAGCACGCCCGCATACTCTTGCTTTTCCGCGAAGCCGCGCAGCGCGTTGGCCGCCACCTGCTGCTCGCCCGAAAAACTGACAACACCGTGCGAGAGATCGACCACGCGGCAGGGCGCGGGGGCGCTGACGGCAATGGCCTTCAATTGCCCCGCCGTCGCCATGGAGCGCACCAGCCCCGCGCCGCAGCCCGCCTCGCGCGCGATATCGGCGGCGCGGCGCGGCACGCCGTCTTTCAGAAAATCGATGACCCGCTGGCGCGCGGCGGTCAGCTTGAAGGGCGCGGCGGCGCCGTGGATTTCCGGCGGCACGGTATAGGCGGTGGCCTCCTTCGGCGGACTGAGCGCGTCCGGCACGCTCAGGCTCATCTTCAGGACGGAGCCGAGGTCGGCCATGGTGTAGCGCGCCACCCATTCGAGAAATTCGCGCTGCGCCTGCGGCATCGGCGGGAAGTCGTAGCGTTGCAGCACAGGCTTGATTTTCTTGGGGTCGATCTTTTCGCCTTCCGCCTCCCCCGCGGCCCAGACCACCCCCGGCGTTTCGCGCCGCCCGAGGGGGATTCTTACATAATCACCCGGTCCCGCGGCCATGCCTTCGGGCAGGAAATAATCGTAAGCCCTTGATAAGGGATAGGGGGCCAGAACCTGCACCCTTTCCGCCCCTTCGGGCGCCTGATCGACTGTGAAAAAACTAGCCTGAGACATATCCATTGGGTACACTAAAGCCGCAAAAAAAGGAAGGTACGCCCCCATGAAATTCTTCGTCGATACCGCCGACATCGCGGAAATCAAAGACTTAGCCTCGACCGGCCTGCTGGACGGGGTGACCACCAACCCCTCCCTCGTCGCCAAATCGGGCGCGAAAAACTTCATCTCCCTCATCGAGAGCATCTGCGAGATCGTGGACGGCCCGGTGAGCGCCGAAGTCGCCGCGACCGATTACGCCACGATGCTGAAGGAAGGCCAGCGCCTCGCAAAAATCGCGAACAACGTCGCGGTCAAGGTGCCGCTGACCGAAGACGGGCTGAAGGTCTGCAAGGCGCTGTCGGACGACGGCACCATGGTCAACGTCACCCTGTGCTTCTCGCCCGCGCAGGCCATTCTGGCCGCCAAGGCCGGGGCCACGTTCATTTCCCCCTTCGTCGGCCGTCTGGACGACATCAGCATGGACGGCATGCAGCTCATCAGCGACATCGTGCAGATCTACGAGCAATATCCCGCGATCACGACGGAGGTGCTCGTCGCCTCCATCCGCCACCCCATCCACCTCGTCGAATCCGCCAAGATGGGCGCGCATGTGGCGACCATTCCGCCCAAGGTCATCCGCCAGCTCTACCAGCACCCGCTGACCGACAAGGGGCTCGCCGCCTTCGTCGAGGACTGGGCGAAGACCGGCCAGTCCATTCTCGACGCGGCATGAGCGCCATGACCGGAACGGCAAAGGCCATGGAAAAGGACCTCAGCGAAGAAGACGTCATCGCGTTCCTGAGGGAGCGCAAGGACTTCTTCCTCGCCCATCCCGACCTGCTGGAGGAAATGGACGCCCCCGGCGAAAAGCTGGGCAAGGGCGTGGTCAGCTTCCAGCAGGCGCTGGTCGATCGGCTGAAGGCGGACAAGAGCAACGCCAGCCGCATCCAGAAGGAGCTCATCGACACCTTCCGCGCCAACATGAGCAACCAGAACCGCATCCAGACCGCGGTGCTGGTGCTGCTGGAGGCCGAAAGCTTCGAGGAGTTCATCACCTCCATCACGCAGGATTTCCCCATCTTGCTGGACGTGGATACGGTCAACATCATCATCGAATCGACCTCGAAGGAAATCCCCTTCATCAACCAGTCGGGCATCCGCTTCGCGCGGCAGGGCTTCGTTTCGCAATGGCTGGGCACGGGCGACGCGCTCTTGCAGCCCAACATCAACGGGCATGAGGATATCTTCGGTCCCGGCGCCGGCCTCGTCAAAAGCCACGCGCTGCTGCGCATGGAGATCAGCCAGAACACGCCGGCGGGCATCATCGCCTTCGGCTCTCGCGATCCCGAAGCCTTTCACCCCGAACAGGCCATCGACCAGATCGGCTTTCTGGCGCAGGTGGTGGAAAGATGCTTTCGCATATGGCTGGACGTGCAATCATAAGCCCCTTGGAAAGACGGGGACGGCATGGATAAAGACGCCCTGCCCGTTTCCGTCGCCGCCGACCTGCTGGAAAGATACCGCCAATGGGTGGATTACCTGACGGTCGAAAAACGGTTCTCCAGACACACGCTGCGCGCCTACCTGTCCGACATGGACTATTTCTTCGCCTTCCTCACCCGTCACCTCGGCAAGCCGCCGGGGCTCAACGACCTGGGAGATACATCCGTGCGCGACTTTCGCGCATTCCTCGCCAAGAAAACGGCGGAGGGCGCGGGGGCGGCGACACGGGCGCGCGCGCTGGCCAGCCTGCGGAATTTTTTGAAATGGCTGGACAAGAACGGGCATTTGCACAACGCCGCCATCGGCTCCATCCGCACGCCCAAGCAGCCCCGGCGCATTCCGCGCGCCCTGCCGCCCAAGCAGGCGAAGGAAGTCATCGAACATGCGGACGAATTGCCGGAGATCCCGTGGATCGGGCTTCGCGACCGCGCGCTTTTCACCCTGCTCTACGGCTGCGGCCTTCGCATCGACGAGGCGCTGAAGCTCAATTACGGCCAGCGCCCGCAAAACGGCGAGGTTCGCGTGATGGGCAAGGGCAGCAAGGAGCGCATGGTGCCCGTGCTGCCGCTGGTGCAGAAGATGCTGGACGAATATATCGCCGCCTGCCCCTATGGCTTCGAGAAAGAAACGCCGTTGTTCATGGGCGTGCGCGGCGGCAGGCTCAATCAGGGCGTCGCGCAGCGGCAATTGCGCAACCTGCGCCGCAGCTTCGGCCTGCCCGAAAGCCTGACCCCCCACGCGCTGCGCCACAGCTTCGCCACGCACATCCTCGTCAACGGCGGCGATCTGCGCTCGATTCAGGAGCTGCTCGGCCATGCCTCCGTCACCACCACGCAGCGCTATACCGACTACGACAACGCACAATTGCTGGAAATCTACATGAAGGCGCATCCGCGCGCGAAGGCCGATCCCTAGGCGCTATTTTTCCAGACGCGCCTGCAAATCCTTTTTCACGCCGCGGTAATCCCACCACGACATGTCCTGATAGCGGCGCAGGTGCAGCGGATGCTTGACCTGCGCCCAGACGGCGGCGGTGCTCGTGCCCTTCGCCTTTTCATGTTCCGCGACTTTCGCCACCAGCTCTTTCAGCTGCGCCTGCTGGGCCGGGGTGATCTTGGCATGGGCGAGCGCCCAGCCCGCGCCGGAAAGCGTGAGCAGCAGGCAAAGCCCCAGCGTGACTGCCATGATATGCAGCGCGCGCGAGGGCCGGGCGGCGGAGCTTGCGGCGTCCAATACGGATTTCAGCTCCATGCGCACGGAGGTCGGATCTTCCATGTCCACCTCCCGCCGGCCTGAATAATGACGCAGGAAGGACAGCATCAGCTCGTCCGTCACCTCGTCCTCGTAATGGAAGTAGCGGGCCATGAGGGCGGCCGCGCGCTGGCGTTGCAGGGGCTCCAGCTGCCGGCCCTCCTCCTTCAGCCAGATGTCGAGGCAGCGGCCCGCGCGTTCCAGCGGGCCGTATATGTCCATCTGCCTTTCCCAGTCGCCGTTCATGCGTCTTCCTTATGTGGGGCGCCTTTCTTCATTTTAATTCAAAACGGCGTTTTCTCCATGCACAATTTATAGATGAAATTAACCATTTATACAATTTATAATTGTATGCTAGGGTATGCAGGAAAGGACAAGCCCATGAAGCACGCCGCACTTGAAACGACACGCCCCGCCGCACGCACCATCGCGCTGCTGTTTGCCGTTGTCCTGCTTTGCCTTCCCGCGCAAGGACAGGCGCGCGAAACCCTGCCCGGCCCGCTGCGCGGCGAGGTGCTGGAGGTGCTGGACGGCGACACCATCGCCGTGCGCCTGCACGTCTGGATCGGCCAGAGCGTGGAGACCCATGTGCGAATCGCCGGCATCGACGCGCCCGAGATTCACGGCAAATGCAAAAGCGAGCGCGCCCGCGCGCAGGCGGCGAAGAAGGCGCTGGCGGCATTGCTGACGGACGGAAAGGTGACGCTTTACAATGTGCGTCTCGCCAAATACGCGGGGCGCGTGCTGGCCGAGGCGCGCAGCGAAAACGGGCAACACGTCGCCACTTACATGATCGGAAAAGGCCTCGCCCGCCCCTATCACGGGCAAAAGCGCGGCGGCTGGTGCGCGGCGGGCGCAAGATAAGGAAAGCTTATTTGCCGCGCGGTTTTAAACTGAAACGCCCGGCCTTTTCGCGCAGGCGCCGCTGGTGCCGCTCGGCCGTCATGCCGGCGAGGGTTTCGGGCGACATGCCGCTTTTTTCCTGCACTCTGGGCGGCAGCTTGTCCCATGCCGCCTGCATCTCGGGGAATTTTTCGCGCCAGAGGTCGAGATCGAAGATTTTCTGCAGCTGACCGCGCTCCGCCGCCAGCGTGGCGAAGCTGCGGCCCTCGCGGTCCTTCATGCCGTGCAGGTCGTCGAAGCAAAAGCCGTCGCCCGTGGCCTTCATCTTTTCGACCACGGCGGAAAGGCAGTTCATTTTCACCGCGCGGATGAAGCCGGGCTCGCCCGTTTCAAGATAGGGCGCGCGCAAAAACCCGCGCGTGCTGGACAAGCCGTCCAGCTCCTGCAGGAAGAGGCTGCGCTGCGCGTTCATTTCCTCGGACAGGCGCTCGATGACGCCGATATGGTCGTCCGTGCGCGCCAGTTCCAGAGCGGAGCCGAACATGGCGAAGGGGTCCGCGTGATGCGCCATCAGGATGCCGACGACGAAGGTATGCCCGCCGAAGGCCGCGCGGCGCAGCGCCTGGTCGTCGGAAAAATGCGGGTCGGCGCCCGCGTCCAGCAGCGCGCGCACCATCGTGGGATCGCCGCGCGTGGCGGCCTTGATGAGGGGCTCGCCCTCCATCGCGTTCGGGTCCGCGCCGCCGTCGAGCAGCGTGATGACGGTGGTCGTCTGGCCGTTGCTGGCCGCGAAGCGCAGCGCCTCGTCCGACATGGCGTGGATATCCGCGCCGCGTTCCAGCAGGAATTCGACGGCCGCGTCATGGCCGTTGCTGGCGGCGCGGCGCAGGGCGCGGCTGCGGTCGAAATCCGCCTTCGCCCCCGCCTTGATCGCGGCCTTCATGGCTTCGATATCGCCGTCGCTGGCGGCATCCACCAGCGCGTCGCCGTGGCGCAGCTCTTCTTCCCAGCCGCCGTTTTCGGGGTGATAGGCCATCAGGCGGCCTCCTTGATGTCGAGGATGACGGGCGCGTGGTCGCTGGGGCGTTCCCAGCCGCGCACCTCGCGCAAAATCTGCTGCTTTTGCAGGGCGGGCTTCAGCTTTTTCGTGACCCATATATGGTCGAGCCTGCGGCCCTTGTCCGCCGCGTCCCAGTCCTTCGCGCGGTAGCTCCACCATGAATAGAGCTTTTTCTCCTCCGGCACGAAGTGGCGCACGGCGTCCACCCAATCGACGGATTCGTAAAAGCGCGTGAACTTCTCGACCTCGACCGGGGTGTGGGACACGACCTTCAAAAGCTTCTTGTGGTCCCAGACGTCGTTTTCCAGCGGGGCGATGTTGAGGTCGCCAACCGCGATCATCGGCTTTTTCGCGCCGCGCTCCTTCGCGAACCATGCCGTCAGCTCATCGACGAAGTCCAGCTTGTGGCGGAACTTGTCGTTCGCCTCGGGGTCCGGCTCGTCCCCGCCCGCGGGAATGTAGATATTGTGCAGCTCGAAGGGGTTGCCCTTCAGCTTCACCTTGGCGGAGATGTGGCGGCAATCGTCCTTGCCGCAGCGGCGGTGGATTGCCTTGTCCGCAAGCGGCAGGCGCGAGAGGATCGCGACGCCGTTATAGCCCTTCATGCCGGTGAAATGCTGGTGCACAAAGCCCTTGTCCGCGAAGGCGTCGGCGGGGAAGAATGCGTCGGGCGTCTTGGTTTCCTGCAGGCACAGCACGTCCGGCTTCGCCTTGGCGACGAGCTTCATGACGGTGTCGATCCGCAGGCGGACGGAATTGATGTTCCATGTCACAAGACGCATGGGCGCTTCTTCTCCTTTGCCGTTATCCGGGCGATGACCGCCGCGCGTTTACCGGTGGGGGTTGAACGGCGGCTTAAAAGGCTTTTTTGACGTGGCCGCCGCCGCGCGGTCGAGCGCTTCCAGCGCCTCGTGGGATTTTTTCGCGGCGTCCTCGAACACGGCGTCGAGCCTGGGGTCCTGCCCCTTGATGGTGGCGAAGGTGCGCTCGAGGTCGTTGAGGATTTTCCAGCGGGTTTCGTGGAACTTGTCGATTTTGGCGCGGCCGATCATCTGGTCGGTCATGGTCGAAACGCCCTCGGCGATGTAGATGCGGTTGGTGTCGCGCAGCATGGCGTCGTCCTTCGCCTTGGCAGGGTCGGCCATGGTGTGCATGAGATCGACCGTGCGGTCGCCGAAGATGTTGCGCGCCACTTTCTCGACCTGCTCGTTGGCGATGATCTCGGCCTTGGCCGGGCCCAGCAAGAGCAGGGTCACGGATTCTTCCGACCAGTCCTCGCAGGTGTCCATCACGCGCTTGGCGGCGGCGACGGGCTGGTTGTGCATGAAGTTGGCGATACGCTCGGGCCCGAACATCGACATGTTGTCGTCCAGCCACTTGTTGCAGATGGCGGTGGCCGTCTTCCAGCGGTTGTTCGCCGGCAGGCCGGAATTCTCGTATTCGAAAGGCATGTTTCTCTCCTCGGGTGAAAATCTTTATTGAATTTTAAAAAGGCAGTTCCATGTTGGGGGGCAGGCCCATTTCGGCCATCAGCTTCTGGGTTTCGCCGGTCATGATCCGCTCGGCCTGCGCGCGCGCGTCGTTGACGGCGGCGACGATGAGGTCTTCCAGCACGTCGGTCTCCTCGGGTTTCACGAGCGAGGGGTCGATCTTGATCGATTTCAGTTCGTAGCTGCCGGTGACGACGCAGCTCACCAGCCCGCCGCCCGCCGCGCCGGGAATGTCCATTTCCTTCACGCGGTCCTGCATTTCCTGCATCTTCTGCTTGAATTTCTGGGCCTTTTGCATCATCTGGGCGATATTGGTCACGGGGGCGCCTGCCTTTTCTGTCTTTATATATAGGAATATGGTTGGTTGTTATGAAACCTATAGAGGCCGCGCCCCGAAGTCAACACGCCGCCGCCCCCGCCGAAAATATGACTTAACTCACTGAAAATATATAGAGATTAGGCCTGACTTCGGTTTGCATTGCCCTATTTTGCAGTATTATGATAAATTAGAACAGTTTCAACAAGACGGACGTCCGATGTTCGGCAAACCGCGCACCATATTCGAAAACGCCGCCCGCCCGCCGGGGCCCCTCGCGCCGCCGCCGGTGGACGCATGGAAAGCCGTCAGCAGCGACGACCTGAAGGCGCTGAAAAAGCTGCTGGGCGACAACCCCGCGCTGCTGCGCGAAATCAGGCGCGTGCCCATCGCGCACCGCCAGCTCGTCGAGATGAACCTCCTTCATTACGCCGCCCTCGTCGGCAGCAAGGAAGCGGTGGAGATGCTGGACGCATGCGGCGCCAATATCCACGCGCCGACGGCGCCGGACGGCTATACCCCCGCCATCCTCGCCGCGCGGGCGGGCAAGCTGGCCACGCTGGAATTCCTGAAGCTGAATGGCGCGAACCTCGACGCGCAGGCCCGCAGCCGCGCCACCGCGCTGAACGAGGCCTGCACGCGCGGCCACGCCGCCTGTGCGCATTTCCTGCTGGAAAACAAGGCGAAGATAAAAGATTCCGCCGGGCGCTTCCGCCTGCCCGACATCGTCGCCGCCGCCGAACAGGGACACAGGGAGATCGTCGAGGATTTGCTGGCGCATGGCGCGAAAATCGACACGCGCGATTCAGCCGGGCGCAGCGCGCTGTGGTGGGCGCTCTACCGCGGGCATCACGACCTCGCGCAAGAGCTGATGGACCGCGGCGCGGATACCTCCCTTTCCGACGACGACGGCATGACCATGCTGATGGCCGCCATCATGGGCGGCGGCACGGACAGCGCGCGCCGCTTGCTGGACGAGGGCGTCCCGGTCAACGAAGGCGCGAAAAGCGGCGATACCGCCCTGCACTACACCGCCTATTCGAACCGGAAAGCCGCGGCGCGCGACATCGCCGTCCTGCTGCTGGAACGCGGCGCGTGGACGGACATCAAGAACAACCAAGGTGAAACGCCCGCCGACAGCTCGCGGCGGATGCGCGACGGCGACTTGACCCGCACCATCGAAATCGCGGAGAAGGATGCGGGCCGCCCCTCCGCGCAGAACATGATACCCAAAAGATTCATGGACGGCACCTGCCGCACCGTCAAGCCCATGAAGCCGCTGCAGCTAAAGCCGCGCGGCAAAACGAATTCCTGACAGTAAAATGAAACGGCCGGTTTAAGCGTCGTCTTCCGCCTCGGCAGACGGCAGGCGGATGTCGATGACCTTCGCGCCGGGGAAGACGCGCAGCACCTCGGCCACCATCGGGCTGGCCGTCACCTCGTCCATCACCGCCTGCGCCGCGCCCTTTTTCTGCTCGGCGATCGTCGGTTCCCCTTGTTCGCGCGAGATGCTGACGACCCAGCGCTGGCCCGTCCAGCGGCCCAGCCGGTCGGAAACCAGCCCGGCGAGGTTGTTGGGCGCGGTCTCGCGCGGACGCAGGGAAATATGGCCCTGCTCGAATTTCACCAGATGCACGTCGTTCACGAGATGCGACTGCAAGAGCATTTCACGCTGTTGCGCGAAAAGCGCGACGACGTCGGCGAAGCCGGCCAGCGCCACGGCCGCGCCGGGTGCCGCCTGCGGCTGGACGTCCTGCCTTGCGACGGCGGATACGCTTGCGCCGCCGCGGCTCATCACCGTCGCGCCGCGTCCGTTACCCGAATTGCCGCCGTTGCCGGAAGGGGCGGATGACGCCGCCGCGCCGTCTTTTATCTGCTTCATCAGGTCGCCCGGCGTCGGCTGGTCGGAAACGTAGAGCAGACGGATGAGCACCATCTCCAGCGCGTGCTGCGGACTGGCGGCGTATTGCACCTCCGACACGCCCTTCAAAAGCATCTGCCACGTGCGGGTGAGCGCGGGAATGGACAGCCGCTGCGCCATCTCCGCCCCGCGCACGCGCTCGGCCTCGGGCAGGGCCTGGTCCTTCGCCGCCTCGGGGCTGACCTTGACCTTGGTGAGGTAATGGGTGAGCTCCAGCAAGTCCTGCAAGACCTGCACGGGGTCCGCGCCGCCCTTGTACAGGCTATCGACGAGGGCGAAGACGGTTTCGTTCTCGCCCTTCATCAACGCCTCGAACAAATCGAAAGAGACGGAGCGGTCGATGAGGCCCAGCATCTCGCGCACCTGCGCCTCGGTGATCTTCTCCGGCTCGCGGGAAATAGCCTGGTCCATCAGCGACAACCCGTCGCGGGCCGAGCCGTCCGCCGCGCGGGCGATGAGGGAGACGGCGGCGGGTTCCGCCTGCACGTTTTCCTTTTTCAATATCTCGTTGAAATATTCATCCCGCACCCCGGCATCGATGCGGCGCAGGTCGAACCGCTGGCAGCGCGAGAGCACGGTGACGGGCACCTTGCGGATCTCCGTCGTCGCGAAGACGAATTTCACGTGCTCCGGCGGCTCTTCCAGCGTTTTCAGCAGCGCGTTGAACGCGGCCTTGGAAAGCATGTGGACCTCGTCGATGACGAAGACCTTGTAGCGGCCGCTGACCGGCGCGTATTTCACCGTGTCGATGAGGTCGCGCATGTTGTCCACCCCGGTGTGGGAGGCCGCGTCGATCTCCAGCACATCGACGTGGCGGTCTTCGGCGATGGCGCGGCACTGCTCGCACACGCCGCAGGGGTTCACGGTCGGCCCCTTTTCGCAGTTGAGCGCGCGGGCGATGATGCGCGCGGTCGTGGTCTTGCCCACGCCGCGCACGCCCGTCAGCATGAAGGCATGGGCGATGCGCCCCGTCTCGATGGCGTTGGTGAGGGTGCGCACCAGCGCGTCCTGCCCCTTCAGCTCTGAGAAATTCTGCGGACGGTACTTGCGCGCCAGCACGCGGTATTCGCCGGGCTTTTTACCCGTCTCTTGCGTCGCACTCGTGTCGTCGGAAGCTTTTTTGGCCACGGTTTTCCCCTGTTTGTCTTGCCGTCTGTCTGGCGCTGTCGTGAGCCCCTGCAGGATATAAGATTCACGCCGCCTTTTCAAACATTATGGCGATTACAGAAAATGGCGGGGCTTGCGCCGGAGAGCCCGTGCATACTATGATAAGCACAGGGGAAATTCATCAGGGAATTCAATGTGGCACTGACGCTAGACGAGCTGGACGGCACCTACGAGGTCCGCACCGAAATCAGCGGTGCCGAACAAGACCCCTACGACATCGACGGCAACGGCACCACGCGCATCCACAACGGCCAGACCTTCCGCAAAGACCAGCAGGGCATGATCTGGGAGAGCGAATTCACCATCATCGGCGAGGACAAGGTGCAGATGAAATCCACGCTCGACCCCAGCCACGCGCGCGGCGGCGGGCAGTTCATCAAGGATGAAAAGGGCAACCTGACCAAGGCCATGGTTTCCTACACCACCGAGCTGACCGCGAGCCGCGACGGCGAAGGCCGCGTCGTCTTGAACGGCGCCATCGAGCACGGCGGCGTGACCACTTTGCTCACCCTGACCAAAATCGCCGACGAATAAACCCCTTATATCCCCAGCTTCTCGCGCATGCCGTAGTACCACGCGCCCATGGCGGTGAGCGGCACGCGGAACATGCGGCCGCCCGGGAAGGGGTAGTTCTTCATTTTCGCGAAAACGTCCCAGCGCGATTGCTGGTTGTCGATGGCCTCGGCCGTCAGGCGGCCCAGCAGGTGGCAGGGGGTGACGCCGTGGCCGCTGTCGCCCTGAATGAACCAGACATTATCCGCCAGCCGCCCGATATGCGGCATGCGCGTGAGCGTCAGGGCGAAATTGCCGCTCCAGGCGAAATCTATTTTCTTTCCCTTCAGGTGCGGGAAGGTGCGGTGGATATGCGGCACCAGCCGGTTTTCGATGTCCGTGGGGGTGGAGCCGCTATAGACCACGCCGCCGCCGAACAGCAAGCGTTTGTCGCCGGTGATGCGGTAGTAATCCAGCAGGAAGTTGCAGTCCTCGAGGCAGTTGTCGCCCGGCATCATCTTGTCGGTCAGTTCCGCGCCCAGCACCTCGGTCGTCACGATCTGGCTGCTGACGGACATGAAGCGGGCCGAAAGCTCGGGCACCGTCTCGCCGAGGTAAGCGTTGCCGCAGATGACGAGGTGGTTGCAGGTGACCTTGCCCTGCGCCGTCACCGCCGCGGGCTTCGCGCCGTGCTCGATGCGGGCGACGCGCGAATGTTCGTATATTTTTCCGCCGAGGCTTTCGAGCGCGGCCGCCTGCCCCAGCACGAGGTTCATGGGGTGGATGTGCCCGCCCTTGTTGTCGAGCATGCCGCCGGTGTAAAGGTCCGTATCCACGACTTTCGGGATGCCGGATTTGTCCAGCATCTCGACGTCCTTGTGCCCGGCCATCGCCCAGACCTCGCGCCGGCGTTCGAGGTCTTTCATCTGCCTGTCGTTGAAGGCGGCGAAGAAGCTGCCTTTTTTAAGGTCGCATTCGATGCCGTATTTCTCGATGCGCGCGCGGATGATGTCCCCGCCCTCGAAGCTCATGTCTAGCAGGGCGCGGGCGGTGTCCTCACCGTAGCGGGACTTGATCGTGTCGTAGTCGCGGCTGTAGCCGTTGATGATTTGGCCCCCGTTGCGGCCCGAGGCGCCGAAGGCGACCTTCACCGCTTCGAGCACGATGACCTTGTGCCCCTTTTCCGCGAGATGCAGCGCGGCGGAAATGCCGGAGAAACCCGCGCCGATGACGCAGATGTCGCAGACCGCGTCGCCCTTCAGCGCCGGGCGTTCCGGCGCGGGGTTGGCGGTGGCGGCGTAGTAAGAGCCCGTGTGCTGCGTTTCTTCGCCCGCCATGTCAGATATCCCTTAAATAAGCGTCGTATTCGATGCTGGTGACCTGCTGGAGCATCCGGTCGCGCTCCTGCCGCTTGCAGGCGAGATAGACCTTGGCGTATTCCCTGCCGAAATATTTCTGGATGAAGCGCGAGTTTTCGAAGGCTTCCAGCGCGCGCTCCCACGTAAAGGGCAGGCGCTCCGCATCCGTCTCATAGACGCTGCCGCCGGAGGGCGCGGGCGGCTCGATCTTTTTCTCCATGCCGTAAAGCGCGCCCGCGAGGATGGCGGCCATGGCGAGATAGGGGTTGGTATCCGCCCCCGAAACGCGGTGCTCGATGCGCGTCGCGTCGCGCAGGCTTTCCGGCACGCGCACGGCGGCGGTGCGGTTGTCGTAGCCCCATGAAACCCGCGTCGGCGCGTGCGAGCCCGGGGTGAAGCGGCGGTAGGAATTGAGGTTGGGCGCGAAAACGGCCGTGCTGTCCGGCATCGTCGCCAAAACGCCCCCGATGGCGTGGCGCAGCGCGGGCGAGCCCTTGCGCGTCCTGCCGACGAAAATGTTTTCGCCCTTCTTGTCCAGCACGCTGAAATGCAGGTGCATGCCGTTGCCGTCCTTGTCGCCATATGTCTTGGCCATGAAGGCGACGTCCATGCCGTGGTTGCGCACCACGCCGCGCACCAGCCGTTTCATCAGCACCGCGTGGTCGGCGGCCTGCAGCGCGTCGGGCGAATGGCGCAGGTTGATCTCGTACTGCCCCGGCCCGTTTTCGGAAACGGCGGTATCCGCCGGGATGCCCTGCACCTTGCAGGCGCGGGCGATGTCGTTCATCACCGCGCCGAATTCGTCGAGCTCGCTCAGGCTGAACATCTGCGCGGTGACGGAGCGCCGCCCCGTACGCGGGGAGCGCGGGGGCTGCGGCCTTCCCTGCGCGTCGGGCTTGCCGTCCAGCAGGTGGAATTCCAGCTCCGCCGCCATGACGGGGGTGAGGCCTTTCTTTTTATAGAGCACGAGGATGTCCTTGAGTATCTGGCGCGGGTCGGCGAAAAAATCGCTCCCGTCCGCCTCGGTCATCGAAAGCATGACCTGCGCCGTCGGCGCGTCTTCCAGCCAGGGCACGCGGCACAGGCTGCCCGGAACGGCATGGCAGATGCCGTCGTTGTCGCCGCCCTGCGTGGCGATGCCGGCCGAGAGCACGTCGCGCCCCCAGATATCGACCGCGAAGGAGGAACGCGGAATGCGCAGCCCCGTCTTGAAGAACTCGGCCGCATGGGCGGCGGGCAGCTTCTTGCCGCGCGGAATGCCGTTGACGTCGATGAGGAAGACGTCGAGCATCTCGATATCCGGGTTCTCCTTGAAAAAGGCTCCGCTTTCGGATTTCACCGCTGGTCTGGACGCCGATTTCGGCCCCGATTTAGGCATGATCACCCCCGCCTTCATTGAAACTTGCGCCCTCAAGGGTGGCACGCCGAGCCCCTCAAAGGCAACCCCCTGCCCGGAACAGACTGATTTCAAATGATTTTCGCAAGCTTTGCGCGGGTTTTCCGAAGCCCCGGCGCGAAGGCATTCCGTGCTTGAAAACCGCCCCGATTTCCCTTATTCTCACGCCCGTACCGCATCCCGGTTCCGCCGTTGTAGCTCAGTGGTAGAGCATTCGCTTCGTAAGCGAGTGGTCGGAGGTTCGAATCCTCTCAACGGCACCATTTTTCTTTTCATTGCAAGTCTGGACTGGCTGGCCGCACCCGTGACGGTCAGGATATTCCCCGCGAGGTCGTAGGTATAAGCGGTGGTCAGCGCATTGCCGCCGCGCGTGTCCGTCTCCTGCGTCACGCGCCCGAGGGCGTCGCAGGGAGCGAAATTTCAATATTTCAATTTACTCCGACCCCCTTGATTTAGCGTCGCGTTCAGGGAAGTGTCGGAGGGTGCGGAGTTTCAATATTTCAATTTACTCCGACCCCATTGATTAGGTGCCCCTTGTAGGCGGCCCCGCAGCCGGTGGAGGAATCGTAGGTCAGCGTCGCGTTCAGGGAAGTGTCGGAGGGTGTGGGGTTTCAATATTTCAATTTACTCCGACCCGGTTGATTAACCCCATTGATTATTGATTGGAATAGAATCTATTTATTTTGCATCTTTTGATTTACGTGCTGCACGGGCATTCCGAATCTCGTGCACAAACTCATCTATAATGGACTGCATTCTCTCTATATCGCTTTTAGAATATGAGGGATCTTCTATTTGCAGAGCCATCCCCAACGCTGATAAATCAAAATTCTTTAAAATTATTTGTTCAATAGCTTCGGTTCTAACGCCGCGATACATGGCCAATATATGCTCTATACCATGAACTGCACTCCGCCTAGCCAAAGCACAACCATGTTGCAACATATTCGCTATTGTTGAGGCGACCACAGATAAGACTTCCGTTTCACGGCTAAGACTGTTTTTTTTGAATGCACAATAAGTAAAAACAGAATCCCACCACATATAACCAGCTACATTAAGATTCGCGTTTTTGCAAAGAAGATCATCGAATAGCGATCCAATCGCCTCTATGCACTCTTTTTTCTGCTGAAACTGCACTGCATCACTCACCACAAATCGTAAAAATCCATTCGGCCCCGGTATGAACCAAAGCCCTTGGTCTATTTGGCCTATTGTATATTTTTCAGTCAGTCCCGCCGAGCTTTTAAACATGCGCGTCATATACGACACAGCCATCACCTCGGGACACGTATAGCCCCATGCTTCATCATTGTGCCAAGCGAAAAGAATATCAGTTACAGGATGGTCGAATACAAAGTCCAGCCACTCCTCATAAGAAATATTAGACAGGTCATGCATATGATGAACACCTACATTGCCAATGCCGCAATTATTAAAACCGTACCTAAAGACATGGAAGCAGCGGCCGCAGCGGTGTTCGGGTCTGGCACACTTGGTACCGAGGTCGGGCCACTATTCTTTGTCTTGGTATAGCCTCCCCACTTCCAACGCGGGATCATCGGTGACGAAAAACTACGCGTAGGGGGGGCTCCGTGACATACACCTGTATCGATCTGTTGCTCGTATATATCATAGCATTTTCCAAGCATCGTACACTGCTGGTGAATTTGTTGTGCATGCCCCCACCAGTCTTCAAAAGGCTGGCCACTCAATGAGTATGGAACCATCTGCAAGGTTCTCACTGCTATAGATATTTTAAGCAGTGAAATCTTCTTTTCCAATTCCTCACAAGTGTCCTCTGTCGTACAGCTTTTAAGTTCATGAGTAGTGTAATAGTTTAACCCCAAAAGATCGATTACATTGACTGGGTCCTGTCCAACGTAACCGAAGGTATTCATCCCGCCCGCAAGCCCAATAGGATCAGAGCTGATATAGCGTCCAATAGCCGGATTATAATACCTGTTCCAGTTGGCGAAAAGCCCGGATTCTGAGTCATAATACTGCCCCGGCATCCGAAGGTTGACCGTCACGCTGCCGCTGGGCGTGCTGGTGCCGAAGGCATCGTTATTCCACGACCAGACCTGCGTACCGCCGGTATTGGTGGCGAATCTCGGTGTTCCCAAATGGTCCGTATGCAGATACGTGAGAACCTCGGGGCTGCCCGCGTCGATCTGGGCCAAGGGTGCGCCATTCAGATAGACGTACTCGCGGATGAAGTTGCCGGAGGTGTCGTATTCGCCGAAGAGCTGCCCATTGGGGCCATAGACGTAATAGGTCGTGCTGCTCGCCGTCACCTTCTTGGAGCGGCGGTGCAGCCAGTCGTAGGTATAGACGCCCGCCGTGGTGTTGACGGTGGCGAGGTTGCCCGCCGCGCTCCATGTGTAGGCGTTGGTGCCGTCGTTGGTGATGTTGCCGGCGGCGTCGTAGGTGTAGCTGTTCGCGCCGACCGCGCTGATCTTGTTGCTGGTGCTGGGCACGGTGGTCGTCGTGGTCGTGCCGTCGTCCTTGGTCAGGCGGTTGGAGGTGGCGTCGTAGGTGTAGCTGGTGGCGGTGCCGGGGTTTTCGGCATTGACGCGCAGCAGGGCGTCGTAGCCGTAGGTGGTGGCCCCCGCCTGCGTGACGTTGCCGTCGTCGTCCGTCGTATAGGTCCAGTTCGCGATGCCGCCGGAGACGGTGATGTTGGTCGGGTTGTAGTCCTGGTTGTACGTCGCGCTGTACGTCAGACTGTTGCCGTAGGTGAAGCCGCTCATCGGGCCGAAGGGCAGGTAGGCGGCGGAGCTCGCCAGCGTCGTGCCGGTGGAGTTCACCACGGCGGAGACGCCGCTCGCCTGCCCGTTCGCGTTGCGGGTATAGGTTACGACGCGGCCCGAGGGCAGCGTAATAGTCGCGATGTTCCCCGCGAGGTCATACGTGTACGCCGTCGTCAGCGCATTGCCGCCGCGCGTGTCGGTTTCCTGCGTCACGCGGCCGAGGTCGTCGTACTGGAACGCCGTCGTCCCCGCCGCGTCGGAGACGCTGCACAGGTGGCCCTTGTAGGGCGTGCCGCAGCCGGTGCTCGCGTCATAGGTCAGCGTCGCGTTCAGGGAAGTGTCGGAGGGATAGGCCACCGACGTCAACCGGTTGAGCGCGTCATAGGTGTAGTTGGTGACGACGCTGCGCGCATCCGTGCGCTGGGTCACGTTGCCCGCCTTGTCCACCGTGTAGGACAGCGTGCCCCGGTCCGGGCTCGTCTCCCCCGTCACGTCGCCGAAGGCGTTGTAGGTATAGGTGGTGGAGTTGCTGCGCTGGTCCTCGACCGAGGTCAGGTTATCCAGCGCGTCATACCCGTTGGTGGCGACGCCGGAGAGCGCGTCGGTCTGGGTCAGCAGCCTTTGCAGCCCGTCATAGGCGTAGGCGGTGGCGTTGTTGTTCGGGTCCGTGTAGCTGGTGAGCTGGCTGTTGCCGTCATAGGCGTAGTTTGCCGTCTGGCTCGACGCGCCGATGCTCTGGATGATGCGGGAGAGCGCGTCGAAGACTTTCTGGTGCGTGTATTTGAGGGCCGCGGAACTGTCCTTCACGTCCTCCTGCGTGATGTTGCCCGCATCGTCCAGCGTGTAGGTGATGGTGTTGCCCAGCGCGTCTTCCACGCCCGTCAGCCGCTGCGCGGAATCGTAGCTGTATTGCAGGTAGGCGCTGTTGGGCAGCGTGACCTTGGTGAGGTTGCCGTTGTCGTCGTAGTCGAAGGTGGTTTCCGCCTCGAGCGCCGTGCCGACCGCGCGGGTGGAGGTTTGCAGGCGGCCGTTGGTGTCATAGGTGTAATCCGTCTCCGTCCCGTTGGGGTCCGTGACCTCCGTCGGGCGGCCCGCCGAATCGCGCGAGACGATGGTGGTCACCTGCCCCAGCGCGTTGGTGATGGTTTTAAGGTCGAGGTTCGAATCATAGGTGTAATCCGTCGTGTCCGTCACATCCGTGCGCGGCCCGTCCACCTGCTCCAGCCGGCCGAGGATGGTATTGCCGCTGCCGTCGGTGGAGTTGGCGTAATAGGTATAGGTCGTGATGCGGGTGTCGGAGGTATTGGTGTCCGTCACCGTCTTCGACGTCACGCGGCCGTAGGTGTCGTAGTCGTAATCCGTCGTCCGGCCCGTTTCCGTGATCAGGTCGGGGAGGTTGTAGGTCGGGTCGTAGGTGATGGTCGTGATTTGCTGGTCGTCGGTATCCGCGTCGCGGGTGATTTGCGTGATGTTGCCGCGGTCGTCGTATTGGTAGCGGGTGGTGTTGTTCTCCCAGTCCGTTTTGCCGATGACGCGGCCCTTGTCGTCGTAGTTGTAATAGCGGCTCGCCGCCGAGGTATGGGCGGTGGCCGCGCGGTTTTCCTGCGTGATCCTGCGCACGTCCAGAATATTGGTGTAGTAAAAATCGCTGTCCTGGCTCAAGGCGTTGGTGGTGGTGGAGGTCTGGCCCGCGTTGTAGTTCACATCGGTATTGCTGGCGCCCCCCGCCAGCTGCGACTGGACGGCCTTGCCGTTCGTGTCATAGGTATAGGTGGCGTAGCGCGTGCCGCTTTCATCGGTGATGCCCGTCAGCGCGTTGACGTAAGTTGCGTTCTCGTAGTGGTAGCCGATGGTCTTGGTATCCGGCTTGGTCACGGTCTCGAGGTTGCCGTTCCCGTCATAGGCATAGCTGAAGGCGCCGTCTGGCGTGACCATCGTCGCGATGCGCCCGCTGGAATAGGTGAAACTGAGCGACCGCCCGTTCTCGTTGGTGACGGAGGTCAGCTGGCCCGAGCCGTTATAGGCAAGGTTCAGCGCCCCGCCGCCCAGATACTCGATGCGCGTGAGCTGGTAGGAGCTGTTGTATTTCTCGACCGTGTCGTTCGGCAGGGTGTAGATATATCCCCCGCTGCCGTCGTCCGCCAGCGTCGCCGTGGTGTCGGCATCGTCCGCCACCCAGTCCGATCCGCTCTTCGTATAGCCCGTGACCGCGCCCGTGCCGTCGGTGATCGAGGCCGTCGTGCCGCCGGTGACGGTCAGCGTGCGCGCGTAATTCGTGCGCCAGAGCTGCCCGATCGTGTTGTCCGTCCACGTGCTGTCCGAGCGGTAGATGCGCGAGAAGGTCAATCCGCCCGCGTTGTAATCCGTCGCCGATTCTGTCAGGTAGCCGACATCGAAGTTGATGGGGTCGCCGGCAAGGCTGCTTCGCCCCTCGTTGCATGTCACGCAATACCTGCCTGCCTTTGTTGCGTCAGATGCGGCAACCGTCGTCGGCGTCGTTGTCTGGCTCACCGTGTAAGGACCGGTGTTGTAGTTATAATAGCCCTTAAGGGTGATGGTATATTGACCGGTTTGAGGTAAAGTCGAGGATAAAGAATTGTAAGCCCACCCCCAGTAAGTACCGTCAGGCTTGATGAAAGTCATAGCCCTCGTAAACGAACCCGTGGTCGTGATGGAAACATGATTGCCCGATGTGCCCGTAAAGAAATAGCTGTCAATACCGTTCTTTGGCAGGTTCCCGGAGCGGGTATCTCCGCTGATAAGACTACCGCCCGAAACGTTTTCTCCGCCAAACTGAGTATAAAGAATGTAAGGGCCGGTGTCATAACGATAATAGCCATACAAAACGACTGTATAGGTACCGCTAACAGGCAGCGTTACGGCTAAACGGGTGTTTCCCACGGTCCAGTAGCTGCCATCAGGCTTATACAGGTTGATGTGCGCAGTGTAAGAAGCGTTGTCAAAAAGCTGGACGTACTGCCCTGCAGTACCTTCCAACTGAAAGCTTTCAATGCCGTTCGTAGGCAGTATGCCGTTATAGGGTTGAGCGCTTACCAACTTACCGTTTGAAACCCCACCGCCGCCGAGCTGGTAATACATTGTGAAAGGGCCATACATCGGGTTTGTGCCGGAAGTATATGACGTCATGGCCACAGTGTAGGTTCCGCTGGAAGGAAGCTGAACACTCAGCAGATCATGGGAAGATCCCCAGTAGCTGCCATCTGATTTATATATATAGATATTGGTTGTATAGTTGGGAGAATGGGTCGTAATGAGAACATTCTGCCCGGAATTTCCAGTTAAATGGAAACTCGCAACGCTGTTCCTGTTAGCCAGTGAGCCGTTATAAGGTTGTCCGCTCGTCAGGTCACCGTTTGCAACGTCTCCTTCCCCGAGTAAATAATCGAAGCTAAAATCGCCAGTGCCTGAAGAGAACTCAGGGGATACGGCTAAATCATAAGTTCCGGTATCGGGAAGCGTGACGACAAGACGATTGTTCGCAGAGGTCCAGCTACTGCCGTCAGGCTTTTTTATAACCATATGTATGCCATAGGTAGAGTAAGCGCCGAGGATAATCCCCTGTCCGGCTGTCCCTGTAAAGCTGTAGTGCAGAGTCGCGCCGACAGCAAGAAACCCGTTTGTCGTCGTGCCGCTGGTGATTGTCGTCGCATGCGCCGGAGCAGCATGGAAAAAGAGGAACGCGGAAACTAAAATACCAAATAAAAACTTCTTCATATCGGCCCTCTTCCCGCAAAAAACGTCTAAAAGCGCTGCAGTTAAAATTTAATTTTTCCGGCGGAAGTCGATTTCCACGGCCTTGTATTCCTGCCCCGCGCTGCCGGTGAGATAAATCGTCACCTTGTATGTATCGCTGCTGGTGAATGCGATCTCCGAACGGTATGGCCGTTCCTTGTCTAGCAAGGGGAACATCAGCTTTCCCTTTTGCTCGAGTGCATTATTCTTTTTATCGTATTGTCCGGTTCCGGTTGTCATGCTGGTATGGTTGTCATCCAGCCATACGGAGGTGAAGGCTTTTTTAATCCTGTCGTAGCCGAGATAACCTATAGCGTTATAGGGGATGTTCTGGCCGCCGATATTCAGGGGAACACTCGTCTCGAGCGACAGGAAGCGGTTGTTGAAAATCATCTTGTTGGTCGTATAGCCCGTGGACATTTGGGCGGGCGCGCCTTTTTTGCTCCAAAAATTGAGGTCGTAATCCCAGTCCCCGACGAGGGCGGCCAGAATCTGGTTCTGCTCAGAAGCTTCCCCCTGCTTTTCCAGTTTCTGCATGGCCTCCTTGCCCAGCAATTCGGCGCGTGGCGCGGGCGTTGCCTTGGCCTTCTGCGCCGCAAACGCGGGCGCGCCGGTTCCGGCCATCAAAAAAACTGCAATGAATAATGCGATGAAAGACCTGCTCATCTATTCCCCTCTTGTGAACAGCGCCGGAAAGCCTGGCTGCGAAGCTGAAACGATGTGACCCACAACCGCCCGGTCTTCCCGCCCGGCGCGGATGACGCCAGACGAAAAGAAGAATCCGTCACGGACTGGTTTTTATCTTTTCCATGATACGACCGCAAGGTTAATAAATAGAGAATTTTTCAACCTGAGCACGTATGTGTGCGGCGAGGGTGACGGCAACGGAAAAGCTGCCGGGCCGTATAAACGAAACCGAAAATAAAAAAAATCAGGAAGGTTTTCTTTGCGCCTTTTGTCCCTGCGCTGCGGGGCGCGCGGGCGGGCTTGAGGTTATCTCCCATGTCGCATCGAAGGCTTTCTTGTCGATGCCGGTGACGTGGCCCTTGTCGTCCACCTTCAGCGTCGCGCCGGTGAAGAGGAACTGGTGCTGCCCGGCGCCCCAGGCGTCCTTGATGCAGGAGGGCTCGCGCACCGCTTCCTGCAGCAGGCTGGCGGTCTTCGTGCTTTTCACGCGCACGCCGCCGTGTTCGTAATCGTCGGCGGTGATCTCGTAGCCCTTGCTTTCCAGCGCGCTGAACTGCCAGCGCGTGCCGTCGGTATTGCCGGGCACATAGACGTCGTCCGGGTTGTGCAGGTTGGTGAAGATGGCGTCGCCTTTTCGCGCGGTATAGACAGATTCGATCTTGCCCTTGGTGTTCTTGGTCTCGATGCGCTCGCCGCCCTGCGCGCAACGCACCAGCGTTTCCGTCGCCTTGCGTCCCTGCGCCGCGCCGCTGAAATCGACCGCCGCCACGTCCAGCACCTTGCAACGCG
The DNA here is from genome assembly GCA_016124645.1 of Alphaproteobacteria bacterium. Taxonomy (GTDB): domain Bacteria; phylum Pseudomonadota; class Alphaproteobacteria; order Micavibrionales; family UBA2020; genus WGNE01. The sequence goes on from WGNE01000034.1 coordinate 70,709, forward strand.
TGCCGTCGGGGCTGTCGATGTATTCTTCCTTGTAGGGCAGGCCCATTTTCGCATCCTCTTCCTCTAAGATGATACAGGAGGAAGGTTAAAAAGGGCTGAGCGCGCAAACAATTGAAAATAAAACGATATTTAAAGCGATTTCGCCAACGCGAGACCGAGCAGGATGGTGAGCAGCGGGCCGAGGGTCTGCTGCAGGGCGGTCAGCGCGTCATCCGTCTGCTTGTTGTAATATTCGGCGACATGGGCGAGCGTCTGGGAAAGATTGCCTGAATTCTCCCCCGCCTTCAGCATCACGACGGACATGCGGTCGGCGTAGCGGCACTTGACGAAGGCCTCCGCCAGCGACGCGCCCGCCTGCACGCGCGGAATGGCGGCCGCGAGGTCGTCGCGCAGCACGAGGTTGGGCACCACCCCCACCGCGATCTCCAGCCCGCGCCGCAGCGGGATGCCCGCCATATAGGCCATGCCCAGCGCGTCGGCGAAGCGCGCATAGGAATACTGCCGGATGAAGCGCGCGCCGGGACCGCTCATCAGGAACAAATGGTCGGTCAGACGCCGCACCCCCGGCACATAGCGGCGGCCCCAGGTGACGGCGAAGACGGCGGCGAGGACGCCGACCGCCAGCTTCGGAAAAAGGCTGTGCCGCTTGACGAGCGCCATGCCCGCGATGACCACGGCGGCGATCTTCGGCTGCAGCGTCGCGCGGCGCATCTGGCGGCTGTGGTTTTCGACCTGTTCGTAATAATCCTTGCAGCGTTCCAGCACGCGGGCGAGCTTGCCCGATTCCTCCCCCGCCGCCACCAGCCCGCGCACCGCGTCGTCGAACAAATGCGGGTAAAGCCCCATCGCCTCGTACAGCTTGCCGCCGCCGCGCAGGAACGCGGACATGTTGCGCCATTTTTTCGCCAGCCCCGGAATCTCTTCGTCCTGCGCCGCCGCGTCGAGCGACTGCATCAGCGGCAGTCCCGCCTTCTCCATCTGCGAGAGATGGAGGAAAAAGCTGGTGAGGGCGCGGGCGGTTTTTTTCGAGGCCATGCGGTTTAAGGTTTCTTCGGCCCGCCGTCGGGCGCATCCGCCGGCTCGACGGTCAGGCCCATCGGCAGCAGGATGTCCTTGCCACCCGCCCGGTACTGGACGAAGTATTTCAAAAATCCCGCGCGCTTCGGGTGCAGAATGAAGATGACCGGGGTGAAGCCGCGGTCGTCCGGCGATTTCGGCGCGAAGCCGACGGTGTACATGTGCTGCACCGTCGAAAAATCGTCATAGAAACCGACGATATAGGCGAAGCCGTCCATCACCGGTTGCAACCCGGCGAAGGGCATGCTGTTCTTTTCGTCGATATAAAGCTTTCCGATGGCATCCTTGCCCGCCTTCACCGTCTTGCCGTCCCAGATCACGTAGATGCTGCTGCCCTCGAGCTTCACGCGCTGGGCGAAGATCTTGTTGACGCAAAAGCTCTTGCAGGGCTCCTTGCCCGGCAGCAACGCCGGAATGTCCTGCGCGGGCTTGCCCTTCGGCTTGATCTCGACGAAAACCTTGTAGTCGTGCGGCTGCTGCGGCGTGAAGGAAAAGATGTAGTTGCCGGGCATGCCGTCGGGTCGCGGGAAGATGTGCTGGAAATCCTGCAGGCTCTGGTCCACCACCAGCAGGTTGATCTTGTCGTCGCCGACGGGGTCGAGCTTGCGTAGCGTCACCGGGTCGCCGTCCCCGTCCGTCAGGCGCAGGCTGAGATGCGCTTCCTGCCCCTTGACCAGCGGCACGACGGATTCGACATGCGCGTGATAGGTAGGCGCACCGTAGGGGATGTTTTGCGGCGTGTCCTGCGTCGCGCGCGCGCCGCCCGCGCCGCAAATAACGAAAGCGCCGCACATGAAAAACGCAAAGACGCGTGAAAAAGAAATCGCTGACATGAAAAAAAACCCGCTTTCGCCGTTTACCGCCGCGCGCCTTGCACCCCCGCGCTTCCATGATAAATTATGCCACAGATTGCCCGCGCAAAGGAACAGCGCAGGGCATGATTCCGCGGGTTTTCATAGGCGGAGATGCGTGCGAAAACGCCGCGCGGCGCGCATGCGAATCGTCCGTCATTGCGGGAATCTTCTGTGAAAAGCGTCATTTTCCATGTGCGAATGCACAAAAATTTGCGCGCGATTGAACGCAATTTCAAAAAAAATTTTCGTTTTGTTTTCAACGCGTTTTTTTGCGCTGCGGGAAAACCGGAAAATATTTGTCTGGACAAAACGCGCCAATCTTCTCTAAGACCGAAATGGGGCAGCTAGAAGGTCCCATCGCATTAACACCTAACAAGGAGAGATGCCATGAGCAACGAAGAAAACAAAACCGAAGAGCAAGCAGCTCCCGCACAAGCGGAAGAGAAAAAGGAAGAGGGCGCCTGCACCGAAGGTGCAAAAGAAGAAGGTGCCTGCACCGCCGACAAAGGCGCTGCATAAGCTCTTCCCTCTCTTTGAGGAAAAAAGAAGCCGGGTTGTCGAAAACCCGGCTTCTTGCTGTTTACGCGGCGGCGCAGCATGCATTTTATCTTTGTTTTACAGTGACTTTTTCCTGCGCGCTTGCCAGAACCGGCATGTTTGTCTAAGATAACAGGCAAGCAAAAAAGAGGAAAAGCATGACGACACCTGCACTGCAGATCGTGAAGGCGCTGAATTTCGCGGCGCAGAAACACACCGACCAGCGCCGCAAGGGCGAACGCGCGGAGCCCTACGTCAACCACCTCACCGAAGTCGCCGAGCTTCTGGCCACGCATACCGGCGGCACGAACACCGACGTCATCCTCGCCGGCATCCTGCACGACACGGTGGAGGACACGAAAACCACGCGCGACGAACTGGTGCGCGAATTCGGCGAGAACATCGCGGACATCGTGATGGAATGCACCGACGACAAGAGCCTGCCGAAGGCCGAGCGCAAGCGCCTGCAGGTCGAAAACGCGCCGCATAAATCCGACGACGCGAAGATGGTGAAGATGGCGGATAAAATCTCCAACCTGCGCGCCATCCTGCTCAGCCCGCCGCCCGACTGGGAACTGTCGCGCAAACAGGAATACTTCGACTGGGCCAAGAAAGTCGTCGATGGTTGCCGCGGCGTGAACGCGGGTCTGGAGAAGGAATTCGACAAGACTTATGCCCGCGGCGTGAAGACCTTCGGCATGAAGGCGGCGTAAGAAAACAGCCCGCCTTTCGAAAAGACGGGCCGTTTTGCAAATCCGTTCAAGACAAGAAACAGGTTACCCTGCCTCCGCGACCTTCTCCGCGCGCTTGCGCTCGTTGGGGTCGAGGATGCGCTTCCTGAGACGCAAGGACTTCGGCGTCACTTCCACCAGCTCGTCGTCGGCGATGTAGGTGATGGCCTGTTCCAACGTGAGGATGCGCGGCGGGATGAGCTTGACCATCTCGTCCGAGCCCGAGGCGCGCACGTTGGTCAGCTTCTTGCCCTTCAGCACGTTCACGGGCAGGTCGTTGTCGCGGCTGTGCTCGCCCACGATCATGCCTTCGTAAACCTCCGTGCCGGGCTGGATCATGATGACGCCGCGCTCTTCGAGGTTCCACAGGTCGTAGGCCGTCGCCTGCCCCGTGGCCATCGCGATGAGCACGCCGGTGCGGCGGCTTTCGACTGCGCCCTTGAACGGCGCGTAGCCGTGGAACAGCCGGTTCATGATGCCGGTGCCGCGCGTGTCGGTCAGGAACTCGCCGTGATAGCCGATGAGCCCGCGGGTGGGGGCGATGAAGGTCATGCGCACCTTGCCGCCGCCGGAAGGCTGCATCGCCATCATCTCGCCCTTGCGCAGGGCCATTTTCTGGACCACGGCGCCGGAATGTTCCTGATCGACGTCGATGACGACTTCCTCCATCGGCTCCAGCTTCTCGCCGGTTTCCTCGTCGGTCTTGAACAGCACCTGCGGGCGGCCGATGCAAAGCTCGAAGCCCTCGCGGCGCATGGTCTCGATGAGGACGGACATCTGCAACTCGCCGCGGCCGAAGACCTCGAAGACGTCGGCGGTCGCGCCGTCCTTCACCTTCATCGCGACGTTGCTTTCCACCTCGTGGAACAACCGGTCGCGGATCATGCGCGAGGTGACCTTCTTGCCTTCCTTGCCCGCGAAGGGGCCGTTGTTGACGGCGAAGGACATGGAGATCGTCGGCGGGTCGATCGGCTGGGCGGGAATGGCCTTGGTGACGGAAGCGTCGCAAATGGTGTTCGCGACCGTGCCCTCCGTCATGCCGGCGAGGGAGACGATGTCGCCCGCGAAGGCCTCGTCCAGCGGCACGCGCTCGATGCCGCTGAAGCCCATGATCTTGGTGATGCGGGTGTTTTCCACCAACTCGTCGTCGAGGTCCAGAACCTTGACCTGCGCGTTGGTCTTGACGCTGCCCGACATGATGCGCCCGGTGACGAGGCGGCCGAGGTAGGGGTTGTTCTCGATCATCGTGACCAGCATGGAGAAAGGCTTGTCCGCCTCCACCACCGGCGGCGGCACGTAGTCGCAGATGAGGTCGAAGAGCGGCTTCATGTCCTTGCGGTCCGCCTCTTCCAGCGTTTTCGCGGCCCAGCCCTGACGGCCCGAGGCGTAGAGCACGGGGAAGTCGAGCTGCTCGTCCGTCGCCTCCAGCGCGACGAAAAGGTCGAATACCTGTTCATAGACTTCGTCCGCGCGCGCGTCGGGGCGATCGACCTTGTTGATGACGACGATGGGCTTCAGGCCCAGCTTCAGCGCCTTACCGGAAACGAACTTGGTCTGGGGCAGCGCGCCTTCCGCCGCATCGACGAGGATGACCACGCCATCGACCATGGAGAGGATGCGCTCCACCTCGCCGCCGAAATCGGCGTGGCCGGGGGTATCGACGATGTTGATGCGGTATTCGCCCTTCTCGTTCTCCCAGGGAACGGAGGTCACCTTGGCCAGAATCGTGATGCCGCGCTCGCGCTCGAGGTCGTTGCTGTCCATCACGCGCTCGGCCACCTGCTGGTTGTCGCGGAACAGGCCGGACTGGCGCAGCAGCACGTCCACCAGCGTGGTTTTGCCGTGATCGACGTGGGCAATGATTGCAATGTTCCGAAGGTTCGCCGTCATGTCTGTATCCGCCTCTTTATATATAATGTGTTGTTTTGGGCGGGCTTTTTGCCGCCTTTTCCCGCACCCTATTGAAAAATAATCATTTTTCAATGACTTTTTGAACGCGGCCACATAATACACGATTTTTTAGTTATGTATAGTATAATATGCGGGAAGGCGTGTTTCTCTCTATCCGGGGCGGTATGGAAGATTTCCGGCATAAAAAAGGCCTGCGCGGCCAGAAAAGCCTGACGGCGGTCTGGCGGCGGCTGCGGCTGACCACGGCGCTGACCGTGAGCATGACGGCGCTGGGCGCCTTGGCGGGCGCGCCGCAGGTTTCGGCCCAGACGCCCGCGAGGACGGAGCAGGCGCAGAACGAGATACAGATCCCGGTGCAGGTTCTCACCCCCGCGCCGGACACCGTGCTCACCCCCGAGCAGCGCGAGGACGCCATCCGCAAAATACTGCTGGCGGACGCGCGTACGCATTACGCGCAGTACGCGCCGCTGGCGAAAACCGAGTATTCCAAAGAGCTTGCGCAGCTGCAAACCCGCATGAGCGCCTATATGGCCCGCCACAACGCCAACGCCCTGAAACGCGCGGCGCCGCTGGACCCCGCGCAGTTCGACGTCGGCCTCGCCTTCGGCATGACGACCGGCCAGACGATCTCGGCCATGCTGAAAGCCCAGCACGTGACGCCCGGCAAGAACACGGTCGAGGAAGCCGTGGACGGCATGTTCAACATGACCGCGCTGCCCTACAGCAACGCCGCCGACTACACGCAGGAACCGCACGCCCTCATCGACCCCGACGAGCCGGACATGACCGCCTGCGCCATCGTGCCCTCCTCCGACTACCTGCTGCCCTACCATATCGACGGCCTCACGACCGACACGACCGTCACCTTCGTCAACCGGCACGAGTTCTGGCACTGCATGGACGACCGCTACGTGATGTCCAAGGGCATGGCCGAGAGGCAAAAGAGCATTAGCATGAAAACGCCGGCGGATTTCCGCAAGCTGCTGGCAAGGCCTGACCTGCTCTCCGACATGGCCGTGATCGGGCGCAAGGAGGCGCTGGCCGACGCGGGCGCGCTGGGCGACCTCATCCGCGAGGGAGCGGACCCCGCCATCATCGACAAGGTCATCGCCTGGCGGTCTTCCCAGCCCGGGGATGCCACGCACTATTCCCCGCCCGTATTGCGCGCGCTCAAAGCGAAGATCGCCGACATGGGGCTGGCCAAGTTCCGCAAGCTGGACGACGGCGCGGCCAAGAACCTTTATTACAAGCTGACCGACGCCCACGGGCTTTCGATGCGGGCGAGAGGCTGAGAATCGTCATGCGGGGCCAGACCGACGAAGACGCCGGCCGCGCCATCGAGCTGACCGCCTACATGCAGCGCACCGCGCAGAAGTTGACAGCCAAGGCCAAGGCGGAAGCGGCGGCGGGCGTCATCATCCGGCCGCTGAGCCCGGAGGAAAAGCATATTGTGACCGAGCTGGGCAAGTTCAACGCCGTGCAGGCGCTGGTGCAGCAAGCCTTCCTTCAGGGCGGCAAGGTGACGCCCGAAACCCTGACCAGGGCCTATGGCGACCTGCAGGACGTTTTGCTGAAAGACCGGCGCGCCCACCCGGAGAACGACGCCCTCGACTGCGCGCGCATGACCAAGCTGCAGGAAAGCTATATCGTGGCCGTGCAAAAGCTCGACTACGAAGCCATGAACGCCAAGTTCGGCGTGGACATCGTGAAGAAGGAGCCCGCGCTCAAATCCTTCGCCGCGCCGGACCGCCCCGCGATGTCGGGCGCCGGAAATCCCCTCCAGACGCCCGGTCCGGGCTGAAAAACCCTCACGCTGCACCGCACAACGAACGCCGCGCAAAGCCGCGCCGCCAAAGGGTTTTTCAGGGAAGCCCTTTACAAAAATTCAAATCGACTTATAACCTAGAATTAGAGGCGCCGACGAATTTCGATTCGGGGGGTGCGCCTTGAGCAAGAACAAGCGTATGGGGATATCATGAGATGGATGATTATGACGGCCCTGACGAGGTGGTGCGACAACTCCGCCCCGACATACCTGTAACCTGTTTCCGCCCCGCGGCGCTGGAAAGCGCGGCACGCTGGTTTTTGACGAATTTCCCCGGAAAAGTGCTCTACGCCGTCAAGGCGAACCCGGCGCCCTACGTGCTGTCCGGGCTGCATGCCGCGGGCATCACCCATTTCGACGCCGCCTCCGTGCCGGAAATCCAGCTGGTCCACAGCCTGTGCCCCGGCGCGCATATCGCCTTCATGCACCCGGTCAAAAGCCGCCACGCCATCGAGCAGGCCTATTTCGACTTCGGCATCCGCGACTTTTCCTTCGACAGCATGGAAGAGCTGGAGAAGATCGTCGCCTGCACGGGCAAGAGCAAGGACCTCGGCCTCATGCTGCGCCTCGCCGTGCCGAACACGGCGTCCGAACTGCCGCTTTCGGGCAAGTTCGGCTGCCCGCCGGAAAAGGCCGTCGCCATCCTGAAGGCGGCGCGCAAGCTGGCGGCGCGCATCGGCATCTGCTTTCACGTCGGCTCGCAGACCATGGACCCGCAGGCCTATGTCGCCGCGCTGGCCATCGTCGGCACCATCCTGCGCGCCATGCCGCGCACGAAGGTGGACGTCATCGACATCGGAGGAGGCTTTCCCTCGGTCTATCCCGACATGGCGCCGCCCGCGCTTGCAGATTATAAAACCGCCATCGACGCAGGGCTGGACGCCCTGCCCCACCCCGAGCGCTATGATTTCTGGTGCGAGCCCGGCCGCGCGCTGGTCGCCGAAAGCGCCTCGGTCGTCGTGCAGGTGGAGCTTCGCAAGGACGACGTCCTTTACATCAACGATGGAACCTATGGCAGCCTGTTCGACGCGGGCCACATGGGTTTCCGTTACCCGGTTCGTCTCATCCGTCCGACGCCGGGGGGCACAGATGCCGCGCTGAAGGGTTTCCGTTTCTACGGCCCCACCTGCGACAGCATCGACTACATGCCCGGACCCTTCTTCCTGCCGGAAGACGTCAGGGAGGGGGACTACATCGAGATCGGCCAGCTGGGCGCATACGGCAACACGATGCGCACGGACTTCAACGGCTTTTCCGCCCATGAGGTGGTGAGCGTGAAGACCCCGCCGCTGGTGACGCTCTACGATGACGCTTTGGAAACGACGGATCCAAAAGAGCTCTGCGTGGCCTGACCCCAAGGAAGGGCAGCCACAGGGCTATTTTAAACCGAAGAGGCACTATCATGAAAAACCTGAAAGCGGTCAAAGCCAAGCCGCACGCCAAAAGCAACCGCAAAGCCGACCTGCTCGCCAATACGGTCGAGCATATCGACATCACCTCCTTCGACGCGCGCCCGATCATCAAGTCGATGGGCAAGATGTCCTTCACCTCGCGCGACCTTTCCCGCGCGGCTGAAATCTTCAACACCATGCTGAAGGACAAGTCGGCCACCAGCATCCTGACCCTCGCGGGCTCGACCTCGGCCGGCGGCTGCATGGACCTTTACACCGACCTCATCAAGCACAACATGGTCGATGTCGTCGTCGCCACCGGCGCTTCCATCGTCGATATGGACTTCTTCGAGGCGCTGGGCTTCAAGCACTACCAGGCCGACAGCCAGGTGGACGACCGCGAGCTGCGCGACCTTTACATCGACCGCATCTACGACACCTATATCGACGAAGAAGACCTGCAGGCCGTGGACCACACGATCTTCAAGATCGCCGAAACGCTGGAGCCGCGCCCCTATTCCTCGCGCGAGTTCATCCACGAGATGGGCAAGTACCTGACCAAGCACGCGAAGAAGAAAAACTCGCTGGTCCAGACCGCCTATGAGCATGGCGTGCCGATCTTCTGCCCGGCCTTCACCGACAGCTCGGCCGGTTTCGGCCTCGTGCTGCACCAGGTGAAGAACCCCAAGAAGCACATGAGCATCGACAGCGTCGCCGACTTCCGCGAACTGACCGACATCAAGATTGCGGCTGGCACCACGGGCCTTTTGATGGTCGGCGGCGGCGTGCCCAAGAACTTCACGCAGGACACCGTCGTCTGCGCCGAAATTCTGGGCCACAAGGACGTCGAGATGCACAAATACGCCATCCAGATCACCGTCGCCGACGTGCGCGACGGCGCCTGCTCCTCCTCCACGCTGAAGGAAGCCTGCAGCTGGGGCAAGGTGGACGTGGCCATGGAACAGATGGTCTTCGCCGAGGCGGGCAGCGTCATTCCCCTGCTGGCCTCCGACGCCTACCACCGCGGCCACTGGAAAAAGCGCAGCCGCAAGAACTGGGCGAAACTCTTCAAGTAATGGGAAAGCAGGATACGGAGGTGGCCGAAAACTACGAGGCCATCGCCGACTGGTTCGACCGAAACCGCGACAAGACATTGTTCGAGAGGGAATACCTCTCGAACATTCTTGCGCGGATGCCGAAGGACGAGGGCACGTTGTTCGACCTCGGCTGCGGCACGGGCGAGCCCATCGCGCGCTTCTTCATCGAAAACGGCGTGAAGGTGACGGGCGTGGACGCCGCGCCGCGCATGGTCGAATATTGCCGCGCCCGCTTTCCCGCCCATGAATGGCGGGTCGGCGACATGCGCGGGCTGGAGCTCGGACGGAAATTCGGCGCCGTGCTGGCATGGGACAGCTTCTTCCATTTAACGCAGGAAGCGCAGCGCGGGATGTTCGCCGTCTTCGCGCGCCACGCCGCGCCGGGCGCCCCCCTCGCCTTCAATACCGGCACCGAGGCTGGCGAGGTCTATGGCACGATGGACGGCCGGGATTTCCACCACGCCAGCCTTGCGACGGATGAATACCGTGAATTGCTAAACGCGCACGGCTTCGACGTCGTCACGCACAAGGCCGACGATGCCGATTGCGGCGGACGCACCGTCTGGCTGGCGCAAAAAAGAGGATAATGCCGGCTATTACCAGTTCTTGCCGAAGTTATGCGCCGATGACGCGGCGGATTTGAGCGGCGGCGTTTTCAGCTGCGGATTTTTCGCGATGCTGCCCTTGTCGAAATCGCCGGGGGAGCGGATCTCGACGTCGTCAGAGGTGCAGTTGGTGCCGCAGGAATACACATAGTCCGCAGCGTATTTGAACTGGTCGGCGGGGGAAACATCGCCGTCCTTGTATTGGTCTGCCAGTTCGGAAACGACTTCGCTGCCGTAATCCTTGGTATTGGTATGCAGGAATCTGCCCTTGTTGAAATTGTCGAACAGGGACAGCACGGGGTGCTGCGGGTCGGCGTTGTAGAGCACGCCCAGAATCTGGTCGTCGAAAAAGCCGCTTTTCTGGGAGGCGAGGCGGCTGTCGAGGCAGATTGTGACATGTTTCGCGTTCAGCTCATCAAGCTTTTTCGTGCGCACGTCCATCAACACCTGCGTGAGGCGGCTTCTGTAGGCGGACTGGGTATCGGAGGATGAAAGCTGGCAGACGGCAAGGGAGTTCTCGACCATCTCGCCGACGACCGTGGGCTTGCGCTGCACATCCGCGGAATTCTCGCAGCCCGTCATGGCGACGGCGGCGAAGGCGAGCATGAGGCCCGCAACCCCGGTTTTGACTTTTTTGTTTGTAAACATCATCTTGACACCCTGTATTTTTATATTATGTATAATGCGAATACTATATACGCCGGGCGTAAAACCGTCAAACGAACGATAAAAAAGATATATTATTCATAGCATTAGTGCCCTATACTGCGCCCCGTAGCAAAGACGATTCAGGAGATTCACCATGCAGTTCATGCCCGCTTCCAAAGGCTTCCTCGGCCTCTCGAAAAAGGACGCCGTCGCGCCGAAAGACGCGCAGGCCGTCATCATCCCCTTCGGGCTGGAGGCCTCGGTCTCCTACGGCGGCGGCACGGCCGCAGGGCCGCAGGCGATGATCGACGCCTCGCACCAAGTTGAGCTGTTCGACGACGAATTCTGGTGCGAGCCCTTCCGCGAATACGGCGTGGCCACCGCCAAGCAGGTGAAGATCGCCAAATCCGTTCCCAAAGCGCTCGACCAGCTCGAGGCGCAGGTGGAAGAAGCGCTGAAGATGGGCAAGTTCCCCATGGTCTTCGGCGGGGAGCATTCCATCACCGCCGGCGCCATCCGCCCCTATGCGCGCCGCTACAAGGACCTCACCATCCTGCATTTCGACGCGCATGCCGATTTGCGCGACGGCTACGACGGGGAGCATTACTCCCACGCCGCCGCGTTGCGCCGCGTGCTGGACTTCAAGAACATCAAGCTTTATTCCTTCGGCATCCGCAACATCTCGCAGGAGGAAATCCCCTTCCTCGAGGCCAACGCGAAGCGCGTGAAAATCTACTGGGCGCGCGAAAAGGCGAAGTGGAACCTGAAGGAAATCGCGGGCCACTTCCGCGGCAAGCCCGTCTATCTCACCTTCGATATCGACGGGCTGGACGCGAGCCTGATGCCCGCGACCGGCACGCCCGAACCCGGCGGCTTGTTCTGGGACGACGCCATGGCGATCATCCGCGAGGTTTCGAAGGTCGGCCATATCGTCGGCGCGGACGTGAACGAGCTGGCGCCCAAGCCCAACCTGCATTCCTGCGACTTCCTCGCGGCGAAGCTGGCGTACAAGATCATGAACTTCGCCTTCCTCGTCAGCCACCGCAACAAGATCCGCGCCGCGAAGGCGGCCTGATTTCAAAAGCCGCGAAACGGCCTGAAGCCCTAGGACGGCACGAGGCTGCGGTTGACGACGTAGGATATCAGCCCCACGGCCATGTTGGTCGCGACCAGCGCGGCCAGAATGCCGGTGAAACCCATGTACGCCTGCCCGATGAAGGCCAGCGGCAAATAGATGACCACTGCCTTGAGCAGGATCAGCGTCGTCGCGGGCAGCGGGCGGCCCATGGCGTTGAGGGCCGCGTTGCAGATCACCATCGTGCCCATCGCGCCGTAGCTGACCGGCACCCAGTAAAGATATTGCGCGGTATAGGCCGCCACCAGCGGGTTCTTGTCGAAGACCAGCGGAATGCGCTCGGCGAAGGCCCAAAGGACGACGGCCACGAACAGGCCCCAGAGAATGGCGTAACGCGCCCCCGTCTCCATCGCCTCGCGGATGCGGCCGTAGTTGCCCGCGCCGAAATTCTGCCCGGTGAAGATGGAGACGGAAGCCCCCGTCGCGTAGAAGGCCATGACCGAAAGCACCTCCACCCTGCTGGCCACGCCCAGCGCCGCCACCGCTTCCTTGCCGAAGCCGGCGGCCAGCCAGGTGATGATGACGGCGGAAATCGGCGCGATCTGGTTGCTCAGCACAGAAGGGCCCGCGATATGCAGGATGCGTTTCCATGAATCGAATATGCCGCGGTGAAAAATTTTCGGCGCGAGGATGCCGCGACGGAAAATCAGCTCGTAAAGCAGGATCATGGAGGTGATGTAATTCGCCACCACATGCGTGACCGCCGCCCCCGCCATCTTCAGCTCCGGGAAAGGCCCCCAGCCGAAGATGAAGAAAGGGTCGAGCACGATGTTGATGAGCGCCAGCAGGCTCATCATGCGCGAGACGAAAGCCGTGTCCCCCGTCGCGCGGATGCAGGCGTTGCCCACGATCATCATGCCCAGAAACGGCAGGCCGACGTACCAGATGGACATGTACTTGTGGATCAGCGGCATCAGGTCCGGCGTCGCCCCCATCTGGCGGAAGATCCAGCTGTGGCCCAGAAATCCCGCGACGCAGGAAACGCCGATCGCCAGCACCGCCAGCGAAAGCGCGTCGGTCGCCGTGCGGCGCATCTTCTCCATCTCCCCCTCTCCGTAGATGCGCGAGAGGACGGAGGAAGTGCCGACCGACAGGCCGAAGATGATGCCCATGAAAAGCATGATGACCGGAATGCAAAAGCCGATGGCTGCCAGATAGCGCGTGCCGAGCCGCGAGATGAAATAGGTATCCGCCAGCCGGAACAGCGTCATCGCCATCAGCCCCCATGTCAGGGGCAGGGCCATGCGCCGCAGATGCGCGCCGACGTCGCCTTCCAGCAGGGAGATATGCGGGGCTTTCGCGCCCGGACCGGCCATCAGGCGGCGATCTTTTCGAGCAAGCCCGCCAGCGCGGCCGCCTGCGCCGCCACTTTTTTCGCCGTCGCCTCGTCCTTCAGCCCGCCGTCATCATTGAAGGCGGTGCCGCCCTGCCCCACGGCCTGCAGCTGCGGCAGCACGGTGACGCCGAGGTTGGCCAGCAGCTCGCGCAGCTGGAACAGCCCGCGCAACCCGCCCAGCGCGCCGGGCGAGGTCGAAAGGAGGGCGGCGTATTTTCCGCTAAAGGCGGAAAGCGGCTTGTCCCCCTCGCCCGCGCTGCGCGAGACCCAATCGACGAGGTTTTTCAGCATGGCCGAATAGCTGCTGTTGTGTTCGGGCGATGCGATGAGAAGGCCGTCATGCGCCTCGAAAATCTTTTTCAGCTCCTTCGCCTTGTCGGGCAGTCCCAGCTCGGCCTCGCAATCGCCGTCATACATCGGCAGCTCGTATTCGCGCATGTCGAGGAGCGTCACTTCCGCCCCCGCGGCGCGCGCGCCTTCCGCCGCGATGCGGATGAGTTTCTTGTTGAGCGAATCCTTGCGCGCGCTGCCGGCGAAGGCGAGAATTTTTACGGGAGCCATGACATGCCTCTTTCTGATGCTGGAAAATAACGAAGATTATTGCGGCAGGTCGAAGACCACGATTTCCGCCGCCTGCGCGGCTTTCAGCCTAGCACCCTCCGCCACGTTCTCAAACCCGATAGCGTCACCCGCCGACAGGTTTTCGCCCGAAGACGAAATGCCCCCGCGCGCGACCTGCACCCAGTACTTGCGGTCCGCCGTCATGGGCAGGGAAAGCGCCGCCCCCGCGTCCATCCGGGAGACATAGACGCGCGCGTCCTGCAATATCTTCAGCGATCCTTCCGCCGCGTCAGGCGAAGCCACGAGGCGCAGGCGGTTTTGCAGCTCTTCCGGCGCGAAGCGGGTCTGCTGGTAGCCGGGCGGCGTGCCGTCGCGGTCGGGCATGATCCATATCTGCAAAAGATGCACGGTTTCATCCGGCGAGGGGTTGAACTCGCTGTGGCGGATGCCGCTGCCCGCGCTCATCAGCTGCACGTCGCCCGGCTCGATGACCGAGCCGTTGCCAAGGCTGTCCTTGTGCTGCAACCGGCCGGAGAGGATATAGGTGATGATCTCCATATTCGCGTGGCCGTGCATGCCGAAACCGGCGTCCGGCGCGACGAAATCCTCGTTGATGACCCGCAGCGGGCCGAAGCCCATATGCGCGGGGTCGCGGTAATCGGCGAAGGAAAAGCTGTGACGGCTGTCCAGCCAGTCTGTCTTCGTTTCGCCGCGTTTGTTTTTATGTCTAATTTTGTGCATTTTTCCTCTCAATCCTCCCAACCGACAGCATTATATGGACTTTTTTTCAGGGAAAAACAGGGGGAAAACGGCACGGCGGCCACGGGCGGGCTTGACAGGGGATTATGCGCAATATACAAGGCCTTATATTCATAAAACCGCTTTCGAAAGGCCCGCCATGACCGACCTTGCCGCCTTCATGCAGAACTGCCGCGATATCTGCGACGCTTCGCCCGACGTCTCGCTCGATTACGGCAAGATCACCGCGCTGGCCGCGACCTTCAAGCAGGCCGCCAAGGCGCCCGCGTGGAACGACTACATCAGCAACACGGCCAAGGCCGACCCCCTCGACATGACACGCGTGCTGTTCGAGATGGCGATGATCTGCGCCCAGCAGGGCGGCTTCATCTACCCCGACGAAACCGGCGTGCCGCAAAAGTGGAACGTGAACGGCTCGGGCGCGGCGGCGATGCTGAAGAAGATGGACGAGCTGCGCGCCGCCCGCGTGCTGCCCGGCATCGACATCGCCGACCCCGCGCAGATGCGCGCCGCAATCGAGCCTTATCTGGAAGGCGTGCCCTCCAAAGACGAGCGCCTCGAGATGTTCGCCGAATTCTGCGCGCCGGAAACCTATGCCAAGCTGGATACGCTTGTGAAGGAAGCGTGGCAGGAAGACGCGCAGGCCTATAATTTTGACTTCACCTTCGTGAACGAGATGGCGGACCTCTTCCCGCAAAGCTTCGCCGCGGACGAGTTCCGCAAAAAGGCCATCCTCGCCGTGCTGATGACCGCCGCCCATGCCGACACGCGCGGCGTGAGCGTGACGACCGACGCGCCCGTGGCGGCGGATTACGTGCTGCCGCAGGTGCTGGAAGGGCTGGGCGTGCTGAAACTCTCCCCCGCGCTGCGCGAGAAGCTGACGGCGCGCGAGGGCTTTGACGAAAGCGACGCCACCGTGCGCGACATTCGCGCCGCCACCATCACCGCCTGCGACGCGCTGGCCAAGGCCAGCGGCGCGAAACCGCAGGAAATCGACAGCCACCTCTGGCTCGCCGGCCGCGACCCGGCGGTGAAGCCGAAGCTGCTGCCCGCGATGAATGTTTATACGACTTGGTTTTAAGCAACAGAGACGAGCCCCGGCATGAAAAAGAACATGCCCCCGCCTTCCCGTTTAATGCCAAAGACAGCGGCGGTGGAAAAGCTTGGCTGGCCTGCAACCGTCCTGTTTATCATCCTTGTATCCGCAATACCCGGGGCATGGATGAAAGCCGAGGGTTCGCCCCTGCTTCTCTCATGCTTTGTCTCTGCCTCGTTCTTCTCCGCCGTGATGCTTTCCAGTCTCGAAGCACATAAACGATCGCAAAAGCTGGCCGCAGAAAGGCAGGAAGAAACCATATGCACGTTTGTCCGGCAATTGAACTGCCGGGAAGTCGATACGTGGATAATACGCGCCATATACGAAGAATTTCTGGATTATTTCGGCTATCCCCCTCATCTGGACGACCGCTTTGATAAAATCGACCCGGAGGATATCGAGGAGCTTGCGATAGAAATTTCCGAGAGAATAGGCCGTCCGCTTGAAGACACCGAAAGCAACCCCCAATACGGCAAGGTTCATAGTGTTCGCGATATGATTTTGTTTTTCACAGAACAGTCTCTCGAAGAAAGACCTGTGGAAACCCCTCTTACGCGCTCATAACAAGAACCGCCACCCCGGACTTGATCCGGGGCGGCGTCCGCTGCGCATATAAATCACATGACGCCCCGACGGGCTTTTAGACCCCGGATCAAGTCCGGGGTGACGCGCTTGATGGTGACACGCCGCGCACAAAAAAAGCCCCGCACACGGCGGGGCTTTTTCTCAAAGCAATGATGCTTATTCCAGATGCGCCTTCAGCATCCAGTGGTTTTTCTGGTGGACCTGCTGGCGCTGGATGGCGAGATCGACGGTCGGCTCGTCGCCGATTTCCTCCGCCGCCTGCAAGACGGCCTCGGCCGACTTGACCAGCGCTTCCTGGTCCTTGACGAGGTTTTTGAGCATCTGCGCGGCGTTGGGGTCGCCGTTTTCCTCTTTCACCGCCGCCACCTTGACGAAGGCGGCGTAGCTGCCGGGCGCTTTTTCGCCCAGCGCGCGGATGCGCTCGGCGATCAGGTCGTTGGCG
Source organism: Alphaproteobacteria bacterium (assembly GCA_016124645.1). GTDB lineage: Bacteria > Pseudomonadota > Alphaproteobacteria > Micavibrionales > UBA2020 > WGNE01. The sequence goes on from WGNE01000034.1 coordinate 87,299, forward strand.
AGGGCGAGGTCTTCATATTGCAGCTGGAACAGCGTGTGCAGCGAGTTGAACGAGGGCCCGGTCACGTTCCAGTGATAGTTCTGGGTTTTCAGGTGCAGGATGTAGCTGTCCGCCAGAAGCTTCGAGAGCGCACCCACCACGTTTTTCTCTTTTTTCGACATTGTGTCTCTCCTTTAAAAAATTATATCTCCAGCGCCTGCGCTGCCGCATTCAGCACCGCCGCGATCTTGAAGGCCTGCTGCACCGCCGCCTTGGGCAGCCCGCCGTGCTGCACGGCGTTGGAATGCGAAACGATGCAGGCCGAACAGCCGTTGATGGCCGAGACCGCGAGCGAGTACAGCTCGAAAGTCGCCTTGTCGATGCCGGGGTTGCCGATGACGTTCATGCGCAGCCCCGCGGGCATCTTGCCGATTTCCTCGTCCTGCGTCATGTAGGTGGAGCGGTAATAGATGTTGTTCATCGCCATGATGGTCGCGGCGGCTTTGGCGGCGTTCGCCTCCTCGGGCGTCAGCGTTTGCGCGACCTCCCCCGTCACCGCGTCGATGATGGCGCGGTTGCGCGTGGCATAGGCCGCGGCCAGCGCGGTGCCATGGACCTGCTCGAGGCTCAGCCCCGCGTTCGGGTCTTGCTTCAGCACGCTGGAGAGGTTGAGGCGGATGTCCTTCGCGAAATCGGGAATCATGTCCTTCAGGCTGTCGATATTCGCGGCCTTGGGGGTGGCCAGCTCGTGTACGCTCATTTTCGTTCCTTAAAGTTCGGTTTCGCACTTTTGTGCATTCGGTAACACCAATATAGGGCTTGTGACCGCAAGGCCAAGCCCTTTCCCGCAGGCCCGCAACGATTGGAAACGCTTGTTTTAAAATGATATCCGCCCCGATTTTCCCGCAATATTCTTTCACCGCAAATTCCTTTGTAAGTCCCTTATTTATAAGAATTTTATTGATTTATCAGAAGAAGGCTGGTATATTATGGATATTATTGACCCGACCGGCGCCGCCCGCGCCGGTCGCAACCCAAAAAAGCGCGCCAAGATGAGCCTGTTCGGAACCAGACTGCGAAAAGCATTCAACACGACGGCGCTGGGCCTCGTGCTGGCCACATCCGGCATGCTGACGGCGGGCGTCACCTCCCTGCGCAACGCGGAAGCGGCCGAGGCCGATACTTCGCAGGTCGAGCTCATGACGCCGCCGCAGACGCCCGCGCATACATACGTGCTAAAGCCCGTCGCCATTTCCGCCTTTACCTCCATCTTCAGCACGGACGACGAAAAGGAGCGCAACATCTTCTTCCGCAACAGCCGGCAGGCCGTGCATGAATTCAAGATGCTGACCCATGCGGAAAAGATGACCAGCTGGCTGACCAAACCCGAGCAGAAGGAAATCCGCGACATCCGCCACGCCGCCGGACCTGACGTGAAGAAATACCGCATCCCCCTTTCCGTCGCCGAAACGCTGCGCTTCGCAAGTTCGCAGGTCGGCGTGGACCACGACGCCTTCATGAACCGCCTTTCGCAGACCGCCGGTAACCTTGCGGGCGCGGACCCGGCGGGTCTTTACCGGACGGATGTGTTCAAGTTCAACGTCCCCACCTGGCTCTACCTCGTCAAGACCTACGGCCCCGCCCACGGGCTCGGCTATTTCGCGGACAAGATCACGGCCGCGCCGGCGGCGGACGGCAGCACCCTCGCCTACGTGAAGGATGCGGCCATGCTGCGCCAGATCGCGGACATGCGCCACAACCCGCGCATCTCCGCGCTGATGGGCGCCGAATACATCAAGAACGAAGCGAACCTGCCCCCCGCCATCGCCTACCGCGGCATCACCTTCAAGCCCGATGCCGTGACCGCGCGCCGCCAGACCTATTTGATGACGCTGGGCTTCGACCTCGGCGTGCGCGCGGCGGACGGCAACCGCGGCCCGCTGACCGACGCCGCCATGGTCGAATTCGCCCATATCAGCGGCCCGCTTTTGCAAAAGGACGCCGCCAACTTCGACCAGCTTTTGCAGGACGCCGCGCTGCAGGCGCAGGCGGATTCGACCGCCTACAGCACCGACAAGCGGCCCATCTCCCCCGCCACGGCCTTCGCCGTGCGCCACGCGGCGAAGATCGTGGGCGTGGACTTCGCCTACCTGATGGAGCTGGCCGGGGCGGAAAGCGGCTTTGACGAAACGGCGGAAGCCGCGACCTCATCCGCCAGCGGGCTGTTCCAGTTCACCGACCAGTCGTGGCTGATGATGCTGTCGTCCAACGGCGCGAAATACGGGCTGAACGACCTCACCGCGCAAATCCGCGTGACGCAGGACAAGGAAGGGCACGACGTTTACAGGATCGACGACCCGCTGGTGCAGCGCTACGCTCTGTCGCTGCGCGCCGACCCGCGCATCTGCGCGCTGATGGGCGCGGAATACGCGAAAGACAACGAGCAGGCCTTGAAAGCCGCGCTGCCGCACACCAAGATCACCCGCACGGACCAGTACCTCGCGCATTTCCTGGGCTCGGGCAGCGCCACGCGCTTCATCGCGCATATGAGCCGCTCGCCGGGACAGGCGGGAAGCGCGCTTTTCGCGAGCGCGGCGAAGTCGAACAAAAGCATCTTTTATAAAGACAACGGCGCGGCGCGCTCGCTGAAGGAAATCTACAAAATCTTCTCGCACAAGTTCGACACCGGGCTTTTCGACAAGACGCCGCTCGCCCGCGTTCCCCTGCCGCGCCCGCGTCCCGCGGGGCTCGGGCTGAATTAAACCTTCCTGCCGAGAATATTCTTCGTCATGCCCGCGAAAGCGGGGATGACGAAGGAGGGTGTCACGCCGCTTCCGACTTGTGCTCCTTGCGCACCACGCCCGCGCAGCGCGCGCAGACCTCGGGGTGCTGCTTGTCGCTGCCGACGTCGGTGGTGTATTTCCAGCAGCGCGCGCATTTGCCGCCCTCTGCCTTGGCGAAGCTGACGCCGACGCCCTCGACGCCCTGCAGCGTGAAGGCTCCGTCGGGCGCGGTTCCTTCCTCGACGGCAATGCCCGAAGTGATGCAGACATCCGCGAAATCGACCGATTTCAGCACCGCGGCCAGCGCGGTATCCGCCACATGGACGACGGGCGCGGCCTCGAGCGAGGCGCCGATCTGCTTTTCCGCGCGCTTCAGTTCCAGCGCGCCGGTGACGACGCTGCGCGCGGCGGCGATCTTTTCCCACTTCTCGGCAAGGTCCGGCCTTTGCCACTCGGCGGGCGCGTCCGGCATGACGGAAAGATGGATGCTTTCCTCCATGTCATCGAAACTCAGGCCTTTATAGCTCAGCCATGCCTCTTCCGCCGTGTAGCAGATGACGGGGGCCAGCCAATGGACGAGGTGGTTGAACACATGGTCCAGCACCGTAACGACGGCGCGGCGTTTTTCGCTGTCCAGCGCCTCGCAATAGAGCGTGTCCTTGCAGACGTCGAAGTAAAAGGCCGAAAGCTCGCGCGCGCAGAAGTTATGCACGCTGGTGATGAGCTTCAGGAAATCGAAGTCGTGAATGCACTGGCGCACCGTCGCGTCGATTTCATGCAACCGGTGCAGCACCCACTGGTCGAAGCCCGAAAGATCGGCGTAGGCCACGCGGTCTTTCTCGCCGAAACCCTCGAGGCTGCCCAGCAGGTAGCAGAAGGTGTTGCGGATGCGGCGATAGACATCGACATGCCCCTGCAGGATGTTCTCGCCGAACTTGATGTCCTCGGTATAGTCCGAGCCCGCGACCCAGAGGCGCATGATGTCCGCGCCGTATTTGTCCATCAGGTGCGTGGGCGAGGTCGCGTTGCCGCCCGACTTGGACATCTTGTAGCCTTTTTCGTCGAGGATGAAGCCATGCGTCAGCACCGCCTTGAAGGGCGCGTCGCCGCGCGTGCCGCAGCCCACCAGCAGGGAGGACTGGAACCAGCCGCGGTGCTGGTCGGAGCCTTCGAGGTACAGATCCGCCGGGCGGTAAAGGTCCGGCCTTTGCTCCAGCACGAAGCCCTGCGTGGAGCCGGATTCGAACCAGACGTCGATGATGTTTTTCACCTGCTCGTAATCATCCGCCTTGTACTTGTCGGTCAGGAAATCCTGCGCCGGGCGGGCGAACCATGAATCCGAGCCTTCCTTCATGAAGATGTCGATGATGTTCTTCAAAACCGCCTCGTCTTTGAGCGGCTCGCCGGTCTTCTTATCGACGAAGATGGCGATGGGCACGCCCCATGTGCGCTGGCGGCTGACGCACCAGTCGCCGCGCTGCTCGACCATGGAGGAGATGCGGTTCTCCCCGCGCGCGGGCACCCAGCGGGTCTTCTTGATTTCGGCCAGCGCCTTCTTGCGCAGGTCGTTCTTCTCCATCGAGATGAACCACTGCGGCGTGTTGCGGAAGATGACCGGCGCCTTGGACCGCCACGAATGCGGATAGCTGTGGGTGATCTTGCCCTGCGCGACGAGCCCGCCCGCCTCCTTGATCGCTTCCGTCACCAGCTTGTTGGCGGGGCCCTTCTTGCCCTCGGCCGTATAGACGGCGAGGCCCGCGAAAAGCGGCACGTTTTCGAAATAAACGCCGTCGCCGCCCACGGTCTGCGGCACCTCGATGCCGTGCTTCGCGCCGAGGCGGTAGTCGTCCTCGCCATGGCCGGGGGCGATGTGGACGAAGCCGGTACCGGCCTCCGTCGTCACGAAATCGCCGGCCAGCAGCGGCACGTCGAAATCATAGCCTTGCCCCTGCAGCGGATGGTGACAGACCGCGCCTTCCAGCGCGCTGCCCTTGCCGGACCAGAATTCCTTCACCTCGTTCACCGAGGCGTCCTTGACGAAGGCTTCCAGCAAGTCCTTGCAGACCAGCACCTTCGCGCCCGCGGGAGCGAAGCTGCCTTCGTGAACGGAAAGAATTTCAACGCCGACATAGTCGAGGTCTTCGCCGTAGCCGATGGCGCGGTTGCCGGGCAGAGTCCAAGGCGTCGTCGTCCAGATGACGACGGCCGCGCCTTCCAATTCTTTCGGGCCGGATTTCACGGGGAACTTCACCCAGACCGTATCCGACGTCACGTCCTTGTATTCCACTTCCGCTTCCGCGAGCGCGGTCTGCTCGGGCACCGACCACATGACGGGCATGGAACCGCGGTAGAGAGAGCCGCTGAGCAGGAACTTGTGGATCTCGGAGGCGATGATCGCTTCGGAGGATTTATCCATCGTGCTGTAGTAATTCTTCCAGTCGCCCAGCACGCCCACGCGGCGGAACTCCTCGTTCTGCACATCGACCCAGCCCTGGGCGAAGGCGCGGCATTCCTGGCGGAAGGTCACGACGTCCACGTCTTCCTTGCTCTTGCCCTCGGCGCGGTATTTTTCCTCGATCTTCCATTCGATGGGCAAGCCGTGGCAGTCCCAGCCGGGCACCAGCAGGGAATCGCGGCCGGACATCTGCTGGCTGCGGCTGACGAAATCCTTCAGCGTCTTGGACAAAAGGTGGCCGATGTGGATATGGCCGTTGGCGAAGGGAGGGCCGAAGTGCAGGATGAACTTCTCCCGCCCTTTCGAGGCCTCGCGCTGGCGGGAATAAATGTCCATCTTTTCCCAGCGCGCCAGAATCTGCGGCTCTTTCTTCGAGAGCCCGGCGCGGCGCGGGAAATCGGTTTTCGGCAGGTGGATGGTCTTCCCGTAGTCTGTCGTCATAATCTTGAACCTTTTTCGTCTTTTCAGTCTGTCTTTTGAGCCTTTAAATACGGCACAGCACAAAATGCCCGAGAACGCCCGCCGGGTCCATACAGAATTGCCCGCAAATCAAGGCGCGGAAACCTGTTTATTTACCGGAATCGGGCGGAATGTCAGCGCTTAATGGAAATGCCGCAAGCGCGGCCGTCACCACAGTCTTGGGAGGTTTCTTCGGATTGCCCGCGCAGGCCCGCGCGGATGCGGGCGGAAACGAGATCGGCCCATATATGCTGGGCATGGGTCGAACGGGCGACGACGAGGGTCGCCGCGTCCTTTTCGGAGGCGGCTTTCTGCGCATAAGCGGGCACGCCGGCAACCAGCGCGGCGACCAGAACGGCCAGCGTCAATGCTGTTTTCGGCATGGTTTTCGGGGCTATGTGTTTCATCTCGTCCTCGTTAAATCCCTGTCAGGGCGCATCCAAGCTAGGGGAAATATAAGGTTATGTCAATACTGTTGTCGCATATCCCCTCTCTCCCGCCTGCAGGAGAGGGCCAGGGAGAGGGGCGAACCGGAGGTTCGCAAGGCGCCGGAACATTGCTTTTACGGGGAGTTCCCTCTACCCCCGCCCTTTCCCTCTCGCGGGAGAGGGAGCCTTAGGCGAGCTTCTTCAGTCCCACCGCCTCGCGCGTCATGGAGAGGGTTTCGCGGGCGATTTTGCGGGCCTGTTGCGCGCCCGCTTCCAGCATCTCGTCGATGCGGGCGGGGTTGGCCATGAGGTCGTTGTAAATCTGCGTCGGCTGCTCGAAGGTCTTTTCCAGCGCGTCGTAGAGTTTTTGTTTCGCATCGCCGTAGCCCATGCCGCCCTTTTCGAAGGCTTCGCGCATCCCGGCCACCTCCGCCGGGTCCGCCACATGGGTATAGAGCTGGAAGATGACGCTTTCATCCGCGTTCTTGGGCTCGTCCGGGGTTTTCGAATCCGTCACGATCTTCATGACCAGCTTGCGCCGCGCCTTGCTTTCCATGAACAGGGGGATGTGGTTGTTGTAGCTCTTGCTCATCTTGCGCCCGTCGATGCCGGGCAGGATGGCGCCGTGCGGCCCCGCTTCCAGCTTGTATTCGGGCAATTTCAACACTTGCTTGAAGGTATTGTTGAAATAGCCCGCCATGTCGCGCGCGAATTCGATGTGCTGCACCTGGTCCTTGCCCACGGGCACGATATCCGCCTGCGCGATCAGGATATCCGCCGCCATCAAAAGCGGATAGGTGTAGAGCCCCATGTTGATGTCGGCGTCGTCGTCGCGGCCTTCCTCGCGGTTTTTATCGACGGAGGCTTTATAGGCGTGGCTGCGGTCCATCAACCCCTTGGGCGTGACGGCGGCGAGAATGGTCGTGAGCTCGAAAATCTCGGGGATGTCCGACTGGCGGTAGAAGACCGTCTTGGAAGGGTCGAGCCCGAGGGCGAGCCAGCAGGCCGCGACCTCGTAGCTGTCGTGGCGCAGCGCCTCGGCGTCGCGCACGGCGTTGAGCGCGTGGTAATCCGCGATGAAAAGATAGGATTGCGCGTATTCCCCCGCCAGCCGCAGCGCGGGGCGGATGGCGCCGACGTAGTTGCCGATATGCGGCGCGCCCGTAGGCTTCACCCCGGTCAGAATTGTCTTTGCCTTTGCCTCGCCGCTCATCTTATTATCCTCTCATCCAAAACGAAGACCGGACTATAGCACCATGTGCGGACGATACAAACAGTTGAACGCCCTGCAAGGCTTCCTCGAACTCTACGGGCTGCAGACCGCGCCGGACGCCGACTTTACGGGGTTCGACGGCACCGCGGCCATGCCCGGGCGGGCGTGGAACGTGCTGCGCGCGGCGGGCGGCGGTTGCGTGGAAGCCGCGCCGCTGTTCTGGGGCTTCACGCCGCATTGGGCGCAGGAGGACTTCGGCACGAAAATCATCAACGCGCGCGCCGAAACGCTGGCCGAAAAACCCTCCTTCCGCGACGCGCTGAAAAGCCGCCGCTGCATCGTGCCCGCGGCAGCTTTCATGGAATGGGACCGCGCGCAAAAACCGTCGCAGCCCTATGACATCCATGCCGCCAGCGGTGCGCCGCTGGCCTTCGCCGGCTTGTGGGACGCATGGCGCAACGCGCAGGACGGCACGGTGAAAGAAGGCTTCGCCATTATCACCACCGCCGCATCGGATGACGTGGCGCGCATCCATGACCGGATGCCGCTTTTGCTGTCCACCCCCGAATCCTGCGCGCGCTGGCTGGGGGCCGATACCGCGCAGGATACGCTGCGGGCGATGCTTTCGGGCGACGAATCGCGCGCCTTCCCCCTTGCGCTCACCCCCGCCGCGCGCCCGAAACGCGCGGAAGCCCCTGAAAAAGCAGAAAACAGGGCGCAGCTGGCGCTTTTCTAGTTTTCGGGGAAGCCTGCTCAAATCTTCCCATAATCCATTGACTTTCGATTTGCGCTGGTCTAGTCTTGCCATCGAAATTCAAAAACCCTAAATTCGCAACACACCTTAAACACCGGAGAGAAAGGCCATGGGAATGAAAGACTGGCTCGACAAATTCACGAAAAACGCCAAGGACAAGGAACAGGAGTCGAAAGACCCCGAAGCCATCAAGAAAGCCAAGAAGGAAGCCGCAGAGCGCACCTTCCGCCGCACGACCAAGGCCATCCAGATCGCCAAAAAGGGGCTGTCCACCTATAACGACACCTCCAAGAAAGTCGGCGAGCTGACCGACGAGGCGACGAAGAAGGCCGCCGAGCTGGCCGAAAAGGCCAAGCCCGCCGCCGAAAAGGTCGATAAGGCCGCCGGCTGGGTCGGCAAGAAAGCCAAGGGCGCTTTCGAAACCGCGAAAGGCACCGTCAACAAGGGCGTGGACGCCGCCAGCAAGAAGATCGAGGAAGTGCGCGAAGACAACGCCAAGAAGCCCTCGACCGGTTCGGGCCTGCTCGACCTGCTGGCCCCCGCCGTGCCGGAAACGGACGCGACCAAGCCGAAAAAACCGGCCGCGCCCAAGCAGCCGCAGCCCAAGCCGCCTTCCAAGTAAGCGGCCTGCGCTTTTCAAGCGACACGAAAGACGGCCCCGTCGAACGGGCCGTCTTTTTTTGCGCGTTTTTGCCGCCGCGCGGCTCAAGCGCGGATGGTGCGGCGCATCATAAGACTATGAAAAAAACACTCTTTCTTTACACTGCGGGGCGAAGCTGTTAGCTTTTCCCGTATCATTTTTTCTTAAAGCAGAAAATGGCTACGGCGGAGATGTGTGGGTGAGGTTCTGGCGTCGGCAGCACAGGGGAAACCTGCGCGCGGATTCCGGGGCCGAAAAGATAAACAATTCGGTCACGTACAACCTTTTAAGAACAAAGAGAGCGAGCCCCGCAATGACATCTTCGACCCCGCAGCCGAAATCCGAAAATCCCTGGGACAAGAACTACCCGGTCGATATTCACTGGGACATGGATATCCCGGTCGGCACGATGGTCGATATGTTCGAGGATTCGGTGAAGCAGAACGGCAACAAGACCTGCCTGAACTTCATGGGCAAGAAGCTGACCTACAACGAGGTCAGCGAGATGGTTGATCGCTTCGCCAAGGGGCTGCAGGACCAGGGCATCGGCAAGGGCGACCGCGTGGGGCTGTGCCTGCCCAACTCGCCCTTCTACGTCATCGCCTATTACGGCGCGATGAAGGCGGGGGCCACCGTGGTCAACTTCACCCCGCTCTACGCCGAGCATGAAATGCGCCACCAGACCAACGACAGCCAGTGCGACGTTATGGTCGCGATCAACGTGCCGCAGGTGCTGCCCAAGGTGAACAAGCTGCTGGACGGTTCCACCACGCTGAAAAAAGTCATCGTCTGCGACCTCGCCGACGCGCTGCCGACGGGCAAGAAGATCGGCCTGCGCGTGCTCGACGCCATCCGCCGCCCCTTCGGCAAGGCCGATACGGTGAAGGCGAAACAGGACAAAAAGCACGTGCTGTTCTCGAAAATGATGAAAAGCAAGGGCAAGCCCAAGCCCGTCCAGATCGACAAGGACGACATCGCCGTGCTGCAATACACCGGCGGCACCACCGGCGTGCCCAAGGCCGCGATGCTGAGCCACGGCAACCTGACCGCCAACCTCAACCAGGCGAACCTCTGGTTCACCGGCGGCAAGGCCAACGGCAAGAAGGACAAGATGCTGGCCGTGCTGCCCTTCTTCCACGTCTTCAGCATGACGGTGCAGATGAACCTTTCCATCAACCTCGGCGCGGAGCTCGTCATGCTGCCGAAGTTCGACGCGAAGACCACGCTTGAAACCATCGACAAGGAAAAGCCCACGATGTTCGCGGGCGTGCCCACGCTCTACAAGGCGCTGATGGACTTCGAGAACGTGAAGAAATACGATCTTTCCTCGCTCAAGATCTGCCTGTCGGGCGGCGCCGCGCTGTCCGAGCCGATCATGGACGGCTGGAAGGCGCTGACCGGCATCGAGCTGACGGAAGGCTACGGCCTGTCCGAAACCTCGCCCATCGCCACAGCCAACCCGGTCAAAGGCCAGAAGAAGATCAACTCCATCGGCATGCCGCTGCCCCAGACGGAAGTGCGCATCGTCAATCTCGAGATCCCCGAGCAGGCCTGCCCGCTGAAAGTGGAAGGCGAGATCTGCCTGAAGGGGCCGCAGGTCATGAAGGGCTACTGGAACCGCCCGGACGAGACCGACAAGGTCATGGACAAGGACGGTTTCTTCCACACCGGCGACGTCGGCTATATGGACGAGGACGGCTATATCTTCATCGTCGATCGCATCAAGGACATGATCAACGCCTCGGGCCTGAAGGTCTTCCCGCGCAAGGTCGAGGAAGCCATCATGATGCACCCCGCCGTCTCCGAGGTCATCGTGGCCGGCGTGCCCGACGAATACCGCGGCGAGAACGTGAAGGCCTATATCGTCTTCAAGCCCGGCGAGGAAGTGTCGGAAGACGACATGACCGCCTTCCTGAAGGACAAGCTTTCCTCCTACGAGCGCCCGAAAGTCTATGAATACCGCGACAGCCTGCCGAAAACCATGATCGGCAAGCCCGACCGCAAGGCGCTGAAGGCGGAAGAAAAGGAACGGGCCGCGAAGGAAGAGCAGAACAAGGCGCCGCCGAAGGCCAAGCCTTCCGCGCCGAAACCGCCGACGCCCTGACGCGGGAACGCGCGCTCACGGGTCTTTCGGCACGCGCGCCGCGGCGCGCGGGGGCATAGAGGGATTGTGACGCATGGTCTTATTCATCATCGCGATTGTGGTCGTTTTCGGCCCGTGGGTTTTCGCGGAATTCAACCGACAGCGCATCGGCAGGAACGAGGAAGAGATCGCCCGCCTGCGCGTGAAGCTTGAACGCCACCTGACCGCGCTTGAATACCAGCGCAAGCAGCAATCCGAAGCCACGCCGGAAAAAGCGACCGAAAAACCGGCTGAAAAGCCGCCGCAGGGCGCAAGCCCCCCCGAAACCGCCCCCGCGCCGCCCGCCGCGCCCTCCCCTTGGGACGCGCAGCCCCTGCCGCCGGAAACAGCCGTGCCGCCCGCCGCGCCCCTGCCGCCGTCGGACGCCGTCTGGGAAGACGAAACCCCCGAAGCCTTCGCCGGGGAACACCATGTCTGGGAAGACGAGCCTGCGCCGAAACAAACCCACACCCGCCGCGCCAAGACGGCTATCCATATGGCCGCCGCGCAGGTCTCCGCGAAGCGCCCCGACAAGCGTCAAGAAGACAGCTTCGAGTTCCGCTTCGGCAAGAGCCTGCCGGTCTGGATCGGCGGCATCGCGCTCGCCCTTTCCGGGTTTTTCCTCGTCAAGTATTCCATCGAAAAAGGCCTGCTGACCGACACCATCCGCGTCGCGCTGGGCTTCGTCTTCGGCCTCGCCCTGCTGGGCGGCGGCGGCTTCATCCGCGCGCGGCGGCCGGACATGGCGGACGGAGAGCGCATCGCGCAGGCGCTGACCGGGGCAGGTATCGCCGTTCTCTACGGCACCTTCTGCGCCGCGACGAAATTCTACGGCATGCCCCGCCCCGTCGGCTTCGGCGGCATGGTGGGAGTGACCTTGCTGGCGGTGCTGCTCTCCCTGCGCCACGGCATGCCGATCGCGGCGCTGGGGATGCTGGGCGGCTTCGCCACGCCCGCGCTTTTGTCCAACGGCAGCCATGACAGCTTCGGGCTGTTCGGCTATCTCTTCCTGCTTTGCGCGGGGCTTTTCGCCCTCATCCGCAGCCGGAACTGGTGGGTGCTGGCCCTGCCCGCGCTGCTGATTTCCTTCTTCTGGACGCTGGGCTGGATCCTCTCCGTGCATGTGCATGAAAGCGGGCCGTGGCCGGGGCTGTTCCTGCTGGCGCTGGCGGCGACAGCGCTGCTGTCCTCCGAAACGCCTTCCCCCGCCGATGCGCCCGCCGAGCGGGAGGAGGAAGCCGACGAGCGCGACTGGAACCTCATCTCCGGCTATCTCGCCGCGGGCGGGGCCATGGCGCTGATGGCGATGCTGACCGTGCGCGCCGGCTTCACCGCGCTCGACTGGGGCATGTACGCCGCGCTGGGCGCGGGCAGTCTTCTATTGTCCTGGTTCAAGCCCGCGCAATACCGCCACGCGCCCTGGGCTTCCATGGCCATCACCGTGCTGATGATTTTCTCCTGGGAGGACGCGAACCCGCACCACCTCGCCCTCACCATCGCGGGCTTCGGGCTGATGTACGCGGCGGGCGCGTTCTTCTTCCTGCGCCGCAATCCCTCGCTGGAGCACGGGCTCACGCTTTCAGCCGCCGCCATCGGCTTTTACGGCCTCGGCTACGCGCGGCTGCACGGCGACATCTACGAGCTTTTCCACCTGCGCGCCCCGGCGGAAACGCCCCCCGGCTTCATCGTCGCGCCCCATTTCTGGAGCGCGCTGGCCTTCGCCCTCGCGCTCGGCTTCACCCTGCTGACGGCCTCGGCCCTGCGACGGCACGAGGGCGAGCCCGATTTGCGCGACAGGCTGGCTGCGCTTTTCTCGCTCATGACCACGGCTTTCCTGTCCATCGCCATGCTCATCGAGGTGCACCGCGACTTCCTGCCCGTCGCCTTCGCGGCCGAATTGCTGGCGGTGAGCTGGGTCGCGGCGAAAATCGCCATCCCCTTCCTGCGCCGCATCGCCGCCATCCTGCTGGGCGTTTTCGGGCTGCTCTTGCTGCCGCAGGTCGTCGTGCTGACGGCGGTGGCGATCAACAGCCTGTTCGGGGTGAGCTTCGAGCGCAGCATGATCCCGCCGCTGGCCGCGCATCCGCTCTTCCAGCTCGGCATCCCCATGCTGCTGCTGGGCGCCTCCACCCTTTTCCTGCGCCGCCGCGGCGACGACCGTCTGGTCGAGACCGTCGAAATCTCCGCCGTCGCGCTGGGCGCCTTGCTGCTTTACTACCTCTCGCGCCACGTCTTCCACATGCCGGACGAGATCTTGTTCCGCAAGGCGGATTTCTTCGAGCGCGGGGTGATCACCAACCTGTTCTTCGCCGCGGGGCTGGGCGTTATCTGGATGGGCAGGTTCTGGAGCCGCCGCGCGCTGCTCTGGAGCGCCTCGGCCCTTTTCGCCATGGCGCTGTTCCGGTCCTTCTATTTCGACTTCCTGCTGCTCAGCCCGCTGTGGTCGAACGAGACGGTGGGCGGCGGCATCATCTTCAACGCGCTGCTCGTCACCTACGGGTTGCCGCTGGTCTGGCTGTGGCTGGAGGAAAAGCCCGCGTTGCGCATCGCCGTCATGCCGGGGGCGAAGGGCGCGGCCACGCTGCTTTACCTCTTCACCCTCGTCACGCTGGAGGTGCGCCAGGGCTTCGGCGGCGCGTCCTTGCGGCTGGGCCGTCACATGCACAACGCCGAGATCTACAGCTATTCCGCCGCATGGCTGGTGATGGGCGCACTGATGCTGCTGGCCGGCACGCTGCGCCGTCACAAGCCGCTGCGCGTGGCCGCCCTCGTGCTCATGATGCTGACGGTTTGCAAGGTCTTTTTGTACGACGCGGGCGAGCTGGAAGGCCTCTATCGCGTCTTCGCCTTCATGGGCCTCGGCCTTTCGCTCATGGGGCTCAGCTGGTTTTACACGCGCTTCGTGCTCGACGACGGCGCAAAGGATACGGATAAAGGAGAATAGGCATGGAACCCCGCTACAAGAAAGCCGACGCGCGCAAGCTCGCCCGTCCCTACGCCAAGGCCGCCTTCGAGCTGGCCGCGCGCAAGGGCACGACCGCCGACTGGGAGAAAAAGCTGGGCCTGCTGGCCGAGGCGCTGGAGGCGCAGGACCAGAACGCCCTGCTGCACAACCCGCGCCTGCGCCCGGACAAGCTGAAGGAAATCATGGCCCCCGTGCTCGACAAGCTGGACATGGACGGGGAGCAGAAGAACCTCGTCAACCTGCTCATCGACAACCAGAAGCTCGGCCTCCTGCGCGACGTGTTCAACGCCTTCGTCGATCGCCGCAAGCAGGTGGAAAAGGTGCAGGACGTGACCGTCGTCTCCGCCATCGCGCTCACGGAAATGCAGGTCGATAAGATCAAGGACATGCTGAAACAGAAATACGGCATCACGCCCGAAATGAAGCTGGAGGTCGATGTCTCGCTCATCGGCGGCGTGCGCATCATCATGGGCGACACGGTCATCGACAACAGCATCAAGGGCCAGCTGGAGCGCATGGAAGCGCACCTGAAAGGCCCGCAGAACCCGAAGTTCTAGGCTTCGAACACGAAAAGAATCCTCGCCCCCCCGCCCCCGCGCGGGGGTCCGGGAGCCCGGCAAGCAGGTCTCGCATTTTTTAACCGTTACCCGGGACAGGATGCTCGCGCAAGGCTGGTGTGACGCGGGTTTTATGTGTCTGGAAGTTTCGGGAAGGCAGTCCTTTTACTTGTCCTTCTTCCCGCCCCGCCGCTTGGGCCCCGGCTCGATGACGCCGTTTTTCGACAGCAGCACGGCGATAGGCCGCGTGGTTTCGAACTGCCCCAGCGTAATGACGAGGATGGCGAGGTTCGGGATGGCGAGGAACATGCCCGGCACGCCCCAGATCATCTCCCACATCGCCAGCGAGGTGATGATGAAGATAGGGCTGAGGTTCAGCGTCTCGCCCAAAAGGCGCGGGTCGAGCAGGTGGCCGATGAGCATGAGCGCGACGGAAAGCGCCGCCACGATGGTCAGGAACGTGCCGAGATCCCCGAACTGCGCCAGCCCGACGAGCGAGGGGATGGCGATGGCGGCGAAGGTGCCGACATAGGGGATGAAGTGCAAAAAGAAGGCCAGCAAGCCCCAGAAGGCCGCGAAATCCTCCCCCACCACGCGCAGGATGACATAGGTCGAAAGCGCGGCCAGCGTGCTGACCAGCGTCTTCACCCAGATGTAGCGCTGGATCTTGATGTCGATGTTCTGCAGGATATGGCGGATCTTGCCCTCCAGCGGCTTGTCCTGCACCATGGCCTTGATCTTGTGGTCGAAGAACTGCTGCTCGTACAAAAGGAAGAAGGTCAGGAACAAGACCTCCACCGTCTTGCCCGCGAGATTGGCGAGATGCGCGGCCGCATAGGCGATGGTCTTGCCAAGGTCGATCTGCTTCAAAAGGTCCGACAGGTTCGGAATATGCTCCAGCCCCAAAAAGGTCGTGACCTTGGGCAGCATCAGGTTGAAATTGGCCTGATACTGCGGCGCGGCGGCGGCCACCTGCGCGACGTTTTCGCGGATGAGCTCGAAGATCATCCACAAGCCCGCCAGCAGGAACATAATGGCAAACCCGAAGCAGGCCATGCGCGGAATGGCGATTCCAAAGCGCGAAAGCGAGCCAAGCCCCCTTGCGATAGCGTTGATGAGGTACCAGATGAAAACCGCCATGACGAGGGGCACCATGACCGTCGCCGCCACGTTCATGATATAGACGACGAGGCAGAGTACAATGAATCCAAGCGCATAGCTTGTGGCGACGGCGGGCGGCACCGGAAGCGTGTTTTTGCTTTGCATAATTTTATTTTCCCTCGTTCAATTCCCTCAGTTGACTTTAGAGGAAGAGACATTACTGTCAATCTTGCAAAGCGATATGTCACGCGGGAGAGACTGGCGATTCCCTCCAATATCGACGGCGCCGAAGGAGCAACCACCCCGGTAAACTCTCAGGCAAAAGGACCGCATGACATGGTTCCGCCCTTATATAAGGGGGAGCCAAGCCACTCTGGAAAGCGCCTTCGCCGGCGCACCGACGGAGCAAGCGCCCGACAAGGCGTGAAATCTCTCAGGTCAAGCAGACAGAGCGGGGCAGGCCCATTATATAAAAGGACTCTGCCTTGGAACCCGCGCAAAAAAACGACCCCGAACTCCATAAAACTCCTCTCTGGGCGCTGCACGTCTCGCTCGGCGCGCGCATGGTGCCCTTCGCGGGCTATGACATGCCCGTGCAATACGACGGCATGGGGGTTTTGAAAGAACACATCCACACCCGCACCGCCGCCGGGCTGTTCGACGTCTCGCACATGGGCCAGGCCGTGCTGAGCGCCGAAAACGCGGACCCCGCCCGCGCGCTCGAAAAAATCGTGCCGGGCGACATCGCGGGGCTGAAACCGGGGCAGATGCGCTACACGCTTTTGCTGAACGATGACGGCGGCATCATCGACGATTTGATGGTCACGCGCTGGGACGGGAACACGCTTTTCCTCGTCGTCAACGCCGCCTGCAAGGACAAGGACTTCGCCTATATCCGCAAGGCCATCGGCGGGGAGACGAAACTGGAATATCTTGCGGATCGCGCGCTGCTCGCCCTGCAAGGGCCGAAAGCGGAAGATGTCTTGAAAGTCTTCTTCCCCGCGGTGACCGACATGGTCTTCATGACCGCGATCAAGGCGGAGTATAAAGGCCATGAATGCTTCGTCTCCCGCTCCGGCTACACGGGCGAGGACGGGTTCGAAATTTCCGTGCCGGAAAATTTCGCCGAAGACTTCGCGAAAGAACTGCTGGCGCAGGAAGGCGTCAAAGCCATCGGCCTTGGCGCGCGCGACAGCCTGCGGTTGGAGGCCGGGCTTTGCCTTTACGGCCACGACCTTGACGATGAAACGACCCCCGTCGAGGCCGCGCTGAAATGGACGGTGCCCAAACGCCGACGCGAGGAAGGCGGCTTTGCCGGCGCGGAGAAGATCCTGAAACAATTCAAGGAAGGCACAAGCCGCCTGCGCGTCGGCATCAAGCCCGAAGGCCGCGCGCCCATCCGCGAGAACACCGAGCTGTTCGCGGAAGACGGCGCGAAGGTCGGCGTCATCACCAGCGGCGGCTTCGGCCCCACTTTCGACGCGCCCGTCGCGATGGGCTATGTCGATGCCGCCCACGCCAAGGCGGGCACGAAGCTGCACGCGCTGCTGCGCGGCACGAAACGCCCCTGCGAAGTGGCCGCCATGCCCTTCGTTCCGCAAAGTTACAAGAAATAACCGACAGCAACATCCAGACCACAGAGGGAAACACAGATGACCAAGGTTCTTTTCAGCGACGACCATGAATACGTGAAGATCGAAGACGGCATCGGCACCGTCGGCATCACCGATTACGCGCAAAAGGCGCTGGGCGACGTGGTTTACGTCGAGCTGCCCAAGGTGGGCGACAGCGTGGAGAAAGGCGGGCAGGCCGGCGTCGTCGAATCCGTGAAATCGGCGAGCGAGATCTACTCCCCCGTCACGGGCGAAATCGTCGAGATCAACGAAGCCCTCACCGACGACCCCGCGCTGGTCAACAGCGACCCGCAGGGCGCGGCATGGTTCTACAAGATCAAGATCGCCAACGACGACGAGCTCGGCTCCCTGAAAGATGAAGGCGCGTACAATGACTACATTGCAGGACTTTAAACCCATGAACGCCACGCATGAGACCATCGCCGACCTCGAACAGTCGGACGACTTCATCCGCCGCCACATCGGCCCCGGCGACGAGGCCGTGGGCGCGATGCTGCGCACCGTGGGCGCGCAAAGCCTCGACGACCTCGTGACGAAAGCCCTGCCCGCTTCCATCCTCGAAAAGGCGCCGCCCGCCACGGGCGAGCCGATGACGGAACGCGAGGCGCTGCAAACCCTTGCCGCCATGGCGAAGAAAAACAAACTGTTCCGCTCGCTCATCGGCACGGGCTATTACGACACCGTGACCCCCAACGTCATTTTGCGCAACGTTTTGCAAAACCCCGGCTGGTACACGGCCTATACGCCCTACCAGCCCGAAATCAGCCAGGGACGGCTCGAAGCCCTCGTCGTCTTCCAGCAGATGGTGATGGATTTGACCGCCATGCCGATGGCCAACGCCTCCCTGCTCGACGAAGCGACCGCGGCGGCCGAAGCCATGACGCTGGCGCGCCGCGTCGGCAAGTCGAAAAGCGACACCTTCCTCGTCAGCCACGACTGCCACCCGCAGACCATCGCCGTCGTCGAGACCCGCGCGAAACCGCTGGGCATCGAGGTCGTCATCGGCGCGCCCGAGGACCTGATCGAGAAGGACGGCTTCGCCATCCTTTTGCAATACCCCTCCACCACCGGCGACGTGACGGATTACGCCGCCCTCGCGCAGCAAGCGCATGACAAGGACATGACCGTCGCGGTCGCGACCGACCTTCTGGCGCTCACGCTGTTGAAGCCGCCCGGCGAATGGGGCGCGGATATCGTCTTCGGCTCCGCGCAGCGCTTCGGCGTGCCGCTGGGCTACGGCGGCCCGCACGCCGCCTTCATGTCGGTGAAGGACGAATTCAAGCGCTCGCTTCCCGGCCGCATCGTCGGCGTTTCGGTCGATGCGCGCGGCAGGCCCGCCTACCGCCTCGCCCTGCAAACGCGCGAGCAGCACATCCGCCGCGAAAAGGCGACCAGCAACATCTGCACCGCGCAGGTGCTGCTCGCCAATATGGCCGCCTTCTACGCCGTCTGGCACGGGCCGGAAGGGCTGAAGACCATCGCCTCGCGCATCCACCGCCTCACCGCCATCCTCGCCACCGGGCTCGTCAAGCTGGGCTTCGAGATCGAGAACGAATTCGGCTTCGACACGCTGACCATAGATGCGGGCAACGACACGCAGGACATCCTCGACCGCGCGCGCCGGCACAACATCAACCTGCGCGACTTCGGCGACGGGCGCGTGGGCGTCTCGCTCGACGAGAAATCGACGCGCGAAGAGGTCTTCACCCTCTGGCAGGTCTTCTCGAACCAGAGCGCGCTGGGCTTCAGCGTCGAGGCGCTCGACAATACCGCCCCCGCGCGCATCCCGGACGGGCTGGCGCGCCATTCCAGCTTCCTCTCCCACCCGACCTTCCACCTCTACCGGTCGGAGACGGAGATGCTGCGCTGGCTGCGCCATCTGGAGCAAAAGGACATCTCGCTCAACCGCTCGATGATCCCGCTGGGCTCCTGCACCATGAAGCTGAACGCGACGGCGGAGATGATTCCGGTGACATGGCCGGAATTCGCGGACATGCACCCCTTCGCCCCGCTCGATCAGGCGGAAGGCTATCAGGAAATGCTGCGCGACCTCGAGCACAAGCTTTGCGCGCTCACGGGTTTCGCCGCCGTCACGCTGCAGCCCAACGCGGGCTCGCAGGGGGAATACACAGGCATGCTCGTCATCCGCGCATGGCATGAAAGCCGGGGCGAGGCGCACCGCAACATCTGCCTCATCCCCTCCTCCGCGCATGGCACCAACCCCGCGACCGCCGTCATGGCGGGCATGCAGGTCGTCATCGTCGCCTGCGACGCGAAGGGCAACGTGGATATCAACGACCTCGCCGCCAAGGCGGAACAGCACAAGGACAAGCTCGCCGCGCTGATGGTCACCTATCCCTCGACCCACGGCGTGTTCGAGGAGGAAATCCGCCATATCTGCCAGATCATCCACGACAACGGCGGTCAGGTCTATATGGACGGCGCGAATTTCAACGCGCTGGTCGGGCTTTCCTGCCCCGGCAAGTTCGGCGCGGACGTCATGCACCTCAACCTGCACAAGACCTTCTGCATTCCGCACGGCGGCGGCGGGCCCGGCATGGGCCCCATCGGCGTCGCGGAGCATCTCGCCCCCTTCTTGCCCGGCCATCCGCTGGTCGTCGGCGTCGGCGGCGAGGACGCGGTCGGCCCGGTTTCGGCGGCGCCCTGGGGCTCCGCCGCCATCCTGCCGATTTCCTGGGTCTATATCGCGCTGATGGGCGCGGAAGGGCTGAAGAAAGCGACGCAGGTCGCGATTTTGAACGCCAACTATGTCGCCAAACGGCTGGAGGGACATTACAAGACGCTCTATACCGGCAAGAACGGCTTCGTCGCGCATGAGTGCATCCTCGACACCCGCGGCTTCAAGGACAGCGCGCATGTCAGCGTGGACGATATCGCGAAACGGCTGATGGACTTCGGCTTCCATGCGCCCACCATGTCCTTCCCCGTGCCCGGCACGCTGATGGTGGAGCCCACCGAAAGCGAAAGCAAGGCGGAGCTGGACCGCTTCGTCGAGACCATGATCACCATCCGCGCCGAAA
Source organism: Alphaproteobacteria bacterium (assembly GCA_016124645.1). Classification (GTDB taxonomy): domain Bacteria; phylum Pseudomonadota; class Alphaproteobacteria; order Micavibrionales; family UBA2020; genus WGNE01. The sequence continues at coordinate 107,430 of WGNE01000034.1, forward strand.
TCGCGCGGCTGGAAAAAGGCGAATGGCCCGAAGGCAACAACCCCCTGCACCTTGCCCCGCACACGCTGGCGGATCTGGCCGAGGAAAGCTGGGAGCGCCCCTATTCGCGGCACGAAGGCGTTTTCCCCGCCGCATGGGTCGCGCAGGACAAGTACTGGCCGCCCGTCGGCCGCGTCGATCACGCGGCGGGCGACCGCAACCTCGTCTGCACCTGCCCGCCGCTGGAAGCCTATAGCGAGGCGGCGGAGTGAACCCCCGCGCGCTGGCCCTGCTGTGCCTTGCCCTCGCGCTGGCGGTGGCCGCCTGTCTCGGCCTTTCGCGCAATACCGCGAGGAACCCGGCGGAAGAAGCCGCGCGGCTGCCGGTCGTCGTCGGCGGCCATGTCACCATGACCGCGAATATGGCAGCCCCGGTAAAAGAGCTGTACCTGAAAGGCCAGAGCCGCGCCTTCGCCGTGGACATGAACCTCTGGCGCATCTGGAAAGGGCCGGTGGAAAAACAAATGACGCTCTACACGCAGCTGCATGACACCGCCGCCTGCAAGGATGAGGGCGAAATCATCCGCCCCGGCCGCGACTATATTTTCTGGGGCCGGTGGGACAAGGCGCATCAATACGTCCTCTTCGATGACTGCGGCGGCTTCATGCCCCTGACCGCAAAGGACGCCCCCGCCCTGCGCGCGAAGCTGGAGGCGATGTACCCCCCGCCCGCCGCGCCGCGATACCCGCCGCAGCCCGTGCCCGCCCCCGTACAAAATTAAGCGCGCGGAACGGGTTCATTCCCTGCATTTCATGCTACAATCCGCGGCATGAGGTTTTTCGCGCTGATATCCCTGCTGCTCTGCCTGACCGCCGCGCCCGCTTTCGCGGCCCCGAAAACGACGTCAGAGCCGCCCAGCCTGCAGTCCAACGTCAGCAAGGCGCTGGGCAAGGTCAAGGACGACCGCAGCTTCCTGACATTCAACGTCGAGAACGACCTCTTCGGCGGGGGGACGGACCGCAACTACACCAGCGGCGTGCGCGTGACGTGGTTCGACGTCGGCGCGACGCCGCCGGAAATCTTCAACCGGCTGGCGGACGTCATCCCCACGTTTTCCATCAACAAAACGACGGGCATCTATTATTCCCTCGGCCAGAACCTCTATACACCGAAAGACATCACCCATACCGCGCAGCTGCCGGGCGACCACCCTTGGGCGGGCTTCCTCTACGGCTCGGCGGGGCTTTCCACCATCACCGGCAACCACGTGGACGAGGTCGAGGCGACGCTGGGGGTCGTCGGCCCCGCCGCGCTCGGGCGGCAGGCGCAGAGCTTCATCCACAAATACGTCTCCCACTCTCCAAAGCCGATGGGCTGGGGTAACCAGTTGAAGAACGAGCCGGGCATCATCCTTTCATGGGAGCGCCGCTTCCCCTACCGTTTCGGCTTCAAGCCGGCGGGTCTGGACGCGGGGGCGGAACCGCACCTCGGCGTCACGCTCGGCAATATCTACACCTACGCCAATACCGGGCTCTCGCTGCGCCTGAGCCCCTATGGCATGCTGCAGGACGACCCCGTGCGCGTGCGCCCCTCCATGCCGGGCACCGGCGCCTTCCTCGTGCCGGAGCACAAATTCAGCTGGTACCTCTTCGGCGGGGTGGAGGGCCGCGCGGTGGCGCGCAACATCTTCCTCGACGGCAATACATTCGCCAGCAGTTACAGCGTGACGAAAAAGCCCTTCGTCGCCGACGTCAACGCCGGGCTGGCGATCACCTACGGCAAGGCGCGCATCAGCTACGCCATCGTCTATCGCACGAAGGAATACACGACCCAGACCGGCGGCAACGTCTTCGGCACCGTCAGCCTGGGTTTCAGGTTCTAGGAAATATCAGGGCTTGCGGCGCGCGGCGCTTTCCGGGACCGCGGCTTTTTTCACGGCCGGTTTTTCATTGCCCTTCGCGGCCCCCTTCGTGGCGCCGGAAAAATCCGCCGATGCCGCTTTCGACGCATCGAAAGAAGAAGTGCCGCCCGGCGCGCCGCCGCGGACGGGAAAATCCTGCGCCGGTTTTTGTCCCTTCGCGTTTTTGAGGTCGGCGCGGATTTGCTTCAGAACGTCGCGGAACAGCTGCCTCCCCGTGGCGAAAATTCCGCAATGTTCCTCGCCCCGGTCCATCGCGCCCTTGCCGAAAGCGGCCATGCCGACGTAAGTGGAAGTCAGCAGGCCCAGCGCACCGCCGCCGATCAGCGTCATCTTTCCGGTCGCCAGAAGCGCGAGACCGAAGGCGGGCGTCAGCGTCGCGCCCAGCGCGCCCGTCAGCAGCAGGGAGCCGCCGAAAACCATCGCCGCCGTGAAGCCCGCGAATTTCCCGTTTTTCTCCGGTCCGCCCGTCTTGCTTGCCAGCCACGCGCCGAATCCGGCCATTTTTTCAGACAACTGCCGGCCCTTGTCGTAAATCTCTTTCAGCATGATCGCCTCCGCGCCAAATGAATCATTGTTTCAGGAGGATATGGCTAAAAATATACTATGTCAATTTATTATGGAATATTGTATCTCCGCCGGAATGCCCGCGACGCCCTGTGTTTAAGTTTTATCTTTTCAATTCAATATATTAAGTATAGACAAGCTGCGTGAGAGTCATTATCCCTTCACGCAGGTATGAAAATACCTTATTGTACATTCAGGAAAATAAACAGCGCCGAATACGGCGCACAATAGAGGAAAAAATGCCCGCAACCGGACTTCTGGCCCTTCTTGACGATATCGCCACCATGTCGAAGGTGGCGGCCACCAAAACCGCCGCCATTTCGGGCGACGATCGTGCCGTGAACTCCAAGGCGCTGGAGGGCATCGACCCCAGGCGCGAGCTGCCGATCGTCTATGCCGTGGCCAAGGGCTCGCTGAAGAACAAGGCCATCCTCATCCCCTGCGCGCTGGCGCTGAGCGTCGCCGCGCCCTGGGCGATCATGCCGCTGCTCACCTTGGGCGGCGCCTACCTGTGCTTCGAGGGCGTCGAGAAAATTTTGCACAACGAACACCCCGAGGGCGAAAAACTGCCCGAGCCGGACGACCTGCTGGCGCTGGAAAAGAAAAAGATCAAAAGCGCGATCAAGACCGACCTTATCCTTTCCGCCGAAATCGTGGTCGTGACGCTGGGCGCGGTCGCGGCCTCGCCCCTGCTCACGCAGGTCGCTGTGCTGGGCGCCATCGGCGTCGCCATGACGGCGGGCATCTACGGGCTCGTCGGCGGCATCGTGAAACTGGACGACGTCGGCCTCTGGCTGGCGAAAAAGGAAGGCAACAGCCTGTTCCGCAAGGCCCAGCGCGGCATCGGCCGCGCGTTGGTCAAGGGCGTGCCGCACATGATGAAGGGCATTTCCGTCGCGGGCACCGTCGCCATGTTCATGGTCGGCGGCGGCCTTGTGCTGCACGGCATTCCCGCGGCGCACCACATGCTGGAAGCGGCGGGCCAGATGGTCTCGAGCCTTCCCTTCGTGCAGACCGCCGTCTCCGCCGCCGTCGCGACGCTGGCGGGCGTCGCCACCGGCCTTGCTGCCATGCCCGTCGTGAAGCTGGGCGAAAAAATCGCGCATAAGGCGGCGCCGCTGTTCAAGAAAATCAAGTCGCTGGGGGCAAAAATAAAGAACGCCGTCAGCCACAAAAAATCACCCGCAAAAAGGGCGGATGACAAAAAAGCTGAGGCAAAGCAACCTGCCGCAAAAAAGCCCGCCGCGGCCGGCGCCGCGGAAAAGGCCCCGGATCAGGATAACGCCCCCGCGCTCTCCACCGCGCCCGACGTGAAGGCGGCCCATGACGCGGCGGCGCAAAAAACCGACGCGCCCGCCAAACCCGCGCCCAAACCCGAAAAGCCCGAACCC
>WGNE01000062.1 GCA_016124645.1 Alphaproteobacteria bacterium
GGTCGTCATCCATTGCCATGCGGGCAAGGCGCGCAGCACGGGCATCGCGCTCGGCGTGCTCTCCCGCCTGCACCCCGACAAGGACGCGGCGTTCTTGCTGGAAACGCTTTTGGAAATTCGCCCGCAGGCCGCGCCCAACATCATCGTCGTCGGGATGGTGGACGAGATCACCGGACGCGGCGGCAAGCTGCTGCAGGCGGTGCTGGACCACCCCGTCATTTCCGAGCAGCGCGAAACGGCGGAGCGCAACCGTCAGGAAATGATCAGGCGCGACCCCGCCCTGCAGAAAAAACTCTTCCCCGAAAAATTCTTCAAGCCGTAAGGTTTTTTATCCTCACGCGCCCGGCGCGGGCGGGTTCTTCTTGCGCGGCTTGATGCGCAGGGGCTTGTTCACCTTCAGCCCGTCCTTGCCGATGCCCTGCTGGATATCGGCCTCGGCCTGTTTGGCCATGCCCTTGTTGCGCAGCGCGGTGAATTGCTGCGAGGGCGTGGAAAGCATGCGAAGCAGGTCCGGCGGCGCGGTATAGCCCGCGGCCTGCAGCCCTTCCTCCGTCGCCGTCAGCAGCTTGCGCAGTGAATCCGCGAAGGCTTTCGCGTTCAGCGGGTCCGAGATGGCGGTGAAATCGCCGCGCTCGGCGGCCTCGAAAACATCGACCATGAAGTCCGCGCCGGTGACGATGAGTTCCTGAATGTCATAGCCCCCGACCTTCGACGCGACGGTGTTGAACAGCGTGGTCAATTTTTTCTCGTCGCTCTGGCTGACGAGATCGACGATCGCCTGTATCTTTTCGCGCTCTGAAAGCTCGGGCGCGCCGGTGGCAAGAATATCCGCCACTTCCTGCGCCGTCATCTTGCCCAGCACTTTGTGCTTTTCATGCACGATGTCTTCGGGCGTCTTGCCGCCGCCGGCGGCGTCCGAAAATCTTTTGACGGCGGGGGTATAGACCGCCTCGAAAGCGCGGGTGAAGGTGACTTCCTGCTCTTCCGTCATTTTCAGCGTGCGGCTGATGAGCCTTTGCGCGACCTCGAGCGCGGTCGGGCCGACCGGGTTGCCGTAGGAGGCGATGTCGTTCTTCGCGGCCTGCTGCGCGAAGTAATTGACCTCCTTCGCCAGCTGGTCGATCTCGCGCGCCGTGGTTTTGTTGTACTCGCCGGCGACGAGCCCCGCGACCTTGCGTACGCTGCCGTCCGCGATGGCGGGCCTTAGGTGCGAAAGAACCTCGGGCGCGAATTTCTTGATCGTCGCCTGGTAATCGTCGCTGGTGTTAAGCTCGGTCAGCAGGTTTTTCAGCGTGTCGAGGGCGTTGGCCATGTGAATGCGGCTCCCGTGGAAGGGGTTTTAAAAAATTTATATTGATTGATGGCTTCCAGTTATATTGTATGTATCCGTTAAATCAAGCCCTGATAATTCTAAAAAAGGTGACCCGATGGCCTATTGGCTCATGAAATCCGAACCTTCCGCCTATTCGTGGGATGAAATGGCGAAGGACAAGAGAACCGGCTGGAACGGCGTGCGCAACTATCAGGCCAGCAACAACATGAAGGCCATGAAGCTGGGCGACGAGTGCTTCTTCTACCATTCGAACGAGGGCAAGGAGATCGTCGGCATCGTGAAGGTGAGCAAGCTCTACCACCCCGATCCCTCCGATAAAAAAGGCCGTTTCGGCATGGTCGAGGTCACGGCGGTCAGGCCGCTGAAAACCCCCGTCACCCTTGCCGCCATCAAGGAGCACAAGACGCTGAAGGAGATGGCCTTCGTCAAGCAGTCGCGGCTTTCCGTCTCCCCCGTGCGCGCGGCGGAGTGGAAGACGATCTGCAAGCTGGGCGGGCTCTAGCGCGGTTTTCGTGACCGCCGGTCTTGTTGCATCGCATCATTTTAAACGAATATTTCAAGAATACGTCCACGCCGCGCCCGGCGGGGCGAAAAACCGTGCAAAACTGCGCTTTTTTGCGCGTCAGCAGGTGGACGCGGGGCAAAAGATTGCTATCCTAGGCGACGATTTTCCCTTTGACGATTTTTGATTCCGATTTCCCTTACGAGAGGAGACAGACATGACCGAGCACAAGGTTCACCCCGCGCATCCCGAATACCTGCCCATTCCCGGCGACATGGCCAAGACGGCCAAGATCTCGCATGAGAAATATGAGGAAATGTACAAGCAATCGGTCGAGGATTCCGAAGGCTTCTGGCGCGAGCACGGCGAGCGCCTCGACTGGATCAAGCCCTATACGCAGGTGAAGGACGTCGATTTCGCCGACAACGCGCGCATCCGCTGGTATTACGACGGCACGCTCAACGCCTGCTACAACTGCATCGACCGCCACCTGCCAAAGCGCGCGGAACAAGTCGCGCTCATCCGCGAGGGCGACGAAGCGAAGGATACGTCCTCCATCACCTACGCGCAGCTGAAGGACGAGGTTTGCAAGCTCGCCAACGCGATGAAGGAGCGCGGCGTGAAGAAGGGCGACCGCGTCACCATCTACATGCCGATGATCCCCGAGGCCGCCTACGCCATGCTGGCCTGCGCGCGCATCGGCGCGGTGCATTCTGTCGTCTTCGGCGGCTTTTCGCCGTCTTCGCTGCGCGACCGCATCCTGGACTGCGATTCCACCGTCATCATCACGGCGGACGAAGGGCTGCGCGGCGGCAAGAAGATCCCGCTGAAAGCCAATACCGACGCGGCGTTGAAGGAATGCCCGGACGTCGATACCGTCATCGTCTATCAGCGCACCGGCGGCAAGATCGACTGGAACGAGACGCGCGATGTCTGGTACCACGAGATCACCGAAAAACAGTCCACCGACTGCCCCTGCGAGGAAATGAACGCGGAAGACCCGCTGTTCATCCTCTATACCTCAGGCTCCACCGGCAAGCCCAAGGGGGTTTTGCACACCACCGGCGGCTACATGGTCTATGCCTCCATGACGCATGAATACGTCTTCGATTACCGCGAGGGCGACGTTTACTGGTGCACGGCGGACGTGGGCTGGGTGACGGGCCACAGCTACATCGTCTATGGCCCGCTGGCCAACGGCGCGACCGCGCTTATCTTCGAAAGCGTGCCGAATTACCCCGACTGGGGCCGCTTCTGGGACGTGGTCGATCGCCACAAGGTCAATATCTTCTATACCGCCCCCACCGCGATCCGCGCGCTGCTGCGCGAGGGCGACGACTGGGTGAAGCGCCACAGCCGCCAGTCCCTGCGCGTGCTGGGCTCGGTCGGCGAGCCGATCAACGAGGAAGCCTGGCTCTGGTATTACGAAACCGTGGGCGAAAGGCGCTGCCCCGTCGTCGATACCTGGTGGCAGACCGAGACCGGCGGCATCCTCATCACCACCTTGCCGGGCGCGCATGAAATGAAGCCCGCCTACGCCTCCAAGCCCTTCTTCGGGGTGCAGCCCGCGCTGGTCGATGGCAACGGCGAAATTCTCGACGGCGCGAACGAGGGCAACCTCGTCATGCTCGACAGCTGGCCGGGACAGATGCGCACGGTCTATAAAGACCACGCGCGTTTCGTGCAGACCTATTTCTCGACCTTCAAGGGCCGCTACTTCACCGGCGACGGCGCCAAGCGCGACGCGCAGGGCTATTACCGCATCACGGGCCGGGTGGACGATGTCATCAACGTCTCCGGCCACCGCCTCGGCACGGCGGAGATCGAGGATGCGCTCAACACCCATGCCCGCATCGCGGAAAGCGCGGTCGTCGGCTACCCGCACGACATCAAGGGGCAGGGCATCTATGCCTATATCATCCTGATGGACGGCGAAGAGCCGGGCGAGGAGCTGCGCAAGGAGATCATCGCCCATGTGCGCAAGGTCATCGGCCCCATCGCGACGCCGGATATCCTGCTCTTCGCGCCCGCGCTGCCCAAGACGCGCTCGGGCAAGATCATGCGCCGAATCTTGCGCAAGGTCGCCGAGGACGCTTTCGACCAGCTGGGCGATATCAGCACGCTGGCCGATCCCTCGGTCGTCGAGACGATCATCGACCGGCACAAGGCGGCCGCCAAGAAAGCCGCCTGAAAGTAAGGGCGAAAGCGCCTTTCGAATCAGCGAGATGAAGGGCTCCCGCGCAGGCGGGGGCCTTTCTCTTTTGCCTGCCCCTTGCCGATTTTTCCCGGTTTCGGTTGACGAAAGACTGAGTCGGGCATAGTATCTAATTACCATAATAAAGAAGGTAAAAACGGGGAGGGTCAGGGACATGAAATTCAAGGATTTTTTAAACCATCCGTATATGGCGCCCTTGGTGCAGCCGTTCAAGGGCATCGCCGAACTGGCCTATATGCCGGTGCGGGGCATGGTCAACACGGTCGTCAAGACAACGCAGGAATACCGCCGCTTCGGCGGCAACCCGTTTTCCCTTTTGCTCAAGCACATGGCGGCGGAGCACAGCGAGCTGCACAGCACGATGCTGGGGTTCGGCTCGCTTCTCATCGGCTGCACCTGCGGCGCGCTGGGCTGGGGCATTTTCAGCGCGAGCGCGGCCTCGGGCAGCATCCTGCCGAACGTCGCGGGGCTTCTTTGCGTCGGGACGGGCTTTGTCGCCGGGGTGGCGGCGGGGCCTTTCGTCATTACCGCCGGTGTGGCGGCCGCTTCGCTTGTCGCCGCCACGCTCGTCGCGACCGTGCCGGGCGTTGCCGGCGGCGTTTCGACGGCGGTCAAATACATGAAAACGCCCAAGGCGGCGCTCGCGCAGTTTCTGGCGGACCTGAAGAACCCCGCGCATGAAGCGGCGCGGGAAGCAAGGCGCGCGGCCGCGAAGACCGAGGCGAAGGCCGCCAAGCTGGTGAAAACCTATCAGGCCTTGCCGGAAGAAGAGCGCGCCGCCTTCGCGCAAAAGCTGCGCAGCGATTACGCCGAACTCGTCCCGGCCTTCGAGAAAAAGCTGGCCGATGATTTTGCGCAGTCGGCTCAAAAAGCAAGCGCGGAGGCCGTGCAGGCGACCGTGCTTTCGGACCGCATCGTCATCGACAAGCCGCTGAAAATCCGCGTCCGTAAAAACGCCCCCGTTGCCTGACGGGGGCTTCCCGGCCGGAAGAGCGCGAAAGCCCTGACATGACAGGGCTTTTTTTGCGCCAGCGGCCTGCCCGTGCCGATTTTTTCCGGTTTCGATTGACGGGATATCGGGTGAATCAGTATAATTTAGTTAACATAATATTAAAGAATGTTACCGATATGGGTAACATCGTTACAAGAAAAGAAAGGACACATAGGTCACAGGGCGATGTTCAAGAAGCTCAAGGAAATTTTCAACGATCCCAACTGGGCCCCCCTCACCAAGCCGCTGAAGAATATCGCCGCCTTCGCTTATGGCCCCGTCGCCGACTTCGTCGAGCAGGTTTATGACGGCTGGACCGAAGATTCCTACTACAACCGGGACCGCAGCCGCATCGGGCGCATTTTCAGCAACCTCATGGACGGCGAGTTCCATACCGGCATGATGACCCTGATGGGCGGCGTCCTCGGTGGCGGCGCAGCGGGCATCACCGGCGGCGCGGTCGGCTACTCCCTGGCGGCGGGCACTTTCGCCAAGGTCGCCCTCACCACGGTCGCCGCCATCGGCGCCGCGGGCGTCGGCGCGGTTGCCTCCCCCTTCCTCGTCGCGGGCGCGGTCGCTTTCGCGGGGGCCGTGGTCGGCCTGTCGCTCGGCACCGTGCCGGGCATCACCGGCGGCATCATCGAGCGTTACCGTTACCGCAAGGAAATGAAATTGAAAGGCGCCGTCGCGGCCAAGCTGCCCGCGCAGCAGGCGCAGGACGACGAGGCCGTGCAGCGCATCAGCAACCTGATGGGCGATTTCCGCCGCCTGCCCAAGGCCGAGCGCGGCTCCTTCGTGAAAATGCTGAACGAGGAATTCCCCAAAACCGTTTCGGGACAGGGCGAAAAGATCCTGCAATCCATCGAGACCCTGCCGGCGGAAGAGCGTGAAGCCTTCGTGCGCGGCCTGCGCGAGAAGCTGGCGACGACCTTCGCCGAAGTCGCGGAGAAAGACGCGCGCGACGCCACGACGCTGGACGACAGGCTGGTGGTGGACAAGCCCCTGAAAATCGTGCCCCGCCGTGTGCGCCGTATGGGGTGAGAGTGTTTTAAATATCCTTCATCTTCATCCGCATTCCCGCTCCGCCCGCCGGTTCCGACGGCGGCGGGGTCATGACGGCGAGCGCGACCGCGCCGGCGATGCAAAGAACGGTATAGGCCATGCCGAAGGCGGCGACATGCTGCAGGCTCGTGCCCAGCTTGCCGGCGATGACGGCGTAGTCGTTGGCGATATGTCCGCCGATGCCCTGGTTATAGACGTCGCGCGCGATGTCGCTGGTCATCAGCGACCATGACAGCACCATGTTGTGCATCGGCACGAAAATCCCGAAACTCATCTGCGTGTAGCGTTCCACGACGCCGCGCATTTCCTCCCCCCGCCCGAGCAGGGCGCGGTACAGGCAATAGCAGCCGACCAGCGTCGAGCCGCCGTGCCCCATGAAACTTGTCACCAGCAGGTAGTGATGGCTGCCCAGCGCGAAGCAGGTCAGGACCAGCGTGACGGCAAGCCCCGCGCCGAGCAGGAAATATTCCGCGGCGTCGTACAGCAGGTAAGCGCCATAGGCAAGGCCGGCGTAAACCGCGAGCTGCAGGATGATGCTGCGGTCCATCACCGGGGTCGTCAGCCCGCCGCCGTCGTTGAAGTTGAAGAACGGCACGGCCGGCTGGCCGAAGAAGAAGAAGGCGACGGTGTGCCCCATTTCATGGAAAAAGACCTCGAGGTAGCCAAGACAGGCATGCGGCAGGTACGTCATGGTGTGCAACGCCGGGGGCATGTCCCAGTTCTTCACTTCCGCGACGTCGGGCAGGGCGGCGAGGCAGGCGATGAGAAAGCTGATGATGACAAGCCGCAGCAGCGCGAGGGGGCGGTTCGTTCCGGGCGCGCCTTGCATCTCAGCTCTTGCCGAAAAGATCGTCGTCGCCGGGCTGCGCGTCTTCCCCGCCATCCGGCGCGTTCTTGCGTTCTTCTGCGGCGCGCATGCCCGCCAGCGCGGCGAGGGCGGGATAGCCCGCGAGCGGTCCGGCGCCGCGCCGCGCCATGCCGGGAATGTCCTGCAGGCTGGTCTGGTGCGAAGGATCCTCGGGCGGCACGCCGTCCTTCCACGGCGCGGTCGGCTTGCGGCGCAGGCTGACGCCCGGCGCGGGGATCTCCGTGCCGGTGGTGCGAGAAATGGCGTCCAGCCGCGCTTCCACCGAGGGGTGGGTGGCGAAGAGGCTGAAGAAATTCTCGCTGTTCTCGATGCACATCTGCTGCACCTGGTGCGGCATGCCCTTCACCACGTCATGGCCGGAAATGCGCTGCAGCGCGCGCATCAGGGCTTCGGGATTTTTCGTCAGCTCGACCGCGCCCGCGTCCGCCAGGAACTCGCGCTTGCGCGAGAGGGAGAAGCGGATGACGATGGCGAAGAAATAGCCGATGGCCAGCACCAGCAGCGCGATGGCCATGATGACGATATAGGCCTGTCCGCTGTCCTTGCTGTTGGAACGGCGGTAGGAACTCGGGCTCGGCCCGTAGGTCAGGATGCGCCAGAGCATGTGGGAGAAGAAGCTGATCATCCCGACGAAGATGACCGCCACCATCATCAGCCGCACGTCGTTGTTGCGGATATGCGTCAGTTCGTGCGCGATGACGGTTTCCAGCTCGTCGTCGGGCAGCGCCTCGACGATGCCGCGGGTGAGGGTGATGCTGTAGGTCTTCTTGTTGATGCCGCTGGCGAAGGCGTTCATCGCCGGGCTGTCGATGATCTGGAAGCTGGGCATCGTCATCCCGCGCGAGATGCACAGGTTCTCCAGCATGTTGTATATCTTCGGCATCTGCTTGCGCGTGACGGGGCGCGAGCCCGTCGCGGCGCGGATCAGCTGCACGTGGAAGAAATAGGCGATGGTGAACCACACCGCGGTGACGATGAGCGCGAAATAGCCGTCATGCGCCACGCCGCGCCAGCCGTATTCCCATGCGTGGTCGAAATTCGTCGGCAGCTCCGGCGGCTGGGAGGCGATGTCGAGCAAGCCGAAGAAGGCGAAGATCATCACCAGCAAAAGGAAGGGAAAGCCCGCCAGCAGAATGACGGACTTGACCTGGTTCTTCCAGACGTAGGTCGAAAAGCCTTCCCTTGCAAGAGCCATGACGGTTGCGCCTTAGCCGGTTTCCGGCCCTAGCCGAAGTTGACCTTGGGCGCGTCCTGCACGGCCTTCTGCTCGTCCGCGGAAAGCTCGAAGAAAGCCTCTTCCTTCCAGCCCGCGGGGCCGGCCAGCAGCACGGCGGGGAATTGCTTGATCGCCGTGTTGTATTCGCTGGTCGCGTTGTTGAAGAAGCGGCGCGCGGCGGCGATCTTGTTTTCGATGTCCGAAAGGTCGCTTTGCAGTTGGCGGAAGTTGGCGTCGGCTTTCAGCTGCGGATAGTTTTCCGCCACGGCCATCAGGTTCATCATGGAAGCGCCCAGCGCGCCTTCGGCCTTGGCGCGGTCGGCGATCGGTCCGCCCTTCATCGCGGTCGCGCGCGCCTCGGTCACTTTCTCGAACAGGCCTTTTTCGTGCGCGGCGTAGCCCTTGACCGTCTCGACGAGGTTGGGCACGAGGTCGTAGCGCAGCTTCAGCTGCACGTCGATGTCGGAAAAGGCGTTCTTGCGCGTCTGCGCGAGCCCGATGATGCGGTTGTAGATCATGATGACCATCAGGACGATGGCGCCGATGACGACGAGAGTGATGACGGTACCTGACATTGAGTTCCCCCGGTGTTGCGACTTTGAAGTTAAAATCAATCCGCTTTCCAGTCTCCGTCAAAACAGGCGGGGCTGCAAGGCATTAAAGGCAATAAATTCAAGCCTGAACCTGCAGGCGCCGGAAAAGGCGGCGACCGGAAAAACAACCGGCCGGGGGTGGCCCGGCCGGCTGCACGTGTGCTGACAGTGAACGCGTCATAAGCCTGACTACCCCAACGTAAGAGACTTTTACGAGCGTTCGCGCCCCTTGCGCGCGCTGGAGGCCGGTGAAGGCGCGGCGCGCATCGGGGGACTCCCTGCCCGGCGGGCCTGTGCGGGCCGCCAGTATTCTCAATCTTAACACGGGGCTGTAAACAAAGACTTAACTGCGTTAAGTTACGGTTTTTGCGGGTAAAAACAACGGCCTTGCCGCGCGCGGGCAGACTTGCCCGAAGGGGATTCGCGAGGAAAAAAAGACTCAGTGCAATCCGGGCGGCGGGGCTTGCGGCTTGCGCGGCGCGGGGGGCGGCATGGGCGGAATGCCGGGACGTTTTTTCGCCGCATCGTCGAAGGCACGCGGCCGCGGGCGGAAATGCCCGGTCTGCGAGGCGAGCCCGTCCGGGATCTGCAGGTATTTTTTCAGCTTCTCCGCCGCGGGCGCGTTTTCGTCCCACAGGGTCATGTAATCCTCCGCGGTCCAGCCTTGCTTGTCCTGCCTGCCGGCGTCCGCGCCCGCTTTTTTCAGCATGTCCACGATTTTGGCGCGGCTGCGCTGGCCGCCCGAGACGGCGGCGGAATGCAGCGCGGTCCAGCCGCGCCCGTTGTCGAGGTTCGGGTCCGCGCCCGCTTTCAGCAAAAGATCGACGATTTCCGTCTCGCCCCAGAAGGCGGCCTGATGCAGCGGGCTCAGCCCGTTGCCGGCCTGTGCGTCCGGGTCCGCGCCCTGCTTGAGCAGCCGCTTGACCGCCTTGACGTTGCCGCTGCGCGCGGCCTGATAGAGGCGCGTTTCACCATTGTCGCGGCGCTTGTCCACGCCGCCGGTGATCGAGTTGAAAAGATTGTTGAGCCCCAGCATTCAAAACCCCAAGAAAATTTGAACCGAAAGGCACACCCTGTTTCAAAATCATACATGACAAAAGGGCTGCGCGGCAAAAACATTCGCGCGGTGCTGCACTGTAAGGCAGAGTAAAGATACGCGCTTAACAAAGTCTTAACGCCGGGCGCGGCGCGATATGGCAAGCCGGGGCTTCGGGTGAAGGCGCGTCAGATATGCCCGCGCGGAAAATAGATCGGCGGCGGGCGGTAATCCTGCTGCGGGCGGATTTTCTCGATGGGGGTGAGGTCGATCTTGCCTTCCAGCAGCTTGCGCGCCATGTCGCGCGCTTTCTCGCTGCCTTCGCTGCGCAGCTCGGCCATGATCGCGGGGCTGGCCTTGTCCAGCTCGTAGCCGTCGCTCGCAAGACGGCGGGCGAGGTTGAACTTGTGGTAGAGAAGGGCGATGGCGATGGCGTCGTTGCCCGCCTGCCCGGGCATGTCGATAGTGCCGCTGAAGAAACGTTCGCGGCGGCTTTCGGCATAGGCGGCGGCCATCTTGACGGGGTCGCGCTTGGCGACCGCCAGCGCGAAGGCGGCTTTGAGCTTCTTGCCGCTCTTGCCGCGCATATCGTCCTTGTCGCCCAGCATCGTCATGCCGTCGCCGAAGCGCGCGGCGTCGCGCATGGCGTTCTGGCTGGCCGGTTTCAGGCTGCCGTCGCGCGCGATCTTCAGTGCGTTCACCCGCGCGAAGGCGTAGCACAGGCGCAGCTTCTTGGCCGCCGTGCCGTCCAGCTGCTTTTCGTTCCAGGTGGCCATTTCCTCGAAGGCTTCGGGCTGGTTGCGTATGATCGCCAGCATCATCGGGCTTGCGCTGGCCGGGCTTTGCCCGTGCGTGACGTCCGCGCCCCAGACCATCAGGTGGTGCACGGCGTCGGGGTTGTCCTTTTCCGCGATGGCGGCATAAAGCGCCTTTTGCACCGCTTCGCTGCCGACGGGCACGATGCGGTGCAATTCGCGCATCACCTCGACGTTGCCCTGTTTCGCCGCGGCGATGAAGACCATCTGCCAGTTGAAATCCGTTTTGATGCTCTTGCGCGTTTCCTCGATGCCCTCGAAGCTCGCCTTGAAATGCTTGATGTTCAAGCCAGCGAGACGGGTATAGAGCGCCTGCCGTCCCTTCTCGTCGCCCGGCAGCTTCCAGCCCATGCCGAGGCTGACGATCAGCTGCGCCATGCGCTGCTTGAAGACGCTGTCTTCCGCCGGCGTTTCCTTTCCGGTCGTTTCCGGCGTTTCTTGCGCGCGCGCGGGTTCTTCTTCCGGCGCCGGTGCGGGTTCGGGCTTCTCGGGCTCCAGCACGGAAGGATCGTGGCGTTTCATGAACTGCCGGAAGGCGCGGTTCTTCAAAAAGACCTCGCCGCTTTCCTGCTCGCAGGCCAGCGCATAGGGGCTCTTGCCGGAAGAATTCTCGACGACGGGGCTGGCGAGGTGGTCGAGCAGCATCGTCATGACATCTTTTTGCCGCATCCAGACGGCGTAGTGCAGCGCGGTCCAGCCGTCGCGGCTCTGGCGGTCGAGCTGCACCAGCGGGTGCGCGGCCAGCATGTCCGCCACCGCCTTGTTGCCGCGCGCGCAGGCGACCATCAGGGGCGAGATGCCGTTGGCGTTCGCGAAATCGGGCAGGCAGTCCTGCTTGTCGAGCGCGGCCTTCATCGCCTGCGCGTCGCCGGTGACGGCGGCGGTCATGATCTGGCGAGCGGTGCCGGCCTCGGGCAGGCCCCGGCAGAAAAACGGCTGCCAGTCGCGCGGTTTGCCTTGCTGGAGAAGCGCCTTCAGCTCGAAAGCGCGGTGGCCTTCAAGGGTCGGGGGGCTCGGCCATGGGTCCGGGGGCAGCACCATAACGGGAAAGAATCCTTTAAGTATTTGTTCGGGCATTACTTTATTGAACACTACGGAAAATGTCAAGACGCGCCGCCGCCGGAGGACGGGGAAGCGGCCAAGGCGTTGACATAACATGAGAATCTGTTACGCTCGGCTCTGTTCAGACAAACAGGAAACGGGAAACCGGCTGCGCCCCGACGCGGAGCCGGGCGCAGGAAGCCCGTGAAGGACGAAAACGAAGGGAGCAAAGCCGTGGCCAGGGACGCAAACAGGAAAAGCGAGATGACGCCCGAACAAAAGCAGGTCATCGACCGGCTGATGGGGGCGGCGCTCAAGACCTGGGACCGCGACCTCATCCAGCGTTGCGCGGAATCGGGCGCGGACACGCAGGGGCTTTTGCAGTCCGGCATCTCCCGCAAGGACGCGGAGATGGTCCGCCTCGCGCTCAGCTACGGCGCGGACGTGACCGCGCTGGTGAGCGCCCCCGGCGGCAAGTACCAGCCCATTCTTCATTATGCGCATGAGAATTTCGACGAGCCGGTCTTCAGCCTCATCCTCTCGCGCGGCGTGCCCATCGACCTGAAGAACCCCGCGGGCGAAACCGTGGCCGAGCTTGCCGCGCGCAAGGGCGACTTCGAGCGCATGCGGTTTTACGTCGATCGCGGCGCGGATATCTCGGGCGCGGTGCAGGACATCCTGTTCAGCGCCATCGCCAAGAAAAACGCCGAAATGGTGCGCTGGAGCCTCGAGCAGGGCGCGGACGTCGCCGCCCTGAAGAAGCAGCAAGACGGCGCCCATGCGACCGCGCTGCACATCGCTTTCGCCAGTTTCGACGAACAGGTCGCGGGCCTGCTTTTGAAAAGCGGGCTGGACGTGAACGCCCGCGCCTCCAACGGGGAGACGGTGCTGCACCTCTGCGCGCGCGAGGGCGATCCCGAAAGGACGAAATTCTTTCTCGCCCGCAAGGCCGACCCGCTGGCGGCGGCCTATGACGGCACCTCCGTTCTGGACGAGGCGATGAAGGCGGTGGAAAAGGCGAAACTGCCCGACCGTTCCTCGGACCGCGACTCCTGGCGTTACGGCTCCGGCTCCTCCAGCTTCAACGAGCAGGCGCGCAAGGAAAAACAGGAAAAGACCCGCGAGGTGCTGACCCTGCTGCTCGACAAGGTCAAGGAAGACTATGGCCGCGCGCCCTACAACGTCGTCTCCGGCCGCACCATCACGGTCAACAAGCCGGTGACCTTCGCGAACAAGAAGCCCGGCGCAGGCGAAGACGTGAAGGAAGACGCAAAACCGGAAACCAAGCCGTTGCCCCCGGGCGGCGGCAACGCTCCCTGAGCAGGACTTGATTCCCGCTTGGCTTAATTGCCCCCGGATTTCTTTTCGTTGAAGGTATCGGCCTTGAACAGCGCTTCGTTGTCGGCCATAAAGTCTTTCGGCGTTTTCGCGATGGCGATTTTCGAAAGATAGGGCTCCAGCTGCGCGGCATAGGGCGGCAGCGGGCTGAAGCTGCTGTTGCCGAGCATGCCGAGCAGGAAAACCGCCCCCATCAGCCCGCCCGCGAAAAACAGCCCCGCCAGCGCGCGGCGGCGCGCGGACATGTCGGTCGCCAGCTCCAGCGCGCCGCGGATGACCGCGGCCAGGAACAACCCGCTCAGCGTGTAGTCGATGAAGGTGCCCAGCCCGTCCTCATTGGTCAGGAAGCCGACGCAGGCCTCCACGTAATAGAAGACGACGGCCAGTATCATCGCGGCGCTGATGAGGGAGACGTGGCTGCGGAACCGCGACTTGTTGCGGATGAGCCTGCCCGCCACGGCCCAGAGCGCGGACCAGACGATGATGACGAGCAGCGCGACCGCGACCGTCACGGCCAGCGCCTGCCCGATGTCCGGCGTCGCGGTCTGCAGGTAGGTCCAAAGGCCCAGCATGGCGGCCGCGCCCGCCAGCAGCGGCCAGACGACGACGGAGCGCGAAAGGTCGGACGCCAGCTGGCTGGGCCGGGCGAGCCTTGCGGCGGCGGGGACGGGGTGCGCGGGGCTGAAGACGCGGATGTCGGTCAGGCCGATGCGCAGCATGTCGCCCGAACCGACGCGGACGGGTCCCTTGGGCTGGCGGCGATTGTTGAGCAGCATGCCGTTTTCGCTGTCGAGGTCGGTGACGATGAAGCCGTCCTCCGCGCGGTCGATGCTGATGTGCGACGCGCTGACATGCGGGTCGCCCAGAATGATGTCGTTGTGATAGCCGCGCCCGAGCGTGGCGGGAAAGCTTTCCACCGCGCGGTGGATGACGGCGCCGTCCGGCCTGTGGCTGGTGATCTCGAGGATCAGGCGGCCGTCCTCGGGAGTCTCCGTTTTCGGCGTTTCCGGTTTTTCCGTTCCGGGTTTTTCAGGCGGCGTGTTCATTTTTGCCCTCCTTTTTTCTCTTCCGGCGTTGCCGGGGGGACGTCCTTCACCGCGTCGGCGGAGGTATCGGGCGGCGCGTCCCCGGGGGCCGTTTTTTCAGGCGCGGGATGCGGCGCGTTTTCCGCCGCGCCCCCGGCGTCCCGCGCGGCGGGAGGGGGCAGGGCGGTTTTTTCGCGCGGCTTGATCTCCGTCATGAACCGTCCGGCCAGCTTCAGCGCGTTCGCGCGCGAAACGCCCTGCGCCACGGCGGAGACCATCATCCCCTGCCGGTCGGCATCGACCTGCGCCATATAGAGGTGCATGTCGTAAAGCTTGGGGTATTTCTTGTACTGCCTCACGCAGAACGAGGCCTTCCACCGCGCCCCCGCGAGATCGACGAAGCTGTCGTTGCACTCGAAATTCGTGACGTCGCCTTCGCCCGCGTTGGAATAGCCGTTGACGGGCATCGAATACTGGCCGGTGTAATAGCTGTAGAAACGCAGCGGGTGCAGCCCTTTCTTCGCGACGATGGAATCGTAGCGGTAGAGGAAGGCGCCGGTGTCGAAGTTCTCGTTCAGGAAAAGCTGGTCCTGGCTCAAGCAGGTCAGGCTGTAGCTTTTTACCAGCTTCTTGTCCTCCGTGTCCGACCCGCCCCAGCACTTGAAGGCGTTGAAGATGCGCCCCGGCACCATGAAGGGGCCGAAGGGCTTGCTCTCCCACTTGCTTTTCAGGATGCGCGAGATGTTCTTCTGCTGGCTGTCGAGCAGCTGGCTTTCGATCTCCGCGTTCGCGTGGCCGATGAAGTCGTAATCCTTGCCCTTGTCGATATAGGTCAGCAAGAGCCGGCGCAGCGGCTCCACCGGCACGAGGAAGCTGATCTGGTTGCCCGCGGTCGAGACGTTGATGCCCACGACGCGCCCGTCGTGCCCCAGCGCGGGCCCGCCGCTCATGCCGGGGTTGAGCGAGCCGGAGAAATGGATGTGGTCGAAAAAGCTGTCGGGGGTCAGGCCGTTGTAGGTACCCTCGATGATGGTGAAGCCGATGTCGTGCGGGTTGCCGAGCGAGAATATCTTCGTGCCCTTGGGCAGGTGCGAGCTGCCGAGCTCCACCCATGACTTGCCGGGCTTGTCCATCTGCAGGATGGCGAGGTCGTGCACCACGTCGGCGATGAGGATTTTCAGGCTGCCGCGGTTTTCCGGCCCGCCGCCCTTGGTGTCCGTGTCGTGCAGGTATTCGAGCCGGTTGCCCTCGGGGTGGCGGATGGCCTCGGACACGACGTGATAGTTGGTCGCGATCATGCCCTGCGCGTTGAACTGGAAGCCCGAGCCGATGACGGTCTTCTTGTCCGAGGCCTTGTCGATGACCTGCACCTGGTAGATGGCGTTGCCGTAGTCCTGATAGATGCGCTCCGCCTCGTCGGTGATGGGCGCGCCCGGGTGCTGGGCGGGCATGGTCTTGACGGCGGGCGCGCGGCGTTGCGCACCCGCGGCGGAAAGCGGCGAAGCGGCCGCCAGCGCAAGCAGCGGCGCAAGGATGAGCGCGCCGCGGCGCAGGCGGGTGGAAAAACGGTGAAAAAGCATGAAAACCCTCAAGAATATCCCCTGCAGGTGAAAGTCCCTGTCCTGACAGTATAGCGGAAGACCCGCGTGAAAAAGGTTAAAGAGAAAAAGGTTAAAAGACAGGGGCGAAAGTTTCCGCCGCGCGCACCGGGGTTTCCGGGCGCATCCCGGCGGCGTTTTCGCCCGCGCGACGCGGCATTCGCGCCGACGTCCGCGACAGGGGCAACATATTGTAAGATTATGACCACGTACAGCAATAATATTACCATTTTTCAAAGACTTTTGGTGCAAGCTTACGATCAGTGGATGGACTCGCCATGTTAACCATGCTAATTTCTTAACCCGTAAGCCAATATCGTTCAGACACATTCAACCTCGCTGCTCGGGACAGCCCTTGAATTGAAAAACTTTTTTAATGCCGTCGGCCGTGCCTTCAAGCCCGATCCGAACAAGATCGGCGAGAACGGCTATACCAAGCTGCAGACCGCCATCGTGCGCAACGACCTTGCCAAGGTCGTCTCTCTCATCAAGGCGGGCGCGAACGTCGATATGCGCGGCAGCCTCGTCTATCCGCCGCTGCACCTCGCGCTCGACAAGGACCGCCACAGCATCGCCGTCGCCCTCATCCAGGCGGGCGCGGACGTCAACCTGCAGGACGCGATGGGCAAGAGCCCGCTGCATCGCGCCGTTTCCCAAAGCCAGGAGGCATTCGTCCTCACGCTCTTGAAGATGGGCGCGAACCCCGACCTGCGCGACACGCTGGGCCGCACCCCGCTGCACGAGGTTTCCACCGCGCGCCCCGACCTGATCGACACGCTGATTTCCTACAAGGCCGACCCCAACGCGCGTGACCGCGACGGCAACACGCCGCTGCACATCTTCATCGACAAGATCCCGATGGTCGAGCACCTGCTGGCCGGCGGGGCGGACCCCAACGTGAAGAACGATTACGGCGTCTCCCCCTACATGATGCTGCTGGAGGAAGACCGCCTGCGCAAATACCCCGCGGTGCTGCAAAAGATGCTGGCTTTCCACGCCGACGTCGGCTCCACCAACCATCTCGGCGAAACCATCCTGCACCTCGCCGCGCGGCTTGAAATGAACGACACCTTCGACGACGTGATGCCCAAGTGCGAGCTTTGCGTGAAGGACGCCAACGGCAACAACGTGCTGCACGCGCTGGTGCGCACGCAGAACACCTCGATGATCCAGAAGGTGCTGGAAAAGGCGCCCGAGCTGCTGCAGGAAAAGAACAACAAGGGGCTGACCCCGCTGGGCGAGCTGGTGCGCCGCGCCGACCGCACGCCCTACCGCATCGACGCCAAGTTCATCTCGACCGCGCGCCTCATGATCGAGGCGGGGGCGGAGCCGAGCGCGACCGACGACAAGGGCCGCACGCTGCTGCATTGCGCGGTGGACCAGAACCAGATGGTCTTCGCCGAATACCTCGCGAAGAAGGGCATTAACCTCGACGTCGTCGATGCGAGCGGCAAGGCCGCCCTGCATGTCGCGATCGAGAAAAAGGACATCACCGCGCTGGACCGCCTGCTCGACCTCGGCGCGGACCCTGACCTGACCGACGCGCGCGGCTGGACCGTGCTCGACCGGCTGGCGGAAAAGAACGACCGCGACAGCCCCATCGTGCAGCGCCTCATCGTCGCCGCGGGGCAGTACAAGAAGCAATTGCCGCTCAACCCCGAGCTGATGCGCAAGCGCGACGGCCGGCTGGACAAGGCGGGCGGCCTCAAGCCCGCGGTGCAGCCCGGTGCGATCGACAAGCCCGGCATTTCCAAGCCGCGCCGAAACGGCACCGGCGGCCCGGGCCTGAAGTAAGGCGTTCTCATGGATAATAAAAGGCCCTGCGTTATTGCGGGGCTTTTTTTTACGGCGGCGGGCGGCGGGGCTTCATCTGGACCTTCAGCGGCTTTTTCACCGTCACGGTTTTCGAAACGCCCTCGCCGAAGGGGCGCAGCAGCTCGCGTTTCGCGCGCTCGATTTCCCGGCGCGCGGCTTCGGCGCGGCGTTCCTGTGCCTCGCGGCGATGGCGCGGCGCGTCCAGCAGGTAAGGCGCGATGTTTTCGGGGTCTTTTTCCTTGTCCTCGGCCAGCATCAGCGCGGTGAAGCCGTGCACGTCGGTGCGCGAGATGTCCGCCCCGCGCTCCACCAGCATCTTCACCGCGGGCAGGTTGTTGCCGATGACGGCGCGGTGCAGCGGCGTCCAGCGGTACATGTCCCCGTCGTCGATGTTCTCGTCGATGTTTCCGCCGGGCTCTTTTTCGCCCAGCAGTTTCTCCATCATCTCCGTCAGGCCCGGGCGGTTGGCGGCGACATGCAGCGGCAGCTCGTCGCTTTGCCCGCGCAGCAGGGAAAGCGACGGGTCGTGCGCCCATATGGCGGCCGCCGTTTCCGCATGGCCCTCGCGCAGGGCGACGTGCAGGGGCGTGTCCTTCATTTCGTCCCGCGCCTGCGCGGAAAGGCCGAGGGCGAGCAGCGACTTTGCCGCATCCTTTTTCCCGGCCTCCGCGGCGTGGTGCAGCGCGCCGCGCGCGCGGTCGTCCACGGCGTGGAGATCGGCGCCCGCTTTCGCCATGAAATCGATGAACACGGCATCGCCGTTGCGCGCGGCCCAGTGCAGCGCGGTCATGCCGTCGCTGTCCGTGCCGTCGGGCGACGCGCCGGCGGCAAGCGCGGCTTTCGCGCCCGCCATGTCGCCGTCCTTCACGGCCTTGACGAGCTGCCAGTCGATGCTGATGAAGGGCCGGTTTTTCTTCATGGCGCGGGCTTTTCCCCTTTGCCGATGCGCGCGTCGTCCTTCGCCTTGATGGTTTCCATCAGGGCTTTGCCGGTTGCGGCCTGTTGCGGGGCGGATGGGCGCATGCCTTCCTTCTTTTCCGGTTCCATGGGTTTGCGGCGTTAACAGGGAAAAAGTCTATCACTATATTATGTTAAGCGCAAAAGCGTTTTGCGGCGGCGGGGGGACTCGCGGCCCGGGCCTCGGTTTCAGGGCCGAAACGGGGGGTGGATCGGTTATTTTCCGCCGACGCAGAAAGCCGCGCAACAGGTTGATATTCATGGTAAAAACAAGATTTTTCGGTAGTGTCTCAGTTTGATTTTTCTTTGTTATCATAATAGGCGCCTGTAAAGGCCCTCTCGGTCCCCTTTTTCCGCATAATTTCATATTGCTCGGGGGTAAGTTGTTTCTTCCACTCTTCATCGGATTTCGGCAATTGATCCATGCTTAAATTGGCTCCCTCCTGAGGTACACAGATATGTTCTTCTTCGGCAAAAGCAGCCGGCGCACTTAGCGAG
>WGNE01000060.1 GCA_016124645.1 Alphaproteobacteria bacterium
ATGCTGTTTCCCATGGACGCCGCCGCGCGCGGCGCGAACGGATCGACGACACGCGACTGGCGATAAGGGGGAGCAGTACATGGCCTTGCCGAAATTCCTGAAAAGCATCAAGGTTCCGGCGTTCTTCAAGCGCAAGGGGCTCTATGTCATCCTCGCCATCGTCGCGTTTCTTTTCTATGCGCATAGCAAGACCTTCGTGAACATCGACCAGGACCGGCTCGACGAGCTGACCGGGCGCGCGCCCCGGGGGCCGCTCATCGCGCTGAACATGCAGGGCGTCACCCCGGCGGACCCGCCCGCGGGGATGGAGGAGCCGGTGACGGACTGGGTGAAGAACGCCGTCACCGTCATCATGACCTTCAGCTCCAACGACATACAGGCGCATTTCAACAGCGTGCTGCCCGATTATTTCACCGCGAACGGACGGGCGGTCTATAAGCGCGCGCTGCAGGATTCGGGCGTGGAGCGTTACGTCATCAGCTCCTGCCGCAGCGAGGGGCTGCAGGTCAGCGGTTCGGCGCAGGCCACCTCCTTCGGCACGCGCGACGACAAGAACATCTGGCGGGTGCGGGTGCCCGTCATCCTGACCGACGTGCCGCTGGGCGGGTATTGCTCCACCGGCAGGGATGCGCCCGCCGACAACCTGCGCGGGGTCATCACCGTGCTGGTCCAGCAGTCGCAGAAAGACACCGGCGACATGAAGCTCGACGGCTGGCAGATGAGCCCGGACCAGTAGCGCGCCTTCCCCGCGACGGGACAAAACAAAAAGCGCCGTTTGAAACGGCGCTTTTTCGTTGGAAGTTTTAATTCTTTTAGAACATGCGCTCGAAGAGCGATGGCGGCTTGCGCGGGTTCTTGTGGGCGGCGTCCAGCACCGCGCCGACGGCCATGCCCTTGACGGCGAGGTTCGCCGTGGAGGTCAGCGCCGCGTTGAAGCTTTTGGTCAGGTTGGCGAGCTGGAAGAACATGGGCCGAATCCCTTAAAAATTTCTTAACACGTCCATTCTCCGCCCGTTTCGGGGGCATGTCAAACGAATGCGGGGGGAGGGCTGTATTTTTCTGATTTTTCAGTTCTTTTCCGGGCGGCGGTCAGCGCGCGAATTTCGAGGGGGCGGGCTTTTGCGCCTCTTTTTCCGGCGCGGAGATGGCGGCGTTCAGGCTTTTGCAAAAATCGTTCACCGCAGGCTCGCGCTTGCGGGCGTCGGCGATGGCGGTTTGCAGTATCTTGTCCTGCGTCTCGCCGATCTTGTTCTGCGCTTGCGTGATCTCGTCGCGCACCGTGGCGAGCTTGTTCGCCATGCCGGAAAGGCTTTGCATGTTCGCGTAGCTGACCAGCGCGCCGCCGACGCCGCCCAGCATGTCGGCCACCAGCCCCAGGTTGTTTTCATTGCCCAGCCTGTCGATCGTCCCCGGCGAGACGAGGTGGCTGTTTTCCAGGTGGCCCTGCAGCATGTTGATTTCCTTCACCGCCCGCTTGATGGCGTCGCGCGCATTGCCGGTCTTGAGGTAGGAGGCGACGCCGATGCCCTTGTTGCCCGTGGCCATGTCGAGCCCTTCCCAGGCGCCGGCGTCATCGGCCGTCGCGATGGCCGATTTGACGTCGTTTTTCACGGCTTCCAGCAGTTCGGAAGTGTCCGACAGGCGCTTGTAGTCGGCGCGCATGGCCTCGCCGTCCGGCATGTCCTTCAGCGCCGCGACGCCGACTTCGCGCGCGATGCCGGAGGCTTTCTGGCCCAGCTCCTTGTCCTTGTAATAAATGGATATCTGCTTGTTTTCGATGCCCATCTTGAGCGGGCTGATGGTGACGACGTGCTTGAACACGCGGCTCAGCCCCTTGACGAGGCCTTTTTTGGGCAAGCCCGGCTTGCCTTCGGCCTCGAAAGCCTCGACGCGCTTTTGCATCGGCGCGATTTGCGCCTGCAGGGCCGCGACCTCGGCATCGTGTTTTTCAACTTCCCCGTTCCAGCGGGTCTGCAATGCGTCGATCTCTGTCATCGAATGATGAAACGCCCCTGAATTGCCACATGCCGCCGGTTGGACGGCGGTCAAGGATATTATACCAGAGGGGTATAAATTATGTCAAATCAAGGCCCGGGCGCATGCGGCGGCTGCGGACGGGCCGGTTTGGGCCGCAGGCGGATGGGCTTTGAAATCAGCAAGTCTTTTTTCAGCGCGGTATCGAAATCCCGCGACAGGCGGGTCTTGCGTTTCGGATCCTGCGGCTTGGGCCAGAGCTGCTTCTTGTCGATGTCGATGGCGACATGGTGCCTCGTCAGGGGCTCGATCGTGTCCTCGCGCGTGACGGCGAAAAGCCGGTTCGCGGTGATGCGCGGATCCCAGATGATATTGGGCGGCTCTTCCCCCGCCGCGCGGGGCAGCAGCATCTCCTTCACGTCGCGCCGCGTCGCCAGCCGCCGCGCGACGACATGCAGCTTGGAAAGATTGCGCTGGTCTTTCGCCGCGCGCCGCGGGTCGTCTTCCGGGCTGTCGTAGAAATAGAAAACCGTGGTGCCGGCGGGAATGTCGAGCCTGGCAAGATCGCGGCTGTCCACCTTGCGCGTGGTCGAAACCCCGTTGCGGTCGCGCCTTGCGGGGTCGGGGCGGATGAATTCCACATATGTATGCAGCTGTTGCGCCATGCGGGGCTTTCAGGCTTTTCGTGAAACGGAACAGCCGTACTATAGCGGCTCTCCCGCGCCAAAGCACCCTGATTTTTTACTGCATTTCCAGCTTTAGCGTCCCGATCGTGCCCTTTTCGGCATCCACCACCTTCACCTCCCCCGCGTCGGTATCGGCGACGTAGATTTTGCCGTCCAGCTGCAGGACGTCACCCGGCTCCGTCAGCGCGCGTTCCGGCAGCTTGATGGTGGAAAGCTGCCCGGTCTTCAGGTCATAGGCGCGCAAGGCGGCGTTATAGGTATCGGCGACGATGATGCGCCCCGTGGTTTTCGCCAGATGCGCGTCCAGCCCCTGCGCGTGCTGCATATGCGCCTTGGGATAGGTTCCGTCCAGGAGGCCGAAATCGAACAGCCCCGTGCCGATGAGGGTTTTCACCTTGCCGTCCTTCGTCAGTTCGCGCAGGGCGGAGGTTTCGGCATCGACGAAATAAAGCGTATCGCCCGAAACCGACAAGCCGCTGGGCTGGGCGAGGGCGGCGTTCGCCGCCTTGCCGTCTTCGATATCCTCGCGCCCCGTGCCGATGCTGGCGGAAATGCGCCCGTTCGCGGTGTCGAGCATCCAGATCTGGTGCAGCCCCGCCATGGCGATGGCGAGCGTCGTGCCGTCCGGCATCATCTTCACGTCCCAGGGGGAGGCAATGGCGGTTTTGAGCGCATTGGCCTTCCTCACGTCGCGGTCATGGCCCTGCGTGCCCGTGCCCGCCACGCGCGTGACGGTCTTTTTCGCGAAATCGGCGTAGCGGATGAGGTGGTTGCCGGTATCGGCGATATATATTCCCTTCGGCGTGACGGCGAAGCCGCGCAGCTGGTAGAAGCTGGCGGCGTCAAAACTGCCGTCCGCATGGCCCGGCTTGCCGCTGCCGATGGTGACTTTCACTTTTCCGTCCAGCGTCGCGCCCAGCAGGCGGTTGTGCCCGCTGTCCGCGATGAACAGCAAATCGCCCCACGGCGTGCCCTTCGCATAGCCCAGCCGCGCGGGGAAGGAGAGGATGGAATGGTCTTTGTCCTTCGCGCGCAGATCGGCCAGCGGCGTTTGCGCCTTTTCCGGCGTCAGCGCCGTGATGCCCCGCGCGACGTCGCGCATGAGGTCTTCGCGGTGGCCCTCGCCCGCATAGCGGCTGAATTCATTTCCCTTGCCGTCCAGCAGCACCAGCGTCGGCCATGCCTGCACCTTGAAGGCGTCCCAGACGGAAAAATCCGAATCGTTGATGACGGGATGCGTCAGGCCGAAGCGTTTCGCCGCCGCCGCGATGCGCGCATTGCCGCGCTCCCCCACGAATTTCGCCGAATGCACGCCGATGATGAGCAGCTTGTCGCCGAATTTATCTTCCAATGCCTTCAAATCCGGCACGACCTGCATGCAGTTGATGCAGCCGTAGGTCCAGAAATCCAACAGCACCATGCGCCCCTCGGCGTCCTTTTGCGTCAGCGGGCGCGCGGCGTTCAGCCAGACGTTCTTCGGATTGAACAGCGCGTCGTAATTCTGCGGCCCGTCCGCGCGGGCGGGCGTGGCGAAAGGAGCAAGGGCGAAAAGCGCGAGGCAGAACAAAAGCATCAGGGGCATCAGGCGGCGCATGGGGGTCTCCGTTATGAATGTCTCTTATGGGGTTATTCCGTCTTTCGGGTCATATGGTTACATGCGTTATCGGCGCGGGTCAAAAATCCTTGCGCATCTTGACCGCGTCCATCTCCAGCCCGCCGCGCATGACGTGCTTGAAGGGCCCCAGCGCGCGGTAGCCGTGCCTGAGGTAGAATTTTTCCGCCGTCAGGGATGAATTGATGAGGAGATGCGAAACACCCTCCGCGCGCGCGACTTTCTCTATTTCCGCCAGCAGCGCCGCGCCCAGCCCCTGTCTTCCGGCGTCGGGGGAAACATAGCAGGCGCGCAGCTCAGAGACCGCGACGACCAGCGCGGCGAAACCCATGACGCGCCCGTCCAGTTCCGCGACGCGGCGGATCTCGCCATGCGGATTGGCGATGAAATCCGCGATGCGCTCGTCCCCTACGGGCGGCGCCCAGCGGGCGATGATGTCCGGGGGGTAGTCCTGCACCGCTGTTTGATGCACGGCGTCGTAATGCGCCTGCAAGATCGCGGGCGCGTCGTCCGCCGTGGCGGGGCGTATCAGGATGTTTGCCGGCGTCATGCTTGCTTCCATGCCCACAGTCTAGAAAATTTGCGGGCAAAGGCCTATCGAAAGATGCAATAATGGGCGGGTGAAAGAGAGGTTTCCATGATCCGCGCCATCATCGCCGCCGTCGTCCTCCTCCTGCTGGGCGTCACCGCCGGGCTTTATATTCACAGCACCCATGCGCTGCTGCGCGAATTGATTTCGGACAGCCGCCGCGCCGACGTGCAGGGCTTCGATGCGCGGGTGGACTGGGACGCGCTGCGCGCGAACCTGAAGGCGGAGCTGACGGAGAAGAAGAAATCGCTCGGCAGCAACGGCGCCTCCATCGGCCCCGCGCTGTCCGAGATCGGCAAGGTGGTGGATTACTACATACAGCCCGGCAATATCGGCGTCGCCTATTATTTCCACACCGATATGTTCCCGACGATAAAGGAGGAGGATTTCATATCTTCCAGCGGCTATGCCTTTCCCTTCGGCTACCAGATCACGCTGGGCTATCCCAAGGGCATTCCCGCCAACGACATCCCCAAGCTCATCCTCGACCGCATGAAGGTGAAGCTGGTCTTCCGCCTCGACGGGCTGACGTGGAAGCTGAAAGAGATCGAGGTGCCGCTGTTCATGACCCCGCAGCAGGTTCCCGGCCAGCCCCTGACGGAACTTTACGGCAGCGCGAAGAACTGAAAAAACTCAATCCCCGTAAAGCGTCTCGCGCAGCACGGCAAGGGCGGTGGTGCGCGTCTTCGGCCTGTCTTCCTTTTGCGTGAGGAAGGACAGCATCGACAATAAATCCAGCGCCCGCGCCGCATCTCGCCAGTTTTCCGGCAGCCTGCCGCCGTTTTCCGCATAGGCTTCGACGAAGGCTGCCGCGTAATGCGGGGACATTTCCTTCGCGTAGCGAAAGAAATTGCCGATATCGACCAGCGGCGCGCCGGAAAAGCAAAATTCCCAGTCCAGTATCCCCGTCACCGCCCAGCCGCCGCCCCGCTTTTCGACAAGGATGTTTTTCTGGTTGAAATCCGAATGGACGAGGCGGGCCTGTCCC
Source organism: Alphaproteobacteria bacterium (assembly GCA_016124645.1). GTDB lineage: Bacteria > Pseudomonadota > Alphaproteobacteria > Micavibrionales > UBA2020 > WGNE01. The sequence goes on from WGNE01000060.1 coordinate 5,850, forward strand.
GCCATCGACTGGATGATCGGTTCGCTTGCTTCGGCATAGGCTTTCAGGTCTTCCATCTCCCGCGCCGTCAGGCGTTCTGCCAGCAACGCGTTTTCAAGGCAGGCGCGCATATGGCCGAACCATCCGGCGTGGAAATCCGCGAAGGGGGCTGTCATGGCGAAATCTTCGCCGAAGAAGCCCGATTGCGCGAAGCCGACGGCGTGGATGCGCGCCAGCATCCCGCCCAGCTGCGCGCCGATGGATGAAATCTCTTGCGGCGTCATGCCGTCTTCCACCGTGCAGAGCGCGACGCCCGGCAGGTATTCGAGCAGGGCGACATGACGGGAAAGGGCGGGGTGGTTTGCGCGGACGAAGTGAACCGCCTGCACCGGCACGATGCCGCGCAGGCGTTTCAGCGCGGCGGTTTCCGCTCCGAAGGCGCGGGCCGACATGCCCGAGAGCCGCAGCAGGAAAACCCCGCCGTCCGCCGCCGTCACTTTGGCGTTGGCGTTGGAAAAGCCGCCGGGCAGCCATTCAACGGCTTGAGGCGCGATGCCCGCATCCGCCAGCACGGCCTGCAGGGCGGCGTCATCCGGCCGCCAGCCGCTTTCGCGGTGGTCGAATTTGCTTTCAAAATCCATCGGGGCATCCTTTTGCTGCTTCCAGCCTAGCCACTTTTTCGCTTTACCGACAAGAACATTTCGGGTACAAAAAACCTGTTTTCAATATTAATCAAGGGAATCGCCGCTTTGGTTCAGCGCGTCAACACAGTGACCTTTCAGGGCGTCGAGGTGCGCGAGATCGACGTCGAGGTACAGGTCTCCCCGGGGTTGCCGCAGTTCAACATCGTCGGCCTCGCCGACAAGGCCGTGGGCGAAAGCCGGGAGCGGGTGCGCGCCGCGCTGCACGCCATCGGCCTTTCCCTGCCCGCCAAGCGCGTGACCGTCAACCTCGCCCCCGCCGATGTGGTGAAGGAGGGCAGTCATTTCGACCTGCCGATTGCGCTCGGTGTGCTCGCCGCCATGGGCGTCTTCCCTGGCGAGGAGCTTTCGCATTTCACCGTGATGGGCGAATTGTCGCTCGACGGCGCGATCCGTGCGGTCGCGGGCGTGCTGCCCGCCGCGATTTCCGCTTCCGCCAACGACCGCGGCATCATCTGCCCCGCCGATTGCGGCAGCGAAGCCGTCTGGGCGGGGGAGATCGAGGTGCTGGCCCCGCAAAACCTCGTCGCGCTGCTCAACCACATGAAGGGGGTGCAGGTTCTCTCGCGTCCCGAGGCGGTGCTGAACGAAGACAATCTCACCCGCCTCGACCTCGCCGACGTGAAGGGGCAGGAAAGCGCGAAGCGCGCGCTGGAGATCGCCGCCGCGGGCGGTCACAACCTGCTCATGATCGGCCCGCCGGGCTCGGGCAAGTCGATGCTGGCGGCAAGGCTGGCGGGCATCCTGCCGCCGCTCACGCCTGCCGAGGCGCTGGAAGTTTCCATGATCCATTCCATCGCGGGGCATCTGGAGGGCGGCAAGCTGGTGCAGCAGCGCCCCTTCCGCGACCCGCATCATTCGGCCTCCACGCCTTCCATCATTGGCGGCGGCATCCGCGCCAAGCCGGGGGAAATATCGCTCGCGCATCACGGCGTGTTGTTCTTGGACGAGCTGCCGGAGTTTTCGCGCCAGACGCTCGAAGCCCTGCGCCAGCCCTTGGAGACGCGCCGCGCGCTCGTCTCCCGCGCGAATTACCATGTGACGTTTCCGGCGAAGTTCCAGCTTGTCGCCGCCATGAACCCCTGCCGCTGCGGCCATGTGGACGACGCCGCGCTCGCCTGCGGCCGCGCGCCCAAATGCGTGGCGGATTATCAGGCAAAGATATCCGGCCCGGTCTTCGACCGCATCGACCTGCATATCGACGTGCCCGCCGTTTCCGCGGCCGATCTTTCCCTGCCGCCCCCGCGCGAGAATTCGGGGGCGGTCGCCCTTCGGGTGGACGAAGCCCGCCGCATCCAGCAGGAGCGTTTTTCGGCCCTCGGCGCGGGCGCGCAGGTCATCACCAATGCGGATGCGGATGGCGACCTGCTGATGAAAATCACCGCGCTCGACGCACGCGGGCAAAAGCTGCTGGGTGACGCGGCGGAGAAGATGAAGCTTTCCGCAAGGGGCTATCACCGTGTCTTGCGCGTTGCGCGCACCATCGCCGACCTTTCGGGCTCGGAAAGCGTGCAGGCCGCCCATATCGCCGAAGCCTTGGGCTACCGCCGCCTGCGCCCGGGCGTCGCGCTGGCGGCTTGAAGGCGCTTTTTCCCTAAGTTATTGAGAATCATGAACAAAAGCTTCGTACCGGGTTTTCCGTGGCGGAGGGGGCGTCCCGGCTGCCGCCGGAACCGGCGTTTCAAAATAATATTTTCATTATTTTTTAATAACTTACTGCTAATGTTGGTCATAAAGAACATGCAGGAAAACGCCGTTGCGTGCTATAATGGAAATAATGTCATAAACGCATGACACAGAGGGATAAGTTGATATGTCAGAATTGACCTTGGGCAACCAGAACGAAAGACCGCAGGATCTCGACAGGCTCGAGATGAACCTTGACGCCGCCATCGCGCAGCAGGTCAAGGATGCGAACGCCAATCCGTCGAAATTCACCGGCAAGGGCGGCGACGGCTTCGACATGGTGACGGAACTGGGCATGAGCAAGGCTTCGGGCGGGATGACCGCCGCGATGCAGATCAGCGCCGAAACCTCCGGCCCCACGGCGGGCACGAATTCCGCCTTCCTGATGTCGGGCGGCGGGCGCAAGTCGAAGGCCACCAAGCGGCTTGAATCACTGGCCAGCACGACCAGCGCCATGGGCCTGCCCAAGACCTACAAGCAAATGAAGGAAGACGGCCGCACCATGAGCCGCATCATGGCGGGCAAGGGCAAGCTCAACAAGGACCCGATGTCCAACGGCGGCGACCGCGGGCTGAAGGTCGGTCAGGGCAAGAAGAAGCCGCTGAGCGTGCAGGCCGTGCGCAACAACCCCTCGCTCGCCCGGTCCATCGGCGCGGGCCAGCTTTCCGACAACCTTGCGCTGACCCGCAAGGAAAAGCGCGACCCGAACGCGGCCTCGGTCGTCATCGGCGCGATGGAAAACAAGCAGCAATTCGTCGAAAAGGCCAAGAACCTCGATGCCGGGGTGAAGGCGCAGGCGGTCAAGAACCTTGCAGGGCCCAAGCCGCCCGCCTATCTTCTCAACAAGGAGAAGAAGGACTAAGACCGAAATCAAGTTCAGCAAAAGAAAGAAAGGCCCGCATGAAAGCGGGCCTTTTTTCATCGCGCGTCGCCGGGGAGGGCCGGGGCTCTATGCGTCTTCCTCCAGCTCCGCGCCGGGCTCGGCGTCATCGTCGTCGAGGTCGTCTTCCTCCGTGATGCCGGCTTCCAGCGCCTTTTTCTTGCGCGCGTAGTGCCGCCAGCCGAAGGGCAGGCTGAAAAGGTAGCCGATGCCGAGGATGCTCAAGGTCAGGAACGGATCGTTGATGAGCCCGGCGAGCAGGATGGCGAAAGCCGCCAGCGCGAAAAGGCGGCCCTTGTAGGGGATGCGCATCTGCTTGGTGGAGAAGGTCGGCAGGTGGCTGACCATCAGCCCCGCCACGACCAGCATCCAGGGGGCGATGAAATAGGGGGATGCCAGCGCGGTGCGCAGGCTGCCTTCCATGCCGCCGCCCTTGTCGAGCTGGAAGCAGACGACCATGGGCAGAATGCCCAGCGCCGCGCCCAGCGGCGAGGGCACGCCGGTGAAATACTTGCTCAAGGGGTCGTTGGGGTCGTTTTCCTCGGTCGAGATGTTGAAGCGCGCAAGGCGCAGCGCGACGGCGACGGCGAAGATGAGTGCGACCGGCCAGCCCCATTTCCCGCCCGCCTGCAGGCACCAGAGATAGACCACCAGCGCGGGCGCGACGCCGAAGCAGATGAAGTCCGACAGGCTGTCGAGCTCCGCGCCCAGCTTGCTCTGCGCCTTCAAGAGCCTTGCGGCCGCGCCGTCGAAGGCGTCCATCGCGGCGGCGACGACGATGGCGAGCGCGGCGGCCTGCCAGCGGTCGGCGATGGCGAATTTGATGGAGGTCATGCCCGCCGACATCGCGGTCAGCGTGATCATGTTGGGCACCATCTTGTGGAACGGCAGCTTGCGCGGGCGGCGGCGTTTCTTTGTTTTCGCCGGCGCGTCTTTCTGCGGCTTGTCGTCCTGTTGCTGCGTGTCCATTTTCAAGGCCCGGTTTGTGGTGTGTCCTAGCGCGTCTCCGCGGTGCGCGCGGCTTCGGTCGAGGCGAAATCGGCGATGACGGTTTCCCCGCCGATCATGCGCTGGCCGACGCAGACGAGGGGGTTCACCCCCGGCGGCAGGTAGATGTCCACGCGCGAACCGAAGCGGATGAGCCCGTATTCGGCCCCCGCCTTCACCTGCTGCCCGGCGGAAAGCTTGCAGATGATGCGCCGCGCGACCAGCCCCGCGATCTGCACGAAGGCGACGCTGGAGGGATGATTGGCCAGCTTCATCAAAACGGTCGAGCGTTCGTTCTCGAGGCTCGCCTTGTCGAGGTTGGCGCTCAGGAACTTGCCCGGGTGATAGACGACCTTTTTGACCTCCCCGTCGGCGGGGATGCGGTTGACGTGCACGTCGAAGACGTTGAGGAAGACGCTGACCCGCGTCAGGGTTTCGGCGTCCAGCAGCTTGTCGCCGGTTTTCTCCCCGTCCTTCGCGCGCTCCTCGTCCAGCTCGGGCGGCAGGGGGGCTTCGGTGATCATCTGCACCAGCCCGTCGGCGGGGCTGACGATGAGCCCTTCGCGCACCGGCGTCGCGCGTTTCGGGTTGCGGAAGAAATAGATGCACCAGCAGGTCAGGATGAGCCCGATCCAGCCCAGCGTGACGCTGAGCAGCGAGAGCACCAGCGCCGCGAGCGCGAAGCCGCAGATGAAGGGCCAGCCCGCGCTGTGTATAGGCACGAAAAGGGTCTTGCGGATGATCGCGATCAGGTCTTCCATGGTCTGGCTGCTTTCTTTATCTGGTATCCGGGGCTTCGTTCGTCTCGGGGAATCCGGCGCGGGGGCCGCTTTTCCCAAACCCGTAATTTGGTCGAGGATGCCGCGCGAAACAAGGAATTATTTTTTAACATAAGTCAAAATAACCGGTGGACGCGCCGCCAGCGGTACTTTATATGCTGAACCGCACGAAGATGCCAGAACAGCAAAGGGAGCTTCAGGCCGATGAACAGGATCACCGCCGTTTCCGTCTATTGCGGCGCCGCCGAGGGGGTGGACCCCGCCTATCGCGCGGCGGCGGCGGATTTCGGGCGCATCCTGGGCGAGCAAAAGATCCGCCTCGTCTATGGCGGCGAGCTTTCCGGCATGCTCGGCCTCATCTCCGCCGCCTGCCGGCAGGCGGGGGGCGAGGTCACGGGCATCATCACCGGCGTGCTGCAGGACAGGCAAAAAGGCCCGAACGACAGCCTTTCGGACCTGCATATCGTCGCCGATATGGGCATCAGGAAACAGATGATGATGGAAAAGGCGGAAGGCGTCGTGGTGCTGCCCGGCGGTTTCGGCACGCTGGACGAGGTTTTCGACGTGCTGAGCGGCAAATACATCGGCCTGCACGACAAGCCCGTCGTTTTCGCCAATATCCGGGGGTTTTACGCGCCGCTGCTGGCCGCGGTGGACCATATGGTCGAAACCGGCTTCACCCCGGCCTGGCACCGCGACCTCTACCGCGTGGTGGAGGATGTGGAAGATATCCTGCCCGCGCTGGAGGCGCAGCGGAAGGACTGACCTAGAGTTCTGGAAAAGCAAGCGTTTATATACCATTTTCAGGTTAAACTGAAAAAGAAGACCGCGATGCCTGATATTATCCTCTATTGCCGCCGGGACGAATCTGGCAGAAAAACGGAGCGAAAACAGCGCTGTGGATGTGAAGATGGATAGCAAGACCGACCACCCGTCGCCCAAGATGCCCGCCTCGCCCGAGCGCACGCAGACGGTTGCGGTCAGCGCGCTGGAGCGCATCGAGGCGCTGGGGCTCAAGCCCATCCCCGAGTTTTACGAGCTCTGGTTCCGTTATTTCGAGGGCGATCCCGAAATCGTGCGCGCGGTGGATGGCTACGGCGGCGTCTTCGACGAGAATGCCTGCCACAAGCTCTACAAGCGTTTCCTCGGCGCGACGGCGCGGGACGAGATGATGCGCAAGGTCAGCGACCAGGTGCAGCAGGCCATCGGCGAGCTGGCGGGCATGCTCACCTCCGTGAAATCCGCGACGTCGGAATACGGCGAGACGCTGGACGACGTGAACGAAAAAATTCAGGACGCGCACAGCATCGAGGACCTGACCTCCGTCGTCTCCATCATCCTTCAGGACACGAAGAAGATGGTGGAGAAGAACCAGGAGTTGGAATCGCAGCTCGACAATTCATCCGCGCAGGTCACGGAGCTGAAGAAGAACCTCGACAACGTGCGCAAGGAAGCCTTCACCGACGGGCTGACCGGCGTTTCCAACCGCAAGGCCTTCGACCAGCAGGTCGTCGCCCTGACGGAGGAGGCGGGCGTCAACCAGACGCCGCTGACACTGATGATGATCGACATCGACTTCTTCAAGAAGTTCAACGACGCCTACGGCCACCAGATCGGCGACCAGGTGCTGCGCCTCGTCGCGCGCACGTTGGTCGAGAACGTCAAGGGCCGCGACTTCGTCGCGCGCTACGGCGGGGAGGAGTTTTCCGTCATGCTGCCCGAAACGCCGCTGGTCGGCGGGGTGAAGGTGGCGGAGATGCTGCGCCGCTCGGTCGAGAACAAGGAAGTCGTCAACAAGACGACGGAGGAAAACCTCGGCCGCATCACCCTGTCGATCGGCGTCTCCGAATACCGCGAGGGCGAGGGCGTGTCGGAACTCATCGAGCGCGCCGACGCCGCGCTCTACAATGCCAAGCGCACGGGCCGCAACCGCGTCTGCCCCGAAGAGGGCGCCGACGTCAGCGCGCCGGAGCCGGGCCAGAATGCCGAGGCGCCGAAGCCCCATGTGGAGCAGGTTTGACCTGCGCCCTTCAATAACGGAAAGCTAGCGCCGGCGTTTCTTGCCGGTTTTTTTGCGCCCGTCGCCGGGTTTCCCCTTCCCGCGCGATTTGCCGCGCGGGCGGTCTTGCCCGTGGCCGTCGCCGTGCCTGCCGCCGCCTTTGCGGCCGCCGCGTCCGCGCGCATGGCGGGAACGGGGCGCGCCGCCGCCGCTATCGCCGTCGCCGGAGACGATTTCGAAGACGGTGCTGCCGCGCATCGGGTCCGCCTCCACCAGCCGCACCATCACGGGGTCGGCGAGGCGGAAGGTGCGCCCGGAATCCTTGCCGGTCAGCGTATGGCGTTTTTCATCGTGGATGTAGAAGTCGCGCGGCAGGCTGCGCATGGGCACGATGCCGTCCGCCCCGGTTTCATCGAGCGCGACGAACATGCCGAAGTGGGTGACGCTCGCGATCTTGCCCTTGAATATCTTGCCGACGTTGTCCGACAGGTATTGCGCGGTGAAGCGGTCCATCACGTCGCGCTCGGCCAGCATGGAGCGGCGCTCGGTCACGCAGATATGCTCCGCCGTTTCCTCCATCTGCCCTTCTTCCTCTTCCGTCAGCCCGCCGGGGCCGAGGTTATAGGCGCGCACCAGCGAGCGGTGCACGACAAGGTCGGCGTAGCGGCGGATGGGCGAGGTGAAATGCGCGTATTTCTCGAGCGCGAGGCCGAAGTGCCCGATGTTGTCCGGCGTATAGACCGCCGCGCTCTGCGTGCGCAGCAGCATGGTATGGACGAGGTCCTTGTCGTCCTTCTTCGCCGAAAGGCTGAGGATGTGGTTGATGTTGCGCGGCTCGATCTGGTCGGTCTTGGGCAGGGAATAGCCGAGCTCCTTCAGGAATTCGCGCGTCGCCTCCAGCCGGTCGTAGCTGGGCGGGGCGTGGCCGCGGTAGAGGCAGGGCGCGTGGCGGTCTTCCAGCGCCATCGCCGCCGCGACGTTGGCGAGGATCATGAATTCCTCGATCAGCTGGTGGCTTTGCAGGCGCACGCGCGGCACGATGGCCGTGACATGGCCCTTGTCGTTGATGACGGCCTTGCGCTCGGGCAGGTCCAGCTCCAGCGCGCCGCGCTTCTCGCGCGCGTGCTTCAGCTTGGCGTAGGCGGCGTAGAGCGGCTTGATGACGTTCTCGATCAGCGGGCCGGTGGTTTCGTCCGGGTAGCCCAGATGCGCGTCCTCCACCTGCTCGTAGGTCAGCCGCGCCTCGGAGCGCATGAGGCCGCGCACGAATTTGTAGCCCGTCAGCCTCGCGTCCTTGTCGATCCACATATGCACGGCAAGGCAGGCGCGGTTGACGCGCGGGCGCAGGGAGCACAGGTCGTTCGACAGCCGCTCGGGCAGCATGGGCACCACGCGGTCGGCGAAATAGGTCGAGTTGCCGCGCTCGAAGGCGGACTTGTCGAGCGCCATGCCCTGCCGGACGTAGAAGGACACATCGGCGATGGCGACGACGATGTGCCAGCCGCCGGGGTTCTTCGGGTGCGCGTCGGGCTCGGCGAAGACCGCGTCGTCGAAGTCGCGCGCGTCCGCCCCGTCGATGGTGACGAGCGGAATATGGCGCAGGTCCGTGCGCCCGCCGGAAAGGTCGGGCTCGCTCATCGCCTCGGCTTCCTTCAGCGCTTCCTTGGGAAAGACGGTGGGAATGCCCTGCGAGTGGATGGCGATGAGGCTGATGAGGCGCGGGTCGTCCTTCTTGCCCAGCCGCTCCGCGATGCGCGATGCGTTTTTGGACTTCGGGTATTTCGACGAGTGCGGCAGGGGCTCGGCCAGCACGAGGTCGCCGTCCTCCGCCCCGTTCATGAACTCGGGCGGAATGAAATAATCTTCCTTGTTGCGCTTGTCGGTGGGATAGACGTAGCCGCCGCCCTTGTAGTGCTTGAACACGCCCACGACCTGCGGCGCGCCCGCGTCTTCCAGCGTTTTCAGGATGCGCGCCTCGTATTCGTTGTCGTCGGTCTTCTTCAGCCGCGCCAGCACCTGGTCGCCCGGCTCCACCACGCCGCCGCTGCGGCGCTTGTCGAGCACGTAGATGACGGGCTCCGGCCCCTTGCCCAGCCACTGGATGGGGCGGGCGAGAAGCTCGCCGTCGGCGTCCAGCCCGGTGATTTCGATCAGCGCGCGCTCGGGCAGGGTGTCGGGCGCGGCGTATGATTTTCCGGCGGTCTTTTCAAGATGTCCCGCCTCGGAAAGCTCGCGCAGCATCTTGCGCAGCAGGGTGCGGTCCTGCCCCTTGATGCCGAAGGCGCGGGCGATCTCCCGCTTGTTGAGCGGGCCGGGGTTTTCGTGGATGTACTGGCGTATCGCCTCCGCGTCGGGCATGCCGCCGAAGGTGACTTCCGTATCCGTGTTCTTGTTCTTGCCTTTGTTTTTCGCATTGCCGCCTTTGCCCTCATGCTTTTTGTGGGCATGGGGCTTGCCGCCGGGCTTGCGTGATTTCTTGGCGGCCTTGGCCTTTCCATGGCGTTGCTTGCCGGAAAGGGGTTTTTTTGTTTTCAAGTCTTACTCTCTTTTTTTGATTTTGATCCCTTGGCGGCGGGTTTCTTCTTGCCGCGTGCGGGGGCTTTTTTCTTGCCCCCTCCTTTGGCGGCCTTGGCGGCCAGCCATTCGACGGCCTGTTCCAGCGTGACGCTGTCAGTCTCCGTGCCTTTGGGAATGGTTGCATTGACGCTGCCGTGCTTCACATAGGGGCCGTAGCGCCCTTTGCTTAAGTTGACGGGCTTGCCGTCATCGGGATGCGCCCCCAGCTCGCGGATGACGCCGAAGCCCCCTGCGCCCCGGCCCTTGGAGGGCTGGGCCAGAAGATCGACGGCGCGGTTCAGACCGATGGTCAGAACCCCGTCCGGGTCGTCCGCCGGGATGGATTTGAATTTGCCCTGATGGACCAGGAAGGGGCCGAAGCGCCCGATGCCGGCCTTGATCATCTCGCCTGTTTCCGGGTGCAGCCCCACTTCGCGCGGCAGGGACAAAAGCCCCAGCGCGGTCTTGAGATCGACGTCCGCAGGGTCGAGGTTTTTCGGCACCGGCGCGCGCTTGGGCTTGTCGGCGGCCGGTTTTTTCGTCTTTTTCTTTTTCTTCTTGCCCTTTTCGTCCTCGGCCGTTGGTTCTTCCTCTTTCGGCTCCTCCACCTTCGGCGCGGGTTTTTGCGGGCCGGGGCCAAGCTGGATGTAAGGGCCGTAAGGGCCGTAGCGCAGGGTGATGGGCAGGCCGGTCGCCGGGTCTTCGCCCAGTTCCTTGGGCGCCGCGCCGGCTTCGGGCGCATCGCCGTTGTCGCCGCCGGTCAGCACCGGGCGGGTGTAGCGGCAGTCGGGGTAGTTCGAGCAGCCGACGAAGGCGCCGAACTTGCCGAGCTTCAGGCTCAGGGTGCCGTCCTTGCAGGTCGGGCACTTGCGCGCGTCCGCGCCGTCGTTCGGGAAGATGATGGGCTGCAGGTCGTGCTCGAGCGCGTTGATGACGTCGGTGATCTTCAAATCCGTGGTCTTGCCGACGGCGGCGGAGAAGGCGCGCCAGAAATCGTCCAGCACCTTCTTCCACTTGATGTCGCCGGACGAAATGCTGTCCAGCTGGTCTTCGAGGTCGGCGGTGAAGTTGTATTCCACGTAGTCCTTGAAGAAGTTGATGAGGAAGGCGGTCACGATGCGCCCGCGGCTTTCGGGAATGAAGCGGCGCTGGTCGAGCTTGACGTAGTTGCGGTCCTGCAAGACCTGCAGGATGGAAGCGTAGGTCGAAGGACGCCCGATGCCCAGTTCCTCCAGCTTCTTCACGAGGCTCGCCTCGGTGAAGCGCGGGGGCGGCTGGGTGAAGTGCTGGTTGGGGGCGACGTCCTCCAGCTGCAGCGCGTCGCCTTCCTTCAGGGGCGGCAGGCGGCGTTCTTCCTCGGCCGCGTCCTTCTCTTCGTCCTCCTGATCCTCGCGGTAAAGCTTCAGGAAGCCGTCGAAGGCGACGATGGAGCCGGTGGCGTGCAGCACGACCTGACCGTCCGCGTTCGCGATATCGACCGAGACCTGATCCAGCACGGCGCTTTCCATCTGGCAGGCGACGGTGCGCTTCCAGATCAGCTCGTAGAGCCGCGCCTCGTCGTCGTCGAGGTATTCGGACACGCTTTCGGGCGTGCGGAAGACGTCGGTCGGGCGGATGGCCTCGTGCGCTTCCTGCGCGTTCTTGACCTTTGATTTATAGGCGCGCGGGCTGTCGGGCAGGTAAGTCTCCCCGAACTTGTTCTTGATGAGCGTGCGCGTGGCGCCGATGGCCTCGCCCGAAAGCGTTACGCCGTCGGTACGCATATAGGTGATGAGGCCGACGGTCTCCCCGTCCAGATCCACGCCCTCGTAGAGTTTTTGCGCGGTGCGCATGGTCTTGGTCGCGGAAAAGCGCAGCTTGCGCGAGGCTTCCTGCTGCAGGGTCGAGGTGATGAAGGGCGGCCAGGGGTTGCGGCGCACCTGCTTTTTCTCGATGGTTTTGACGGTGTATTGCTGGCCCTTGATGCGGGCGACGGCGGTATCGGCGCTTTTCTGGTCGCCGATGGTCATTTTTTCGATCTTGCTGCCGTCCAGCATGGAGAGGCGCGAGGTGAAGCTCTTGCCTTCCTTGGTCTGCAAAAGCGCTTCGATCGACCAGTATTCCTGCGGCTTGAAAATCTCGATCTCGCCCTCGCGCTCGCAGATCAGGCGCAGGGCGACCGACTGCACGCGGCCCGCCGAGCGCGAGCCCGGCAGCTTGCGCCACAGCACGGGCGAGAGGGTGAAGCCGACGAGGTAGTCGAGCGCGCGGCGCGCCAGATAGGCATCGACGAGGTTGTCGTCGATGTCGCGCGCGTGCAGGAAGGCCTCCTTCACGGCGGATTTGGTGATCTCGTTGAAGGTCACGCGGCGGATCTTCACTTTTTCCGACAGGTGCTTTTCCTTCAAGAACTCCTGCAGGTGCCACGAAATCGCCTCGCCCTCCCTGTCCGGGTCGGTCGCGAGATAGACGTTATCGACCTTCTTGGCGCGCGAGAGGATCTCGTTCAGCGGCTTGGTCGAGCGCGCGCCGATCTCCCACTGCATGGCGAAGCCGTTCTCGGGATCGACCGAGCCGTTCTTGGCGGACAGGTCGCGCACATGGCCGAAGCTGGCGATGACGGTATAGTCAGGGCCCAGATATTTGTTGATGGTTTTCGCCTTGGCCGGGGATTCGACGATGACGAGGTTATGTGCGGACATATTTTTAAAATCCTGATTTGGCGACACAATATATATAAATATATGTATCGGGGAATCTTTGTCTAAATCAGGTTTACCTTATTTCCCGCCTGTCGTTCAATACGTCCCGCGAGCTCTAATTCCAGAATCACGGTTAAAACGTCGCCGATCGGGGCATTCATGGCCCTTATCAGCTCGTCCATCTGCACCGGTACGGGGCTCAGGCTTTCCAGAATGCGGTTGCGCAGGGCGGGTTCGGGGTCTTTCGCGGGGGCGGGGGCGAAGAGCCCGGCGTCGTTTTTCCAGCCTTTATCGGCGGGGTCGCGCATGGGTTTGAGGCGCAGGCTGCGCAAAACATGGATGATATCCTCGGCGCAGGCGGCCATATGGGCGCCGTCGCGGATGAGGCTATTGGTGCCCGCCGCGCGCGGATCGAGGGGGGAGCCGGGCACGGCGAAAACCTCCCGGTTTTGCTCCAGCGCCATGCGCGCGGTGATGAGCGAGCCGGACTTCATCGCCGCTTCCACCACCAGCACGCCCAATGAGAGGCCGGAGATGATGCGGTTGCGGCGCGGGAAGTGGCGGGCCAGCGGCTCGGTCGAAAAGGGGCTTTCGGCCACCACCGCGCCCTGCTCGCAGATGCGGCGGTAAAGGTCCTTGTTCTCCGGCGGGTAAATCACGTCGATGCCGCCCGCGACCACGGCGACCGTGCCGGTATCGACGCTGGCCAGATGCGCCGCGCTGTCGATGCCGCGCGCAAGGCCGGAGACGATGACGTAGCCCGCCGCCGCCGTTTTTCCTGCGTAATCCGCCGCGATCTTGCGCCCCGCGAGCGAGGCGTTGCGCGCCCCGACCACGCCCAGCGCGGGCTTGGTGAAGACGGCGGAATGGCCCATGATTGTGACGAGCGGCGGGGCGTCGTCGATCTCGGTCAGGTAGGCGGGGTAATCGTCCTCGCAGGCGGCGATGAGCCTGGCGCCGAATTTTTCGATCTGCCCGATTTCCTTTTCCGCCGCGTCAAGCGGCTGGGCGACGAGGGGTTTCGCGCGCCCGCCGCGCTTGGCGAGGTCCGGCAGGGCCTTCAGCGCGTTTTCGGCGGAACCGTAACGCTCCATCAGCCGCCGGAAGGTGACGGGGCCGACGTTTTCCGTGCGGCTCAGGCGCAGCCAGCAAAGTTTCTCACGGTCGGAAAGCGCGCCGCTCATGCCGTCTTGTCTTTTTTCTTGAAGTCGATCTTGCCCTCGGTGCCCGCCGCCAGCCGCTTGATGTTGGCATGGTGGCGGATCCAGATGATGACGGCCAGCACGAAGAAGACGGCGGTGACCTGCAGGCTGCCCGTCAGCCGCATGGCGACGAGCGGCGAAAGCCCGAAGGCGACCAGAGCGGAGAGCGAGGAATACTGGCTGATGGCCGCGACCAGCATCCAGATGCCGCAGAGCATCAGCCCCAGCAGCCATGAAAAGCCGAAGGCGATGCCGAGCCCCGTCGCCACGCCCTTGCCGCCCTTGAACTTCAGCCAGACGGGGAAGAGGTGGCCGAAGAAGGCGCCCAGCCCCGCCATGACGGCGTAATCCATGTGCAGGCTTTTCGCGACCAGCACCGGCACCGCGCCCTTCAGCGCGTCGAGCAAAAGCGTGACCGCGCCCAGCTTCTTCCCGCCGAGGCGCAGCACGTTCGTGGCCCCGATATTGCCCGAGCCTTCCTTGCGGATGTCGCCCATCCCCGCCAGACGGGTGAGGATGAGTCCGTAGGGCACGCTGCCGCTGAGATAGCCGCCCAAAAGCGCCATCAGCGCCAGCGGCAGCGGGTGATGCAGTTCCGTGAAAAAGAGGCCCATGAATTCACCATATTATTGATAACGAGGCAAAATATGGCCGATTTTCTCCGCAGGCGCAACACAGGATTAACGCCGGGCATGGACGGGGCTTAGCCGTAAATCCGCCCGTCCTTCACGAATACCGCCTTGTTAAACAAGGTTAAATCCAGCGGGTTGGGCAGGCGGACGTCTTGCAGCGCGGGCGGCGCGTCCCCCGCCGCATCGAAATTCCGGTCGATCTGGGAGATGAAGAGGATGCTGCATTTTTGCGCGCGGGCGTGTTTTTTGAGATCCCCGACCTGCTGCTGCAGCGGCGGCTTGTCGCGCCGCTGGTCGAGCAGTTGCAGGTAATCGACCGCGATGACGCCGCCTTCGCCCATGACGCCTTTCGTGGCGCGGATGATGTAATCGCCCGAAATTTCCTCGGAAAAATCGGTTTTCAGTTTTTGCGCGGTGTTTTGCGCATCATCCCCCATCGACGTGATTTTTTCGGCGAAGCTTTTTTCGGTGTATTCGAGGGAGAAAAAGAAACCCGCCCGCCCGCGCCTTAACCCGGCGAGCAGGATTTGCAGGGCCAGCGTCGTCTTGCCCAGCCCCGGCCTTGCGCCGACGAGCAGCAAATCGCCGGGGTGCAGGTCGTCCAGCACCTCTTCGGCGTTTTTCGGGCGGAAGGCTTTGGCCTTGGCCTGCAACAGGCTCCAGCTCGCATAGCCCTCCTGTTTCGCGATGCGGTCGAGCGCGGCCGAAAGCGGAATGGATTCGGCGCGTTTGATGTCTTTCGCCCTGCCTTTCAGGACGTGCAGTGGTGCGGTGAGTTTCATGATGGTCAACCTTTCAATTGCAGGTTTTTCAAACATTCCCTTCTTCTGCTTTAAACCTGGAATCAAAGGTCAAAAAAATGGCGGTCAACTCTGCACTTAAGTGCTTTCCCGTTTGAAGGGGGGCGGCGCGAGTCCGGCGCAGCCTGAAGTGTAGCAGGCCTTGCGCCCCAAATTCAAGAACGAGAAAGCCGCCGGCCCCGAAAGGAAACCGGCGGCTTGAATATCAAAAGCTTGCGGGAGGTTATTGCCCGCCGTGCGAGGCGCGGAACTGCTGCAGGCGGTCGCGCAGACCCCCGCCGCCGCCGGAGCCGAAGTTGCCGCCGCCGCTGGCGCGCGCGGCGCCCATGCGGGCCTTGATGGCTTCCTTCAGCTGCGCCCTTTCATCGGGCGACATGTTCTGCAGGCGTTCGCGCACCTTTTCCTTGATCTGTTCTTTTTGTTCCGGCGACATGTCCTGCATTTTTTCTTTTATCTGCTCGCGCAGCTGCGCCTTCTGGTCGTCGCTCATGTTCTCGTACTGCGACTTTATCTTTTCCTTGATCTGCTCTTTTTCCTCGGGCGAGAGGTTTTGCAGCTTTTCCTTCATCTGTTCTTTCATCTGGTCGCGCGCCTGGTCGGAGATGCCGCCGCCGTCGCCCCCCTCATCGGTGGAGAGCACGCCGTCGTAGCCGGCGGAAACGCCTTGCCCCGCCGCGGGCGCCAGAACGCCGTTCTCGTCGGCATGGGCATAGCCGATGCCCGTCGTTAAAAAGGCGGCGAGGGCGGTGATGGCCATCAGTGTTTTCATGGTCGTTCTCCTTGGGCTAGAGGCGGGCAAGCGTCGCGCTTCTCCTGCTATTATATACCCTCCGGGTTACGCATTTCCTGCGCGGTGCGGGAAAATATTTGCCCTATGACGAATTAGGTAGTTTTTTCAATCTGTTATACAGGCAACAAAAAGCCCCTGCCTTCGCATGAAGCACAGGGGCTTTTCATTTATATATGAGCGTTTACCGCGTGGAGCGGGTCAAAAGGTCGAGGCAGGCCATGCGCACGGCGACGCCCATTTCGACCTGCGTGGTGATCAGGCTGCGCTTGGGGTCGTCCGCGATGGCGGCGTCGATCTCCACACCGCGGTTCATCGTGCCGGGGTGCATGACCACCGCGCCGTCTTTCGCGTAGCCGAGACGCTCCGCCGTCAGGCCGAAGGTCTTGAAGTATTGGTCCTGCGTGAAGGAAAGTTCTTTTTGCAGGCGTTCCTTCTGGATGCGCAGCACCATCACGGCGTCCGCGTCCTGCAGGCCTTGCTTCAGGTCTTCGGTGCCGCCGGCGGAAAGGGGCATCAGCTCCGCCGGGCCGACGCATTTCACGGTCGCGCCCATCTTCTTCAAAAGATGCAGGTTGGAATGGGCGACGCGGCTGTGCAGAACGTCGCCGCAGATGGAAACGGTGAGGCCTTCCAGCTTGCCGAAGTGGCGGCGCAGGGTCAGCGCGTCCAGCAGCGCCTGCGTCGGGTGCTCGCGCGTGCCGTCGCCGGCGTTGAGCACGGGGCATTCGATGAGCTCGGACGCGGCCAGCGCCGAGCCTTCCTCCCCGTGGCGGATGACGAACATGTCCGGGCGCATCGCGTTCACGGTCTTCAGCGTGTCGATGAAGCTTTCGCCCTTCTTGATGGAGGAGCCTTCCGTCGTCATGTTGATGACGTCCGCGCCGAGGCGCTTGGCCGCCATCTCGAAGGACAGGCGCGTGCGGGTCGAGTTTTCGAGGAACATGTTGACCATGACCATGCCCTTGAGCAGCGCGTTGGTCTGCGAGCGGCGGCGGTTCTGCACCACGTAGTATTCGGCAAGGTCGAGGATGGCGGTGATGTCATCCGCCGCGAGGTTCTCGACCGAGAGGAGATGCTTGTGCGGAATGGTGAGCTTGGAGACGGCGGTCTTCTTCTGGGGCTGGGCGTTCATGTCATACAACTCCTTTTTGGCGCAGGGTTTCGATGTCGTCGGGCGACAGGTTCAGGCGGGTGGTGAGGATATCGTCGGTGTCCGCGCCCAGCACGGGCGGGGCATGGCGGTAGGAAACGGGGGTTTCGGAGAAACGCAGCGGGCTGGAAATGAGGTCGATGGGCGCATCGCTCTGCGGGTGGTCCATCTGCGTGACCATGCGGCGCGCCTGCACCTGCGGGTTGGCGAAGACCTGCGCAAGGTCGTTGACGGGGCCGCAGGGCACGCCGCGCTTTTCAAGGTTCTCGATCCAGTATTGCCGCGGGTGCCGCGCGATGATCTCGCGCACGAGGGGCACGATTTCCGCGCGGTTGCGCACGCGGTCGCTGTTGCCGGAAAAGCGCGGGTCTTCGGCCAGCGCCGGCTTTCCGGCGAAGTCGCAAAAGGCGCGGAATTGTTTGTCGTTGCCGACGGCGAGGATGATGTAGCCGTCCGACGCCGCGAAGGCCTCGTAGGGCACGATGGTCGGATGCGCGTTGCCCATGCGCGGGGTGACCTTGCCGCCGGTCAGGTAATATTGCCCCGCGTTCGAAAGCGTGGCGACCTGCACGTCGAGCAGGGAGACGTCGATGAACTGGCCCTTGCCGGTCTTCTCGCGGCTGTAGAGCGCGGCGAGGATGGCGTTCAGGGCGTAAAGCCCCGCGAAAAGATCGGCGTAGGCGACGCCGATTTTATAGGGCATGCCGTCCGCGGGGCCGGTCAGGCTCATGATGCCGCCCATGCCCTGTATCAGGAAATCATAGCCCGCGAGGTCTTTGTAAGGCCCGTCGTGGCCGAAGCCGGTGAGGGAGCAATAGATGAGCTTTGGGAATTCCTCTTTCAGCTGCTCGTAAGACAGGCCGTATTTGGCGAGCGAGCCCGCCTTGTAATTCTCGAACAAGATGTCGCTCTGGCCGATGAGCTTTTTCGCGAGCGCCAGCCCCTCGGGCTTGGTGAAGTCGAGGGCGAGGGAGCGTTTGTTGCGGTTGCAGGAAAGGTAATAGGCGCTCTCGCGCGTGTCGTGGCCCGCGCGGTCCTTCACGAAAGGGGGTCCCCAGGTGCGGGTGTCGTCGCCCTGCCCGGGCTTTTCGATCTTCAGGACGTCGGCGCCCATGTCGCCCAGTATCTGGGTGGCGCTGGGCCCGGCTAGAATGCGGCTCATGTCAAAAACGCGAATACCCTTCAAGGGTCCGGTGTTTTCGGCATCGGCTGTCATTTTTATGCGCAAGCCTTACGTTGGGGTGAACAACGCCCACACTATACCGATTCCCTGTCCGATACCCAAGCGCCGCGCGGGTGTTTTTCGTCTCTTTTTTGGTGAAATTTATTGAAAATCGGTGCCTGCGGCGCGCGAATCGACTATACATGGCGCGAAAGACTTGTGCTAAAACCATTACGGCGCGGCAAGCCCCGCGCGCAACAGACAAGCCAGAGGTGTGAAATGTCCTATAAAGTCGCCGTCGTCGGCGCCACGGGTAACGTCGGGCGTGAAATGCTCAACGTCCTCTCCCAGCGCGAATTCCCGGTATCCGAAGTTTACGCGGTCGCCTCCGCGCGCTCGGCGGGCAAGGAAGTCTCTTTCGGCGAAGACGATATCCTGAAGGTGCAGAACCTCGACAAGTTCGATTTCAAGGGCGTGGACATCGTGCTGGCCTCGGCCGGGTCCGCCGTCTCCAAGGAATTCGCGCCGCGCGCGGCGGCCGCGGGCGCGGTCGTCATCGACAATTCGTCATGTTTCCGCATGGACAAGGACGTGCCGCTGGTCGTGCCCGAGGTCAACCCCGAGGCGATCGCGGGCTATAAGAAGCGCGGCATCATCGCCAACCCCAATTGCTCGACCATCCAGATGGTCGTGGCCCTAAAGCCCCTGCACGACGCGGCGGAGATCAAGCGCGTGGTCGTCGCCACCTATCAATCCGTTTCCGGCGCGGGCAAGGAGGCGATGGACGAATTGTTCGACCAGACCCGCGCGCTCTACGGCAATACCCAGCCCAAGCGCGAGGTTTTTTCCCGCCAGATTTCCTTCAACCTCATCCCGCAGATCGACGTCTTCATGGAAGACG
>WGNE01000037.1 GCA_016124645.1 Alphaproteobacteria bacterium
ATATCCGTATAAGATGCGAATCATTATCAAGTAGCCCCCGCGGTGAACCATTTCAGTCCTGTATTCAATGCGTTAGGCCTGAAAGACTTTCACCGGCAGCGGGGTTTCTGTGGCACAATGGAGGCTAGGGACAAGAGCATGAAAAACATCGTTGACGCGATTGAAATCCAGAACGGCGTCCAGCCGCAGGCGGAACCCGCCGCCCTGTCCGTCACGCTTCTGGGCGCCGCCCTTCCCGGCTTTCGCGGGTACATCAGCGGCATCAACACGAAAGACATCGTTTCCTCCTGCACACCGACGGAGCTGGAACGCCGCCTGCTCGAAATGGGCTTCGTCGAGGGCCATGCCGTCGAGGTGCTGCATCAGGGCGCCTTCCGCGGCGACCCCATCGCCGTGCGCGTCGGTTCTTCCACCGTCGCCCTGCGCCGCCGCGAGGCCATGGCCATCATCGTCGCATAGACGCTCCCGCCGCCGCCCGCATTTTTCCCCTCACTCCTTCACATGCCATGTCCAGCGAAGAAAAAACCATCCATGTCGCCCTTGTCGGTACGCCCAATTCCGGCAAGACCTCGCTGTTCAACGCGCTGACGGGCAGCCGCCAGAAAGTCGCGAACTATCCCGGCGTGACCGTGGAACGCAAATCCGGCCGCTTCGCCACGCCCGCGGGCCATACCGTCGCGCTGGTCGATTTGCCCGGCACCTATTCGCTGCGCGGCCGCAGCCCCGATGAAAGGATCACGCGCGACGCGGTGCTGGACGCGCTGGCGGGCGAAACCCCCGCCGACCTGCTGGTGGCGGTGGCGGACAGCACGCAGCTTATCGCCACGCTGCGCCTCGCGCTGGAGCTGAAACAGACCGGCAAGCCGGTGATCCTCGCCCTCAACATGCACGACATCGCCCTGCACCGCGGGATGGAAATCGACGCCGCCGCCCTGCAGGAAGCGCTGGGCGTGCCGGTCGTGCCCTGCGTCGCCGTGCGCAAGGGCGGCACGGACAAGCTGCTGGAGGCGCTGGACGCCTTCGCCGCCAACCCCGTTCCCGCCGCGCCCGCCACGTGGCAGGAGCCCGACGCCGCCGCCCTGCGCGCCATCAACCAGGAAGCGGAGCGGCTGCAGTCGCTTTGCCTGCGCGTGCCCGGCAAGCTGGACACGCGCACCGCGCGCATCGACCGCGTGCTGCTGCACCCCGTCTGGGGCATCATGATTTTGCTGGCGGTGCTGTTCCTCGTCTTTCAGGCCGTCTTCACATGGGCGCAGCCCGCGATGGACCTCGTCAGCGCCAGCTTCGACTGGCTGGGGCACTTCGTCACCGCGCATACGCCGCCGGGCCGGGTGCAAAGTTTCCTCGCCGACGGCGTCATCGCGGGCGTGGGCGGCGTCGTCGTCTTCCTGCCGCAGATCCTCGTGCTGTTCTTCTTCATCCTGCTGCTGGAAGATTCCGGCTACATGCCGCGCGCGGCCTTCCTGATGGACAAGATCATGGGCGGCGTGGGGCTGCACGGACGCGCCTTCATCCCCCTGCTGTCCAGCTTCGCCTGCGCCATTCCGGGCATCATGGCGGCGCGCGTCATCGACGGGCAGCGCGATCGGGTCAAGACCATCCTCGTCGCGCCGCTGATGACATGCTCGGCCCGCATTCCGGTCTATACGCTCATCATCGGCGCCTTCGTGCCGGACAGGGCGGTTTTCGGGCTCAAGCTGCAGGGGCTCGTCATGTTCGGGCTTTACGCGGCGGGCATTCTGGGCGCGCTGGGCGTTGCATGGGTCATCAAGCTTTTCACCGCCCCGCGCGAGCGCAAGCCGCTGTTCATGATGCAGCTGCCCGACTACAAGCGCCCGCATCCGCGCAGCGTCCTCATCGGCCTTTGGACGCGGGCGATGATGTTCCTGAAGCGCGCGGGCACGACGATTTTCATGATGTCGATGCTCATCTGGTTCCTTTCCTCCTTCCCCGGCGCGCCGGCGGGGGCGACGGGCCCGGCCATCGACTATTCCCTCGCCGCCATGCTGGGCAAATGGATACAGCCGCTGCTGGCGCCCATCGGGTTCAACTGGCAGATCAGCGTCGCGCTCATTCCCGGCATGGCCGCGCGGGAGGTCATGGTCTCCGCCCTCAGCACCGTCTATGCCGTTTCCGACAAGGGCGAGAGCCTGTCGAACATCACCGCCGCGCTGCGGCACGACTGGACGCTGGCGACCGCGCTTTCCGTTCTGGCGTGGTACATCTTCGCGCCGCAGTGCCTCTCCACCCTCGCCGTCATCAAGCGCGAGCTCAACAGCTGGCGCATGATGTGGGTGACCTTCTTCTACATGCTCATACTGGCTTATATCGCCGCCTTCGCGACCTATCACGTCGCCGTCGCGCTGGGCGGCGGGTAGCGCGTTTTCAGCGCGCGCGGCACCATTCCAGCACTTCGGCGCGCGTGCCCCTGAAAACGACGCGCCCCTGCTTTTGCGAGAGCTGGTATTCATACATGGGGTCGTAGTATTTCACCAGCAGCTCTTCTATCCATGCGCGGTGCAAGCTTTCGTCGCCGCTCTGTTCATGGCGTTCGAGTGCCTTGTCCAGCAGCTCGCGCACCTGCTTGTGGCGCAGCCCGCCAAGACGCTTGCGGATACGGTCAAGGCTCTGCCGCAGGAAATCAGAGAATTGCGCGAAACCTTCATCTCCGTAAGCCGCGCGGTATTCTTCCAGCAGGTCCGTCACATAGTCCTTCTGCACATTGGCGATGCGGGTGCCCAGATCTTCATCCAGCAGGGCGAGCGGCCATTGCTGCAGCCCCGCCAGCAGGTCGGGCGGCAGGGCGCAGCGGCCGACGATGCGCCCCTCGTCCTCGATGAACAAGGGCTTTTCGGAGGCGTGGCCGAGCTTGAGCATCTGCACCGCCAGCGCGTTTTCAAAGTCTATCTGGCTCGGCTGCGGGGCGATCCGCGCGCCGAAGCTGGAACCCCTGTGCCGCGCCAGCCCTTCCAGATCGACCGCGTTTTTCAAATCATGCACCAGCAGGGTCTTGCCGTTGCCCGTCCGACCGCCGATGACGATGAAGTCGCGCGTGGCGACCAGATGATCCAGCGTGTCGATGAGATAGCGGCGCAGCGCCTTGTAGCCGCCCGTCACCAGCGGGTAGTCAACGCCCGCCTCCGCCATCCATTGCTGCACGATGTGCGAGCGCATGCCGCCGCGAAAACAGAAAAGGCAGCCGCGCGGATTCTTTCGCGCGAAATCCAGCCAGCTTTCGACGCGCGCGGCCTTGACGTCCCCGCTCACCAGCTCGTGACCCAGCCGGACGGCGGCGTCCTGCCCCTCTTCCTTGTAGGTGATGCCGATGCGGTGGCGTTCGTCGTCGTTCAGCAGCGGCAGGTTCACCGCGCCCGGGAACGCGCCCTTGGCGAATTCGACCGGGGCGCGCACATCCATCAGCGGCACGTCGTTCAGGAAAAGGGATTGGAAATCATCTGTTTCCGTGAGTTTCATCGCAATCAGGCGACCATCAGCGGCTTGTCCGCGCGTTCCGTCACGCGCCCGACCCTGTAGGCGTCCGGCAGGCGTTTCAGCAGCGTCGCGGCGTCTTTTTCCGGCAGCGAGGCCAGCAGCCCGCCCGAAGTCTGCGGGTCATAAAGCAGGTCATCGACCCCTTCCAGCCCGCCAACGCAGGAGGACACGAAATCGCGGTTGTTGGCCAGCCCGCCCGGCAGCGCGCCTTTTTTGGCGTATTCGACCGCGCCGTCGAGGAACTGCACGCCTGCGGTTTCTATCTCCAGCGTCACGCCGCTGCCCATCGCCATTTCCCGCGCATGGCCCAGCAGGCCGAAGCCCGTCACGTCCGTCAACCCGTGCACGTCGAGATCCGCCATCGCCTCCGCCGCCGCGCGGTTGAGGGTGGTCATGGAGTTGATCGCCCCTTCCACGTGGTTATCTTCCGCAAAGCCGCGCTTTAAGGCCGTGGCGATGACGCCGGTGCCGATCTTTTTCGTCAGCACCAGCACGTCGCCCGGCCGCGCCCCCGCGTTGGGCTTGAATTTCGAGGGGGAGATGACGCCCGTCACGGCATAGCCGAACTTGATCTCGGGGTCGTTGACGCTGTGGCCGCCGAGGATGACGCAATCCGCCTCCTTCAGCTTTTCCGCGCCGCCGGCGAGGATCTTGCGCAAAATCTCCTCGTCCTCATCCGCCGGCCAGGCGAGGATGGACAGGGCCGAAACCGGCCGCCCGCCCATGGCATAGACGTCGCTCGCGGCATTGGCGGCGGCAATCGCGCCGAAGGTATAGGGGTCATCCACCACGGGCGTGAAGAAATCGACCGTCTGCACGATGGCGAGGTCATCCGTCAGCCGATAGACCCCCGCATCGTCCGAGGTATCGAAACCGACGAGGACGTTTTCATTCGTATGGCGCGGCATGCCGCCCAGAACCCTCTCGAGGATTTTCGGGCTCAGCTTGGAGGCGCATCCGCCCGCCTTCACTTTCGCGGTGAGTTTCGCAGAGGTCATGATATTTTCCAGACGAAGTTAACGGCATTTTCCCGGCTTTTTCCCGGACGCATAAAAATGGCGGAAGGAGTGGGATTCGAACCCACGAGGGCCTTGCGACCCCGCCGGTTTTCAAGACCGGTGCTTTCAACCGCTCAGCCATCCTTCCGGCTTGCAGGAACGCTTGAATGTCCGCATGTTCCTGCGCGATATACCTTTGGAAGCTATCATAAAAGCTTCAAAGCTGGCAATATCCGCGAACAGGGGCGCGTGCCCCGCCCCCTGCCGTAAAACCCCGAAAACAAAAAGAAAAACCACCACTTGTAAAAAGCGGCGGTTTTTCCGGTTTGTCAGTCAGTCGCTCTCGTCGGCTCAGGCGGCATCGTAGCGGTTGTCGCCGTTGAAGCGGCGCTTGCCGCCTTGCGGTTTCGACTTGCCGAACGAGCGGCCCTTGTTGCCGCGGCCGGAACGGTCGTCCTGCCGGTTGGCGCGGTCGAAACGGTCGCTGCGCTCAAAGCTTGCGTTGCCGTTGTCGCGGTCGTTGCGTCCGTTGCGCTCGGCGCGCGCGGGGCGGTCCTTTTCGAAACGGCGCTTCTTTTTGCTGCGGTCGAAGGGCTTCTTGCCCGGAGCATCGCCCTCGCCTTTCGCGACATAGGGCTTGTAGGGCTTTTTGCCCCGCGCCTTGCGCGACTTGCCGGTCGGGGGCGCCGTGCGTTCGGACTTTTCCTTGGGGTTCATCAGGAAGTGGATGTCGCGCCACAGCTTGTTGTCCTCGGGCGTGATGAAGCAGACGGCTTCACCTTCCGCCCCCGCGCGGGCCGTGCGGCCGATGCGGTGGATGTAATCTTCCGGGCATTGCGGCAGGTCGTAGTTGATGACGTGCTCGATATGCGGAATGTCCAGCCCGCGCGCGGCCACGTCCGTCGCCACCATCACGCGGTGGCGCTTGTCGCGGAACGACTGGATGACGCGGTTGCGCTGGTTCTGGCTGAGGTTGCCGTGGATGGCGTCGGCGCTGAACTGCGCCTTGTTGAGCTTGCCGGCCAGCCTGTCCGCGCCGCGCTTGGTGCGGACGAAGACGATGATGGAGCCCTTGCGCTGCTCCAGATGGGTCAGCAGGCGGCTGTATTTGTCGGCAGTCGAAAGATGCACGAGTTCCTGGCGGATGCGCTCGATCGGCGTATGGGTGGAGCCGACGGCGATGCGCTCGGGGTTCTTCTGGTATTTTTCCGCCATCTTCACGATGCGCGCGGGCAGCGTGGCCGAGAAGAGCAGGGTCTGGCGCTGCTCGGGCAGCTTGCGCACGATGCGCTCAATCTGCACGTCGAAGCCCATGTCCAGCATCCGGTCCGTCTCGTCGAGGACGAGGAAGTCGGTGGCGTGCAGTTTCAGGCTGCCTTGCTGCAGGTGGTCGTTGATGCGGCCCGGGGTGCCGACGATGATGCGGGCGCGGTTGCGCAGCTGCTGGTGCTGCCTGCCCATCGACTGTCCGCCGATAAGCAGCGCCGTCTTGATCTGGCGAGAACCGTCGAGCATCTGGTTGATGGCTTCCGCGACCTGCGCCGCCAGCTCGCGCGTCGGCGTCATGACGATGGCGCCGCTTTGCGGGTTGTTCATGAGGTGCGCCAGCATGGGGATGGCGAAAGCCGCCGTCTTGCCCGTGCCCGTCTGCGCGGAGCCCAGAATGTCGCGCCCCTCAAGCGCCGTCGGAATCGCCTGCGCCTGAATCGGCGTGGGCGTCGTGAACTGCATTTTGCCCAATGCGGCAAGCAGCGGCTGGGGCAGGCCCAGCGCGTTAAAGTTTTTCATTTTATTATTCTTTCAGGAATGCGAAGCGCACTGACGGGAACAATCCCGCCAGCGCCGCATTCGTTAGTGATTAAGCAATAAGCGCTTAGGCCGCCTGATCGAGCAGCTCGATGTTCGTCGCCGCCGTCTTGCCGCGCTGGGTTGCGAGCTCGTAGCTCACGCGCTGGCCTTCGTTCAGGGTCTTCAGGCCCAGGGATTCAAGCGCGGAGATGTGAACGAACACGTCGTTGCCGCCATCTTCGGGTTGGATGAAGCCGTAGCCTTTGGTGGGGTTGAACCATTTTACGGTACCGGTTGCCATGATGTCTTTTCCTTTTGTCAAACCGTTGTTGTTGAAAAAAACGACGCCACCTTGGCGCCTTTTTTCGGGAGCTGTAAATCCGGCGGAGTATTCAGGTGCCGGTAACCCTTGGTCAAACACAACGAAGACTTTATTTCAGGAAATCGTCATCGCACTTTCATGTGCGGTCGCAGCCTTTTTGGTGCCTTTAGACAGCAAGCGATATGCATTACAAAGAGTTATACTTAGAACTCGGGATATTACATATCAGAATCACCAAAATGTGACAAGTGAATTGTTTGGCGGGGGGCTTTTCGGCTTCTCCCGCCCTTCCCGGCCCTGCCCGTGGCCAAGCCTTTGTAAAAAAAGGCTAGTTTTTCCGCTTTGGATTGCCTCTGCGACGATTTTAGCCATTGAAACCGGCCCCCCAAGTGAATAAACTCGCGCAGATTCAGTAAAAAGGCGTTTTTATGACGAGCGGACAGCAAAACAACCTCACCCCGCAGCAGGCCACCGCGCTGGCGGCACAACTGACGCAGGCCGGCCGCCTGGCCGAGGCCGAGGGGCTGTGCCGCAAGGTCGTCGCGGCCGCGCCCGGCTTTCATCCCGCCCTCTTCCAGCTCGCGCTCATCGCCCTGCAGGTGGGCAAGCTGCCCGTGGCGGCAGAGCTGATCGCGCAGGCCGCGCAGCTCGCCCCGCAGCACGCGCCCTACCAGACCACGCTGTGCGAAGTCTGCCGCCGCATGGGACGGCTGGACGCCGCGCTGGACGCGGGCAAAAAAGCCGTCGAGACCGCCCCGCATGATTCAAGCGCCTGGTACAACCTCGGCGTCGCGCTGGCGCAAAGCGGGCAGGCGCAGGACGCGCTGGCCGCCTACCGCCGCGCCACCGTCCTCGACCCCGCCAACGGGCTTGCCGCCAACAACCTCGGCACGCTGCTGGAGAAAAGCGGCGATATCGACGGCGCGCAAAAAGCCTATGCGCAGGCCGTGCGCATCAACCCGAAGCATTTCGAGGCGCAGAACAACCTCGGCGCCGTCCTGTGTGAGCGCGGGGAGCTGCCCGCCGCCATCGAGGCTTTCGAAAACGCGATCGCCGCCAACCCCGGCTTCGTCCATGCGCATTACAACCTGTCCTCGCTCAAGAAATACACGCCGGATGACGCGCACCTGAAGGCGCTGGAGGAAATCTCCGAACGCGCGAACGCCCTGACGGCGATGGAGCGCATGCGCTTCGCCTTCGCCCTCGGCAAGGCGCTGGAAGACGTCGGCCGCTACGACGAGGCTTTCGCCGCCTATGAAACCGGCAACAAGCTGAAGCGGCGCGAGATCAATTACAACGAAGCCAACGTCATCGCGAACACGGACAGCATCATCGCCGCCTGCGGCAAGGAAATGATGCAAAACGCGGCCGGCGGCTGCCCGGACGATACGCCGATCTTCATCCTCGGCATGCCGCGTTCCGGCACGACGCTGACGGAGCAGATATTGTCCAGCCATTCCGCCGTCGCGGGCGCGGGGGAGGTTCCCGACCTCGCCGACGCGATCGAGGAAGTGACCGGCCTGCCCGCCGGCGCCGATTATTCGGCGTGGCTGGCGACGGCTGACGACGCCGCGCTGAAACGCATCGGCGAAAGCTACGTCGCGCGCCTGCGCCGCCGCCACCCGGAAGCGAAGCGCATCACCGACAAGATGCCCGGCAATTACTACTTCATCGGCATCATCCACAAGGCGCTGCCCAACGCGAAGATCATCCACACCCCGCGCGACGCGATGGACACCTGCCTTTCCAACTACGCGCGGCTGTTCAACGAGACCATGCCCTTCGCCTACGACCTGCGCGAGCTGGGCCATTACTACGCCAATTACGCCCGCTTGATGGCGCACTGGCACAGGGTGCTGCCCGAGGGCCGCATCCTCGACGCGCGCTACGAAGACACCGTCGCCGACCAGGAAGGCCAGACGCGCCGCCTGCTGGCGCATTGCGGGCTGGACTGGGAAGACGCCTGCCTCGACTTCCACAAGAACGACCGGCTGGTCAAGACCGCCAGCATCGCGCAGGTGCGCAAGCCGATTTACAAGACATCCGTCGCCCGCTGGGAACGCTTCGGCAAGAAACTCGACCCGCTGCGCGCCGCGCTTGATGAACCTCATGGCGGCCTGACAGGCGACGAAAACACGAAACGGAAGGAAGACGCCGCATGAAACTGAAACTGAAAAAGAAGCCGACGCTCATTCTGGCCGCTTTCGTCGCGGTTTCCGGGCTTTGCGCGCTGCTCGCCTTTTCGCCCCTCGCTTTTTCCGGGGACAAGGCGGCGCCGGACGCGAAAGCGGATAAAGGCAAGGTTTTCGACGACTGGCGCGTGACCTGCCGGAAGAACCCGAAGGACGCGAAGAAGCAGACGTGCCTGATGACGCAAAGCATTGCGTTCAAGCAAATCAAGGCCAACGCGCTCAGCACCGTCATCCATACCGGCAAAAGCAAGGGCAAGGACGGCAAGGTGAAGGAGCTGACCTTCATCACCCTCATCACGCCGCTGGGCACGCAGTTGCTGTCCGGCATCGCGCTCAAGATCGACGACGGCAAGGAATACAAGGAGCCCTATACCATGTGCAACCGCGCGGGCTGCCAGGTCGGCATGGTTTTCGGCGACAAGATGATCGACAGCCTGAAATCCGGCAGCAAAATGCTGGTCGCCTATAAAGTCCCCGGCAACAAGACGGTCAAGGCGGAAGTGTCGCTGAAAGGCTTCACCCAAGCCCTGAAAGCCGTGACCGAAGGAACGAATTAAGCATGACCCGCCGCCCGCCCGCACAGAACGGCCCGCAGAACGGTAACCCGGATGGCAACCAGAACGGCGGCCCGCGCCTTCCCGCGGAACCGATCGTTCCCACGGTCGCCGTGCCGCGCCCGCAAAGCGTTTCGCCGGAGCAGGCCGTCGCGCTCGCCGCGCAGCAGCGGATGCAGGGCAACCTGACGCAGGCCGAAAACCTGCTCAAGCAGGTCTTGCAGGTGCAGCCGGAAAACCACGCGGCATGGCACGAGCTGGCGCTGGTCGCCCATGGCGCGGGCAGGATCGACCTCGCCGCGCAACTGCTGGAGAACGCGGTCAAGTTCAGCAAGGGCAAACTCGCCAGCTATCACGCCAACCTCGGCGAGCTCTACCGGATGCTGAAAAACCTCGACAAGGCCGTCGCCCACGGGCGCAAGGCGGTCGAGCTGGCCCCTTCCCTCGCCTATGCGCGCAGCAACCTCGGCATCGCCTATTACGACCTCGAAGACTACGACAAGGCGGAGACCTGCCACAAACTGGTCCTGAAGGCCGAGCCCGCGCATCCGCAATCGCTCAACAACATGGGCAGCATCTACCGCGACCGCGACGACGACGACGAAAAGGCGCTGGAATGGTACGCGAAGGCGACGGAGGCGGACCCTTCCTATCTCGAGCCCGTCAACAACATGGGGGCGACCCTGCTGCGCCTCGAACGCCACGACGAGGCGATGGCCGCGCTCGACCGCGCGCTGGCGGTCAATCCACGCTATGCGGAAGCGATCTGCAACAAGGGCTACATCTTCGCCGCGCTCGAACGCTACGAACAGGCGCTGGCCTGCTATAACGCTTCCCTGCAGATACGGCCCGAATACCCGGAGGCCTGCATCGGCCTTGCCAACATCTACCGCGAAAAGATCCTGCTCGACAAGGCGGAGGAAGCCGCGCGCCGCGCCATAGAGTTCGACCCTGACGGGCAAGAGGCATGGTGCACGCTGGGCGCGGTGCAAATGGCGCAGGGCCGCAGCGACCTTGCCGAGCAATCCTACAACAAGGCGCTGGAGCTCGACCCCGAGTCCTCGGGCGCGAAGCGCGGCATCGGCCATATCCGCCTTGAAAACGGCGACCTTGCCGAGGCGGAGGAAATCTTCTCCTCCACCATCGACGAGGGGCGCGAGCGCATCGCCTCTCTCTTCAGCCTCGCGCAGGCGCGCAAGACGAAGCGCGGCGACGCCATCATCGCCCAGCTGGAAAAAGAAGCGGAAAACGAGGACGGCCTTTCGGACAACAAGAAAATTTTCCTCAACTTCGGCCTCGGCAAGATTTACGACGACATCGGCGAGAACGACAAGGCCTTCCCCCGCTTCATCGAAGGTTGCCGCCTGAAACGCGCGCGCCTGCCCTACGATGCGCAGGTGAAGGACGCGCATTTCAGGAAAATCCGCGACCTCTTCACGCCCGAATTCATGGAGAAGCACAAGGGCCACGGCTTTGAATCGGAAACGCCGGTTTTCGTCGTCGGCATGCCGCGCTCCGGCACGACGCTGACGGAGCAGATCATCGCCAGCCACCCCAAGGCCTTCGGCGCGGGGGAGATTTTCGACTTCCTCGACCTTGCCGGCAGCAACAACAAGGACGGTTCGGCGGGCTTCCCCGACACAACGGCCGGGCTGAAGGACGGGCAGATCCGCGACATCGGCCGCCGCTATGTCGAGGGGCTGCAACAGCGCGCCCCCAAGTCCGCGCGCGTGACGGACAAGATGCCTATCAACTTCCAGCACATCGGGCTCATCCGCCTCGCCCTGCCGCAGGCGAAGATCGTGCATGTCTCGCGCCACCCGCTGGATACCTGCATTTCCTGCTTCACCCGCCTTTTCGCGCATAACCAGAACTGCACCTACGACCTTGCCGAGCTGGGGCTGTTCTACAAGGGCTATCACGAGACCATGCGGCACTGGCGCGAGGTGCTGCCCGAAGGTTCCTTCTACGACATCCGCTACGAAGAGCTGGTGGCCGACACGGAAACCGAGGCGCGCAAGCTCATCGACTATTGCGGGCTGGACTGGAACGACGCCTGCCTCGAGTTCTACAAGCACGAGCGCAGCATCCGCACCGCCAGCGTGACGCAGGTGCGCCAGCCGATCTACAAGACCTCGCTCGCCCGCTGGAAGAAATACGAAAAATTCCTGGGCCCGCTGATCGAGGCGCTGGGCGACGTCATGCCGGACGGGCCGGACAATTACTGACGGGCTCTTGATTTTTCATAGCGGCAAGCGCATACCGCGGCATGCAAGACCGCCTGATTTTCTAAATCAACATGCTGTTTCATTTGGACTTTTCGGGCGATTCAGCATTGCCCGGCGCCGCACATTTGCGTAAAGTTCTTGGGTATTCGGGCCCGGTCATTCGATTCAGCCCATAATTGCAGATTCACGGCGCGAAACACCCCGCGCCTGCCCAGACGGAGAAGCGAGAAATGTTCGGCCACAAAACCCTCAAGCGCGGTCTTATCGGCACCACGGCCCTTATCGGCGCGGCGATGATTACGACCCTCTCCTCCTCCGCCGACGCGGCGAGCATCACCGTCAACACGACCGTCGGCACGCAGACGCTGGGCGCCACCGACACGCTGACCGTCACCAGCACCGGCACGATCCAGAGCTCCACGACGCCCGACGTCGTCGTCAACGGCGTCGCGGCCAATTCGGTCACCGTCGATGCGGGCGGCACCATGCAAGGCTCGGGCGGGACCGTCACCGTCTTCCACGTCACCGGCGCGGGCGCGGACCTGACGGGCGGCATCCTCAACAACGGCTTCATTTCCGCCACCGGTCCGATCGTGAAGGTCGATAACGGCGGCACGATCTCCGGCGACATCACCAACAACAACCAGTTCACCACGATGACCAGCAGCAACGCCGCCGCCGTCGTCGTGACCGGTTCGGGCAGCGACATTTCCGGCGTGTTCCGCAACAACCAGGACATCTCCTCCTCCGCGGACGCCGCCTTCCTGGTCGAGAGCGGCGGCCAGATGTCGGGCGGCATCAACAACGCCGACGGCCAGGGCATTTCCGGCATCGGCGCCGCCATCATCGTTTCCGGCGCGGGCAGCGACATCGGCGGCATCGGCGTCACCAACGGCACCGGCCCCATCGAGGGCACGTCCGCGGCGGTCATCGTCAAGAGCGGCGGCGACATTTCCGGCGGCATCCACAACAACGGCGGCGCCATCGTCGCCACCACGACGCATACGAAGGCCGTGATTCAGGTCATCGGCTCCAGCAGCGACATTTCCGGCGGCATCGAGAACTCCGGCAAGATCACCGGCAACAAGACGGCCATCGGCCTCGCCTCCAGCGGCTCGGTCTCCGGCGGCATCAGCAACTCGGGCACCATCACCGGCTCGAGCTACGGCATCTTTGTCGGCACGGGCGGCAGCGTGGGCGCGGGCGTTTACAGCGGCATCGTCAACAGCAGCACGATCTCGGGCGGCAGCAACGCGATCCGCATCGTGAACGGCAGCATCACGGGCGGCGGGGACATCAAGAACACCGGCCTGCTCAAGGCGGCCGGCGGCGCCGCCGTTCTGGTCACCGGCTCCTCCGCCTCCATCTCCGGCTCGATCATCAACGATACGGGCGGTGTCATCTCCGCGTCCGGCAGCCGGGGCGTCTTCGTCACCAGCTCGGCCGCCGTGACGGGCAGCATCACGAACAACGGCACGATCACCCACGCCAGCAGCGGCCTCGCCCTGTGGAACCACGCGACGGCCGACAGCATCCAGAACACGGGCCTCATCAAGAGCACCGTCAAAAACGGCATCAGCGTCACCAACGTCAACACGCTTTCAGGCGGCGTCACCAACGCCAGCGGCGGCACCATCTCCGCGACGTCGAACGGCATCTACCTGAGCACCGCCACCTTGAGCGGCAGCGGCGACGTCACCAACGCGGGCGTCATCACCGGCGCGAAGAAGGGCGTCTATATCGCCAACGGCTCGTCGATCGGCGGCGACGTCACCAACAGCCTGGGCGGCGCGATCTCGAACGTTTCCACCGGCATCTTCATCAAGAGCAGCAGCGTTTCCGGCCAAGTCGTGAACGCGGGCCTCATCAAGCCTTCGAAAATCGGCATCGAGCTCCTCTCCGCCTCGCTGGCGCAGAGCCTCAGCAACAGCGGCACCATCTCGGGCGGCACACGCGGGTTCTTCGTCACCAACGGCACGGTCGGCGGCAACGTCGTCAACACCG
>WGNE01000026.1 GCA_016124645.1 Alphaproteobacteria bacterium
GCACGGCGGCGACCAGCTTGTCCATGTCCCCGTCCTTGTGGGCCGCCTTGACCGCGTTCATCAGCCGGGCCGATTCCTTTATGTTGCCGCCGACCATCTGCATCAGGTAGTCCTGCCCCAGCTCCTCGCGGATGGAATTCAGCACTTCCTCCATCGTCTTGGCGGCCTGCGGGTTGCGCGCGGGCTTTGCGGCTTTGCCCTCGCCGTCCTTTTTCGGCAGGTTGCGCAGGATGCCTTCGTATAGCTCCTCGGGCGAGAAGGGCTTGGCGATATGGTCGTTCATGCCCGCCTCGCGGCAGCTCTCGACGTATTCCTCCATGATGTTGGCGGTCAGCGCGATGATGGGGATGCGCCGGTATTTCTTGCCCATGGCGCGGATGCTGCGCGTGGCGTCGATGCCGCTTTTGCCGGGCATGTTGACGTCCATCAGGACCATGTCGAAATCCGTGTTCTTCACGGCGGCGATGGCGTCTTCCGCGTTGTTGACGGCGGTGACCTCGTGCTTCTTGTGGGTCAGCAGCCGCACCACGATCTGCTGGTTGATGAGGTTGTCTTCCACCACCAGTATGTGCAGGGGCGGAATGTCGGCTTGCGCGGCGGCGGTCTTGCCGGGTTTCGCGGCGGCTTCGGCGACCGGCTTTTCGTAGGGCAGCTCGAACCAGAAGGCGCTGCCCTTGCCGGGCTCGCTCGCGCAGCCGATGCGCCCGCCCATCAGCTCGACGAGGCTTTTGGTGATGGAGAGCCCGAGGCCCGTGCCCCCGTAGCGGCGGGAGATGGAATCGTCCCCCTGCGCGAAGGCGCTGAACAGCCGGTTCATGCTCTCGCGCGTCATGCCGATGCCGGTGTCCTTCACCTCCACCCGCAGCATGGGCACGGCGCCCTTCACGAGGCTGGCGCGCAGGGTGACGCCGCCCTGCTCGGTGAACTTCACGGCGTTGTTGAGCAGGTTCATGACGGTCTGCTGCAGGCGGTGCGGGTCGCCGTGAACCATCTGCGGCACGTCCTTCTGTATCGCCATGTCCATCAGCAGCCCCTTGTCGTCGGCGAGCTGGCGCATGATGGTCAGCGAGTTGTGCAGCATGGCGTGGAAGTCGAAGTTGATCTTGCTGATGGTCAGCTTGCCCGATTCCACCTTGGAGAAGTCGAGGATGTCGTTGAGCGTGTTGAGCAGGGTCTTCGAGCATTCGCGGATGGTGACGACGAATTGCTTTTGCTCCTCCGTCAGGTCGGTTTCCTTCAAAAAGTCGATCATGCCGAAGATGCCGGTCATGGGGGTGCGGATCTCGTGCGACATGAGGGCGAGGAAGCTGGACTTGGCCCGGTTCGCCTCGTCCGCGCGCTTGGCGCTTTTCTGCATCTGGTGCTTGCTGTCGATGAGCTGCAGTGTGGAATTGCGGATCTTCAGCCCGATGAAGAAGACATAGACGGCGAAAAGCACCAGCGCGCCGCCGATATAGGGCGTTTCCTGCACGTGCCAGTTGGCCAGCGTGACGCCCGCGGCGTAAAGCACGGGCAGGCCGATGTCGAAAATCATCATCCCCAGCATCGCCGCGCTGGCCGAGGCGTAGGTGGCCGTGACGGAAAAGACGAAGATGTAGCCCAGCAGGTGCTCGTAGAGATACTGGCTGTAGAAGGGCATGAACAAAAGCCACAGCCACGGCAGCATGTAGAGCAGCCGGTTCACGCAGAGCTCGAAGATGATCCCGTTGACCGCGCGCGGTTCCAGCTTGTCCGCCTGCCGGATGATGCGGCCGTAAAGCTGGCGCTGGCGCACAAGCAGGGCGAGCCCCCAGGCCATCACCCCGAGGTCGATCAGCCAGCCTTCCCAGCCGTGGGGCAGGCCGTACATCTTGTAGCGGGCGATGATGAAGAAGGTGACGACCGCGAGCAGGTTGACCAGCGACGCGCGGTGGTTCGTGGCGTACATGACGAGCTGTTCTTTTTTCATCCCGGGGGGGTTCCGTCCTGTCAGCCGAAGCGGTATCCGGTTTCATCGACCGGGGCGATCAGCGCCGGGGCTTCGGGGTCGATCTCGATTTTCTTGCGCAGCTGCTTGATCTGCCAGTCCACGGCCTTGTCGCCGGGCGTGGCGGTGGGGCCCCAGCAGTGGGCCATCAGCTTGGCGTGGCTCACGATCTCGCCCTTGTGGGTGTGGAACAGGCGCAGGATGGCGATGTCGCGCAGGCTGAGGTCGATGCCCGCGCCCTCGCGCTCGGCCGTCAGCTGGCCGGGGAAGACCTTGAGGTCGCCGAAGTCGAAGCTGGCGCCCAGCGCCTCGGGTTCGTCGCGGGCGAGGCATTTGCGCGCCACCTGCCGCAGCCGGGCGGTGATGTCCGCGACGTCGAAGGGCTTGACGATGTAATCCTCCGCCCCCAGCGCGCGGCCGGTCTCCATGTCCGCCGTGTTGGACTTGGAGGTGATGATGAGCACGAAGGCCTCGCCGCCCTCCAGCTTTTCCTGCTGGCGTATCTTGCGGAAGACCTCGAAGCCCGACATGTCGTCGAGCAGGATGTCGAGACAGACGATTTCCGGCTTGTGCTTCGCGTAAACGGCCAGCGCCTCCGCCCCCGTCATGGCGGGCAGGACGGAAAAGCCCTCCTTCTCGGCGAGGTGCAGCAGCAGCTTTTGCAGTTCCGCGTTGTTTTCGACGATGAGGATCTTCATGAACCCTCCGCATGAGGTTGGCGGGCCCGTGGGCCTGTTTCGCCATTATAGCGGCCCCGACGCCCCGAATGCAAAGGGGGCTTTGGGACGGTTTCGGTGCGGTATTGCTTGACCGTCTTTCATTTCCTTTGCTAGGCTTTGATTCTACATATAAAAGTCCGGCAACCTTATACGAAGGCGCGCACCGCATGGCAGAATCGATACGGGTTTCCTTTCTGAAGAAGGCACAGCTGGCGCAGGCGGCGGTGCTGCTGGCCGCCACCTTCAACGAAAGCGCGAAGGTGATGACCGACGAGCTTTCCGCCACCTTCACGCAGGACCCGTACCGCCCCGTCATCCTCGCCGCGGTGGAGGCGGGAAAGGTCATCGGCGTCATCGAATGCGACACCGGGCCCGAATACGAGCGCAGCAACGTCTTCGCCTTCAGCAAGCTGGCCATCGACCCCGAGCACAGGGGGCAGGGCATCGGCCAGAAGCTGGTCGAGGCGGCGGAGAAATTCGTCGGCAGCGAATGGATGAAGGGCGAGCCCGGCACCGTCGCCGTCATCGACGGCACCAAGGTCGAAAACCCCCAATCCACCTTCTACGAAAAAATGAATTACACCGCCGACTGGCCGCCCGTGATGCGCGACGGCCAGCCCGTGCTGAAGAAGCGCCTGAACGAGCGCCCGCGCCGCCCCGCGCCGCAATCGAGCTTCACGCTCTAGCCCTTCACGCTCTAGCCCTTCACGCCCTTCATTTATGCAAAAACAAAGCCCATTGGAGCCTTTGGGCGAAGTCCTTATAATGCTGGCAGTTATAATACCGTTCCGTATTTTCCAGCCTTGAAGGAGCCTTTGCCGATGTGCGCCCAACGCAAGCCTGCCGTTTCCAGCGGCGATACGCCGCCCGCAGCCCCCGTGATGGACGTCGATAAGGTCTTCGGCAAAAAAACCGTGGCGGACATTAAAAAAGGCCTCGCCGCGCGCGGGGTCGAATACGTGAAGGTCGGCGTTTTCGACGTGGACGGCATTTTGCGCGGCAAATACATGAAGGTCGATAAATTCGTCTCCGCGCTGGAAAACGGCTTCGGCTTTTGCGACGTCATCTTCGGCTGGGATTCCAACGACCAGCTTTACGACAGCGCCACCTATACCGGCTGGCACACCGCCTACCCGGACGCCGAGGTGCGCATCATCCCCGAAAGCGCGCGCGCCATTCCCTTCGAAGACAACGTGCCGTTTTTCCTCGGCGAACTGACGGGCAAGGGGGAGGCGGTCTGCCCGCGCGGGCTGCTGCGCCGCGTTTTGAAGCGCGCTGAGAAAATGGGCTATGACGTCTATGGTTCCTGCGAGTTCGAGTTCTTCGTCTTCGACGAAACGCCGGACAGCGTGCGGCAGAAGAACTACCAGAACCTCAAGAGCATCACGCCCGGCTATTTCGGCTATTCGGTGCTGCGCAATTCCGTTCATGCCGAGTTCTACCGCGAGCTGCTGGACATGTGCCGCGACATGCGCCTGCCCATCGAAGGCCTGCACACCGAAACCGGCCCCGGCGTGCTGGAAGCCGCGCTGGTCTATGACAACGCGCTGGAAGCCGCCGACCGCGCCGCGCTGTTCAAGACCTTCACCAAGGTGCTGGCGCAGCGCAAGGGCTGGATGGCGACCTTCATGGCCAAATGGTCCAACAAGTGGCCGGGCCAGTCGGGGCATATCCACCTTTCGCTGAAGGACAAAAAATCCGGCAAGTCGGCGTTTTACAACGCGAAGAACGACTACAAGATGTCGGACGCCATGCGCTGGTTCCTCGGCGGCCAGCAGGCGTTGATGCCGGAAATGCTTTCCATGGTCGCCTGCACGGTCAACAGCTACAGCCGCCTCGTCCCCGGTTTCTGGGCGCCGACGAATGCGACATGGGGCGTGGAAAACCGCACCACCGCGCTGCGCGTCATTCCGGGATCGGAAAAATCGCAGCGCATCGAGTACCGCATCGCGGCGGCGGACATCAACCCCTATATCGCGCTTGCGGCCGCCATCGGCTCGGGCCTCTGGGGCATCGAGAACAAGATCGAGCCGACCAAGATCGTGCAGGGCAACGCTTACGAACAGACATTCCCCGACAAGCTGAAACTGCCCCAGACCCTGACCGAGGCGGCGGGACGCCTGCGCAAGTCGAAAGCCGCGAACGATTTGTTTGGCGCGGATTTCGTCACCCATTACGCCCAGAGCCGCGAGTGGGAGGAACGCGAGTTCCGCAAGGCCATCACCGACTGGGAACTGGCGCGTTATTTCGAGATTATTTAAGGAGAATCCGCAATGGCACAACCGCAACAGAAAGAACAACACGACATGCTGAAAACCATTTCCCCCGTGGACGGCAGCGTCTATGTCGAACGCCCGCTGCAAGGCCCGGCGGATATCGACGCCGCGCTGGACAAGGCGAAGAAGGCGCAAAAGGAATGGCGCAAGGCGCCGCTGGCCGAGCGGCAGAAATATATCCTGAAGTTCATGGACTACATGGTCGCCCACGCGGATGAGATCGGCAAGGAGATCACGTGGCAGATGGGCCGCCCCGTTTCCCAGACGCCCGGCGAGATCATGCGCGGCTTCGTCGAGCGCATCAAATACACCGTCGAGCTCGCGCCCAAGGCGCTGGCGGACATCATCCCCGACGACAGGCAGGAAGGCTTCAAGCGTTATATCCGGCGCGAGCCGGTGGGCGTGGTCGCCATCATCGCGCCGTGGAACTATCCCTATCTTACCTCCGTCAACGCCATCGTGCCCGCGCTGCTGGCGGGCAATGCGGTGATTTTGAAGCATTCGCACCAGACTCCGCTGGTTGCCGACCGCTACGCCGAAGGCTTCAAGGCCGCGGGGCTGCCGGACGGCGTGTTCCAGTTCCTCGACCTCAGCCATGCGGACGCGGAAAAGCTGATGGCCGACAAGCGCGTCGATTTCGTCAACTTCACCGGCTCGGTCAAGGGCGGGCACGCGGTGCAAAAGGCGATCTGCGACAAATTCATCGTCGCGGGCCTCGAGCTGGGCGGCAAGGACCCCGCCTATGTCCGCGCGGATGCGGATGTGCATTACGCGGTCGAGAACCTTGTGGACGGCGCGTTCTTCAACAGCGGCCAGTGCTGCTGCGGCATCGAGCGCATCTATGTGCATGAATCCGTCTATGACGCATTCGTGAAGGAATTCGTGGAGCTGACGAAGAAATACAAGCTCGGCAACCCGACGGAGCCGGAAACCAACCTCGGCCCCATGGTGCGCACCGCGGCGGCGGATTTCGTGCGTGGCCAGATCGACGAAGCGGTGAAGAAGGGCGCGAAAGCCCTCATCGACGAAAGCCTGTTCCCCGCCAGCAAACCCGGGACGCCCTATCTCGCCCCGCAGGTGCTGGTGGACGTCGATCATTCCATGTCGATCATGATGGATGAAACCTTCGGCCCCGCCGTCGGCATCATGAAAGTGAAGGACGACGCGGAAGCGGTGAAGCTGATGAACGACAGCCCCTTCGGCCTCACGGCCTCCATCTGGACGAAAGACGCCGAAGCGGCCGAGAAGCTGGGGCAGGAGGTCGAGACCGGCACGGTCTATCTCAACCGTTGCGACTACCTCGACCCCGGCCTGCCCTGGACGGGGGTG
This sequence comes from Alphaproteobacteria bacterium, assembly GCA_016124645.1. Lineage (GTDB taxonomy): Bacteria > Pseudomonadota > Alphaproteobacteria > Micavibrionales > UBA2020 > WGNE01. Next base: position 6,291 of record WGNE01000026.1, read on the forward strand.
AAGGACACGGGGCGCGGAGCATCGCTTTCCATCGTCGGTTTCGAGAGCCTGACGCGGCCGAAAAGCTTCCACCTGAAAACGAAAATCTGAAGGAAACAGCCATGAGCGAGAAAACCATTTCCGGCGCCTGGAACTACCCCACACGCGTCCTTTTCGGCCCCGGCAAGATCGCCGAGCTGCCCGAGGCCTGCAAGAAGCTGGGCATGACCAAGCCGCTGCTGATCACCGACGCGGGCCTCAAAGACCACGACATCGTGAAGAACGCTATCAAGCTCTGCCGCGACGCGGGGCTGGAAGCGGGCGTTTTCGCGAACATCAAGCCCAACCCGACCGGCGCGAACGTCGCGGACGGCGTGAAGGCTTATCATGACGGCGGCTATGACGGCGTCATCGCCTTCGGCGGCGGCAGCGGGCTGGACGCGGCCAAGGCCATCGCGCTCATGGTCGGGCAGGACCGCCCGCTCTGGGATTTCGTGGACGAGGGCGACAACTTCCTGCGCGTGAAGGAGGAGGGCATGGCCCCCGTGGTGGCCGTGCCGACGACCTCCGGCACCGGTTCCGAAGTCGGGCGCGCCAGCATCGTGACCAACGAGGACACGCATGAAAAGAAAATCATCTTCCACCCCAAAATGCTGCCCGCGCTGGTTATCTCGGACCCCGAGCTGACGGTCGGCCTGCCGGCCCATATCACCGCGGCCACGGGCGTCGATGCCTTCGTGCATTGCTTCGAGGCTTTCTGCGCCCCCGGTTTCCACCCCATGGCGGACGGCATCGCGCTCGAAGGCATGCGGCTGGTGGCCGAATACCTGCCCCGCGCCTACAAGGACGGCAGCGACATCGAGGCGCGCGCCGCCATGCTCGCGGCGGCCAGCATGGGCGCGGCGGCCTTCCAGAAGGGGCTCGGCGGCGTGCATGCGCTGGCCCACCCGCTGGGCGGCACCTACGACAAGCCGCACGGCTTGCTGAACGCCATCTTGCTGCCCTATGTCGTCGTGCGCAACCGCACGGCGCTGGAGGAGAAGATGGAGCATCTCTCCCGCGTGCTGCACCTGCAGGGCAAGGGCTATAACGCCAGCGGTTTCGACGCCGTGCTGGAATGGATCCTCGATTTCCGCAAGGAGCTGGGCATTCCCCACACGCTGGCCGAGATCGACGTGCCGGACGACAACGTGAACGGCATCGGCAAGATGGCACTGGCCGACCCCTCCGCCGGCGGCAACCCCATCTCCCTGACCGCCGCCGACTACGCGGAAATTTTCAGCAAGGCGCTGAAAGGGGAGCTGAACCACAAGCGGGCGGCGGCTTAAGTCCGTGTCATTCGGCAAGAAACCGCTTCCGCCACAAGCGGAGGCAAAGACGAAGCGGAAAAGCACCAAGCCCGCGAAGACGGAGCGTGGCGTGCTGGAAGGGGTTTCGGACAGCTACCGTACCGCGCTTTTGCAAAAAGCGAGGCTTTATACGCCGGCGCAGATGTTCGTGGCGGCTATTTTCGGCGGCATGATCATCGGCTTCGGGATGGCGGCGCGCAACAGCAAAGCCATCGGGGATCACGGCATGGTGTTGATTTTGCCGTGGATATCGCGTTTTCTTGCCTTTTTTACGCTGATCGTTTCGTTGGTTATTTTTTATTTTTCTTATGATCCTTACGCCGTGACGGGCCATTCAAGACTGATATGGCCTTTCTTTTTGATATGCCTGTATGTTTGTCTGCAGCGCCTGTTCATCGTACTGATATTCAACAAAAGAATAAATGCGGCCTTTCAGGAAGGGGCGCGGCGCGCTTCCAACTGGAGTGTCTTTTACCTTTGTTTCATCGCAAACCTTTTCGGCACGTTCGTCTCCCTCCTTATTATCCTCGTGGGGCATAATCCCGAACTCTACCCCCTCATTTTTCTGGCGCAGTTTTTATACCTGAGATATTTCCGCCGGTGGCTTTTTCGCTACTACTAGTCTATCAACTCAACCATATGCATCGGCAGTTCCGCCGAGACCGTCACGGGTTCCTTGTCGTGGTGCAGGGGCACGGTGACGCTGCGGGCGTGTAGGTGGAGCAGGGGGAATTCGCCCTGCGCGGGCCTCTCGTCCCCGCCGCCGTAGAGCCAGTCGCCCAGTATGGGGCAGCCCAGCGCGGCGAGGTGGACACGAATCTGGTGGGTGCGGCCGGTGCGGGGCGAAAGCTCCAGCCATGTGCGGTCGTTGCGCAGGCGTTTCACGACTTTATAATCCGTCACCGCTTCCTGCGCGCCGTCCTCGTTTTTTTTCGCGGGGCGCATGCTCCAGCCCTTGGCCAGCTTCACTTTTTTCAGCGGCAGGTCGATGGTGCCTTCGTCCTCGGGCGGGCGGCCCTCGACGATGGCCCAATAGGTCTTCTTGACCTGGCCTGACTCGAACAGCTTTCCGAGTTTCTTGATGCCCCGGTCGTTGCGGCCCAGAACCAGGCAGCCGCTGGTGTCGCGGTCCAGCCGGTGGGCGAGGCGGGGAGTTTCCTTATAGCCGAATTTCAGGTCCGCAAAGCCGTCCTCGAGGCTCGGCCCGCCCTTCGGCCCCGCATGGACGGGAATGCCGGGCGGCTTGTCCAGCACCAGCATCAGCTGGTCCTTGTAGAGAATGCGGCTTTCGAGCTCTTGGGGCGAGAGGGTCATGAGGCCGAGCCTAGCAAATCGCTGCGGTTTCAGGCAATATGGCTGCTATGAAACGGATGTTTTTATTTTTATGTCTGGCAGGTTTCCTGCTGCTGGGTGCCACGGCAAGCCGCGCTGCCGATTTCGGCATTTCCCCTTTTCCCGCCCATGGCGACAAGCCGACGCCGGTCGATATCATCGACGCGCTGCAGGACGTGCACAAGGCGGGCGCGACGGCGACCGTCATCACCAAGACGTGGCGCGACCTCGAGCCCGCCAAGGGGCTTTACAACCTCTCCAGCCTCGCGCGCACCATCAACGACAGCGCGGACATGGACATGAAGGAGATGGTGGGCATACAGGTCATCAACACCACCAAGCGCGACATGCCCCCAGACCTGATGGACAAGAAATGGGACGACCCCGAGGTCGCGGCGCGCTTTGACGCGCTCATGCACAATATCGCGCTCATGCTGACCTCGGGCCCGAAGTTCGTCTCCATCGGCAACGAGGCGGACGTCTATTTCCAGTCCCACCCGGACGAGCTGCCCGCCTACATGAAGTTCTTCCAGCACGCGCAGTCCAGCGCGCAGCGCACGTTCCAGGGCGCGCGGGTCGGCATCACCGTCACCTACGAGGGTCTGGTCTCGGGCCGCGAGAAGATCATCCAGACCCTGCTGCAGCCCTGTCCGGTGGCGATTTTCACCTATTACCCGCTGGTCAACATGAAGCCGCTGCCGTTGGAAAACGTGGGCGAGCACCTCGACGCCATCGTCAAGGCCGCCGGCGAGCGCCCCGTGGTGCTGCAGGAAGTGGGCTTTCCCTCGGGCGTCCTCATCGGCTCCTCGCAGGACAAGCAGGCGTTTTTCTTCAAGACCGTCATTCCCGCCATCCGCCAGCGCCCGCAGATCGCCATGGCCAATCTCTTCATGCTGCATGATTTCACCGACAAGCTGTGCAACCAGCTGGTCCGCTATTACAACGGCGACAAATGGCCGGCCGAGACCAAGGACAAGTTCCGCGATTTCATGTGCACGCTGGGCATGAAGGACGAGAACGACAAGCCCAAATCGGCCTGGCACGCCGTGCTGGAGGCGATGCAGGAAAAGCCCGCCCCGTCACCCCCCGCGCCCTAGGGCGAAGACGGAAGAAACAAAAAAGGCCGGGAGAAAATCCCGGCCTCTTTTTTTTGCGGATGGTCCCGCCGCCTTACGGCGTGACGCAGCCCAGCTTGACCCCTTTCAGGATCGTGCCGGTGTCGAAATCCACATGCGGCAGGGTCTTGCCCGCGCCGCCCCATGCCTTGACGAAGTGGTCGGCGGCATTGGTGTGGATGTCCTTCATGGCGGCCAGCGACGCGGCCTTGTTCTGGGCGATGCCGTCCAGTCCGTGGTGCTGCAGGTACAGAAGGTCGGTCATGGCCTGCTTGTTGCCGGCGTCGGCCGCCTGCTTGAACAGTTCGGTCGCGACATGCGTGTCTTTCGGCACGCCGTCGAAGCCGTTCTGCGCGTAGTAGGCGAGGTCTTTCGTGCCCTGCGCGGCCACATGCGCGTTGGAGGAGGCGGCGCGGTGCACGGCTTCCTGAACGGCGGGGGTCACGTGGTGGCCCTGGATGAGGGCGTTGAAATCCTCCATCGGCGTCGGGCAATGCACGACGGGCGGCGCGGCGGTCACGACAGGCGCGACGACATGCTCGACGGGGGGCACGACGACGGGGGCGACATGTTCGACCGGCGGCACGACCACGGGGGCGGTGTGTACGACGGGCGCGACATGCTCGACCGGGGGTACGGTGGTCACGACGGGCGCGACGGCCGGGGTCGCGGCATGATGGCCGAAGCCAAGGAAGTTCTGGATCGCGCCGCTGTCAAAGCCCATGAACAGCGCGCCACCGACGAGGGCGAAAAGGCTGCTCTTGGTCATGATCTTGGCGTTCTGCTTGGTCCAGAATTTCGGACCTTCGACGCCTTGCTTCTTGGCCGCGCGTTTCTGGCCGAGGTGGCAGAAGACGGTGGAAGCGGCGCCGACGGCGACCGAGGAAACCAGCAGCGTGGCGACGGCCGGGGCGGCGGCCCAGGTCATCAGGCCGGCGACGACGGTTTTGGCGGCGAAAGCGACGCCCGCACCGGCGGCGATGTTGAACGCGGCGGTCAGGATTTTGTGCTTGCGGCTCGGCTTGGGCGCGGCGGCGACGGTGGAGGCGGCGGCTTCAGCGGCAGGCGCTTCGGTTGTCGTCGCTTCGGTTGCCGGGGCGTCTTCGGTCGCGGGGGCTTCAGCCGTGGTGTCGGCGGGCTTTTCGGCGGCGGCGCCGTCATCCGTGGAAGCGGCGGGGGCTTCTTCCGTCTTGCCCTCTTCCTTGCCGAGGGTCGGCTCTTTGCGGCCCAGCGCGTCCGTCTCGGAAACTTCGACGGGCTCCTTGCTGATCGTGGGTTCCTTGCGGCCCTGCGCATCGACGGCGGGGGCTTCGGCGGGAACGTCGCCCAGAACGGGCTCCTTGCGGACGTCGTCGTTCGCGGGGGTCACGTCGCCGGTGCCGGGTTCGCCGATGGTCGGCTCCTTGCGGCCATTCGCGTCTTCGGGCTTGATCTTGGAGGCATCGCCCAAGGTGGGTTCTTTACGTTCGGTTTTTTTCTCGGGTTCGCTCATAAGATATGTCTCCTTGTGGAAGCCGTGCGGGCAGGGCGTGTTTTGCCATAAAAAATCTGTAAAATGTTAGGATAAAAGACCATACATCCGGTTTTCTGTCAAGCGATTAAAAAAGTTTATAAAACAGTTATTTAGTTCAAAAAATGGGCCCGTATGAGGCGAAATTTCCGGCTTCTTGAAATATAATTACTTGCCGTAAGTCTCTTGCGACATATTCGGATTCATTTTCGATATTGCACAAAAATTCCCCGCGGCTTGCACAAACGGGCGCGCCTTTGCGGTTGTTCAGGGGTTTTTCATCAATATGATGGAGACTCGCAAAGGCCAAGCCATTCTTTTATTTCGTATTTCGGGACATCATCCATGCGCCGTTCTCTCCGTTTCCTGCTTTCCGTCATGATCCTCGCCGCGCTGCTGGCGGGCGGGGGCGCACACGCCGCCTACGACTCGAGCGTCGCGGCCGCGCAGAAAGACCTTCGCATCATCCGCGTGGTGCCGACGGGGGATGACGTGCAGTCCGAACACCAGATCGTCATCACCTTCAACCGCCCCGTGGTGCCGCTGGGCAAGATGGAGCGCGGCGCGGATGAAATTCCCGTGACCATCACGCCCAAGGTCGATTGCGAATGGCGCTGGCTCAACACCTCCTCGCTCGCCTGCCAGCTGACCGACAAGGCGAAGCTGTCGATGGCGACGAAATACACCATCGACATCCAGCCCGGCATCAAGGCGGAAGACGGCGCGACCATCGAGCAGCCCTATCACGCCGATTTCATCACCCAGCGGCCGGACGTGCGCTACGCGTGGTTCAGCACATGGCGCGCGCCGGGCTTTCCCGTCATCCGCGCCACCTTCAACCAGCCGGTGACGTTCTCGTCGGTCAAGAAGTTCATGTATTTCACCTACGGCGACGGCGGGCGCATGAATCTCGACGTCAAGCCCGACCCCGACGACCATACCGCGCCGCAAATCGTGCCTTTCGGCAAGGGCTGGCTGAACTTCGGCCCGCAGGAAAAACGCAAGAGCGACGACCAGCCCACCAAGCTGAAGAACGGGGAGGAGGCGCGGCGCATCTGGCTGCTCTCCCCGCAGCGCGAAATGCCGCTGGATACGCAGGTCGCGCTGAAGCTGGATGACGGTCTCGTCTCCGCGCTGGGGCCGGAAGCGGGCGTGCACGCGCGCGACGTGGTGACTTTTTACACCTATCCCACTTTCAGCGTGGTGGGCGTCAGCTGCCGCGACAACAACGACAAGGAATTGCGGTTCAAGCCGGGCGAGGCGCCGGGCGACAAGGCCTGCAACCCCATGGGCGCGATCAGCATCGAGTTCAGCGTGCCCGTGCAGCGCAAGCAGGTGCGCGACCATTTCACTTTCTCCCCGCCGCTGGGCGCGAAGGACGCGAAGGACGACGTCTGGGGCGACATGTCCTACGAATACTCCCATCTCAGCAGCCCGCATTACAAGGACCGCACCTATGGCGTGAACCTGCCCTTCGGCCTGAAAGCCGCGCAGGAATACAAGGTCGGCGTCAATCCGCCCAAGGAAGGCATGATGGAAAGCGCGTGGCGCTGGGCGAAGTCGCAGGTGACGGATACGCCGCAGACCGACCTCGAGGACGAATTCGCGCGCAAGCTGATGAAGCCCGTGACCGTCACTTTCAAGACCGACCACCGCAAGCCGAACTTCGAGCTGACCCACCACGAGGCCGTGCTGGAAAAAGCGACCGACAGCGACGTGCCGCTTTACATCGACAACCTCGACAGGCTGACCTTCAACTACCGCAGCCTGACGGCGGAGGGGACGAAGGAAGACCAAAAACAGGTCAAGACCCCGCCCAAGGTGCAGGACTTGCAATTCGCCGTGCCCTTCGGCGTGCGCGAGGCGCTGGGCGGCAAGACGGGCGCGGTTTATGGCCACCTTGCAACCGAACCCTATGTCGATAAAGGCGGGGATACCGCCTACCGCCTCTTCGCCGAGGTCACGCCCTACCAGATGCACGTCAAGCTGGGCCATTTTTCGACCCTCGTCTGGGTGACGGACATGGTCAGCGGCAATCCCGTTTCCGGCGCCGACGTGACGCTCTACAAGGACGCGCTGTCGAACCTTTCCGCGCCGAAAGACCCGCTGGGCGCGGCGGTGACGGACGAGAACGGCATCGCCATGCTGCCCGGCACGGACAAGGCCGACCCTCAGCTTCTTCTCGACCGCAACTGGAACGACGGGCAGGACAAGCTTTTCGTGCGGGTGCAAAAGGGCGACGACCTTGCCGTCATGCCGCTGAACTACGATTTCATCATCGACACGTGGCGCGCCTCGAACGAGAGCATCTACCCCGCCAACAAGCGCAAATACGGGCATATCGTCACATGGGGCACGACGGCGCAGGGGATTTACCGCGCGGGCGACACCATCCAGTATAAATTCTACGTGTGCGACCAGAACGACCGCACCCTCATTCCCGCGCCGAAGGAGGGCTACAAGCTCGAGATCGTGGACCCGATGGGCAACGTCGTCGATACCGTGGATAAATTGACCCTCAACGGTTTCGGCGCCTATGACGGCACGTTCAAGGTCGCGAAGGACGCGCCCGTGGGCTGGTACAGCTTCCGCCTCACCGCCGCATTCGTGCCCAAGAAGGACGACGACGAGGAATACGACGGCGACGAAAGCGGGGAGATCCGCGGCAGCTTCACGCCCCTGCGCGTGCTGGTCAGCGATTTCACCCCCGTGCCCTTCAAGGTGGTCAACCAGCTGAACGGCGACATGTTCCACGCGCAGCAGGACGTGGAAGTGCAGACGGACGCGCAGCTTCACTCCGGCGGGCCTTACCCCGATGCCTCGTCGCGCGTGACGGCGATTTTGTCCGAGCGGCCTTTCAGTTCGAAAAACCCCGTCGCCGCCGGTTTCACCTTCACCCTGCCGGATTACCAGACCCACGGCAGCAACCAGATCTACCAGAAGATCGAGCTGCTGGACGGCAAGGGGCACCTTGACAGCAAATTCACCCTGCCGCCGCAGGATTACGCCTATGGCCGCCTGACCGTGGAAAGCGCGGTGCAGGACGACCGGGGCAAGTACATCGCGGCGCAGAGCAGCGCGGATTACGTGGGCGTCGATCGCTTCGTCGGCATGAAGTCGCCCGAATGGGCCTATAAGGCGAAAAAGCCGGTGGACCTCCAATATATCGTGACGGACGAGAAGGGCGCGCCCGCCGCGGGCACGGATGTTGCCATCGAGCTGCAAAGGCTCGTCACCACCGCCGCGCGGGTCAAGGGCGCGGGCAACGCGTATCTGACGAACTACACCAGCGACTGGAAGCATGTCGGCGACTGCAAGGGCACTTCGACGCTTGACGCGCTGACCTGCCGCTTCACGCCCGATGCGGCGGGTTCCTACCGCGCCATCGCGACCATCAAGGACACGCAGGGCCGCGCCCATTCCTCCGGCGTGGAATTCTGGGTGACGGGCAGCGATTACGTGCTGTGGGACAACGGCAGCGACGTGCTGCTGCCCATCGTGCCGGAGAAAACCGCCTATCACGTGGGCGATGTCGCGCATTACCTCATCAAGAACCCGTACCCCGGCGCGAAGGCGCTGGTGACGGTGGAGCGCTACGGCGTCATCGACAGCTTCGTGAAAACGCTGGAGGGCAGCACCCCCGTCATCGACCTGCCGATCAAGCCGGACTACCTGCCGGGCTTCTATCTTTCCGTCACCGTCGTCTCGCCGCGCGTGGCGAAACCCTTGGGGGCGGGGCAGGTGGACCTTGGCAAGCCGGCTTTCCGCATGGGCTATGTCACCGTGCCGGTGAAAGACCCCTACAAGGAAATGACCGTAACGGCCAAGACCGACCGCGACGTCTATCGCCCGCGCGACAAGGTCAGCGTGCATATCCACGCCGAGCCGCGCATGAAGGACAAGAAGGAGCCGGTGGAGTTGGCCGTGGCGGTGCTGGACGAATCCGTCCTCGACCTCGTGGCGGGCGGGGCTTCGGCCTTCGACCCCTATGCCGGTTTCTACAGCCTCGGCGGGCTGGACCTTCGCAACTACAGCCTGCTCACGCGGCTTATCGGCCGGCAGAAGTTCGAGAAAAAAGGCGCCAACCCCGGCGGCGACGGCGGGGCGGATTTGCAGATCCGCGACCTGTTCAAGTTCGTCGCCTACTGGAACCCCTCGATGAAGGCGGACGACAAGGGCAACGCCGATTTCACCTTCGATGCGCCGGACAACCTGACGGGCTGGCGCGTGCTGGCGCTGGCGGTGACGCCGGGCGACCGTCTCGGCCTCGGGCAGGCGGATTTCAAGGTCAACCGCCCGACCGAAGTGCGCCCCGTGATGCCCAACCAGGTGACGGAGCGCGACAGCTTCAACGCCGGTTTCAGCGTCATGAACCGCACGGATAAAAAGCGCACCCTCAACGTCGCCATCAAGGCCGCAGGCCTTATCGACACGGACAAGACGCCGGATAGCCTGAAAACAACGGTGACGCTGGAACCCTACAAACGCGCCACGATCTATATGCCCGTGCAGACCAAGGCCGCGCCGGAAACGCGTGACGCGGATGGTGGCAAGGTGACCTTCACCGCCCGCGCGTGGGACGATGCGGACGGCGACGGTATGGTGCAGGAGGTGCCGGTGCACAAGATGCGCTCCCTCGAAACCGCGGCGGATTACGGCACGACGCTGCAGGACAAGGCGGTGACCAGCATCGCCTTTCCGCCCAACATCTTCCCCGACGTCGGCAGCGTCAGCGTGGCGCTTTCCCCCAGCGTCATCGGCGCGGTGGAAGGGGCGTTCAAGTACATGCGCAACTACCCCTATTTCTGCTGGGAGCAGATATTGACCAAGGGCGTCATGGCCTCCCACTACCAGCACCTGAAGCAGTACATCCCCGACAGCTTCACGTGGAAGGACAGCGAAAAACTGCCGCAGGAGACGCTGGACGAGGCGGCGGGCTTTCAGGCGCCCAACGGCGGCATGACCTTCTTCGTCGCGCGGGACGAATACGTGGACCCGTATTTGAGCGCCTATACCGCGCTCGCCTTCAACTGGCTGCGCGACGCGGGCTACAAGGTGCCGGAAACGGTGGAGAAGAAGCTGCACGCATATCTGCAGAACATGCTGCGCAACAACGTCATGCCGACCTTCTACGACGAGGGCATGAGCTCGACCGTGCGCGCCGTCGCGCTGGCCGCGCTTTCGCAGGACGGGGAGGCGACGATGGCCGATCTTGAAAGGTATCGCCCGCATGTGCCGCAGATGAGCCTGTTCGGCAAGACGCATTTCCTCATCGCCGCGCTGCACGTGAAGGGGGCGGACGCGATGGCGAAGGATGTGACGGACAATATCCTTTCCTACGCGAACCAGACGGGCGGCAAGTTCATCTTCAACGAGGAGCTGGACGACAGCTACCTGCGCATCATGGCCAGCCCGCTGCGCGAGAACTGCGCCGTGCTGGATGCGCTGACCGCCTATGGCGAGACGAAGGCGGGGGCGGCATTCGTGGGCGACGCGCCCTTCAAGCTGGTGCGCACCATCACCCAGACGCGCAAGGGCCGCGACCACTGGGAAAACACGCAGGAAAACATGTTCTGCATGCAGGCGCTCATCGACTACAGCAAGGCCTATGAGAAGGTGAAGCCGGACATGAAGGTCACCGCCAGCCTGGGCGGCGAGAAGTTCGGCGAAACGGCCTTCCACGACCTGCGCGACCAGCAGGTGACGTTGGATCGGCCCATCCGCCCCGCGGACGTCGGCACCAAGACGCAGGTGGAGATCGACCGCAAGGGCGCGGGCAGGCTTTACTACGCCACCCGCCTGCAATACGCCCCGCGCGCCGATTTCACCAAGCCCGAGAACGCGGGCATGGAGCTGCACCGCGAATACAGCGTGGAGCGCGACGGCAAGTGGCAATTGCTGAAAACCAAGGACGAGATCAGGCGCGGGGAGCTGGTGCGGGTGGACCTCTATCTTTCCGTGCCCGCCGCGCGCAACTTTGTCGTGGTGAACGACCCCGTGCCGGGCGGGCTGGAGCCCGTCAACCGCGACCTCGCCATTACCTCGCAGGTGGATGCGGACAAGGGCGATTTCGAGGCCGCGGGCGGCTCATGGTTCTTCAAGTTCAGCGACTGGCGCGGCTATAACGTCTCGCGCTGGAGCTTCTATCATCAGGAGCTGCGGCATGACCGCGCGGTCTTTTATTCCGACTACCTGCCGCCGGGGCATTATCACCTCAGCTACGCCGCGCAGGCGATCGCGACCGGAAAATTCACCGTCATGCCCCCGCTGGCCGAGGAAATGTACGACCCCGACGTCTATGGCAAGGACGTGACGGGCGAGCTGAGCGTCGATGAAGCGAAGAAGTAAATATATAGCGGCCGCGCTCGCGCTCTGCTGCGTTTTCGCGCTTTCGCTTGTCATTGCGACGCGGGCCGCCATGCTGCCCGTCGCGGGCGCGCTGCGCGTGGCGGATGCGGAAGTCGCCGCGCCGCGCATCACAGACCGCAACGGGCAGCCGCTGACGGTCAGCTACCAGAACCGCTGGAACCTTTACGACAGCGTGCCGCTCTACGCGCTGCCGCAGCTTTTGCAAAAGGCCTTCATCACGTCGGAAGACAGGCGGTTTTACGAACATCACGGCGTGGACTGGCTGGCGCGCGCATCGGCGTTGTGGCAGGACATGGTGCATTTTCACATCGTGCGCGGGGCGAGTACGATCACGGAGCAGGCGGTGCGTCTCATCCACCCGCGCCCGCGCAATCTCTGGTCGAAATGGGTGGAAGGGTTCGAGGCCGCCGCGCTCGAGCGGCAGTACACCAAACCCGCGATACTGGAATTCTACCTCAACCAGCTGCCCTATGCCGCCAACCGGCGCGGGGTGGCGCAGGCGGCGCGTTATTACTTCAACCGCGATCTTTCCACGCTCTCGCCCAAGGAAACGCTCGCGTTGGCGGTGCTGGCCCGCGCCCCGTCCAGCTATGACCTTTACCGCAACGCGGGGCGCATCGACGCCGCCATCGACCGGCTGGGCGAAAAGCTGGCGGCGCAGGGCGATTTGAGCCGCGCGCAGCTGACCGCATTGCGCGCGCAGGCGTTCAGGCTGGAACAGCCCGAGCTGCCCGTCAACGCCGCGCATTTCGCCGCATGGCTGCGCGGCCATGCGCCGGAGAATGGGCAGGGGGACGGGCGCGAAATCCGCAGCACGCTGGACGCGGGATTGCAGGCGCATGTGCAGAAGATACTGGACGACAGGTTGCATCTGCTGCGCAACAAGAACATCCACAACGCCGCCGCGCTGGTGGTGGACCATACGACGGGCGACATTCTCGCGTGGGTCGTGGCCGGCGCGGGGAACGACGCGGTGCCGGGCAACAAGTTCGACGCCGTGACGGTGCCGCGCCAGCCGGGCTCCTCCATGAAGCCCTTGCTCTACGCGCTGGCGCTTGAAGACGGCTGGACGCCCGCCACCATCATCGACGACGCGCCGTTGAGCGAGGCCATCGGCTCCGGCCTGCACCGGTTCAAGAACTACAGCAACCATTTCTACGGCCATATCACCCTGCGCGAGGCGCTGGCCAATTCGCTCAACATCCCCGCGCTGCTCACCATCAACCACGTGGGCGTGGCGAAATACCTTGCCACGTTGCACCGCCTGCATTTCGACAGTCTGGATCGCGGCGCGCAGGTCTATGACGAAGGCCTCGCGCTGGGGGATGGCGAGGTGACGCTGTACGAACTCGTGCGGGGCTATGCCGCGCTGGCAAACCATGGTCTGTTCCGCCCGCTGCGCGCGGTGATGGATGAAGACGCGGGTCCGCTTTCAGAGGCGCAGGTCTATTCGCCGGAGGCCGCCTCGCTCATCGGCAACATATTGTCCGACCCTTGGGCGCGGCGGCTGGAATTCGGCAGCCACAGCGTGCTGGATTTCCCGGTGCAGACGGCGGTGAAGACCGGCACCTCCACCGATTACCGCGACGCGTGGTCGGTCGGCTTCGACGCGCGCTACGTCGTCGGCATCTGGATGGGCAACCTCGACCAGAAGCCGACGGACGGCATCACAGGCTCCACCGGCCCCGCGCTCGCGCTGCGCAGCATCTTCGCCACGCTCAACCGCCGCAGCGCGCCGCGCCCGCTCTGGCTCAGCCCGAAGCTGGTGCAAAAAGACGTCTGCATCGAGGACGCGCAGGATGCGGGCCGCTGCTACATGCGCTCCGAATACTTCATTCCGGGCACGCAGCCGCGCGAAACCGCGCGGGCGAAGGGGCCGGAAAAGCAGCGCTTCAACATTGTGAAGCCGACCGACGGCTTGCAGATGGCCGTCGATCCGCGCATCCCGCAGGACAGCCAGAAGCTCGCCTTCACCCTGCACGGGCTGCGACCGGGGCAGGCGGTGGACTGGATCGTCAACGGCGAAAAAATAGGCACCTCCGGCGAAACCTTCATGTGGCCCGTCACGCGCGGCCATTACACCTTGCAGGCGCGGGTGCGGGCGGGGAAAAAGCTGGTCTTCAGCTCCGCGCTGATTTCTTATGTGGTGAAATAAGAGTGTTTTTTTTGCGCTTGACATGCAACCAATTAGTTGCATATAATAGATCATGGTCACTGATGAGGAAAATGTATTCAAAGCCCTCGCGGACAAGAGCCGTCGCCAATTGCTCGACCAGTTGCGCGAAAAGAACGGCCTGAGTTTGGGAGAGCTATGCGAAGGCCATGATATGAGCCGTCAGGCAGTGACCAAGCACCTTGTTTTACTGGAGGCGGCGAACCTCGTCGTCGCCGTGAAGCGGGGACGTGAAAAGCTGCATTACCTAAACCCCGTTCCGATCAACGACATTTACATGCGCTGGATTGGAAAATTTGAACAAGACAGGGTTCAAACCCTGCATAATCTGAAAGAAGCCCTAAAGGAGAATGATCATGAGTAAACCCGAATTCGTCTATACGACCTATATCAAGTCAACGCCGGAAAAAGTGTGGGAGGCCATCGTGAACCCTGAATTCGCCGCCCAGTATTGGGGCGGGCTGGGGATTGTTTCCGACTTGAAGAAAGGCTCCAAGTGGCGGCTTGTCGATACGAAAGATGAAAGCATCGTAAAATGCATCGGCGAGGTGGTTGAATCCACCCCGCCGGAACGGCTGACGCTGACATGGGCTGATCCTTCGAATGAAGCGGACGTTTCCCGCGTCACCTTTGAAATCGGCCTCTCGGGCGATTTGGTGCGCCTGGATGTCATACATGGTGATTTTAAGCCCGGATCGGACATGCTGGAAAAAATTTCCGGCGGCTGGCCGCTCGTACTCTCGAGCCTTAAATCGTTGCTGGAGACGGGCAAGAGCATCGACGTATTGTCCGTAAAGGGTGGCAGTTGCGGTTCAAGCCAGCCTTTGAAGGAAGCGAAGGCGGGTTAAAAGAAGCGCCCATGCTTTATTAAAGAAAGCCAAGGGCCGGGTTCGGCTCTTGGTTTTTTTTATGAATCAATCTTCCAGCCGCCCTTTTCGCCGCTGGAGATGGGGCGGGCGAGGTGGTGTTCGAAGCCGCGTCTTCCGCTCAGCATGTTTTCCTGCCGGTAGAAGCAGGCCATGATGACGGCGTCCATGACCTCGGCCGCCGTCGTGTGGGCGCTGCGGTCGGCGGATTGTATGGCGTCGAAGAATTCGCCGGCCTTCCAGTCGCCGCGCGGCACGGGCATTTCGAGAAGCTGGTTGTAGAAAAGATAGACGTCGTCCGTATCCGGCTTTTCGTCGTAATGGTCGAGGATGAAGCGCCGGCAAAAGGCGGCGTCGGCGGAAAGGCGGCGGGCGAGGGCCAGCATCCGGTCCCGGAAGGCGGGGTGCTGGTAGCGGATGAAGGTGACCGCCCCGGCCAGAAGGTCTTCGTCTTCTTTTGTCATAACGTTCATTATAGGCTTTTTATCAAGGCGGGTCAAACCCTTGGGCGGGGCGGGCGCGCGACTCCCTGCAAAAGCGGGCTTCGCCCGCGCGCTTGCTGCGCTGCGTCTTGCCTTGGGCGGGGTTCCATGACAGAATCGGCGCTTATCCTTTAAAAGATTATTTCAACGTTCAGGACGCCGAAGATGAAAAAGAACCGCACGAACAACCCCTCGCATATCGTGCTGACCTCGCACCCGCCGAAGGACGGCAAGGTGCCGAAAGTGAAATGGGGCGCGGGCACGCTGGCCGAGCGCGGGCCGCTCATCGCCAGCATGGCGGACCATGAGGCGTCCAACGTCATCGGCGCCTATGCGGGGGCCTATTCGCTTTATCGCGCGGTGGCCGTGGCCACGGGCGCGCTCGACCCGCTGCACGTGCCGGACCTGACCAACACCGCGCCGGTCGAGCTCATCGGCCCGTACCCGCAGTGGACGGACCCGGACAAGATCGTGAGCCTCGACCCTTGGGGCCACATGGCGGGGGCGGAGTTCGAGGGTTTTCGCAAGCAAGGGCTGGACGTGCGCCCGACCATCGCCGTGACCAAGGCGCATATCAACATGCCGGAGATTAAAGACGCCATCGCCGCCGGTCGCCTGAAGCCCGACGGCAAGGTGCTGAAGGAAAACGGCGACGTGCGCGTGACCAAGGCCGCCATCGACCCCGTGTGGTACCTGCCCGGCATCGCCCACCGCTTCGGGCTGAAGGAAACCGATTTGCGCCGCGCGCTGTTCGAGCATTCGGGCGGCATGTTCCCCGAGCTCATCACGCGCCCGGACCTGAAGGTGTTCCTGCCCCCCATCGGCGGGCACACGGTCTATTTCATCGGCAACCCCGCGCAGATGCACGACGAGAACGTCAAGCTGGCCTGCCGCGTGCACGACGAATGCAACGGCTCCGACGTTTTCGGCTCCGACATCTGCACCTGCCGTCCCTATCTTTGCCACGGGCTCGAGATCTGCATCGAGATGGCGCAGCAGGGCGGCAACGGGCTCATCGTCTATAACCGCAAGGAAGGCCGCGCGCTGGGCGAGGTCACCAAGTTCCTCGTCTATAACGCGCGCAAGCGTCAGGAAGGCGGCGACCGCGCCGACAAGTACTTCGAGCGCACCGAATGCGTGGCGGGCGTGCAGGACATGCGCTTTCAGGAGCTGATGCCCGACATCTTCCAGTGGCTGGGCATCACCAAGATCGACCGCTTCGCGTCCATGAGCGACATGAAGTACAACGCACTGGCGAAAGCGGGCATCAAGGTGCTGGAACGCATCGAGATCCCGCCCGAGCTCATCCCCGCCGACGCGACCGTGGAGATGGAAGCCAAAAAAGCCGCCGGATACTTCGCCGAGACGGAAGTGAAGGGTCAGGAAGACCTCGAGCACGTCAAGGGCCGCACGCTGGAGGACTGACGGCGTGAGCGCCGTCTCCGTCCCCGGCATCCGCCCGGTCGATCTTTCTGCGGTGGATGCGGCGTCTTTCAAGAAGCAGGTTGCCGATTGCGTCATCCTCACCCATGACGGAAAAATCCTCATGCAGCAGCGGCCCGAGAACTGGGGCAGCACGGCGGGCTGCCTGACCACCTTCGGCGGGCATGTCGAAGCGGGCGAAACCGCCGCGCAGGGGTTGGTGCGCGAACTGAACGAGGAACTGGGCGCGCGGCTTTCGGAAGCCGACCTCACCTTCGTCGCCGCCGTGACGGAGGACTGGACGGCGCATACCGAGCTCGTCCACATCTATTTCTGGCAGGATAAAAACAACACCATCACCGGCTGCTACGAGGCGGAGGACCGGCGCTATGACGGCATCGACCAAGCCCTCGCGCACCCGAAGATCATGGATTACGCGACGTTCGCGCTGCTGGTTTGTGCGGAGAGGGGATTGGTGCCGGCGGCCTGATTTTACGGCTCGAACTTGTTGCGCGGCGGCATTTGCGGCGGCGGGGGCGGTTCGCTGGTTTTGGGGATGAAGAGCGTGCGCGGCTCGCCGAAGGCGGGGATGTGGACGGTCTGGCAGTTCTCCATCGTCTCGAACTGGGTGAGCGTCAGCCCCACGCCGCCGTGGGAGAAGGCGAGAATGACCTCCCCGTTTTCGTCAGCGGGCTTGATGTGGCTGGCATAGACGGCGAGCAGGCGGTCGATGAAGTCATCCGCAGGCTCGAACGGGTCTTCGGGGTCGGCGCTTTCGAACCACCAGTTTTCTTTCGTGATCGCGCCGGCGTCGAAACTCATGCCTTTGTAGGCGGGTTCGTTCTCCAGAAAGTCCAGCAGCTCGCTTTTCGGCGTGCCGGTGACGGAAGGCGTGCCGTCCACGCGCTCCGACAGGTTGGGGTCGATGACCAGCGTGTAGCTGCCGTTTTCATACCCCGCCGCCTGCATGTACAAAACCGCGGTGCGGATGGCGCGGCGCAGGGGGCTGCAGGCCACGCGGGTGACGGTCACGTCGTTTTCCCCGGCCCATTCCTTGAAGGCCTTGCCGCCTTCGACCGCCTGCTTTTCGCCCAGCTTGGTAAGGTCGGGGTCGGCATGGGGGTAATGCTCGAAAGGGCCTTCATAGACGTTGGCGGCGCTCTGGCCGTGGCGGCAGTAAATGAACATTGTCAAAGTCCCTCTGTTTGTCGTTTACCGTGCATAGGCGGCGGAAATTTCCAGCACGCGCTCCACTTTTTCCAAATCGAAGACGTCGTCCGTGCGCACGCCGGTTTCCATGTCGATCCATGTGTCGTGGTCGTTGGCGGCCTGCAGGATGATGTCGATGTTCTGTTTCACGTTGTCGGGGTTGAGCCCGCCGGCATAGCCGCAGAAATGCCCGGCCAGCGGGGAAGGCCAGCTGTCGGGCGTGATGCCGCGTCCCGCGGAATCGTCGAAGAGCACGGCGTGGTTCGCCACGCCTTCCAGCAGGGGGAGAAGATCGCTCTTGTCCTTGCCGTACTGGATGATGAACTGCCACTGCGGGCTTTGCCGGATGCGGGCGACGAGCTCGGCGGGGTCGTATTTGCCGTCCATCTCGCCGAATTTCAGGTTGAGCTGGATGCGGGAAAAACCGCGCATCAGCGCCAGCGTCTCGGGCTTTTGGGCGATGAAATCGAGCAGGGCGGCGTCGCACAGGTGCATGGCCTTGTGCCCGTCATAGCTGGCGGAGAAATCCTCGATCCATTCCGCTTTGGGGAAACGGGGCGCGCCCGCGCGCGCCGGGAGAAGTAAAATGGCCCATTCCGCAAAGGGATAGCGCGTTCCGAGGGCGACGAGGTCTTTTGTGTGCACCGCATCATCAGCGCCCGTAATGGAACAATATTTCAAGGCCATGATATGTCTTTCTTCGGTGCGGATAATCGCCTAAAATTATACGACAAAACAGGAGAAAAGGCAATGTCAGACGTCCACGTCATCGACCACCCGCTGGTGCAGCACAAGCTGTCCATGCTGCGGAACAAGAACACCACCACGCAGGAATTCCGCAATCTTATCCGCGAGGTTTCGACCCTCATGGGCTATGAAATCCTGCGCGATTTGCCGATGGAAGAGGTGGAGGTCGAAACGCCGCTGGAGGCGATGAAGACCCGCACGCTGGCGGGCAAGAAGCTTTGCGTCGTGCCTATCCTGCGGGCGGGCAACGGTTTTCTGGACGGCTTGCTGCAGCTGGTGCCCTCCGCGCGCGTCGGGCATATCGGCCTGTACCGCGACCCGGAAACCCTCATTCCGGTCGAATATTACCTGAAGCTGCCCGACGACCTTGCCAACCGCCGCGTCATCGTGGTGGACCCCATGCTGGCGACGGGCCATTCCGCCATCGCCGCGGTGGAGCGCGTGCGCGACAGCGATGCGACGGACGTGAAGTTCATGTGCCTCGTCGCCTCGCCCGAGGGCATCGCCAATTTCCACGAGGCGCATCCCGACGTGCCGGTCTATACCGCCGCCGTGGACCGCATGCTGAACGAGCACGGCTACATCCTGCCCGGCATCGGCGACGCGGGCGACCGCATGTTCGGCACGAAGTAGGGGCGGGGATGACGCATTACGCGGCCTATGTGATCGGCGACGCGGCGCGGGAAAAGCTGCTGGAGGCATTCCCGCCGAAATACCCGCGCGCCGTCGCCCACCACATCACCCATCGTTACGATTGCGGGGCGGATGAATTGCCGCCGCCTTCCGAAAAGGTGGAGGTCGTCGGCTTTCACGACAGCGGCGCCATGCAGGTGCTGGTGGTGGAAGTGGACGGGCGCAAACATCAGGCGCCGCGCGCGGATGACGATGCGCGCAGGTTCTACCACATCACCCTGTCCCTCGACCCCGCGCAGGGCGTGAGCCCCAGCAAATCCAACGACGTGCTGGAAAAAATCGCTGCCGAAAAGGGGGAGGCCGCGCTGCGCAACCTCGAACACCCGATGGCGATCAGCGTCACGCCCGCGGTACTGGCGGACGACCCGAAGCCGAAGAGCCCGCCTTTCAAGCCGAAATGATTTCCCGTCATGCGGTATTCATTTTCGCCATGCCCGCGAAGGCGGGGGTGGCGGATGGGGCAGGCGCCGGGTTTCGGCATCTTTGAATTCTATCCTTGAACCCGTAAAAACAGGCTGTGCGGCAAAATGCCCTGCGCCGCGTTGTGGTGCAGCAGCTTTCCTTCCGAGAGGAACAGCTGCACGCCTTCCAGTATCGCTTCTTCCTGCTTTTTGTAATCGGCCTCGCGCCGGCGGCAGGATGTGATGAAGTTGCCCAGCCCGCCGTTCAGCAGGGTTTCGTGCTCGATGAAGAAGATCTGCACGCCCTTGCCCATCACGTCGCCGGGCGTGATGCCCTCGATGATTTGCGTCTCCCGCAGGGGGATGGGTTGCGTGCGGACGTATTCCCCGCTGGGGGCGCCGCCTGGCAGGGTGACGCGCTCGAAACCTTCCGGCGGCAGGATGAAGACGCGGCCCGGCGGCAGGGCGGGCAGCAGCGCGCGGCCTTCCATGAAAACGCAGGGAATGTGCCGCAGGGTAAAGCAGGCGCGCATCGCGGGCACGCCCTTCGCGCCCCAGCCCTGTTTCATGGAATAGGCATAGGCCATGACCTCGTCATCGACGGCGAAGATGAAGTCGCCTTCCGTGCCCGCCACCGTGCGGCCGCGTTGCGGCAACAGGGCGTCGCCTTCGACGGCGGCGGCGGTCGCGTGGTAGAGGCTCTGGGGCATGGCGGCGGGGCCGGTCATCCGGCGCGCGCCGTTACTTCCGCATCGAGGCTTGCATCTGCACGTGCTTCGCCTGCCATTCCTTCATGACGGCGATGTTGCCTTCCTGCGTGGAGACGATGCTTTCGGCCAGTTTGCGGATTTCGGGATCCTTGCCTTTTTCGAGTTCCTTCTTCGCCAACTCGACCGTCGCTTGCTGCTGGGGGATCATGGCGTTGACGAAGTCGAGGTCGGCGTCGCCCGTGGCGGCTTCGACGGGAACCGGCGGCGCGGGGACGCTGACGGAAGGAGCGGCGACGGCGGGCATGGCCTTCATCGCGGTCTGTGCCTGCGCCTGCTGCGCTTCGGCGACGATGGGCGCGCGGATGAAGAGTGATGCGGCCATGACGGCGGAAAGGCCGATGAGGGTGACGTTGGCTTTCATTGCGGTTCTCCTTTTCAAATGCTTAGCGGGCGTTGAGCCATTTGCCGATCGAGGGGGGCACCAGCGCCTGCGCGCTGCCGGAAACATAGATGCCGATGTGTCCGCCCTTGAACGAGACTTCCTGATAGTCCTTCGTGCCGACCAGCTTGCCGAGCGGGCGCGAGGCGCTGGGGGGCACGAGGTGGTCGTCGAGCGCATAGACGTTCATGACGGGGCACTTGATGTTGGCGAGCGAAACGCCCTGCCCGCCGATCTCGAGCCCGCCGTTGATGAAGCTGTTCTTCTGGTAGAAGTCCTTCACGAATTCGCGGTAGGCCTCGCCCGCCTGGTCGGGGCTGTCGAAGATCCATTTTTCCATGGTCATGAAGTTGCAGACCTGTTTGGGGTTGTCGAGGATATCGACCATGTCGATGTATTTCTGGGCGATGAGGCGGTAGGGCTTGAGGTTCAAAAACGTCCAGTTCATCAAATCGCCCGGCACGTTGCCCAGCGTATCGACCAGCTTATCGACGTCGATGTGGCGGATCCAGTGCGAGAGCATGTTGTCCTTCGTCTGGAAATCAACCGGCGTGACCATGGTGATGAGGTTCTTCACCTTGTCCGGGTGCAGCGCGGTGTAGCACAGGCTGAAGGCGCCGCCCTGGCAGATGCCGAGGATGTTGACCTTCTTCGCCCCGCTATGCTCGCAGACGGCATCGACGCAGCGGTCGATGTAGCCGTTGATGTAGTCGTCGAGGTTCAGGAAGCGGTCCGAGCGGTCGGGGTAGCCCCAGTCGATGAGATAGACGTCCTGCCCCTGCGCCATCAGGCCGCGCACGGTGGAGCGGTTTTCCTGCAGGTCGGTCATGTAGGGACGGTTGACGAGGGCATAGACGATGAGCAGCGGCGTCTTGTTCTCCGGCGTTTCGCCGGTCGGGTTTTTATAGTGATAGACGCTCAGCTTGTCTTCGGCATAGATCGTCTCTTTTTCCGTCACGCCGGAGGGCAGGTCGCCCACGTTGCGCAGGTTCTTGATGCCTTCGGACAGCTTGATGTTGAAGTTGGTGATTTCCTTCAAAATCTCTTCGGGTTGCAGCTTGATCGCGCTCATGGCTTATTTCCCCTTCTTGGCGGATTTCTTGGCGGCGGGCTTTTTCGCGGCTTTCGCCTTTTTGGCGGGCGCGGGCTTCGCGGCGGCGGCTTTGGCCGGGGCCGGTTTCTTGATGCCCAGCTTGCCGCGGATTTCCGCCAGCTCCTTGCGCATCTTCAGGTTCTCGCGGCGCAGCTCGTGCACGCGCTTGTGCAGGCTGTCCACTTCCTCGCGCGTGGGCAGGTTCATCTGCTCCACCATGTCGTCCACGATCTCGTGCAGTTTTTTCTTGTAGGTCATCAGCGCGTTGACCACCTCGCCATAGACGGCGGTGTAATCGTCGGAAAGCGCGTGGCCCGCATAGACGTCCTCGCAGATATCGACCCACTTGCCGTAGATCTGCTTGAGCGAGTTGAGCGGCTCCGCGCCTTCGGGCGGGTCGGCCAGATAGCTCTGGAACTTCTGCACCGCTTCCGCGCCGACTTTCGCCATGGAGGCGTTGTATTTGCGCGCCATGGCCTCGAAATCGACCCAGTGCTTGTAGAGCTGGCCGAGGTCTTCCTGCTTTTCGCGGGTATAGCCGAGGCCGGGCAGGGAGGCGCAGAAGCCGAAGGGGTCGAAGGTCTCGAAGCCCTGCACGCCGGGGTCCCACTGCGGCCAGTTCTGCTGCTGCAGCCATTCGGGCGCCTGCCAGTTCTCGGGGTTCATGAACTGCTGGGCCTGCTGCCAGTTGCCGGGGCCGAAGCCCTGCGGGTTCCAGGCGGCCGCGTTCCAGCCGGGGGTCTGCCAGGCGGCGTTCCAGCCGGGCACGCCCCAGGGCTGCGCGAGGCCGGGGGGAAACATGTTGCCCGCCCATGCGGGGGCGGATTTCATCAGGCTTTCGGTGAAGCTGCGCCAGCTGTCCAGCCCGTCGAAGGGGCGGGCGTTCTTTTGCTGCAGCCCGGTGAAGAAGGATTGCAGGTTGCCGACCCATTCGTTGGCGATGTCCTGCACGCTCTTGTGCTCGCTCGCGCCTTGCGAGAATTGCTGCACCATCTGCAGGAACTGCTGGCTGGCCTGCGAGAGCATCTGCTGGTACGCGCCCGCGCCCGGCACCGTGCCGCCGAGGTTGGTTTTCCATTCGCGGAAAAAGCCGTCCCAGTGCGATTGCAGGCTTTGCGGGCTCTGCATCTGCTTGCGCAGGAATTCCTGCTGGGTCTGCAGCCAGTTTTCCCAGTAGTGCTGCCAGTCGTTCGCGTTGTAGGCGGATTGTGCTGTGGACATGTTTTCCCCCGTCCTGTCGCATGGCGCGTGCCTGCCGCGGCGCTGCGCGCGTTGTCTTGAATGATGAGAACTTTAAAATATATAGCGGCCTATAGCTATAGTGCATATCCCATCCCATTGTGCATCGCAACATGTTTTCTGGAGCTTGATGCACCGCCGCAAACCCCTTGCCATCGGGTGGGGGAAGCGGTAGCTTATGGGCGCTGAACAGGGTGTGTGCGGCGACAGACGGCAGCGTCCGGGCTTTACTTTTCGGAATCATGTCCGGCGGTGTTCCACCGGCAAAATTGTTTGCGCCGCAGCATATTGAAGTGTTGATATTTTTCTTTTAATTTCCTAACTTTCAGGGAGCCTTTTAACAAATGACACAAAGCGCCATGACCGAACAATCGCAAAAATCCGCAGAAACCGCCGCCAAGCCGCGCGTCGCGCTCGTCACCGGCGGCACCGGCGCCATCGGCAGCGAGATCGCCAAGCGCCTCGCGCGCGAGGGCCACACCGTCGTGACCACCTACCGCAACGAGGACAAGGCCCGCGCGTGGGAAGAGGAGATGAAGAAGGAGGGCTTCACCTTCCACCTCTACAAATGCGACGTCGCCGACTTCAACAGCGCGAAGGAAATGGTGGAGAAGGTCAAGGCGGACCTCGGCCCGGTCGAGATCCTCGTCAACTGCGCGGGCATCACCCGCGACACCACGCTGCGCAAGATGACGCACGAGCAGTGGCGCGACGTTTTGTCGAGCAACCTCGACAGCGTCTTCAACGTCACCCGCCCGGTGCTGGACCAGATGCTGGAAAGCGGGTTCGGCCGCATCATCAACATTTCCTCCATCAACGGCTCGAAGGGCCAGTTCGGCCAGTCCAACTACTCCGCCGCCAAGGCCGGCATGCACGGCTTCACCAAGTCGCTGGCGCAGGAAGTGGCCAAGAAGGGCATTACCGTCAACACCGTCTCCCCCGGCTATATCGAGACGGAAATGATTTTGGGCGTGCCCGAGAACATCCGTCAGGGCATCCTGGCGCAGATCCCGGTGGGCCGCTTCGGCACGCCGCAGGACGTCGCCCACGCCGTCGCCTTCCTGGTGAAAGAGGAGTCCGGCTTTATCACCGGCGCCAACCTCGCCAGCAACGGCGGCCATTACATGGAGTAAGGACATGAAAGAGACGAAAGCCGTCAGGATTATCAAGAAGTATCCCAACCGGCGTCTCTACGACACCGAGAAGAGTTCCTACATCACCCTGAACGAGGTGCTGGAGATCATCCGCAGCGGGCAGGAGTTCAAGGTGGTCGATGCGGTGAGCGGCGACGACATCTCCCGCTCCATCCTCGTGCAGATCATCATCGAGCAGGAAAACGGCGAAAGCCCGATCTTCACGACCGACATGCTGACCCGCTTCATCCGCTTCTACGACGACGCCGCGCAGAACCTGTTCGGCGAGTTCCTCGAGCGCAACATGCAGATCTTCTCCGACCAGCAAAAGCGCTTCCAGCAGCAGATGGTGGAAGGCATGATCAACAGCCCCGCCACCCGCATGATGCAGGACGCGGCGGAGCGCAACCTTTCGCTCTGGCAGGACATGCAGCAGCGCTTCTTCGACCTCGCCACGGCCGGCATCCGCAACCCGGATGCGGGCGGGGAAGGCGGCGATGACGACGAAAAATCGTCATCCGACGCCGCGAAAAAGAAAAAAACCAAGTAATTCAGACATTTGGTCTGTAGGGTTTTTTGATTGTCCCCCGCGGCGCCCCTTGACAAAATCCCTGAAAATGCTATATGTTGCATTGCAGCAATGACGCAGTGCAACATTGCGACTGATTCTTTAATGACTTGAACCCAAGGAGACATGAGATGCAAAACGAAGTATTCGAGACCCTGAACAAGCTGACCCAGCAGTCGCTGGAAAACTGGAAGAAACTCGGCGAAGCCAACCTGAAAATCGGCGAAAAGCTGCTGCAGGAACAAATCGACCTCACCACCTCGCTGGTCGAAGTGACCTCCCGCGGCGCTGAAGAAGCTGCGCAGACCAAAGACGTGAAGGAAATCGCGTCCCTGCAGGCCGAACTCGCCCAGGAATGCGGCAAAACCATCCTGGAAAGCGCACGTACCTGCGCCGACATCGTGGCTGAAGCCGGCAAAGTCTATAACCAGCTTTTCGAAACCACCATGAAAGCAGCCGGCAACAACTTCGCCGCCGCTAAAACGGCTGGCGCAAAAGGCAAAAAAGCCGCTTGATATCGCCGGTCCGCAAGTCGTAAAAGACTTGAGACTTAATATATCAACTGAAGCTGGATGGATGACATGACTCAGAAACTGGCCCTGGTCACGGGTGGCGTTGGCGGTATCGGTTCCGCGATTTGCGAAGAACTGGCCAAGACAGGCCACAAGGTGGTTGCGGGCTATCATCCGGCTGAGGAAGAAACCGCACAATCGAGGCTGAAGGTTTGGGAACAGGAAGGGATCGCGATCGACATCGCGCCCGGAGACGTTTCCTCCTTCGCCTCCTGTGCGGAAATGGCGGAAAGCGTCCGCGCGAAACACGGGCCGGTCGATGTGCTGGTCAACTGCGCGGGCATAACCCGCGACAAGACGCTGAAGAAGATGACGGAAGACGAATGGCACGCCGTTCTGAACGTCGATCTCAACAGCCTGTTCAACGTCACCAAGCAGTTCATCGACGACATGACCGAGCGCGGCTATGGCCGCGTGGTCAATATCTCGTCGGTCAACGGCAAGAAGGGGCAGTTCGGGCAGACCAACTATTCCGCGGCCAAGGCGGGCGTGCACGGCTTCACCATGGCGCTGGCGCAGGAAGTGGCGCGCAAGGGCGTGACGGTCAACACCATCTCCCCCGGCTATACCGCGACCGCGATGACCAAGGCCATGCCGGAAGACATCATCAAGCAGATCGTGACCGAGATCCCCATGCAGCGCATGGCCGAGCCGGATGAGATCGCCTATATGGTCGGCTGCCTGTGCGATCCGCGCGCGGCCTACGTCACCGGCACGAACATCTCCGTCAACGGCGGCATGTTCATCTCGTTCTGATTTTTACAGAAATTATTACAGCATCAAGCCGCGCCCCAAAGCGCGGCTTTTTTGCGCGCGTCGTGGGGAAGGACTAAACGTATTGCTCCAGCTCGCCCGCGTCCTCGATATGCAGGGGCAGAGACTTGAAGGCGCCCTTGTGCAGGTGCAGGGTGTAGGTCTCGCCGTCCTGCGTGTCGATCGGTATCTCGCGGCTGACGACGAAGCTGGAATAGCTGCGCGCGTCCGTGCCCTGTATCAGGATTTGCAGGCTGCGCTTGATCTTCACCGCCTTGCGCCCCGGCGAGAAGGAATGGGTGACGGGCTTTCCGGGACGGAAGTGGTAGTTCTTGTTCAGCGAATTGCCGACGTACATGTCGCCCGGCACGGCGATGCTCCAGGGCATCTTCTGCGACATGACGAGGATATGGCGCGGCGTGAAGCTTTCGATGGGCATGTAGCTGCGGAACTGGTCTTCCTTGCCGTCGATGAGGCGTGTTTCCTCCACCGCCAGTACGGCGTCCAGCTTCACGTCCACGAGGTCGGCGTTGTAGAAGTTCGACATGCGCACCAGCACATAGGGCGTCTCGGCGTTCCACGTCGCGCTCAGCACCCCGCGCGCGGAGGTGAGGAGCTTCACCCGCGGGCGGATGAAGCGGGCGGTGATGATGGCGCTGAAAAACACGTTCAGCACCACAAGCCCGATCGACATGATGGCGATGATGAGGATGATGGCCGCCGTCTTCGCCTCCGTCTGCGCGGTGATCGGCATGTCGTCGGGCAGGTTGATGCCGAAGGCGGTGGAAAGGGTCTGCACGAGGTTCAGGTGCGCCTCGGGCAGGGCGGCCACCAGCATGATCCAGCACAGGTAGAACATGGCGATGATGGCCACTGTGTAAAAACCGGTGATCTTGAAAAAATCTTTTTGAAACATGCTTTCCCCCGAACGGCTGCGGCCGATGACGGCATTCTAGCCGTTTTGCGCGCATAAATCATCAGGCGGCGGAGGGGGAGCGGGGCACGGCCATGCCGGGAGCGAATCCCCGTACAAATATTGCTTTGGAGTATAATATTATGTAATTACATAATACAGAAGCAGGCGCGATAATATAGCCATAGAAACCATATAGTTAACGATACCGCTCCTTTTTGTCTGGAAATTAAAGAGAAATTAATTATTATAGAAAATAATGTGTATGTCACTACAGGAGGCATGCGCACGGGTGTGAATATAAAAATAGGCGGCACTGCATATGTTTGACGGCCTGAAAAAATCGGCTGGTAAAGTCTTTGGCGGCGGCGAAGAGATCGACCGCATTCTCAGTTTGCCCATCACCAAGCTGCGCATCGAGCTGAAGCAGGCCTTTCAGGACAAGAAATTCACGCAAGAACAATTCGATGACTTCACCGCGCGGCTTTCGCAGGTGGATGACATCACGGCGCAGCTCGAGCTCGCGAAGAAGGCGGTTAGCGACCGCAAGGTGGAATCCGAGATCGACATCGAGCTGAACTCTCCGGCCAAGCAGCTTCTCTGGGCCGCCGCGCTCACCCGCATGATGGACGGCGGCAAGAGCCCCGTGGCGCAAAGCGGGCTGTGGAAACAGCTGAAATCCACCATCGGCGTGCATAACGAGGCCATCGCGGTCTCCAAGGTCATCGCGTCCTCCATGCAGAACGACGACACGACCTTCGACTGGGGGCAGCCGGGCTCGTGGTTCTATTACGACCCGCATAAAAACCACATCAACCTCGACCTTTACTTCACCCTGCTGACGGGCTTCGAGCACATCCGCTCCGTCCACCTGCACGAGATCGGCCACAGCGAGCTGAGCAACACCTATTCGCCGCGCATGAAGGAGCTCTACGAAAAGGTCAAGCAATACATCGACCCGCGTACCGTCACCGACGAGGAGCGCGCCAAGAACCCGCCGCGCAAGATGAAGAAGAGCGAACAGCTCGAGGTGGGGATGAACGTGGCGGAATGGCAGTACCGCTTCCGCCTCTGGCACATGACGGAGGACAACTGCGTCAACCAGTTCTCCGCCAATATGTCCAAGATGCTGCCGCAGGACTTCGCCTATTCTCTCAACTACGTCAGCGCGATCCTGCAGGGCTTCGGCGAGCGCCTGAACGGGGACGAGAAGACCCGCCGCGTGCGCATCACCACCGACAAGCCGCCGCCGACGGACGAGAAAAAGCGCGAGATTTACGAAGACGCGATCAAGAAGCAGCAGGACGAGGCGCAAAAGGAATATGACGCCGCCTACAAGCGCGCCAGCAGCCCGCTGAGCCCCGCCGAGATCGCCGCGGTGAAGAAGGGCGAGATCACGCCCGAGGTCGCGCAAAAGGTCTTCAACGAGATCAACACCGCCGTGCTGCTCGCCTACTACGAAAAGAACGGCATGTTCAGCGGCAAGAGCGACAAGACATGGGAGCGCTTCCACGTCTTCCCCGAGGAAATCCGCCAGCTCGTCGATGTCTCGAACGTGCCCGACGCGAAGGGGCGCGACGCCTTCGAATACCTCTTCGACCTTTCGGGCGGGGTGAAGAAGGCGGATTACGACCTTCTCAGCATCCCGCTGGGCCGCTATCAGGCTGAAGAATACCTGCGCGACAACACCGCCGTCGGCAAGGCCTTCAACAAGCGGCTGGCGAAGGAGGAAGCGCAGCTTCCCCCCGGCGCCGACGGCCGCCCCGGCAAACTGGACGAACCCTCGCGCGTCGCGCTGATGCAGGAAGTGCTGCAGCAGCCTGAATTCATGGGGGCGAAGGCGCCCGTGTCCTCGGAAGCGGAAAAGGTCTTTTACGAACAGGCCGCGCTGGAAATCCTGCGCGCCAAGGACGTGCTGGGCGCGACAGCCGACCAGACCGTGGCCGATTCCGGCAAGGACGCCGTGGAGAACCTGCTCGAGCAGGCGGCGCATGTGCGCGGCACCCGCGGGCTGCAGCCCCAGCCGGCCG
Source organism: Alphaproteobacteria bacterium (assembly GCA_016124645.1). Classification (GTDB taxonomy): domain Bacteria; phylum Pseudomonadota; class Alphaproteobacteria; order Micavibrionales; family UBA2020; genus WGNE01. The sequence goes on from WGNE01000026.1 coordinate 35,388, forward strand.
ACCGGATGCTGGTCGTCGAGCCTTACAACAACGTGAAGGACAGCTACCAGAACGTCGTCGCCGCCACCTCCGTGCAGCGCGGCGTGATGATGGAGCATATCTGGGACCTCTACCTCAAGCCCTTCGCCGACGTGCTTTTGAAGGACTATGAGAAGAAGCTGGAAGAGCGCCTCGACCAGAAACAGAAAAAAGGCCAGCAGAACAAGAACCAGCAAAACCAGCAGGGCGACCAAGGCGATCAGGGCGACCCCAGCGACCAGAGCGGCGATCAGGGCGAGCAAAGCGAAAACGGCAGCCCGCAGCAGCAAAGCGGCGGTGGCGGCGGCGGTGACAGCCAGCCCGACCCCTCTCAGCAGGGCGGCGGCGACGGCGAGCCCGATCCTTCCGGCGGCGGCTCGCAGGAAAGCGATCCGCAGCAACAGCAAGGCGGTGGCGGCGGCGAGGAAGACCCCGAGCTCGACATGGACGAAGACCTGCAGGACCAGGTCGGCGACATGGCCGAAAACCCTGAGGAAAAGCGCGACAAGGAAAACGCCGAAAACGGCGCGGGCGGACAGCAGAACGACGAGAACGACCCGCAGAACCAGCAGGGAAGCGGCGAGGGCGACGAGAACAAGGACGCCGCGCAGAACGACGGCAAGGATCAGGACGGCCACGGCGGTCCCGGATGGGATCAGGACCCGAACGAGCAGGGGCAGGAGCCGAAAAAAGTCGGCGACATGAAAGATCAGGACGTCATCGACGAGGAGATGAGCGAGCAGCAGAAGGAGGCCATGAAGCAGGCCGCCAAGGGCATGCCCAAGGTCGATCCCAACGCCATGAAGTCCAACAACGCGGGCGATCAGGCGGGCATCGACCTTGCCAAGCTGGCCAAGGGCGACTGGACGGATTTCAACCGCCGCATCCTCGAGCTCTCGCCGGTCATCAACCAGGTCGCGCTGTCCTACAAGCGCATCCGCGAGGCGCAGCGCCGGCAGATCCTGCAAAAGGCCAAGACGCTGGACTACCTGCCGCCCGACGGCGACATTCAGGACCGCCTCGACCGCGACAAGGTGCTGGAAACCAAGTTCCGCAAGGCGACCCGCCAGAAGCTGACGACCGACGACGCCAAGAAGTTCCAGGAAGACGAGGTGCTGACCACCGAAAGCACCATCGAGATCACCGCGATGATCGACGGTTCCGGCTCCATGCCAAGCGTGCAGCTGGGCAACGGCGTCACGGCGATGGACGTCGCGCTGCAAAGCGCGGTCATCAACTACATGGCCTGCCGCAAGGCCGGCATCGACAGCTATATCGTGATGTGGGGCGACCCGGAGCCGCTCATCATCGCCACGCCGGATTCGAACCTGAAGGAAGTGGGCGAGAAGCTTGAAAAACTGCGCCGCGGCACGGGCAGCGGCACCAGCCTCGCGCCCGGCATCGTCAAGACGATCGAGGCGATGTCCAGGCACAAGAACAAGAACGGCACCATCAGCGGCTCGTCGCACATCCTCGTCTATTCCGACGGCGACATCGGCGACTTCACCGCGACGGTGGACAAGCTGAGCATCGTCAGCAAGAACGCCAAGAACCTTTCGGTCGATGTGGCGGTGCTCAAAAGGCCGGGCGACGCCTCGGTGTCGAAGATGGAAAACGCCTTCCAGACGGTCATCGACCGTTCGGGCGACAAGCTGGTCGGCATCGTGCGTGGCAGCAACGCGCAGGAAGTGCCGCTGGAGCTGGCGCGGCTGATGCAGAAACGCGTGCGCCGCTTCCAGGTCAAGGCGGAAAACGACAAGGAAAAACGGCGACGGCTCAAGCAGTTGCACAAGAAGCTGGTCTGAAAAGACATGCTTTGAAGGAATGAAAGACGAAACGAGACAGGCAATAAAGGGATTAAACAGGAGCGTAAGATGGCAGAACGAAAAGAATCGCTGATGGACAAAAAAGTATCGGAACTGACGGCGGACCAGTTCCGCTCGCTCATGAAGCCGATCGGCCTTCCCGGGCTTCCGTACCCCATGGCCAAGCTGTCCAAGACGGCGGACGGGTCGATGGAGCACGACGTCGGCGTGATTGAATCGGCGCAGAACCCGCTCATCATGTACTCCGAGCAGTCGATGGAGCGCATCAACGGCATGCTGTTCCGCCAGATGCCCATTCCGGGCATGATGTTCATGCTGCGCGACCTTTTGAAGAAGATCGAGCCCGAAAGCAAGAACCGCATCATGACGGTCTTCGGCGACGCGGCCTTCGGTAAATCCCACCTGTTCAAGCTGGTCGGCAACCTCGTGCACCCCGAGGGACCCATCGCGGTCGATTGCGGCGGCATGAACATGCGCGAATTGTTCTTCCGCACCGTCATCGACTACGGCGCGGGCGTGAAGGAGCAGTTCGAGCAGCGCGTGAGCAAAGGGCAGGTCTCCGAGACTTCGCTGAAGGCGCTGGAAGAGCAGTTCCCCGGCGCCGTCGTGCAGAAGGACGACAAGACCTTCATCGACTGGCACCAGATCGGCCAGCCGCGCAAGAAGGGCGCGGGCGTGAAGGAGGACGAGGACCGCGGTGACGCCATGCGCCGCGCCGCGCAGGTCATGAAGGACATCTACGAAAAGGAAGGCATCGACGTGCAGTCCAACGCCTTCGGCATCAAGATGGTGCCGGGCGAGGTCTTCGAATCCATCGAAAGCGGCCGCCCGCTGTTCCTTGACGAGTTCAACAAGTCGAAAGCGGGCACGCTGGACACCTTCCAGACCTTCCTGCAGTTCGCCAACGGCGAGATCGACGAGGTCACGCTCTACAACCCCATGGGCTCGACCGACGACGACAGCCCGAAATCCATCACCATCACCCGCGACATGCTGAAGCCGGGCTGGCACATGGGCATCGCCGGCAACGACAAGAGCGACGGCAGCACCACGCAGGAGCTCTCGGTCTCCATGATGACCCGCCTGAACCCGCTGCGCATCGGCGAGCCCTCGGAGCGCGACTGGCGCCACCGTATCTCGCAGGTCTGGACGGGCATGCCGCTGGTCACGCTCTACAACCTCTTCGAGGGCACGGCCAAGGCCAAGCCCGCCGAATTCGCGAATTTCCTTATCGAAATGCGCAAGCTGGGGCTGAGCGCGCAGGAGGTCAAGGCGATCCCGCCGCATGAAATCTATTTCCTGCAGAACTTCCAGGAAACGGTGACGGCGGTCAACCAGGTCTCGAACTACTACGCCGACCGGCTGAAGCTGGCGGATCCCGAATCCCCCATGCTGAACCAGAAGGCCTACGAGAACCTCGCGGACGAGATCGCCGCCGACGGCGACAAGATCTTCGTCAGCTTCCGCAAGGTCATCGCGGACTTCAACCGCGCGGTCGAAGGCATGGCCGAGGTGCGCGACGCCAAGGCGGCCACGCTCTCGCTCAACCTTTCCGAGGTGTTCAAGAGCGTCGATCTCAGCTCCGTCGGCAAGACGATGCCGGGCTGGCACCGCTTCGGCGCCAACATGGTCCAGGCCATTCAGGAAGACATCGTGAACGACACGATCGGCATGCCGCGCACCCGCGCCGCGCTGCTGACGCTGTGCGAGAACAACGGCATCTTCGCGCCCGAATTCAAGGAAGGCAAGGAAAGCAAGAGCGTCAAGCCGCTGCCGGAACTCCTGAAATACGACGGGTTGAAGGACCTGGGCGGCACCGACGAGCTGATGGAGCTGCGCGGCGTGCTCATGGCCTGCCTGAAGAGCCAGTACAAGAACCTCAAGCAGAGCGACGACAACGTCATTCCGCTGGAAAACCTCGGCCGCGCGCTGCAGGAGCTGAAGGGCCAGAAGGAAGAATCGCCGCAGGCCTATATCGTGCCGAACGACGACCTCAACAACGTCAACGGCACGCCGCTGCTTTCCGGTCGCGCGCTGCCGATCTACGATCTCGAGGACCCGGAGAACTCGGACGAATACACGCTGGTGGATTTCCGCGCCGCGCTGGCCGGCCTTGCCGTGCCGGAATACGCGGACGAGAACCGCAAGCGCATCTGGCCGGTCAGCCTGCACGAGTTCGTGACCGAGCGCCCGACCGAACCCGCCGACATCGAGGCCTTCAACACGCTGGAAGGCAAGTCGGAGGTCGGGTTCAACATCACGGTGCTGGCGGCGGCGGATTCGAAGAAGAATCCGGCCTACCTTTTCCTCATCGAAGACAGGGTGCAGCTGGGCGACACCATGCGCCAGAAGCTGATGGTCGTGGGGCCGGAAGACATCTCGCCCCAGCTGCAGTCGGAGCTGACGAAGAACGGCGTTTCCTACGTCGTGAAGAGCGACAAGGGAACCGAGCAGAAGATCAACGACTTCCTGGCCGAAGGCGCCCGCATCCGCGGGGAGGAAGGCAAGCTGGCCGGCGATACCGAAAAGGTCATCGAGGGGCTCATCAAGGCCTTCTCCGCCGTCTGCGAGCTGTCGGACACGGAGCAGAACGAGACCAACCCGTCGCAGATGATCGTGGGCAAGGGCACCACCCTCGGCCATGTCATCCACAACACCACCTCCACGCCGTCGGTTTATACCAGCATCGTCAAGCCGAAGATGGCGGGCGGCTAGGATCGCCCCGCGACCGGTGAAAGCGTAGAGGACAAAGAGGAGACACGAAGATGCAAGTGGATGCGAAAGACGCCAAGGAACTGCTGGAAACGCTGGCCCTGAACCATGCCGCGGAATTTTCCCTGCACGGCGAGCAGCACGCCAGCCGCGTGGCGAAACTGGCCGTCAGCAGCTGGCAGGCGGAGATTATCCGCGCCTCCAACGACATCGCGCAGGCGGAAAACCCGGAAGAGCTGCGCAGCCTGATGGCAGATCGCGACTGCGCTGTGATTTTCCTGCCACAGTCGGCCATGGTGACCGCTGAAATCATTGATAGAATCTGTCGTGAATCGACCTTCGACAAGATGATCGTCTGGGAAACCAACGACTGATTTCCGCTTTTTTCGACCGCGAATTTCGACGCAGGCGATTTTGTCGCTTTCCTGCTACAGCTTTCTGTGGCATACTCGTCACATCTTTAACACCTAACGAAGGAGGAAATGAACATGATAACTGATTCTCAATATGTCACTTCATTTCCGGGCTTCTGCTAGACAATATGTCGTCGCGGGCCTGGGAAAAACGGGAATTCCAGGCCGGATTTGTAGCAAAAGAAGCTTTTTCAACCTTCACTACTCGTCTGCCACATCACTAGCGAACTTTAATAATCTGATCTTGCCCTTGCAGTCTGGACACGGGGGATCGTCTTTAAAAGGGAATGCCGGCCGTTTAATAAACAGCCAGTAGATGTAGTTATGACTGATACGGAAGAAAAACGGGAAGGCCCGGACATCTCCTACAAGGATGTCGCGCGCTTTACCTGGCACTATTGGAGGCCGAACAAGTGGCTTGGCGTCGCTTCGGCTGCTCTGATGCTGTCTGCCGTGTCGATGGACGCGATCGTCCCCGTCTATTCGGGCAAGATCATCGACGCGCTGACGAACCATACACCGGGCGATACGGCGGCGGAACATGCCGCCTGGATGGCTTTCATGGGCTTCACGCTCGTGGGGCTGACCAACCAGATCCTTCGCGTCTGTTCCATTTACTTCTGGAACAGATTCGCCACGCGCAACCTGTCCGCGATCGTCAAGGACGGGCTGCAGAAGGTCCAGCGTTTCAGTTCCGACTGGCACGCGAACACCTTCGCGGGCGGCACGGTGCGCAAGATCACCCGCTGCATGTGGTCCTTCGACAGTTTCGAGGACACCTTGCTGATGGGGCTGATGCCGGCCATCACCATCATGATCGGCGTCATGTTCATGCTCAGCCTCAAGCTGCCGCTGGTCGGCCTTGCGGCAGGCGTGCTGATCGTGCTGTATTGCGCCGTGAGCATCTGGATGTCGCTCAAGATACTGGCGCCGCGCTTCAGGGATTCCGCCGAATCCGACACGAAAGTGGGCGCGACGCTGGCCGATATCATCACGGGCAACCCGACGGTCAAGGCCTTCGGGGCCGAGGAGCGCGAAGACGCGCTGTTCGGCGAGGTCGTGAAAACCTGGCAGAAAAAATCGCTGTTTGCATGGCAGACGGGTGTGAAGGCGGACGCTGTCCGCTCGGTCATGCGCCTGATCATGATGGCGACGATGATTTCGACCACCATCTTCCTCTGGACTCAGGGGAAGGCGACGCCGGGCGATATCGTGCTGGTCCTGACCACCTTCTTCATCATCGGCGGCTACCTGCGGGACATCGGGATGCACATTTCCCACCTGCAGCGCGCCACGAGCGACATGGAAGACGGTATCGGGTTCTGGCTCCGCGAGGACGATGTGGTCAACACGGATGACGCAACGTCGCTGAAAGTCAGCGGCCAGCGCCGCCGCGACCTCATCAGCTTCGACAAGGTCGGCTTTGCCTATCCTTCCACGGGCAAGTTCATCTACCGCAACATGTCGGTGGATATCGCCTCGGGCGAGAAACTTGCGCTGGTCGGGCCTTCGGGCGGCGGCAAATCCACCTTCGTGAAGCTGATCCAGCGTCTGTACAACGTGACCGAAGGCGAAATCCGCATCGACGGTCAGGATATTTCCAAGGTCCGCATGGACAGTCTGCGCCAGCAGATCGCCCTCGTGCCGCAGGATCCCATCCTGTTCCACCGTTCGCTGTCGGAGAACATCGCCTACGGCAACCCGGGTGCGACGCAGGAGCAGATCGTGGAAGCCGCGAAGAAGGCTTACGCACACCCGTTCATCGGGAATCTGGCCAAGGGCTACGATACTCTGGTGGGCGAGCGCGGCGTCAAGCTTTCGGGCGGCGAACGCCAGCGGGTCGCCATTGCCCGCGCCATATTGGCCGATGCGCCGATATTGATCCTCGACGAGGCAACCTCGAGCCTGGATTCGATTTCGGAGCATTACATCCAGATGGCGCTGGAAGAGCTGATGAAGGGTCGCACGACCATTACCATCGCGCACCGTCTCTCGACGATTCAGAAAGCCGACCGCATTCTGGTCTTCGACAACGGCGAGATCATCGAACAGGGTGATCACGACAGCCTGATGGCACGGCCGAACTCCCGCTACAAGGCGCTCTACGAAATGCAGGCGCTGGAGCTGGTGCCGGATCTGGACGAGGAGGGCGAAGAGCCCCGTCGCCAGGCCGCGGCAGCCGAGTAGGGGAAAACGGCCCTTCAACAAGGCCAAACGAAAAAGGGAAAAGCCCGCCGGCAACGGCGGGCTTTTTCACGTGCGGCGTGAAGTGAAGTACCCTCATCCGACCGCTGCGCGGCCACCTTCTCCCAGAGGGAGAAGGAAGAGCCGTCAAGCCCTCTCCCTCTGGGAGAGGGTTGGGTGAGGGTACTTCCGCGTCAGGCCGCCTTCACCCCGAAGTAAATCCATTCGTCGCCGGTCTTGGCCTCGCTGTTGGGCAGCAGGACGACGCCGTCGGCGGGGGCGGCGAAGCTTTCGCCGTCCGCATAGGCCACCAGCGGCTCGCCCTTTTTCACGGGGTCGAGGTGCCGCCAGTCCTTCGTAAAGGTGCCCTCGCGGTCTTTCACCACGATATGGGTCATCTTGTTGATTTCCGGTTCGCGCGGCGGGGCGTCGTCGAAGGCCTCGGCCATGCCGAAATGGGCGAGGGCGGCGCGCAGGGCTTTATAGGCGACGCGCGCGGAGGCGGGGTCGTCATGCAGCCCGCATTCGACCAGCAGCCCGGTCTTGCCGCATTTGCCGGCGAAGGACATGGTGTCGCCCTCGTTCAGGCCGGGCTTGCCGGCATAGGCCTCGTCCCAGCCCGTCACCCAGCGGGGGATGTCGAGCGCGGCGGCGAAGGCGCGGTTTTGCGGCGTGTCGTTGTCGAGGAACAGAAAAGGCAGCTCGCCCTGCGAATAGGAATGAAGGTCCAGCACGATATCCGCCGCCTCGATCGCTGCCACCACGTGCTGGGCGGCTTTTTCCTCGTAAAGCTTCGGCGCGGCGTTGGGCTTGATGACGCGGTTGAGGTTGACCTCGGTCAGGCGCTGGTTCTTCGCATAGGCGGCGGGGTTGCAGATGGGCAGGCAGGTCAGGGTGCCCTTGGCGAGCGCGAAAATGCCGCTGCGCAGCTCCATCGCCGCGCGGCCGATGCCTTGGGTGCCGCATTTCTCGTTGCCGTGAATGGCGCCCAGAACCAGAAAGGCCGGGCCTTTTTCCTTGCCGTCGAATACCAGAGTATCAAGCATTTTTCACCTGCGGGGCGTTTTGCGTCAGGGGTTTTTCTTCATCCCTTTATGCCCTTTTTTATGCGGGTTGACCAGCTTGAAGGCTTTTTTCTCCGGCGATGCGGGCTTGAACAGGAAGCTTTGCTTGAGCGTCTTTTTCATGTCGCCCTTGTTCTGCGCCAGCTTGCCGAGCGCGATGTCGGCGGGGGTGACGCCTTCGGCCAGCTGCTTTTCCAGCACGGCCAGCATCGGCACGGCCTCGGGCTCGATCCGCGAGAGGCCTTGCTTGGCGATCTCGAGAATGTCGAGCGCGACCTGCTGCGCCGTCTTGCCGCCGACTTCGGTCTTCAGCCCGTTCTTCGCGACGTTCTTGCCGAAGGCGGCCCGCTCTTGCGCGCTCCAGTCCGCGACGTAGTCCTGCGCGGCCTGATAGGCTTCCTTGTCGTAGAACAGCCCGGTCCAGAAAGCGCCCAGCGCCATCCAGTGCTCGGGCGAGGGGCCGAGGTCCGCCGCCCGGAATTCAAGCAGCAGGCCGGGCTTCAAAAGCATTTCGGGCTTGATGCCGGTCAGGTGGTCCAGAAGGTCGGTGCTGTTCAGGTATTGCTGTTCCTCGGGCAGGTGCGAAAGCTCGGGCAGGGGCTTGCCGATCATCTCGATGAAGGGCTTGGGCGCGACGGCGATATACTGGTCGTCCCGCACGATGAAGCTCATGGGCACGGTCAGCACGTGCTTGGCCCAGTCGTCGATGCCAAAGTCCTTCTCGAACAGTTTTTCCGGCACGGCGTAGAGCGGGCTGTCGAGCGCCTGCAGGTTCTGCCGCCGCCACGACTGGAAGCCGCTGTCCGCGTTCATGGCGAAGGGGGAATTGGCGAAGACCGCCGCCGCCAGCGGCTGCAGCGTCAGGCCCAGCTTGAAGGCGTTGAAAGCCTCGTTCGCGCCGGGGCTGTCGAGCGTAACCTGCACGCTGGAGCTCTGGCCCCAGGCGGCGAAACCGCCCTCGGCCTCGAACACGGGCTTGAGCGCGGAAAACCGCGTCCGCTCGGAAATATAGGGGCATTCGTCGATGGAAAGATGCGGGTGGAAGCCGAAGGGCACGACGTCGAGGCCCAGCTTCTTGCCGATGTCCTTGCATTCCTCGAAATACTTGTTCACGTCCGCGGAAAGCTGGGAGAGCGTGTCGCGCGCCGCGCTGGAAAACTCGATCTGCCCGCCCGGCTCCAGCGTGACGAGGCCGCTTTCGCTTTTGAGCGAGGTGACGTTGCCGTTCTCCGCGTCGTTCGGCTGCCAGCCGCTTTGCTTCGCGCAAAGATGGTTGAAAACGGCGCTGATGCTTTTCTTGCCCTTGAAGGGAATGGGCTTCAGGTTCTTCTTCTTGACGAAGGGCAGCTCGACCTCGATGCCGATTTTCTTCGCCTTGCCCTCGGCGTGCTTGCCCTTCAAAAGGGCGACCGTTTTTTCGGTCAACCCGTCGAGGGTGAGGATTTCATGTGAACCATGTTGTTTGACGGACATTGCAGTAACTCCAAAAACGCAAAAGCGCAAAAAATAAAAAAGAACCCCTTTCTATAAGGGATTTCAGTTCAGATCTTTTGGAGTTGTGCCCGCTTGCAGACGAGGAAGGCTCCAGACGCTGATCAGCGTCGGTCGCGTCGTCGTGCCAAAGGGGAGGTCGGCTGGCCCGCGGTCAGCGCGGCCAGGACGTGGGAAGGGGCAGGAATATGTTTTAGCGTTTGAATCATAATATAAGTAATTTACAGAGATTCGTGATTTCGTCAAACAATATTATTTCAAGGCTTTATTTTGATATTGTTTATCAATGCCTTACATTCTTCTGTGTCATGCCTGCGACGGCGGCGGAAAATCGCCGCGGGGCGGTATGACGCTCCCCCGCTTTGTGATAGAAGAACCATAGGCACAAGATCAAAAAAACGGAGACTTCCATGAAAAAATTCATTGCCCTGACGGCGCTTGCGCTGGTTTTCGCCGCGCCCGGCCTTTGCCATGCGGATTCCATGAAGACGGACAGCCAACACGGCATCGACAAGACCATGACCGTCGTCGAGCAGCAGGCGATCCAGCAGGGGTTTGAAAAATCCCCCGGCGAACCCCTGCCCGCGAAGAACGGCGGCATGCTCTCGCCCACCGGCCTCGCGCCCGTCGCGCCGGCCGCCGCGCCCGTGAAGATGAAAAAAGTGAAAAAGCCGGCAGCGCCCAAGGCGCCGGTCGTCGCCGCGCCTGCCGCTCCCGCCGAACCCGCGGCCAAGCGTCCCTCGCTCATCCGCCAGGACGACCTGCCCAAGGGGCTGGTCATGGACGGCCCCGGCACCCCGGCCTACAAGAAAAAGCATCATCACCACAAGGCGAAGAAGGCCGTGGAAGACAAGAAGGTGATGATGGAAGAAAAGCCCGCGACGCCAGCTGCGAAGCCGATGCCCGCTCCGGCGCCCGCGCCCGACATGAACGGCGGCGCGGCGGCCGTTCCGGCTCCCCCCATGACCGGCAATATGATGCAGGCGCCCGCGACCCCGCCGGAAATGCCGCCGGAAGCCGCCATGCCGCCGCAAACGCCGCCGGTGATGGCCGCGCCGCCCGTCATGGACGGCAGCGGCGATGTGCCGCCGATGGGGGCGCCCCCCGCCATCAACGACGGCATGCCCGCGCCGGATTCCCCCGCCATGGGCGGCGACGGCAACAGTGATACGTGGAACACGAACCAGCCCGACACCAGCGCGCCGGGCGACTTCGCGCCGCCCGCGCAATAGGGCTTATGCTCTATACTCAACTAATTGATATCATTGAAAAAGCCCGCTTTTTAGCGGGCTTTTTTGATGGCGTTTTCCTGCCGAATATGGTAATAATTACATATTCTTCCGCAAGGAAAAACCCGCACAAGAAGGTTTTGCGCCCATCATGCCCGACAGCGACCAGCCAGACAGACAAAAACCGCAGGCCCGCATCACCGGCAGCGAGCGGCTTTTCACCGGCTTTTTCAAGCTGGACGAGCTGACGATCGAGGCGGACGCGCATGGCGGCGGGCAGATGGTGCTGAAACGCCTCATCCTCGACCGCGGCCACGCCGTCGCCATCCTCGCCTATGACCCGCAGCGCGACGAGGTGCTGATGGTGAACGAGATGCGCCCCGGCATGCTGGCCGCGGGGCAATACCCCTTCAGCGATTCACTTCCCGCCGGGATGATCGACGAGGGGGAGGACGCGCTGGAAGCCGCCGCGCGCGAGCTGCAGGAAGAAACCGGTGCGCTGCTGACCGGCGCGCGCCTCATCCATGACGGCGCCTTCGTCAGTTCCGGCGGCACGTCCGAAAAGATTTCGCTGGTGGTGGGCTTCGTCGATATGTCCGCCGTCGCGCACGGCAGCGTCCACGGCAAGGCGGAAGAGGGCGAGGACATCCGCGTCGTCGTCATGAAGGCCGACGACTTCATCGCCCGCACCGAAAGCGGTCGGCAGCACGACATGAAGACGATGATCTGCGCCTTCTGGCTTGACAAACACCGCCCGCGCCTGCAAAGGGAATATGCGGTCGAGAACGGCACGGAAACCGCCGCGCAGGCAGGCAGCGCCGCCAACGACTCAGGCACGGCCGAAGGCATCGCCGCGCGCCGCCTGCCCGCCCCGAAATTCTGATTTTCCTTTTGGTTTCATGAATTTGGCGGCTCTTGACTTATACTCTATTAGAGCATATAAATATACTCATCAAGAGTATTTAATCTGCTGACACAAGGATGACGAAAATGGCCGAGCCCAAACGCAAGAAAGAAGCTGAAAAAGAACCCGCGAAAAAACCCGGGGCCCGCAAGCTGCAGGCGAAGGTCAAAAGCGTGAAGAACGAGTTCAACGGTTTCCTCTCCATCAACCGCTACGAGATCGAGGCCGACCGGCACGAGGGCGGCAAGCATACGGTTTCGTGGCTGCTCATGGAGCGCGGCCACGCCGTCGCCATCCTCGGCTACGACCCCGTGCGCGACGAGGTGGTGCTGGGCAACGAGATGCGCCCCGGCGTGCTCGCCGCGGGCGATTACCCCTATACCGACAACCTGCCCGCCGGCGGCATCCCCAAGGGCGAGACGGCGGTCGAAGCCGCGGTGCGCGAGATGGTGGAAGAGCAGGGGCTGGAGCTGAAGAACACAGAGGTCATCCACGAAGGCGCCTTCGTCAGCTCCGGCGGCACGTCTGAGAAAATCGCCATCGTCTTCGGCACGGTCGATATGAGCAAGGCGGGCGGCGTGCACGGCCTTGAAACCGAGAGCGAGAACATCAAGGCGGTGATCCTGAAGTCCGACGAGTTCCTGCGCCGCGTGCGCGCGGGCGAGATCACCGACCTCAAGACCATCGTCGCGGGCTACTGGCTGGCCGAAAACCGCGACCGGCTGCGCAAGCAATACGCGCCGAAAGCAGGGCAGGGCAACAAAAAGAAACCCGGCGGCCCCAAAACGCCGTAACGAAAAGATTCAAAAGCGCGCTCCTTTTCCTCCGTAACGGACAAGCCGCGCAAATCTGAAAAGCGTCCCATGAAAGGGACGCTTTTTTTCTGGCACGGCGGCTTTCTTGACATAAGGCGCGCAACGGCCTATACCCTTCATAACAATAAAAAACAAAAGCCGGAGACACAGCACGATGGCCAGAACGGACGACAAGACCGACGATGGGCGTTTCGATACGCTGATGGTGGCGCTGGGCTCCGTCTGGGCGGACAAGTTCGCGGTCGTCAGCGACATGCTGGCCGAACAAAGCATCGACCTGAACAAAAAGGACGGGAAGGGGCGCACGCCGCTGCACCTGCTGGCGGAAAACTATACGGGCCACGATTACGACCTTCAAATCGTCAAGCTGTTCCTGCAAAAAGGCGCGCGGCTGGACGCGACGACGCCGGACGGCTCGACCGTGCTGCACAGCGCGGTGCGCTCATGGCAGGGCTCCAACAAGCCGGGCATGGTCATGCTGCTGCTGGAGAGCGGCGCGGATACGCAAGTGCTGGACAGGCAGGGCAAAACGCCCATGGACATCGCGCTGGTGCGCCGCAAGACAGAGGCGGAACAAAAATCCCTCACCGATTTCTTCGAGAAATACGCCAGCCGCCCGCGCGAGATTGCGAAGGCCGAGGCGGAGGCGGCGGAGCGGAAAATGAAGTCCCTCGCGGAAAAGGCGCGACAGGCGCCGCGCCTGAAAAAGAAGCCCTAAGCGCGCGGAAAATCCGCGTTCAGGCTTTCATTGAATGAAAGATTTTATCGGAGCCCGTCAGGTCTTCGGCGTGGACAGCGTCGGCGCCTTCATCATCATGGAGGTCGCGGGCGTCTGAATGGTCGGCGCGGTCGCCGTCATTTCCGGTCCGCCCAGCGCGGTCATGGAGGCCTGCGAGAGCGGCCCTTGGTTCATCAGGCTCATCGACTTGGCGCCTTCCAGAAGCGGGCCGGCGGCGGCCATGCCCATCAGCATGCCGTAGTTGCGCATGAAGCCCAGCGAAACGGCCATGAAGGTCATGCCCAGCAACATGCGGGTCGCGGGGTTGTCGAAGGTGCCTTCCAGCGGCGCGGCATAGCCGGGTTTGGTGGAATTCTGATTGTTGTTCGGCTCGTCTGCCATGGTGCAACCTCGTGCATATGCTTAAAAAAATGGGCTAATACCCATTATACAGGCCTGCCGAATTTTTTCAATAATAACCGGAGGGGCGGCAGGGCGGATCAGGCCTCATTCCCATTGAAAACAAAGGGATAGATCTTGAATTCCGCCATGGTGTTATCCTTCATCATGGCGATGGCGACGTGTTCCAGCTCCTTCAGGCGCGCCAGAATGGCGTGATCGAGCGGGAAGGCGAACTTGCGGCCTTCGCGGCTTTCGGGTTTGCCCTCGATCTCATAGACCAGCGTGACCTGGTAATCCTCCGGGTCGAATTCGACATGGCGGATGGGATGCGGCAAGGCCTCGTCATAGGCGATGCAGGGGGTTCCGTCTTTCAGGATGACAATTCCGGCGTTCATCGGCGTTAATCCACGTCAAAGGTGACGCCCTGCGCCAGCGGCAGGGCGGAACCGTAGTTTATCGTATTGGTGGAGCGGCGCATATAGGCTTTCCAGCTGTCCGAGCCGGACTCGCGCCCGCCGCCCGTTTCCTTCTCCCCGCCGAAAGCGCCGCCGATTTCCGCGCCGCTGGTGCCGAGGTTGACGTTGGCGATGCCGCAGTCCGAACCGGCGGCGGAGGTGAAGAGCTCCGCCTCGCGCACGTCGTTGGTGAAGATGCAGGAAGAAAGCCCCTGCGGCACGTCGTTCTGCATGCCGATGGCGTCCTCGATCTTCGCGTATTTCATCACGTACATGATGGGGGCGAAGGTTTCATGCTTCACCACATCGCCCTGCTTTTGCATCTCGACCACGGCGGGGGTGACGTAATAGGCCTTGGGGTATTCCTTTTGCAGCACGCGCTCACCGCCCGTGACCTTGCCGCCCGCGGCCTTCGCCTTTTTCAGGGCGGCCTGCATCTGCTCATAGGCGTGCTTGTCGATGAGGGGGCCCAGCAGCGTGTCCTTGTCCAGCGGGCTGCCGATTTTCCGCGTCAGCGAGCCATAGGCTTTTTTCACGCGCGGGACGAATTTGTCCGCGATGTCCTTGTGCACGATGAGGCGGCGCTGGCTGGTGCAGCGCTGGCCCGCGGTGCCGACCGCGCCGAAGACCGTGGCCATGAGCGCGAGTTCCTGGTTGGCGCTGGGCGCGAGGATCATCGCGTTGTTGCCGCCGAGCTCGAGGATGCTGCGGCCGAAGCGCGCGGCCACGCGCGGGCCGACCTCGCGCCCCATGCGGGTGGAGCCGGTGGCGCTGATGACGGGCAGGCGGGCGTCGTCCACCATGGCCTCGCCGATGTCGCGCAGGCCGACGGCGACGGCGGAAAGCCCCGCGGGGGCGTGGCCGAATTCCTTGGCGGCTTTCTCGAACAGCGCCTGGCAGGCAAGGGCGGTCAGGGGCGTTTTTTCCGACGGTTTCCAGACCACGGCGTCGCCGCAGACGACGGCGAGGGCGAAGTTCCAGCACCAGACGGCGACGGGGAAGTTGAAGGCGGAAATCACGCCGACCACGCCCGCGGGGTGCCAGTTCTCCTGCATCTTGTGCATGGGCCGTTCGGAGGCGATGGTCAGGCCGTAAAGCTGGCGCGAAAGGCCGACCGCGAAATCGCAGATGTCGATCATCTCCTGCACCTCGCCGAGGCCCTCGGTCAGGATCTTGCCGCATTCGAGGGTGACGAGCTTGCCGAGTTCTTCCTTATGCGCGCGCAGCACCTCGCCGAAAAGGCGGATGAGCTCGCCGCGCTTGGGGGCGGGCACGCTGCGCCATTCCACGAAGGCCTTGTGCGCGCGGGAAATCTTGGCGTCCAGCGTCTTCACCGTATCCATCTGCACCTTGCCGATGAGCGAGCCGTCGATGGGGCTATGGACCTTCAGGTTGCCCGCGGAATAGGCCTTGGCCTCCACCCCCAGTTTCTTGAGGATATGGGCGGCGCTGTCGGCAAGCGCGATCTGCTTGACGTTGCCGGCTTTGGCGGCGGGTTGCTTTTTGCTGCGGGCGGTCATGGCGGGTCACTCCCTGAATGTAAGAAATAGCCTGATGAAACTTGATGCGGACTACTATGCGATATCTGCGCGGCGGGCTCAATACGCGGCTGTTTTTTTGGGAAAAAGCGCCGGTTTTATTTGACATAAGCATGAAAAACCTGTAGTTTATGGACACGCCGCAAAGCAAAACCAAGAAAATCGGCGTTTCATCACATTTCGCGCCATATTGCGCTGCCTTTTTCGACCGGAGCCACAAGCCCATGCAAGAACCGTCAACGGAGAATACCGGGGATAACGCACGTCCCGCCAAAAAAACCTCAACCCTTCGCCAGCTCGGCCTTTGGGCCGCCTTCATCGCCGTCGCGGGCGGGGTGGGCTATGGCGATTACGCCTTCAACAAGGCCCAGCAGGTCGAGCCCGCCTATGCCGCCGCCATGGCGCAGGGGCAGGCGGAGAAGATGGGCTATATGAACCTGCGGCTCGAAAGCTTCAATCAGGTCTCGCAGAAGAGCGCGCATATCACCTTCGGCGCGGACAAGCCCGCGCTGGGCGGGCAGGGCACGCTGCATTACAAGGGCGAGGCCGACTGCAGCACCATGAGCTGCACGGGCATGAAAATCGCCCTCGACAAAAATAATCCCTATACCCCCGGCGTTTAAAACGCGGGTTTGACCCCGGGCCGCGGCTTATATATCCTTTTGGTGATATAGGGCCGCGAAAGGGGAAAAATGACGGACGACGTTTTCAAGGGGCAAAAGAAGCTTCGCAAGGCTTCCCTCATGGACCCGCCCAACCTCATCAAGGAAAAAGTCGGCAGCGGCGGGTTGAACCCGCTGTTGCTGGAACGCGCGCAGGACGTCATCGACAACAACACCGTGGATTTCGCGCCCATCGGCAAGGAACTGCTGGAGCTGCTGGGCGCGACCATCAAGGACGTGCAGGCGGGCAAGGCGAAGGGGGAGGAAGCCATCTCCGCCGTCATCTATCCCGCCATGCAATTAAAGGCGCAGGGGGGCATGTTCCACTACCCCCTCATGAGCGCGCTGGCCGACGTGCTGGTGAATTTCCTCGAAACCGTGGAGACGCTCGACGAAGACGCCATGCGCGTGATCATCGTGCACAAGACAGCCTTCGACCACGTGATGCGCGCCGGCATCAAAAGCGAGAAGGACGCCGCCGGCCAGGCCCTGCAGAGCGAACTTCTCAAGGCCTGCGCGCGCTATTACAAGAGCCGGGATTTGCTGTAGGGTAGAACGTGATAAAAAGGGACGTGCGAATTTGAATTTAAACCGCCTCTTTTAATTCGAATGGTTTTCATCTGTGCTCATTGAGCAATGTCTTTTGGCTGTCAATAGGCGGGAGATATGGATGCAATTAAAAATGGAAGCGTTTCCTGCCGAATTGCCTGCGGTTCTTAGTCGCTTTTTATCTATTGTAGGGATGGGCAAGTTAAAACCCCGCCTAGATGAAATCGAAAGGCATCTAAACGATACCGGTTGGAAAGTTTATGCTGAAGATCGGCTAGGTTTAGAAGTCGCCTTGCTTAAAACTATTAATTATAAAAAAACTACCAGTCGAGTTCAGTGGCCTCCTAGGACACCTGACCACTACCGCTTGTATTCCTTTATGTTTTCCATTGTAAGCGTTTATCATCATTTATCAGAAAAAGGAAAAAAACGTCTTTCGGGATATTTAAATAGCTGTCTTGATCAAGAGGATGGCTTTGGGCCGCTTGCTTTTGAGATGCGGTTCGCCAGCTTTCTTATGTCTTCGGGTTTTGATGTAACATTTTCTGACTTAGAGGGGATTGAGAACTTTGATTTTCTGGCATGTAAGGGAGAGTATTCTATTGAGGTGGAATGTAAGTTTGTGTCGCAAGATATTGGTAGAAAAATTCATCAAAGAAAGTTTCATCAACTAAGTGAATATCTAAAGCCTGTACTCGACGAAGTGATACAGGTAGCCAAAGACGGAACGCTCATAAAGTTGGAGTTAAAAGATAGATTAACGGCCAACTTAGAGCAATTGTCTCCTATGAGAGAGGGAATCAAGGAAATTTTAAAAACGGGAAAAGAAACTCACACTGATTCCTTCTCGATAACAATGCGAAAATTTTCTATTTCAGATGTTCCTCTTTCGCAAGGAAGACAGTCGTCGTTAGTCGAGAATTTAAGAGAGTTTGTAAAAAAAAACCTTGATCTTGAAAACTCGAATATTTTACTACGCGCAGAACTTGCAAGTGATGCAGCCATAGTAATCGCTGTCAAGAGCAGAAAGCCCGACTTGGTCCTTGAAAGGATTTATACAAAACACCTAAAGGCAGCAGCAGACCAGTTGACAGGGAAAAGGCTGGGGATAGCGTGTATGCACTTCGCTGATTTAAGTGAAGAGCAGCTCCATATCGTAGCTGGAGGGCGGTCCGGGTTAACAGAAACTGTCTATAAGACGCTTAAGAGGCGGCCCCGATTGTATGGCATCGCAGTGATGGTCAATGGTACGGTATCTGAAAAAAGGAGCTCTTTGCTTTATGCTCCTGCTGTAACTACGGAGAGTGGGCCTTTATATACGTTCACAAATCCATTCAGTTCTGTAGACAAGCATGAAGAGGGATTATTTGGAAAAATCTTCAATGCTTAAATTTTCTATTCTGATTATTTTTCAAAGTCAGGGCGGCTAATCAGGGCTGTTTGTGGAGTTAGATATCTCCACTCATCAGCATTCTTTAAGAACTTTACACCCAGTCCAGAATGACCTTGCCGCTTTCGCCGGAGGCCATGACCTCGAAGGCTTGCTCGTACTCGTCGATGTGGAAGTGGTGGGTGATCATGGGGGCGAGGTTGAGGCCGGACTGCACCATGGCGCGCATCTTGTACCATGTCTCGTACATCTCGCGGCCGTAGATGCCCTTGATGAAAAGCCCTTTGAAAATCACCTGCGTCCAGTCGATGGCGGTATCGGCGGGGGGGATGCCCAGCAGGGCGATGTTGCCGCCGTGGCGCATCTGCGCGATCATCTGCCGGAGCGCGGCGGGGCTGCCCGACATTTCAAGCCCGACGTCGAAACCCTCGGTCATGCCGAGGTCGTTCATGACTTCCTTCAGCTCTTCCTCCTGCACGTTGACGGTGCGCGTCGCGCCCATGCGTTTGGCGAGGTTGAGGCGGTAGGGGTTGATGTCCGTCACCACCACGTTGCGCGCGCCGGCGAATTTGCAGATGGCCGCCGCCATGCAGCCGATGGGCCCGCCGCCGGTGATCAGCACGTCCTCGCCCACGAGGTCGAAGGAAAGGGCGGTATGCGTCGCGTTGCCGAAGGGGTCGAAGAAGGCGGCGATGTCGTCGGGGATGTCGTCCGGCAGCTTGAAGACGTTGGAGGCGGGAAGGGAGAGGTATTCCGCGAAGGCGCCCTGCCGGTTCACGCCCACGCCCAGCGTATGGCTGCACAGATGCTGCTTGCCCGCGCGGCAGTTGCGGCAATGCCCGCAGGTGAGGTGCCCTTCGCCCGAAACGCGCTGGCCGATCTCGATGCCCCGGACCTCGTCGCCGACGGCGGTGACTTCGCCCGCGTATTCATGGCCGGTGATGAGGCCGACGGGCACGTTCTTCCGCGACCATTCGTCCCATTTGTAGATATGGATGTCCGTCCCGCAGATGGCGGTCTTCTTGATCTTGATCAGCACGTCGTTGGGGCCGATGGCGGGGATCTCCGCGTCGGTCTTCATCCAGATGCCGGGCTTCGGCTCTTTTTTGTAGAGGGCTTTCATTTTTCTCCCTTTTCCAAGGGGATGATGCACCAAGTGCCCTTGGCTCTCAACTTGTATTTGGGCGGGGGGTGTTTGGACACCCGAAAAGAATTGACATAACAAAGCCCCGCGCGTATAGTCATTGCCATTGCACGAAAAAACGACGGAAAAACAAGGGTAAAGCCATGAATTTCAACAGCAAGGCGCAGAAGAAGACCTATTTCAAGCCCATCGACGTCATCGGCGCATGGTCGAGCGACACGCTGGAAGAGGTCATGGAGCTGGTCGGCCCCGATGTGGGCAAGCTGGCCACCGCGCTCAACGGCGCGCTGAATGTTTTCGTCGATGACGTCATGGAGCTCAAGACGGAAGATCGCTGCTACGTCGATGTTTCCAGCGACCCCGAATTCCGCGATATCGTGAAGGAAGTCATCATTCCTTCCACCGTTCCCAGCTTTCACGCCCTTGCCGAGAGCGTCGCGAAAGCCGCGCAGGAAATCGGCGGGGAAGACCTCGCCCGCAAGGTGACGGAGGGCTTCAAGGCCGCCTGCGAAAAGGCGAAGAAATACGACATCAACGACCCCGCCGTCGAAGACCTGCGTTCCGTCTTCGAGCGCAAGAACCCCTTCAAGGTGGTCGATATCTCCCGCCCCGACAAATCCGAGCCCTGATTTTGCCTACTTGATGACGCCAAGCTCCCGCCCGATCTTGCCGAAGGCGGCGATGGCCTTGTCGAGGTGCGCGCGCTCGTGTGCGGCCGACATTTGCGTGCGGATGCGCGCCTTGTCCTGCGGTACCACGGGGTAGGAGAAGGCGATGACGTAGATGCCTTCCTCCAAAAGCCTGTCGGCCATGGTCTTGGCCAGCTTCGCATCGTAGAGCATGACGGGGATGATGGGATGCTCGCCGGGGACGAGGTCGAAGCCCAGCGCGCTCATGCCCTTGCGGAAATAGAGCGCGTTGTCGCGCAGCTTTTGCAGCGGGCCGTGGTCTTCGGCCAGCAGGTCGATGGCGGCGATGGAGGCCGCGACGATCGGCGGGGCCAGCGTGTTGGAGAACAGGTAGGGGCGCGAGCGCTGGCGCAGCCAGTCGATGATCTCTTTCCGCCCTGATGTATAGCCGCCCGAGGCGCCGCCCAGCGCCTTGCCGAAGGTGCCGGTGACGATATGCACGCGATCCTGCACGCCCCAATGCTCGGGCGTTCCCGCGCCGGTCTTGCCGGTGAAGCCGACGGCGTGGCTGTCGTCCACCATCACCATCGCGTCGTATTTCTCGGCGAGGTCGCAGATGGCGGGCAGGTTGGCGATGATGCCGTCCATGGAGAACACGCCGTCCGTCGCGATCAACCGGCAGCGCGCGCCCGAGGCCTCTTTCAGCTTTTCCTCGAGGTCGGCCATGTCGTTGTTGTCGTAGCGCAAGCGTTTCGCCTTGCACAGGCGGATGCCGTCGATGATGCTGGCGTGGTTCAGCGCGTCGCTGATGACCGCGTCTTCCTCGCCCAGTATCGTCTCGAACAGCCCGCCGTTGGCGTCGAAGCAGGAGGTATAGAGAATGGTGTCCTCGGTCTTCAGGAACGCGCTCATTTTCTGCTCAAGCTGCTTGTGCAGATCCTGCGTGCCGCAGATGAAGCGCACGGAGGCGAGGCCCAGCCCGTATTTGTCGAGCGCCGCATGCGCCGCCTGAATGAGCCGCGGATGGTTGGCGAGGCCGAGGTAGTTGTTGGCGCAAAGGTTGATGACGTGACTGTCCGAAGCGGGGTGGGCGTCGTTCTGCGCCTGATGCACGGTGATGTCCGCCTGCTGGGGCGAGACGATGATGCGCTCGGACTTGTAGAGCCCTTTTTCGTGAAGCTGCGCGGTTTCCGCGGCGAGGCGGTTGAGCATGGCTTGTCCGGTCATGTGGTTGCTCCTTTTGCTGGAATTTCCTGCCGGGGAGTCTAGTACAACGGGCAGGCGGCTGAAACCCGAAACCCTTTGAAATCCGTATGAACTTTGGTTCGGGGGAGGCGTCCTTGACATAAAGCATGTATTTCCGTATAGTCCGACCCTTCCACGGGTCGGGGCCCGAAACAGAAGGCCCGACCGCGCGGCATGTTTTCATTTTTTGAGGAGTGTACCGATATGGCCAATGATTTCGAAACCAAGAAAGTCGCGGCGAGCATCGCGCAGGTGATCAACGACAGGCTGCGCAGCGCGCCTGCACTGGCGCAGGCGTTCAAGACGGCCGCCACGCCCGAGCAAAAAGCCGAGTACAACAGGCTGAGCAACGTCATTTTCGAAGCCTCCCTGGGCACGGCCGCGGCGGGTTCCAAGAAGGAAAAAGAAACCGTCGCCGCATCGCTTTTCGACGCGATGATCCAGCGCGCGGACCTTATCGCTGGCATGGCCGTCGAAGCGGAGCCGACGATGGGCGAGTCGCTGACGGGCTTTTTCACGAAGGTCAAGGACGCGCCGAAATACGCGGAATACGATTTCGGCAAGGCCTATGAAGACGCCGGCGCGACGCTGCTGGCGAAATCCTACGCGGCGGCGCCCAAATCGCCCAAGCCCGGCGCCTGACGCAACAAGCGCCAAGCGTTATCGTCATATGTGACAGCTCGAGAGCCCGCGCTTTTCAAGGTATTGCTGGTGGTAATCTTCCGCCATGTGAAATGCCGGCGCGGGCTCGATGCTGGTGACCGCGCGCTTCTTGTATTTGCCGGAGGCGTCCAGCGCGGATTTCGATTTTTCAGCCGCTTCCTTCTGCGCGCCGGAATAGGTGAAGATGGCGCTGCGGTACTGCGTGCCCACGTCCGGCCCCTGGCGGTTGAGCTGGGTGGGGTCGTGGCAGGCCCAGAAGGTTTGCAGCAAGACGTCGTATGACAGCTGCTGCGGGTCGTATTCGACCAGCACGACCTCGGCATGGCCGGTGCGGTCACTGCAGACGTCTTCATAGGTCGGGTTGTCCGTCTTGCCGCCCATGTAGCCGACGGCGGTGCGCGAAACGCCCGGCAACTGCCGGAACGCCGCCTCCACCCCCCAGAAACACCCCGCGCCGAACGCCGCTTTTTCCATGATGAATTCCTTTCTTTTAATTATCTGTCGCAGTGTTTGACCAAAATATTTTTTTAAAGTGATTTCGGATGAACTCCGGTGAATTTACAGAGGAATACAAGATTACAGCTTGTTTGCTGTTTACGCATAAAACTGATCGCCATCCCAACTCGTCAAAATCAGATATTTGTATCTCCTGTTCCCTGATACAAGAAGCGTATCCTCTTGTGGCGTATATTAGTAAATCGAGTTTACTGCGTTCCAGTTTTGTATATTTGCTATCTAATTTACCTGTAAATTCAACGATGAGATCATATAGTTTTGCAGGAGATGGAACATCATAGGCTTTCAAGTTCCAGCTTACCTCTCGGATACTTTTAGCTTTCTCGGCGGCTCTTCTAGCATTGCCATGAAATTCGCTTCTGCGAAAGTTCTCGTCCATTAGTTCTTTAACTTGAAATGATGCATCATGGAACTGAACGTCGGTTTTGCTATTCTGTTCCAGAGAGCAAATATCCTGATCTGCGAAATCGATCTTTAGTAGCGAAAGGAATTCCTTAACGCTGATGCGCTCCCTTTCTTCTTTTCCTTTGTTGCCAAAAAACTCCTGTCTTTCCCGCGTGGTCTTCCTGAGATATTCAAGAGCTAGTTGTTCTTCTGTGAGGTGGTCCATTCCAGACATTTTTCTTCCCCGTCAAACTTTCTCTATCCAATATGGCTTTCGCGGGAAAGGGGGCAAGGGTTACAGCTTATTCGCCCTCGACGCCGTATTTCGCGCCGATGTGCTTCTCGCCCCGCGCCTCGGCCAGCTTGATCTGTTTCTGGCGTTCGGCGGCGCTCATCCGTTGTTCTTCCGTCAGGCTGTTGTGGCAATGGGGGCAGCAGATGCCTTCCTCGTATTTGTCGCTTTGCCTGTCCTCCGGCCCCACGGGGTAGCGGCAGGAGGGGCAGAGGATGTAATCGCCCTGCTTCAGCCCGTGGCCGACGGAGACGCGCTGGTCGAAGACGAAGCATTCGCCCTGCCACAGGCTTTTGTCCTCGGGCATGGTTTCGAGGTATTTCAGGATCCCGCCCTTGAGGTGATAGACGTTTTCGAACCCCAGCTTCTTCATATAGGCGGAGGCTTTCTCGCAGCGGATGCCGCCGGTGCAGAACATGGCGACCTTTTTGTTCTTTTCGGGGGCGAGGTTCTTTTGCACGTAGTCCGGGAATTCGCGGAAGGTTTCCGTCTTCGGGTCGATGGCGCCCCTGAAGGTGCCGATGCCGATTTCATACCCGTTGCGCGTGTCGATGAGCACGGTTTCGGGGTCGGAGATGACCTCGTTCCATTCCTCGGGCGAAAGATAGGTGCCGACGGTCTCGTTCGGGTCCACCTCGGGCAGGCCGATGGTGACGATCTCTTTTTTCAGCCGCACCTTCATGCGGTAGAAGGGCTGGACGGCGGCGGCGGATTCCTTGTGGTCGAGGTCCTGCAGGCCCGGCAGGCGGCGCAGGAAGTGCAGCACCGCGTCGATGCCCGCGCGGGGGGCGGCGATGGTGCCGTTGACGCCCTCGGGCGCGAGCAGCAGCGTGCCGCAGACCCCGTTTTCCTCGCAGACGCGCTGGAGCCGCGCCTGCAGTTCGGGCAGGCCGGAGAGGGGGGTGAATTTGTAAAGTGCGGCGACCACAAAATCCGTCATGACGTATTGCCTTTCTTTGAGGTGTTTTTAGACGATTTATCGTGTAAATTAAAGGGGCTTGAAGGGGGCTTTCATGCCGGAACGGATGCTGCAGTTCGAATATTTCCGCCGCGCGCTGGTGTTTTACCGGCGGTGGATTTCCATGGTCATCCTCTCCACCTGCCTTCTGGGGCTGGTCGGCTATGCCTCGGACGAGAC
>WGNE01000044.1 GCA_016124645.1 Alphaproteobacteria bacterium
AGCATTTCCTGCAGGGTATAGGCGGCGCCATAGGCCTGCAGGGCCCAGACCTCCATCTCCCCGAAGCGCTGGCCGCCGAACTGCGCCTTGCCGCCCAGCGGCTGCTGGGTGACGAGCGAGTACGGGCCGATGGAACGGGCGTGGATCTTGTCATCGACAAGGTGGTGCAGCTTCAGCATGTAGATGTAGCCGACGGTGACCGGACGCTCGAAACGCTCGCCCGTGCGGCCGTCCGTCAGGTAAACTTGGCCGGAGCTGTTCAGGCCGCTGTCTTCCAGCATCTTGTTGATGTCCGCCTCGACCGCGCCGTCGAAGACGGGGGTCGCGATGGGCACGCCGCGGCGGATGTTCTTGCACATCTCGACCAGTTCGTGCTGCTTGAGCGTCGCCACGTCTTCCTTGTAGGCCGTGTCGCCGTAAGCGATCTTGAGCTTCTCGTGCAGCTCCTTCTCCGCCTTTTCGCGCTCGGCGCCGGCGTCCTGCTGGTAGCGATCGACGAGCTCGCCGATCTGCTTGCCGAGGTTGGCCGATGCCCAGCCGAGGTGGGTCTCAAGAATCTGCCCGACGTTCATGCGGGAAGGAACGCCCAGCGGGTTCAGCACGATATCGACGGCGGTGCCGTCTTCAAGGTAGGGCATGTTCTCGATCGGCATGATCTTGGACACGACACCCTTGTTACCGTGGCGGCCGGCCATCTTGTCGCCCGGCTGCAGCTTGCGCTTGACGGCGATGAAGACCTTCACGGTTTTCATCACGCCCGGCAGCATTTCGTCGCCGCGTTGCAGTTTTTCGACCTTGTTCTCGAAACGCTGGTTCAGATCGTCGATCGCGCGATCGAAGGTCTGGCCCATGCTTTCGATGTCTTCCATGGCCTTGTCGTCGCTGACGACGATCTCGCGCCACTCGGCACGCTTGATGGCGTCGAGCGCTTCGGAGGTGATCTTGTCGCCCTTCTTCACGCCCTCGACCGGCTTGGCGACGGTCTTGCCGACCAGCACTTCGCGCAGGCGGCCGTAGAAGCCGCGCTCGTAAATGCGGCGTTCGTCGTCGCGGTCCTTCGCCAGCTGCTCGATCTCGGCGCGTTCGATGGACAGCGCGCGCTGGTCCTTGTCCACGCCGCGGCGGGAGAAGACGCGCACTTCCACGACCGTGCCCGACACGCCCGGCGGCACGCGCAGGGAGGTGTCTTTCACGTCCGAGGCTTTTTCGCCGAAGATGGCGCGCAGGAGTTTTTCCTCCGGCGTCATCGGGCTTTCGCCCTTCGGCGTGACCTTGCCGACCAGAATGTCGCCCGGCTTGACTTCGGCGCCGATATAGACGATGCCGGCTTCGTCAAGATGCTTCAGGCCTTCCTCGCCCACGTTGGGAATGTCGCGGGTGATGTCTTCCTGACCCAGCTTGGTGTCGCGAGCCATGACGTCGTATTCCTCGATGTGGATGGAGGTGAAGACGTCGTCGCGCGCGATGCGCTCGGAAATGAGGATGGAGTCCTCGAAGTTGTAGCCGTTCCAGGGCATGAAGGCCACCAGCACGTTGCGGCCCAGCGCCAGTTCGCCCAGCTCGGTCGAGGGACCGTCGCCGACGATGTCGCCGGCCTCGATGCGGTCGCCCACTTTGACCAGCGGGGTCTGCGTGATGCAGGTGTTCTGGTTGGAACGCTTGAACTTCTTCAGCTTGTAGATATCGACGGTCGCCTTGGAGCTGTCCTTCTCGTCCGTCGCGTGGATGACGATGCGGTCGGCATCGACCTGATCGACGATGCCCGAACGCACGGCGGTGATCGCGGCGCCGCTGTCGCGGGCCACGGCGCCTTCCATCCCGGTGCCGACCAGCGGCGCGTCGGAACGCATCAGCGGCACGGCCTGGCGTTGCATGTTGGAACCCATCAGCGCGCGGTTCGCGTCGTCGTTCTCGAGGAACGGGATGAGCGCCGCGGCCACCGAAACGATCTGCTTCGGCGAAACGTCGATGAGGTCGATCTGTTCGCGCGGGGAGAGGATGTAGTCGCCCCCCTGGCGGCAGGACACGAGGTCGTTGGTGAAGGCGCCCTTGTCGTCGAGCTCGGCGTTGGCCTGCGCGATGGTGTAGCGGCCTTCTTCCATGGCCGACATATAGACGACTTCGTCCGTCACCTTGCCGTTGACGATCTTGCGGTACGGGCTTTCGATGAAGCCGTACTGGTTGATGCGGGCATAGGTGGAGAGCGAGTTGATCAGGCCGATGTTCGGGCCTTCCGGCGTCTCAATCGGGCAGATGCGGCCGTAGTGCGTGGGGTGGACGTCGCGCACTTCGAAACCCGCGCGCTCGCGGGTCAGGCCGCCGGGGCCAAGGGCCGACATGCGGCGCTTGTGCGTGATTTCCGACAGCGGGTTGGTCTGGTCCATGAACTGCGAAAGCTGCGAGGAGCCGAAGAATTCGCGAACGGCCGCCGCGGCGGGCTTCGCGTTGATGAGGTCGTGCGGCATCGCGGTGTCGATATCGACCGAGCCCATGCGCTCGCGGATGGCGCGCTCCATGCGCATCAGGCCGACGCGGCACTGGTTTTCCATCAGCTCGCCCACGGAACGGACGCGGCGGTTGCCAAGGTGGTCGATGTCGTCCACTTCCCCGCGGCCGTCTTTCAGATCGACGAGGATTTTCAGGATGGCGAAGACGTCTTCCTTGCGCAGGATGCGGACCTGATCGTCCGTCTTGAAGTCGAGGCGCGCGTTCATCTTCACGCGGCCGACCGGAGAAAGGTCGTAGCGCTCGAAATCGAAGAACAACCCGCGGAACAGCGCGTCGGCCGATTCAAGCGTCGGCGGCTCGCCGGGGCGCATGACGCGGTAGATGTCGATGAGCGCGTCTTCGCGGTTGCGGCACTTGTCCGCCGCCAGCGTGTTGCGGATGTAGCCGCCCACGTTGATGTGGTCGATGGCGAGGATGTCGAGGGTCTTCAGGCCCAGCTTCTCGATCTTCTCGATCGACTTGCCGTCCAGTTCCTCGCCCGCCTCGAAGGCGACTTCGCCGGTTTTCTCGTCCGCGACGTTGCGCGCGACGCTGGTGCCGATCAGCTCTTCCGTCTGGATGAGGATTTCCTTGAGCCCCTCTTCTTCCAGCTTGCGCGCCTGACGCGCGGTGATCTTCGTGCCGGCGGGCACTTTCACCTTGCCGCCCTTGGCATCGACGAGGTCGTGGGCGATCTTGATGCCGCGGAAACGCTCGGCGACATAGGCGGTTTTCCAGCCGTCCTTGGTCTTTTCGTAGGGGATGATGCCGTAGAAGTAATGCAGGATTTCCTCTTTCGACGCGCCCTGAATCTTGGTGGGATCGACGGGCTTGCCGGCTTTCAGCTGGCGCTCGCGGTATTTCGCGGATTCGTCGCTGTCCAGCGCCAGCAGGAAGGTGGTGACGGGCAGCTTGCGGCGGCGGTCGATGCGCACATAGACGAGGTCCTTGGCGTCGAACTCGAAGTCCAGCCAGGAACCGCGGTAGGGAATGACGCGCGCGGAGAAGAGATATTTGCCCGAGGAGTGGGTCTTGCCTTGGTCGTGGTCGAAGAACACGCCGGGGGAACGGTGCATCTGCGAGACGATGACGCGCTCGGTGCCGTTGACGACGAAGGTGCCGTTGTCGGTCATGAGCGGCATGTCCACCATATAGACGTCCTGCTCCTTGATGTCGCGGATGGTGCGCAGGCCCGAGTCTTCGTCGATGTCGAAGGTCGAGAGGCGCAGGGTCACGCGCAGGGGCGCGGCGTAGGTCATGCCGCGCTGCTGGCATTCTTCCACGTCGTATTTCGGCTCTTCCAGCTCATAGCGCACGAAGTCGATTTCGGCGCGGCCCGCGAAGTCGCGGATCGGGAAGACCGACTTGAAGACCTCTTGCAGGCCTTCGGTCAGGCGCTCGTTGTGCTTGGTCTCGCGCTGCAGGAATTTTTCGTAGGAATTGCGCTGCACCTCGATCAGGTTGGGCATTTCGCAGACTTCCGGGATCTTCCCGAAGCTGCGGCGGATGCGCTTGCGCCCCGTGTAGCTTTTGCTGTCCGTGAGGGATCTGATCGTTTTTTTTGCGCTCATTGCAAACTTCCTTCATACGCTGAATGCTTGAATTTCAAAGACGGGGGCGTGACCCCCTGCTTTCCTGAGAAGTGCCTGAAGGACGAATCGGAGCCCACCACATGACTTCCGATGTCCATAAATTTCGTCGTCGGCCGGCGGATCGTCCGCCCCATGGCCGGGATAGTGCCGTCCGGGATAGTGCCGTAGTTCTTTTAGTTCTTACGCTGGAACCCCTTGTTCCCCCGTATTCAAAACGGCAGAAGGGGCGGCGGGGAAAAACCCCGCCGCCAGCCTTCATCAAGCCGTTTTGTGCGACTGAGCAATCAACGGATGATTACTTCAGCTCGACTTTGGCGCCGGCAGCTTCGAGCTTTTTCTGCAGCTCTTCAGCTTCCGCTTTGGGTGCGCCTTCCTTGATCGCCTTGGGAGCGGCTTCAACGAGGTCTTTCGCTTCTTTCAGGCCCAGGCCCGTGATTTCGCGAACGACTTTGATGACTTCGATTTTCTTGTCGCCGGCAGCAGCCAGAACAACGTCGAATTCATCTTTCGCTTCAGCAGCAGCGCCACCGGCAGCGCCGCCGACAGCGGCGACAGCAACGGGAGCAGCGGCGGAAACGCCCCACTTCTCTTCCAGCAGCTTGGAAAGCTCGGCGGCTTCCAGAACCGTCAGGGTCGAGAGTTCATCTACGATTTTAGCCAGATCAGCCATTTTAGTTCTCCTTAGGATTAATTTTCAGTACCGTTTGTGTTTGTGAAAAGTATCTTTCCGACTGTGTATCAGCCCTTTTCGGCATACGCATTCAGAACACGGGCCAGCTGCGAAGCGGGCGCTTGGGAAATCGTCGCGATGCGGGTGGCAGGCGTTTGCAGCATGCACACGAGCGTTGCGCGGATTTCGTCAAGCGACGGCAGTTTCGACAGTGCTTCAATGCCCGCAAAGTCCAGCAGCTTGTCGCCGAGCGCGCCGCCGAGGATGACGAACTTGTCATTCCCCTTGGCGAATTCAGCGGCAACCTTGGCGGCCGCGACAGGGTCTTGCGACGTCGCGATGCCAACGGGACCTTTGAGCAGAGGGCCGATGCCTTCATAGCGCGTACCTTTAAGGGCGCGTAAAACGAGCCGGTTTTTCGATACTTTGAAGTTGACCCCGGCCTGACGCATGTTCACGCGCAGCTCGCCGATCTGGCCAGCCGTCAAACCCAGGTTGTGGGTGACGACGACAGATTCGGTTTCGCTGAACGTCTTGTTCAGGTCCTGGACAGCTTCCGCTTTTTGTGCACGATCCACGGATATCTCCGTCTTTAGTTATGGCGAGCTTGTTCCCCTTAGAGGACGCAAACCCGGCCGGGTTGCACTTTGCCGGTAAACCTTCCGCCAGAAGCGGAATGAAGACCGGCGCTAGTAGTTCCCGTCCCGAAGCTCAGAGCCATAACGGCGGTACCGTTAAAAACTTTTCTACCTCGTCTGTACAGGCCTGGAAGATACCGGATTTAAGGCCCGGCGCCTTCTGGTTTAGCCCCTTGGTCGCCCGCGGGTACCTGTAGTCTCGGACTGGGATTTTCTCCCCCTCCCGCCCCGCGAAGGGCGGGAATGGGGAAAAACTTCAGTCACCCCGCAAGCGGGGCTTGGTTCGTCAGGCGGCTTTTTGCAGGCTCGAGAGGTCCAGCTTCACGCCGGGGCCCATCGTGGAGGAAAGGGCTGCCTTCTTCAGGTAGTTGCCTTTCGACGACTGCGGTTTCGCCTTGATGATCGCGTCCATCAGGGCGCGGATGTTTTCGACCAGTTTCGCGTCGTCGAAGCTGGCTTTGCCCACGCCGACGTGGACGATGCCTTCCTTCTGCGCGCGGAATTCGACCGAACCGCCCTTCGCGGCTTTCACCGCGCCGGCGACGTCCATCGACACCGTGCCGAGTTTCGGGTTCGGCATCAGGCCTTTGGGGCCCAGCACCTGACCGAGACGGCCCACGACGCCCATCATGTCCGGGGTCGCGATGCAGCGGTCGAAGTTGATGGTGCCTTTCTGGATCTCGGCAGCCAGATCGTCGTCGCCGACGATATCGGCGCCGGCTTTCTTGGCTTCCTCGGCCTTCGCGCCCTTGGCGAAAACGGCGACGCGGATGCTTTTGCCGGTGCCGTTGGGCAGAACGACCATGCCGCGGACGTTCTGGTCCGACTGCTTGGTGTCGATGCCGAGGCCGACGGCGATCTCGATGGTTTCATCGAATTTCGCGGTGGCGTTCTTCTTGATGAAAGCCACGGCTTCCTCGAGCGTCCAGACCTTGGCGGTGTCCAGCGAGCTGCGCACGTCGCGCAGGCGCTTGGCGTAGGGCGACTTCACTTTTTTCGAAGCGTCTTTTTTCGTTGCCATGGTCTTAGCCCTCCACAACTTTAATGCCCATCGAACGCGCGGTGCCGGCGATGGTTTTCATCGCGTTGTCCACGTTCGCGGCGTTCATGTCCTTCATCTTCGCTTCCGCGATCTCGCGCAGCTGCGCGGTGGTCACCTGACCGACGGTATCCTTGCCGGTGGTGCCGCAACCTTTTTGCAGCTTGGCCGCCTTCATCAGGTAGTAGCTGGCGGGCGGGGTCTTCATGACGAAGGTGAAGGAACGGTCGGCGAAGACCGTAATCACGCAGGGAATCGGCATGCCGGGTTCCATGCCCTGCGTCTGGGCGTTGAAGCCCTTGCAGAATTCCATGATGTTGACGCCGGCCTGACCCAGTGCGGGACCGATCGGCGGAGAGGGGTTGGCTTTACCAGCCGGGACGACCAGCTTGATGTAGCCCTGTATCTTCTTTGCCATTGTAAGCTCCTTATATATACAAGGGTCCGTGGTGCGGCTTTCGCATGGACTTGGGCGCGAAAAAACCTCCCACAGGGTTCAACGGATTGCCAAAACAATCCGGCGACGAAACCCGCTACGGGTATTCATCGGCGCGCCAATATACCTCCATTCGACTGGAATGCAAGAAAAAACTTGATTTTTATTGAAAAACGGGCCCGTTTCGGCCCGTGGAGCGCATTTTATTTCCGTAAAGTTACGGTTTGCGCATTTTCATCAGGCGCAGCGGCTTGCCCACCTTCACGTCGTGGCTCATGCCGCCGTCGATGCGGCTGACGTCCTTCGCGACTTCTTTTTTCAGCCGCGCCGTCGCCTCGGCGTCGATGAGGGCGGCGATGGCCGGGTTCCCCTCCATCAGGGCGATATCCCGGGCGGTGCGGCCCAGCGCATCCGTCGCGGTCAAGGAGGCCTCCGCCTTCAAAAGCGCGGCGGCCGCTTTCGCGCCGCCCTGCACCGCCGTGTGCATCAGCGGGGTCATTCCCTTTTTATCGGGCGCGTCGAGGTCGGCCTTGCGCGCCGCCAGCTCTTCCAGCGCGCGGGCATTGTCGCCCAAGGCGGCATGGGCGGCAACGCTTTTGCCTTCGCCGTCCTGCGCGTCCAGCCTTGCGCCCTGCCCCGCCAGCCAGCCGAAAGCCGCCTGCTGCCCGTTCTGCGCCGCGCGGTGGATGGGCGAGGCACCGTCGTTGTCGGGGGTGAAGATGCTCCCGCCCGCGGCCTTCACCGCCTCCATCGCGGCCACCCTGCCGTTCATCGTCGCCAGCATCATGGCGGTATTGCCGCCCGCGTCGCGCAGATTGGGTTTCGGCTTGTATGCCGCCACCAGCTCGATCATCGCAACATCGCCGGACGATGCGGCCAGCATCAGCGCGGTCGCATCGCCATCGACCTTGAAATCGGGGTCCGCGCCCGCGTCCAGCAACATGCGCGCGATGTCGCAGTCACTCTGCATGGCGCCCTGCACGGCGATGGCGTAGCTGAGCGCGGTGACCAGCAGCGGGCTTTTGGCATTGGGATCCGCCTTCCAAGCCAGCAATTGCGCCACGGCTTCCTTCTGCCCTTCCATCACGGCCAGCATCAGCGCGGTGTGCCCCATGCTGTCGGGCGTATCAACATTGAAACCGTCTTCGCGCAGCGTCGTCATCACGGCGATATCGCCCGCTTGCGCGGCGTTGTGGAAGGCCAGCAGGCGATCAGAGTCCGAAAGCGCGGCGGCGTTAAAGGCTGGCGCGGCGGAAATCTTTTGTGTCGGCTGGTTTTGCAATCGGCAGCTCCTGTCGGTTGCGGTTTTAATGCACCCCAAGCTACAATATATTATGTCTAATGTCAAGAAGGAATATCGCCAAATTTTTTATTGAATATCAGCGCGTTATCAATGCATCGGCGCAATCATCTGGTGCACGGAATAGGACATGCAGGCCAGAAAGGCCACCAGCATCAGGTAATAGCAGCCGTAGAACATGCGCTGTTCGCCCGTCACGTTGCGGTAATAGGCGTTTTCCGGCGCGTTGTGGTCGTAGTGCCACGCCCGCTTGATGTTCGGCAGGGCCATGACCCCGATGAGGATGAGCAAGGGGCTGGGGTTGATGAAGAACACCCCCACCAGCAAGGGCAGGCCGAAGAGCCAGACGCGCGGGGTGAGGATCGCCGTCACCCTGCCCCCGTCGAGAGGCGACATGGGGATGAGGTTGAACAGGTTGATCATGAAGCCCGCATAGGAAAGCGCGAGCAAAAGCTGGTCGTCGCCGAAATGCCGCGCGGCGAAATAGCAGCAAAGCGCGCCCAGCGTGCCGGCGAAAGGCCCGGCCATGCCGACATAGGCCTCGGTCTCGACGTCGTGCGGCATTTCCTTCAGCTCGATCCACGCGCCGACGAAGGGGATGAAGGTCGGCGCGCCGACGTTGAGCCCCCGCTGGCGCGCGGCGATGAAATGCCCCATTTCATGGACGAGGATGAGCAGCACGAAGCCCACCGCATAGCGCCAGCCGAAGATGGTGGCATAGACCGCCATGCTGAGCAGCATGGTGCCCGTGGTCATGAGCACCGGGCCGATCTTGCCGGCCTTGAGGATGAGGAAAAGAAGCTTCAGCACGTCATGCTCCCGTGGTTGGCGGGCCGCGTTCCGCTGTCAGGCGTCAGGCCTGCGGCGGCGGTGGCGGCGGCAGCGTTTCGTCGCGGCGGCCCTGCATGAAGAATTTCTTGATGGAGGCGACGACGCCGACGGCGGCCACGACCAGCACCTTGGCGAATTTCGCGGCGAAGGCGGCGGCGATGGCGAAGAGCCCCAGCTTTTTCACCGCGATGCCGGTGATGAGCGCGAGCAGGCCGAATTCCGCGACCTTGTCGGTCGTGCTGTCGAAGTCGGCATAGGCCTTGCCCTTGTCGTAGGTCAGGTTGGTCAGCAGCGCGGCCACCTGCGTCTTGTCGCGTGCGACGCTTTGCGGGTCGGTGATCAGGTTGAGGCTGAGGTAACCGTGGCGGCCCAGCGCGAAGGTGTTGTAGTTGATGGCGGAATCGCCGCCCGTCGAATCCGTCGCCGCCTCGCTTTTTTGCACCTTGTCCTTCGCCTCGACCGACCAGATGAGCTGGTGGCGGGCATGGTCGTAATGCGGCTTTTCGACCCAGCCCACGATCTCCAGCTCGGGGATGCCGAGCTTGCGGCGGCGCGCGTTGGTCTGCACCAGCCCTTCCTTCAGGCTTTTCAGGATGGCGTCCGCGTCCAGCTTGCTGGAGTCGTCGTCCTTCACGTAGCCGGAATCGTCATAGGTCGCGACGACGGCCCAGTTCTCCTGGCGGCTTTCCTCGGGCACGATCATGCCCAGCAGCCCCTCGCCCGGCTTGCTGCCGAAGCTTTCGAGGATCATCCGCGCCTGCGCCTTGGGGATGAACATGTCGCCCTGCGGCAGGGCCAGCGTGGCCTGGTCGCCCATCGGCACCTTGGCGGGGCCGTGGACGAAGCCTTTTTCGAACGCGGCCTGCGCGGCGGCTTGCTGCTCGGGCGTCATCTGTCCCCCGGCCTGCTGCGCCTGCTGCTGCTGCTGTTGCTGTTGCTGTTGCTGGTCCTGCGCGCGGGCGGGAAGAACGGCGAAGAAGCCCAGAAACGCGCAAACGGCGGCGATTCCGGCAAGACGCTTTACGCTTGTCGGGGAGAAATACATGTTACCCTCATGTGTTGGGGGAGTGGGAAATTATCAGACCTTCTCGACCTGGCTGTAATCCAGCTCGACCGGCGTGGAGCGGCCGAAGATGGAGACCAGAACCTTCAGGCGCGAGCGGGCCTCATCGACCTCCTCGACCGTGCCGTTGAAGGAGTTGAACGGACCGTCGCAGACCTTGACCTGCTCGCCGATGTCGTAGCTGACGGACGGACGCGGACGCTCGGCGCCCTCGACCATCTGCTTGAGCAGGCGTTGCGCCTCGGCCTCGCTGATCGGCTGCGGCTTGGTGCCGGCCGCGCCCAGGAAGCCCGTGACCTTCGGCGTGTTCTTGACGAGGTGCCAGGCGTCGTCGTTCATTTCCATCTTCACCAGCACGTAGCCGGGGAAGAACTTGCGCTCGGCGTTGACCTTCTGGCCGCGGCGGACTTCCACCACTTCCTCGGTCGGGACCATGACTTCCTCGATATACTGGTCGAGCCCGCGTTTCTGCGCGCCTTCCATGATGCTGGATGCGACCTTTTTCTCGAAACCCGAATAAACGTGGAGTACGTACCAACGCTTGGACATATCTGGTGCCTGCCTTACTTGCCTAATCCTAAAAGAAACTGGACGCTGTTGGAGATGAGCAGATCCGCCGCCGTCAGGATCATCGCCACGATGGAAATCATGATGAAGACCACGACCGTCGTCGTCATGGTTTCGCTGCGCGTCGGCCAGGTGACCTTCGCGCCTTCCGAGCGGACCTCGCGGAAGAATTTCACCATGTTTTTCATTTCGCTCTACTCTCTTCTACAGCCTTGCCGTTATTCAAAAATGGCAGGAGCGGAGGGACTCGAACCCACAACACCCGGTTTTGGAGACCGGTACTCTACCAATTGAGCTACGCTCCTATCGCCTTTTTCCTCCCGAGACCCCGCGTTTCCGGCCGGGCCGGATTTGCGAAGAACTGTATTTTCGGGAGAATAACGTCTTGCGCGTTATATCCCAGTTTTCCGAAGAAGCAAAGGAAAAAAACGCGGCCCGTCAGGCCTTAATGGCTCCCGACCAGCGCATCGACGTTGAAATACATCTTGCCGGTGGTGCCGTTGGCGGGGTTGACGTAGCTGACGATGTCCCAGAAATGACCGTTATGCTGTTCATATTTCTGGTCTTTCACCTGATAGTGGAAGTAGGAGGTCATCACGAGGTTTTCTTCCGCCGGGTCGATGATGTGAAAGGCCGTCTCGCCCGTCTTGCCGTCCCCGCTGGCCAGAATGCTGGACAGGATGCCGCGCAGCGCGGTCAGGTGCAGGGTCTTGTCCTCCTGCGTGAAATGGGCCTTGTCGATCATCTCGATCGCCTGCACGTGGGAGCGGTAATGCGCAAAATGGTCGCGCAGCAGCGCGCGGTAGGCGGCGACGGAGGCGTCCGAACCGTCCAGCAGCGCTTTTTGCGCCGATTCCTGCAGCAGGTCCCAGACCTTGTCGGCCCCGCCCTTGCGGAAATAGAAGCTGGTACGGGTGTACATATCGCGCAGTTTCGTCCAGTTGGCGACCTGCGCGCGGTCGTCCTGCCCCGAAATCATCCGGTCCACGGCGGCCAGATAGGCCTGATCGGCCGCCTGCTGCGCAGAGACCTGCGGGGCGGGTTTGCTGGCCGCATGGTGCCGCGCCGCCTGCGCCGGGCCCGGCGAAACCATGCCGAGCGCAAGAACGAAAGCCCCGATGAACAAGAAACTGGATATACCCCGCGTCCGCATTTGCTCTTTCTCCCCGCCGGCCCTGTTTTGCCGGCCCGTCTCACATTATAAAACCCGATTTATAGCCATATCGTTAAAATTTCAGGATTTTCCATCCCCCGCGGGCAAAAAACCCTGCCGCGCGAGGAAGCGGTCGTGCAGGCGGCTGAAAAACGCCAAGGCGCAAAGCGCGCCGAGCCCCGCCATCGCCATGTCCTCCTGCGTGTCCCAGACGTCGCCCTGCGCGCCGAGGAAGGCGTCCGCCGCCGTGCCGGTCGCGAGCGATGTCGCCCATTCCAGCAATTCGTAAAGCGCGCTGATGCCCATGCAGGACAGGAAAATTATCGCAAACATCCATTTCCCCGCCCGCAGCGGCGAGCTGCGCAGCAGCAGCTCGCGAGCCAGCAGCGCGGGCACGAAGCCCTGCGCGAAATGGCCCAGCCGGTCGTAGTGGTTGCGCGAAAGGTGAAAATGATCCCGCAGCCAGTCGAAAGCCGGCACCTTGGCGTAGGTGTAATGCGCCCCGATGAGAAGGATCCCCGCATGGACAAATAAAAGCAAATAAATCAAATTGGTTAACTTGAATTTTTCACGTAAAACAATAAGAATCGGCAGGCCGATGAAGACGGGAAAGGCTTCCATCCACCACGTGAAACGGTCCAGCGCGCCAAGGTAGGACAGCGGCAGGGAAAGCAAAAGCAAGATCAGAAGAAAAAATCGGAAAGATATGTTTTTCAATATTTTTAAACGAGCTGATGAAAGGACTTATTTGCTCTTTTTGCGCTTGGAGGCAGTCTTGCGGCGGCGGCAATGCTTCTGGTGCAACCGGCTGCCCTGCTGCGCCTTGGAGAGATGCTGCACGCCGGCCGACCGCGCGAGCGCGTGGATCTTTTTCTGGATGATGTAGATTGCCTCGTGGCTTCCCTTGACGACCTCAAGTTCCACCTCAGAGAAAGCATGGCGGCTGTCGTTGCAGGCCAGGATGATCTCGCCCACGTCGAAGGCGACCTCGACCACCCCCGCCTTTTTTCCGCGGCCGACCTTCAGGTTGAAGGCACGGCGTTCAATTGCCGCGGTAAAAATATGCTGCATCTTCTTCTTTTTAAAGGGTTTCAATAGCGCCTTCGCTTCCCGGTCTGAAAGCTTGGCGATCTCCGGCTTGTGGGTCGGCACCGGGTCCTTGCATTCCTTGCGCAGGAAGGTGCCATGGGCGATGGGCTGTTCGGGCGTGAGGTCGAACTTGACCGTCTGCTCATAGGTGCCCAGCACCCCGCCCTTGCCGGGCTTGTACTGTATGCG
Source organism: Alphaproteobacteria bacterium (assembly GCA_016124645.1). Taxonomy (GTDB): domain Bacteria; phylum Pseudomonadota; class Alphaproteobacteria; order Micavibrionales; family UBA2020; genus WGNE01. Next base: position 13,055 of record WGNE01000044.1, read on the forward strand.
CAGGGAGATGGCGTTCTTGTAAAGCTTCAGGTCCGGCGTGTCGTAATAGGCGCGCGGCATGTATTTATGCGAAACCGTCTTGCGCACGGCCAGCTTCTTGGTCAGCGCCTTGAACACTTTTTCAAGGTCGCGCGGGGTCATGCTGATCTTGAGCTCGTGCTCGACCTCGGACTTGCTCTTTTTGGGGGCTGCCATTGACGGTTATGGACGCGTCAGGCGGGGGAAGACGTGGAGGAGCCGCGCGCGGCGCTCAGGCGGACCGAGGCGGCCTCCCTGATCGAGGCGCCCAGTTTCTCGAACTGCTTGCGCAGCAGGTCGGTGACGGTGGATATCCGCAGGCGGTGGCTTTGCTCGTTCACGCAGATGACATCCGAGAACACGGCGGAAAGATAGGCGGCCTGCTCGAAATTATCCGCGGAACACTGGATGATGTAGCCTTTTTCCCCGTCGTTTTCCTGCTTTATGTCCATTCGCGCGCCATCCTTTCTTCATTCCAGACAAGAATAGCACGCGCGCCGCCGCCGCACAATGTGGGGCGGCCACTTTTTTGATTAAATATCAGCAAGTTTCGGGAGAAACCTTACAGAAAATTCATTCTGTGAAGACAGGAAAAAAGCTTCAGGGCCCCGCGCGGCGCGCCAGGCGCTTTTTGCTGCGGCGGTAAAGCTCGCTGCCCTGCTGCGATTTGCTCAGTGTCTGCACCTTGGCCGAAGGAGCGATGCCGAGGATTTTCTTTTTCACCGCGTTGATGGCCTTGGCGCTGCCGCGCTTGCTCTCGATCTCGATCTCGTAAAGCGCGTGGCGCGTGCCGTCGGAGGTCAGGATGATCTCGCCCACGTCGAAGGCGATTTCCACCGTGCCCTTCTTCTTGCCCTTGCCGGCCTCCATCTCGAAGTAGCGGCGCTCGATGGCGGCGGTGAAGAGGTGGGAGAGCTTTTCGGCGCGGAAGGTCTTCAAAATCGCGCGGGCCTCGGGGTCGGAAACGAACTTAAGGTTTGCATCAGCATCCGGCACCATATCTTTGCATTCCTTGCGGAAAAGCGCGTCACCGGCCATGACGCTGCCATGCGGCAGGTCGAATTTCACCGTCTGCTCGTAGCCGCCCACGTCCATGCCCTTGCCCGGCACGTATTGCACGCGCACGGAGATGGCCTTCTGGTCGAGGTCGAGGTTTTCGGTATCGAAATAGGCCCGGGGCTTGTACTTGTGCTCGATATTGTCGCGAACGGATTTCTTGGCGGCGAAATGACGGAACACCTTC
>WGNE01000048.1 GCA_016124645.1 Alphaproteobacteria bacterium
GCGAGGACATGGAAAAGCTGCTCAGCCTGCTGGAAAAGAACCGCGATGCCGAGCTTCAGGCCTCCGGCGCGCCCTTCTGCGAGCAGTGGATCATCATGCAGGACGGCGCGGGCGAGGTCGTTTCCGCCTGCAACACCATCACCTTCAGCGCGGTGCGGGACGCGCGGCTGTCCTCGCAGATGGACGGCACCACGCACCTGACATATATCTTCGCCGACCCGCGTTTCCGCTCGCTGGGACTGGGCGATTTCACGATGCGTCGCGCGCGGCACGAGGCGCGCAAGTTCGTGGCCGGAACCTTCCCCAAGCGGCGCGAACCGGACGGGATCGACCTCATCCAGATCGCCGAGCAGAACGCGCCGCTGCAAATGTCCATACAGGAAATGCTGCTGGACACGGCGGGCGCGAAGATCGACCAGTTTTACCGACGCAAATACTTCGAGATGCTGGGCTTTCGCGAGATATGCTTCAAATACACCCAGCTGCCTCTGGAGCCGCGCCACATGGGCGGGGAGCCGGGGCTGGGCATGAAGCTCATCATCCGCGGCCTGCCGGGGCCCTCTTCCCTGCGCGGCATTCCCGAGGTGATGCGCGAGGTTTCCTCGGAAGCGATGCGCTTTCACCTTTACAACTTCTTCGACCGTTCCGTCGCCGCCGGTCTCTACAGCGTGGACGAAGACCCCGACTGGGCGAAACAGGCCGAAAAGCTGAAGGGCACGATCAAGGTCAAGCCGCGCATGGATTTCATGTCGCTGAACAAATCGACGTGGCGTTTCGTCGAAAAATACATCGAGGGCGAAAAGTTCAACGCGCGCGACTTCGAGAACGGCCAGCTCGGCCGGCTCATCGGCATCCGCAACGTGCCGCCCCTCTCCCAGCGCCTGCGCCAGTCCCGCGCGGAAAACACCGCCCCGCAGGACGCGGCGGAATAGCCCGGCGAAAGCAATGCTTATGCCCGCGCCCGTCGTGGCAAGCGGGATTTCAGTGAAAGCCGGAGGAACGGCAGGGCGACGCCATCGACCCCGCCCTCGCCGCTTCCTCGCAACGTTTTCCTAGAAGGCCTCAGGAAGTGGCGGGCGGCGCGCGTGCGTGGTAGAGGGCGGGCGCGGCTTCGGCGATGCCGCCCGCAAGCCTTTCGGCGGGCGGCGTGTCGCGACGCGCCTCGGCAGGCATTCGCGGGAGCGTGGCCAGCAAGGCGGCCTTCCCGGAATGGTGAAGCATGAAGCAAAACGGGCAATTGTCATCCTGCTGCCGTCCGCCTCCGTTTTTCCGGCCGCCGCCGTATGTTCGCGGTCATAAGGCCGAAAACGAGCAACAGGCGCAGGAGATATAACCGCGTGAAACCTCTCATCCCGCCCTTTTAGCTGGGCTTGCCGATGCGTGACAACAGCGAAAGCGCGGCATTTTCATGAAGCGTCAACCCCTGTTTTATGGTAGCCTTTGACCATATTGAAGTCCCGCGCCATGGCCGCTGGGCAAGCAAGGAATTTTTACATGAATGATTTCGACCCCCACCGGGCCCGCAGCCCCTTCCCGATCATCGACGAGGCCCTGCGGCTCGACAGCCTGAGGCGCAAACAGGAGCGCCGCGCATGGCAAGACGGCCCTCCCCGCGGCCGCGGCAGCGGCGGCATCCTCGTCAGCGCCTGGAGCGTCGCGGCGGGGCTTTTCGGGCTCGCCACGGGCATCATGGCCGCCGGCAGCGTGCACGGCATCGGCGGGCTGGGTATTTTCCTCAGCGGCATCGCCTGCGGCCTCATCGCGATGCTGACCGTGGCGGCAATCTGCTATTCCATCAAGGCCGTCCTTTCCCTTTTGAAAAAGCTGTTCCTCGGCGGCGGGAAAAAGGACGGGCCCGCCGGCTAATCTATTGTTAAGAGAATTGTACTAACCTGAAACGTGGCGATGCTGGCCTGCGCGGCGGAGGAGTACATATGCATGCTCGTTAGGGTGGAATTGAGCGAGGAAGATCTTAAGCTGGGACTTCGCCGCGTCTATGCGCAACTGGGCCGGAAAAGTCTTTTGATCATCTACATGATCGCCGTCGCCATCGGCATTGCCGTTGACAAGCCCTTGCTTGCCCTGCTTCAAAAGCAGGCTTTCTACAAAAGCATGCCGGCGGGCATGCAGGAGTTCGTCGCCATCGCGCTGTTCGTTGCGATTGTCTTGCTCGTTTTCCGCTTTCTCCTGCGCTACAGCCCGCAGCGCCAATACTACCGGCCCGAAGGCATCCTGCGTTCCTCAAGGGAAATCCGCATTGATCGCGACGGCGTTCATCAGGACGGCAAGCATTCCACCTCCCTGACCCGCTGGGGCGGCATCATGAAGATTCAAGAAGACAAGGACTTTATCCTTTTCTACGTCGATCCCGCCGCCGCCTACATCATCCCCAAACACTTCTTCGCCAGTCCCGAGGACGCCGCCGCTTTCGCCGCCCAAGCCCGGGATTTCTGGAACGCCGCGAAACAGGCGGAAACGGTAACCGGCAGCAACGACAGTGCGGCAGGCGCCGCATGAAATGGTACCTCCAGAATTTGCGGTGCGGGCTAAGAACCGCATTCTTCTTCCCGGCGCCGCAGCGCTTTATCGGTTCGTGGCATGCCCTTATGGCGATTGCCGCCACCTTTGTTTTATCGCAGCTGGCGATGGAATTCGCCATAGACGGAACCGGCGGGGAAATCGCCTATTCCTGCGGCAAATATCTCGCTTGCCTGTTCAGCCTCACCCTCATCGCTTCCTATATTAGCGGATACGCGGCGCGCCAGAGCGACAGGATTCTCGATATCGCCGTCGCGTTTTTAAACAGTTATTATTTCATCTTTCTTGCATATGCCTTCCTGATCATTTCAGACCCTGACAGCTTCTATGAAAGCGGATCTGCGGCATCGTACCAAGAGCTTATCCCCATATGGGCTTTTTTGGTCATGTTTCGTATCGTCAGCGACATCTGCAGCCCGGAACTCAAAAAACTCGTCGTTTCGGGCGTCATCGCCGCCGCAGCCCTCTATCTGCTGAACTCGCACGTTTATTTCAGCCGCATCTATTACGTCGAGGAACCGGAACCGCAAAGGGCGGCCTCCCCGCTGGACAAGATGACGAGCGAGGAACTGTTCAACATGCAGGCGGGGCTGCGCGCGCAAGGCCTGAAGGGGCTGAAGAAATCGAAGCCGGGGCAGACGGATATCTACGCCCTGACCCTCGGCGCCTACGGCTATCAGGACGTTTTCATGCGCGACGTCAAATACGTCGGCGAGCGACTGAAAAGCAGGCTCGGCGTCACGAACATCATCCCCATGCTCAACAACCGCGCCACGGTGCAAACGACCGCCCTTGCCGACGCAACCAACCTCAAGGCCTACCTGAAGCAGATCGCCGCGCATTACATGCAGCCCAAGGAAGACATCCTGCTGCTTTTCATGACCAGCCACGGCGGGGCCAAGACCGGGCTGTCGGTCAATCTGGAGTATCGCTATAGCCTGATGGACATCACGCCGCAAATGCTGAAGAAGATTCTGGACGACAGCGGTATCCAGAACAGGATCATCGTCATTTCAGCCTGCTATAGCGGGACTTTTATCCCCGTGCTGAAGGACGCGCATACGATCATCATGACGGCGGCCGCCAAGGACAGGGTTTCCTTCGGCTGCTCGGACCAGGAAAACCTCACCTATTTCACGCAGGCGTACTTCATGAACGGCCTGTCCGAAACGACGGATCTGGCGAAGGATTTCGACATCGCGAAGGAGGCCGTTCAAGCGCGAAAAATCCGAAGGCATCAAAACCCACTCCAACCCGCAAATCTTCATCGGCAGCAAGATAAAAGAGGTTCTGCGCAACTACAAAGGCGCGGCCCTCGCCCCGAGATAACAACCACGCTTTTTTTATTGCGCAACGCCTTGTTTTTATTTGGTAAAATGAGGCGATGCTTTCTCTGGCGACGCAGGGCGTTTTCATATAGAATGGCACGCATGTCTGAACAGAACAAAAAAGTCATCATTGCCGTGGACGGCCCCGCCGCCAGCGGCAAGGGCACCTTCGCCAAGGCGCTGGCGTCGCGGCTTGGCTATGCCTATCTCGATACCGGCTCGATCTACCGCGCCATCGCCCATGAGGTGCTGGAACGCGGCGGCGATCCTTCGAAGGTCGAGGACGTGCAGCAGGTTCTGGACACCATCGAATATCCCCTGCCTGAAGCAATTTTGAAGAACCCCGACCTGCGCACCCCGCTGGTCGAGGACGCGACGCCGAAAATCGGCGCGATGCCCGAAGCGCAGGCCGCCGTGCGCGCCTATCAGGAAGCCTTCGTCAAGAACCCGCCCGGCAACGCCGGCGGCGCGGTGCTGGACGGGCGCGATGTCGGCACCTCCGTCTTCCCGAACGCCGACGTCAAGTTCTACGTCACCGCCACGGCCGAGGAACGCGCGCGCCGCCGCTTCCTGCAGCAAAAGGACGCCAACCCCGGCCTGACGCAGGAAATGGTGCTGAAGGACATCAACCTGCGCGATGCGCGCGACATGAACCGCAAATCCTCCTCCCTGCGCGCCGCGGACGACGCGCATATCCTCGACACGACTCATGATACGGCCGCCGAGGCGCTTGAAAAAGGCGTCGCCATCGTGAAAGCCAGGCTCGCGCCGCCGACTGAGCCGCGCATTAAAAAGACCGGCGGCAAAAAATTTCGTTTCGGGCCTTAACCGCCGATTTCCATCCTGCCGGGGTTCCTCATGCAAAAGATACTGGTCAGCGCGTGTTTTCTTGGCGAGGACGTCACCTATGACGGCGGTTCCAACTTTGTTGATCATCCGTTGATGCAAAAATGGATAAAGGAAGGCCGCCTCGTCCGCGTCTGCCCGGAAATGGCCGGAGGCCTTCCGCAGCGACGGCCGCCCGCGAACATCATCGGCCCCGGCGGCGGCGAAGGCGTTATCGACGGCGCGGCCCGCGTATTGACGGAGCATGGCGACGTCACCGAGCAGTTCCTCCGGGGCGCGAACAGGGCGCTCGAACTAGTGAAGCGGCACGACATCAAAATCGCCATCATGAAGGAAAAAAGCCCCTCCTGCGGCTCGCATGAAATCTTCGACGGCGAGGGCAAAGAGGTCATCCCCGGAAACGGCGTGGCCGCCGCGCTTTTGAAACAGCACGGCGTGACGGTTTTCAATGAAAACGAGCTGGAGAAAGTGGCGACGTTTCTGGAAAGCCTCGGCTAAAATTTATGCGCCGGGGTCCAGTATCCTGCCCAGATAAATATCCAGCAAGGCATCATCCGCGGCCGGCACGACAATGCCGGAACCTTCAAGAGCCTTGTCCGTCCGCGCCATGTCGAAAGCGATGCCGGTCGCCTGAAACAGGTCCATGGCGCGGTATCGCTCGAAAATATCCCTCGGCATGCAGCGGCACAGCGCCATGAAGGCCGCCGCCCCGTCGGCGGAGAGCAGCCCTTCCCTTTCGCGCGACTGCATCGCCGCCAGCCATTGCGCGCGCGGCAGCACGGCGACGGGCCTTTCCGCCCGCGCCAGCCCCGCAAGAATGGCCTTCAGGCTGAAGCCCCGCGTATTGGCGATGTGGAATGTGCCCGCTTCTCCCGCGCGGATGATGTGCGAGAGCGCCCGCGCCGCGTAATCGACCGGCGTGACGTCAAGCATCAGGCGGTCGTGCCCGCCCTCCGGCACGGCGCCGATCGAGAGCAGGCCGCGCACGAACATCGCGAGGAAGTCATGCGCCGAGGCCGCGCCGCTTCGCGTGTCCCCGCAGACGAGGCCCGGCCTATAGACGGAAAGCCCCGCCGCGAGCGCGGGAATATGGTGCAGCAGCACCTCCGCCGCCCATTTGCTTTGCGCATAGCCGCCATAGACCGTCCGCGTTTCCTGCAGCGCATCGTCTTCGAAAACCCGGCCCGTGTTCCGCTCCGTCGCGACGAAGACGGAAAGCGTGGAAAAATAATGCAGCCGCTTTGGGGCCCCCTCCAGCGTCAGCCGCGCCGCCGTCGCCGTGCCGCAAAGGTTCGCCGGACGCAGGGCGGCATAGGGCAGCACCACGTTGACCGTGGCCGCACCATGGATGACCGTATCGAGCCCTTGCGCCAGCGCATCCCAGTCATCCCGCGCAAGGCCGAAGCGCGACAGGGCGAGGTCGCCGCGAACGGGGGTGACGCGTTCTTGCAAATCCTCCGGCAGGCCGAGGCGCGCGCGGGCCTGTTCGTCGCTTTCCGCCCGCACCAGCGCATGGACGTGGGCGTCACCCTCTTCCAGCAGCCGCCGCAGCAACGCGCTTCCCAAAAACCCGGTCGCGCCGGTGAAGAAAACGTTTTGCAGCTTTGGCGCGGGTCGCGCGGCGGGCGCGGGCATGTCGAGCAAATCCCTGAAATCGCCGTCGGACATCGCGTCGCGGCGCAGCGCCTGCGCTTCCATGCCCGGCGATTGCAGCGCGTCGCGCACCGTTACGGGCGCGGCCAGCCATTGCGCCTGCGCTTGCAGCGTCTGGAAATCATAGACCAGCGCGGGCGTCAGGTTGACGCCCCGCCGCTCCGCCTCCAGCGTCAATTCGAGCGCGGCGATGGAATCGCCGCCAAGGGAAAAGAAGCTCTTGTCCGCGGGGATGCGGGTTTTCTTCAGCACCTTTTGCCAGGCGGCAAGCAGGTCTTCTTCTTCCTGCGTGACTGGCTTGAAGTCTTTCCCCTCCTCGCCATATGGCACAGGCACAATGCTTTCAAGCGCCCGGTAGTCGATCTTGCCGCTGGCGGTCTGCGGCATTTCATTCAAAAATTCGAAGCTTGCGGGCACCATCCACGCGGGCAGGCAGGTCTTCAACGCCGATGACAGCACGGCGGCGGAGAGCGCCTGCCCCGGCGCCGGGCAGACGAAAGCCGCCAGAATATCGCGCCCGTTTTGCGACCGCTTGAGCGCGGCGGCGCGGGCGACGCCCGGCAGGCGCGCGATCCTGCCCTCGACTTCTTCCAGCTCGACAAGTTGGCCGTTGATCTTGACCTGCCGGTCCAGCCGGCCGAGGAATTCGATATCCCCGTTCGCGTGCCGCCGCACGAGGTCGCCGGTGCGGTAAATCCTCTCCCCGCAGCGCAGGACGAATTTCTGCGCCGTCAGCGCCGGGCGGTTGAGATAGCCATCGGCCAGCTGCCGCCCGCCGATGCAAAGCTCGCTCTCCTGCGCCTCCCGCCCTTCGGCGTCGAGGATATGATAGATAACGCCCGGCAGCGGCGCGCCGATCAGCGGGCGTTCCCAGCTTTCGGGATCGCAGCGGCACAGGCTGGTGCAGACGGTCGCCTCCGTCGGGCCATAGACGTTGACGAGATTGACGCGCGCCGCCCAGTCGCGCACCACGCCGGGCGGGCACGGCTCCCCGCCGATGACGACGGTCTGCAAGGTCGCGGGCATCTTCGCCGGATCCGTCACCCGCAAGAGCGAGGGCGGAATGTCCATATAGGTAATGCCGCGCGCGGCGACGATCTCCGGCAGGTTCGCGGCCAGCGCGAGCCGCTCGCCCGTTTCGATGCACAGGCAGGCGCCGGACAAAAGCGCCGTGCCGATATCGGAAACCGAGGCGTCGAAACCCGTCGAGAGATAGAAAAGAGAGCGGCTTTGCGGCCCCAGCCCGAAGGCCGCGATCTGCGCGCGCAGCATGAAGACAAGCCCGCGGTGCGGGACGACGACGCCCTTCGGCTCGCCCGTCGAGCCAGAGGTATAGATGACATAGGCTGTGGTTTCCGGCGACAGCGATACGGGCGTGAAGCGGGCGGCGGGCATGTCCTGCATCCGCAGCTTTCCCTCTTCCCGCCCGATGACGGTTGCGGGCGCGGCGTCCCGCAAAATGAAATCCCGTCGCGCGGCGGGCAGCGCGGGGTCGAGCGGCATGAAGGCGCGCCCCGCATACCAGCAGCCCAGCGCGGCCACCACATAGTCCGCCGATTTCGGCAGGGCGACGGCGACAATCCCCGCCGGACAGTCGGAAAGCGCGGCGGACACCGCCTGCGCGCGCGTATCCAGCTCCGCGTAGGACAGCGCCGCCTGCCCGTCCGTCAGCACGGCGGTATTGTCGGGGAATTGCGCGGCGATACGGCGGAATTCATCCGTAAAGCCTGTGAATGCGGCGGTTCCGGTATTTTTTTGCGCCTGCACCACGCCGTTACACCGGCTTTCGCGCAAGGCAGATAAAACGCGGGCTGTCCGCCGTTACCGCCGCGCCGGTGATATCCGCCATGGAGGCGGCATCTTCGAAACCGCAGCGGCGCAGCATCTCCTCTATATCCTCCGGCTTGTACATGCGCGTTTCGCCGGTGCGCTCCACGCGCCGCCCGTCGGTATAGCTGTATATCCACCGCGAGCAACGCATCGCGCGGTCAAGGTCTAGCCGGTATTCGCGCACGAAAGTCACCCCGCCGCCTTCCGGCAGGGGCTTGCTGTAGGAAACGCTGTCGCGGAAATGCGTGATTTCATAGGCGGCGTTTGAATATTCGATGCCGCAGCGACCGCCGGGCTTCAGGCTGTCGAAAAGCCGCTGCACCATGCGGATGTTCGCCGCGTCGTCGTCGAAAAAGCCGAAGCTGGTCCACCAGTTGATGGCGGCGTCGCAGGGCGCGGGCGCGACGAAGGTGAAGGCGTCGCCGACGTGGTAATCGCCTTTCGCATCCGCCTTGTGCGCGGCAGCGATGTAATCCGCCGACTGGTCGATGCCGGTGATGCGCAGCCCCTTGCGCGCCAGCACCGAGGACATGCGCGCGCTGCCGCAACACTGGTCGAACAGCCGGTCGCCGGGCTTGAGACCGAAGGTCTCGATGATGAAATCCGTCTCGGCATCCAGTTTGTCCTCATCATGCCAGTCTTCCGTAACCAGCGTGAAGGAGTCGTCGTAAAAATCTTTCCACCATGCGCTTTCCTGCAATCTTTTTTCCTTCACCCTAGCCCCCTTGCAGCCCGAATTTCTGCCCGATGAAGAAGGCGGTCAGCATCATCATCAGCGGCGGTTCAGCCGCTATCCGTTCGGCCTCGGGCGCCGCGGCCAGCGCGTCGAGCCAGTCCCTCACCCTCTTCGCGTCGAAAAATCCCATGCGCGCGAAAGCGGCGGAGCGCAACGTGTCCTGCAAGCGCGCGTCGAGCGCGGGCGCGCGGCTGACGGGCGGCGCGATGAAAGGGTGCTTTTGGCGCTTGTACACGGCTTCCGTCAGCAGCGGGCGCGCCGCTTCGCGCAGCACGTATTTTTCGACCATGTCGCGGATTTTCAGGTGCATGGGCATCTGCCGCGCCAGCTCGAACAGCCGGTGGTCGAGGAAGGGCACGCGGCCTTCCACCGCATGGGCCATTTCGCAACCGTCGCCCAGCGTTTTCAGGATATACCCCGCCAACACCATCTTCGTCCAGAGATAGGAGGACTGGTTGACGACGTGCCGCGCGGCCAGCTGGCCCCCGACATCGAAAGCCGCGACGACTTCCGCATAGACGTCGCGGTGGCGCATGGCCTCTGCGTAATCATCCGCCAGCAGGGCGGTCATGCGGCGGCCGAGCGAGGCCTTGGCCTTCAGGAACGAGGGCAGGTAGCCCAGCGCCTCCTCCACGGCCTGCGTCGGCAAGGTCTCCCCATGCGCGAGGAAAAGTCCCGCAAGCTTGCTGTTGCTCTGGTAAAGCGCGGCGCGGCGCGGCTCCTGCGCGGCGTCGAGAGCGATCATGTCCTCGCGGAAATGGGGGTAGCCCGCCAGCAGTTCGTCCGCCCCTTCCCCGCTCAGCGAGACCTTGAAGCCCGCGGCGTGGATGGCGCGGTTGAGCAGGAATTTTCCCGCAAGGTGGCCGTTGACGGCCATCCCCTCGCTGTAATAGACCGCATCGGGAATGTAATCCACCATGTCCTGCGCGGAGACCTCGACGGCGTGCAGCTCCGCCCCCATGCGCGCCGCCATCTCCCGTGCGACGGGGAATTCGTCGTAGCCTTCCTGCGCGAAGCGCACGGTGAAGCAGGTGACGGGCGCGGCGGAGAGTTTCGCCGCCGTCGCGGCGATTGCGCTTGAATCGATGCCGCCGCTCAAGTGAAAGCAGACCGGCACGTCCGAACGCAGGCGCAGCCGGACGGCGGTTTCGAATTCCCCGCGGAACAGCGAAATCCAGTCCGCGTCGCTGCGCGTGTCTTCCAGCGGTTCTTGCGGGTAGTCGATATCCCAGTATTTTTGCAGCGTCAGATGGCCGTTTTCGAAAACCAGCAGATGCCCCGGCTGCAGCTGGCGAACGCCCTCGAACAGCGTGCGGTCGGGCGGCGTGTATTGCACGCTGCAGGCATGGAAAAGAGCGTCGGCGTCCCATGCGGCCGCAAAGCCCGCCGCGAAAATCGCCTTGGCTTCGGAAGCGACGTAGAGCGTGCCCGCCGCGTCCTGCGCGTAGCACAGCGGCTTGATGCCGAAACGGTCGCGCGCGGCGACCAGGCGGTTGTTCTTCGCGTCATGCAGCACCAGCGCGAATTCGCCGCGCAGTCGGCTGGTGAAGGCAAGGCCGTATTGCTCGTAGAGATGCAGGGCGATCTCGCTGTCCGAGGCGGTGCGGAAGCGGTGCCCCTGCCCCCGCAGCTCCTCGCGGATTTCCTCGAAGCCGTAGAATTCGCTGTTGACGATGATATGGAGGGTTTCATCCTCGTTCGCGATGGGCTGCGCGCCGTCGTCGAGCCCGATGATGCCGAGCCGCCGGTGGCCGAGGCCCGTATGGCCGTCGGGGGAAATCCAGAAACCCTCTCCGTCCGGCCCGCGGTGGGCCAGCGCATCCGCCGCGCGTTTCAGCCGCGCGCGTTCGACAGGAAGAGATGAGGAAAGGCTAATGAGACCACACATCCGGCCCCGCAGCGGAGAAGAAGAGCTTTTTGGATTCGCCGCGGCGGGAAAGGTCGAAGACGGTCTCGAAACGGTCCAGTGCGAAGACGTCGCCGAAAAGATCGTCGATGCGCAACAGGCCGGCGGCGACGAGGTCGATGCCCGCCTGGAAATCGCCGTAGCTGACGGCTTCCAGCGTGATGTCCTTCATGACGAGATCGTTGACGCAGAAAGTGACCGGCGCGCGCTGGCGGCTTTTGAGGATGATGCGACCGCCGGGCCTGACGGCGCGGACCATTTTTTCGAAGCCCTCGCTCGTCGCCAGCGTTTCGATGATGAAGTCACAGGAGTTTTCGGCCAGCGGCATCTCCCTGTCGCAGACGGAAACCTTCATAAAGCCCTTCGCATTCAGAATGCGCTCCGTCAGGCGGGAAATGCGGTTGTCGCCGTAGATGACGCCCGTTTCACCCGGCGCGATCACCGCGTTCAGCACGGCCATGGATGCCGCGATGGGCTCCATATAGGCGCCTTCCATGAGCGAGACGTTGTCCGGCAGCCGATAGACGGCGGAAGCGGGCGCGACGGTGAATTCGCTGAAAGCGCCGTCAAGGTCGATGCCCATCATCCGCGCCCCGGCGTAGGACGGCAGGCCGTTTTTCATTTTCCGGTCGTCCAGCGGCAGGAAAGGCATGACGGCGACGCGGTCGCCGGGCGATATGCCGGAAACGCCTGCGGACACGTCTTCGACGATGCCTGAAAACTCGTGCCCCAGCACCAGCGGGTCTTTCGAGGCGATGCGGCCCGCGGCGACTTCCATGTCCGTGCGGCACAGGCCCGCGAGCGCGATGCGGATCAGCACCCCGGCCTCGTCCCCCGCCGCCGGAAGGTCGATGTCGCGAAGCGAGACGTTATTCCCGTTTTTGACGAGGGCTTTCATGTTCTAAACCACCTGTACGCGACGGGCGGCGGGCTTACTTGCCGCCGAAACCGCCGCCCTTGCCGCCAAAGCTCTTTTTGGTGCGGGTCGTGCGCTTGGGCGTGGAGCCGCCCTTGCCGCCCGAATTGGAATTCTTGGAGCCCGAATTGACGGACGGTTTTCTGGCAGGCGTTGAAGACTTGGAGCCGGAATCGCCCTTGCCGCCGAAGGATTGGGTCAGGCTGTTGCTGTTCTTGCTTTTCCGCTTCGCGCCGCCGCCGCCCTGAATGGACTGCACGATTTGGGTGATATTGTCATCGACCACCTGCGCGATCTGCCCGGTCAGCAATTCGTCGAGATTGGCATAGACCGACTCGCGCACCGTATCCTCGATCGCGCGGCGGATGGTCTTGTTCTCGATCTGCTGCATGCGGTCGGCGATGACCTTTTCGATCTTCTGCGCCAGCCGTTCGGCCAGTTCGTTCGCGTTTGCCATGAAATGAGCCCTCTTCTGCTGCCTTAACTGTCTAAAGGTATTCTAATGCCAAATTATGAATAATTATTTGACGGATTGCTTTTCAAGTAAACCCGTCAATTTTAGTATTACTCCAAGTGAGTATAACTTCGCTTCCTTGAAAAGCAAAGAACTTTCCCTAAAAAATGACGCGTCGAGCTCGCCTATGTCGCATTTATTACTTAAATATATAATTTTATTATCTTTTTTGCGGGTTAATTTAAGGCTTTGCCCGCCCTGTTCGAGCGTGATGGGACCCTTTTTCAAACCCGGATCACCGAAAAAGCGAAATCCCCGGCGGTAGCCGCCCTTCCCGTCCAGTTCGGTGAAGCTGTAGCCCTGCTGATACAAGTGTACATCCGCGATGCGCCCGGCGGGATCGCGACGGCAGGAAAGTACCAGCGCCCGCATGATCTCGTCCAGCGTTTCCGGCGCAAGCTGCTGGCGCTCGGCCAGGTGGAAGGTCACCGTATGGGGCGGGAACATGTAGAAGCGGTCCTCGTTGACGACATAGGCGCGCGCTTCCACTTCCTTCATCCGCGCCTTCGTCGCCGCCGCGATTTTTGCGTGCAGCGCGTCGTAGCGGCGCACGAAATGCAGCGCGGCGATCTTGAGCAGGGCCAGCTCCTGCTCCGACGTCACGAAGTCGCCGCCGATCGCTTCCATGACCGCGTCGTGATAGGGCTGCTCCTCCTTCGTCAGTTTTTCCTTTTTGTCGCGGAAGCGGTTTTTCAGGCTCGTGTCGGCCATCGTGAAAACGCTTTCCTCGGCGAAGAAAGTTCCGGCGCGCTTTTGCAGCGGGTAGATGCGGAAGAAGGCGGAAAAATCGAACACCGGCAGCAGGGAGGCCTGCGCGTCCTTCGACGAGAAAGCCGCCATCTTCCGGTACGTCTTGCGCGCAAGCTCTGCCCAGAGTTCGCAGAGTTCCTCCACCTCCGGGCCGAAGCGCTTGCGGATGTCCGGCGCGGCGTCGAAGCCCATGAGGGTGATGAATTTTTCCTCCAGCCTGCACTTCATGGCCGTAAGCATCGCGTCCTTCAGCGCGTCATAGGTCACGCCCGCGCGGTTGAGCCGCTTGTCCTTCGCCACCGCCTCCAGCACCAGCAGCTGGCCCAGATGCTCGTAACCGAAATAGTTCTGGTGGTGCCAGCGCGTGGAGCTGTACTGCGGGGAGCGTCCCTTGGTCGCGCAGACCGTGTCGAAGTCGATGAGGTGCCCGGCGGGCGAGATATTGCCCGGCGACCACGTGCCGTGGACGAGCCTTTCCGCGAACTTGTCCGCCTCCAGCAGGCCGAAGCCTTTCGCCATCTTCATCATCGCGGCCTTCGTCAGCGGCTTTTTCCGCTGGAAGAGATGCGTCACCCGGTCCAGCTCGCCGCTTGTATCGACGCGGATGATCTTGCCGCGCCGCACCGGCGCGTCGCGCCAGATGACGTCGCAGGTCTCGTCCATGTCCAGCACCGCCAGCACGGCGTTGAGCCCGTTGGCGAGCGCGCCCTGCAGCCCGTCGGCGATGAGCGTCTCCCACAGGCAGCGCTCCATTTCAAGGTAGCCGTCGGAAAACCTTTTCTGCTTCGATTTGGCCAGCGGCGTCTTTTCGCCCTTGATGTTGAAAATCTTTCCCGCGTACCACGCCCGGCCCGAGCCGCCGTTGCCCGACAGCGACAGGCCCAGCGGGTCGGCCTGCCGGTCAACGTAAGCGGTGCCGACGGCCTTTCCCTCCGCATTCTTTTTCTCGATGGTGATATTGAACCCGGCCTCGATCACCGCCGCCATTTCATGGAAGGACAGGCGCTTTTTGGGCGAGAGCAGTTTGTGGAACAGCGCCGCGTTGATATAGACCGCCTTGTATTGCCGCTTGCTGCGGTAAACGGGCGTTTTCACGAAGGTGGACGCGCCCTGCCGCCCGACCGCGCCCGGGCGCTCCCGCAGCAGTTTTTCGAGTGTCTTCAAGGTCTGCATAGCATCCAGTACTTCGCGTTGAGGACGTGTTCGCCGATGTGTTCGTTGCCGTAGTTCTTGTTGGCGTTCAAAATCGCCTGCACCGCCGCATTGTCTGCAAGCGTGGTTTTGAAGGCCGCGCGCAGCCTCTCGAAAACGGCCAGCGCGCTTTCGTTCAGCCCCGCCATGCCGTTATCGTAGAGCGTCGAGCTCGGGTACTGGCTGAAGACGACGTGACGCGGGGCGAGCGCGGCGATGGCGCCGAGGATGCCGTCCCCCGCCGCCCGCTTCGCCGCTGCCAGCCGCGCCGGGTCTTTCGCCAGCAGGGTCCAGCATTCCCGCACTTTCTCCGCCGGCACATGGGTATAGGCGGCGGCCCAGTCCTGCACGCGCTCGCCTTCCGGCGCGTCCGCCTGCGCGCCCGAGAGGATCATGTCGTCAATGATGTGGTTGGACAGCATGAAATCCGCGCCCTGCGGTATCGCGTCATGGCAGGCGTGCAGCGGGCGGCAGATCCATTCGATGCGCGCCTTCGGCAGCAGTTCGGCATAGCGGGGTTTCAGCGCGTCGATGACCTTTTGCGAGGAATCGATGACGTAAAGCCGCCCCTCGTAATCCACCCGCGCCAGCGCCCGCCCGATCTTGGCCGAGGCGCCGGGGCCAATTTCTATAACCGAGCGGGACGGCGAAAATTCGTAAAAACGCAGCAGGGAATACCAGAGATGGCCGATATAGTCATCCCAGGCCGCGTGGTCTTCCAGATATGCGCGCGGTATTTCTTCTTGCGTGTCGATGCCGAACATGATTCCCCTGCCTGCGCTAATATAGTATAGATTTAATATGTACATGCATATCCAAGATAGAGAAAACGGATGACATCACGCGCCATTTTTATCCATGTACCCAAAACGGGCGGAACCTCCGTCAACGCCTTCATGGCGGACCGGATCGCCCCCGCGCGCTATATCAAGCACATCGAACAGCACGATTTCGACGAAGACGGGTTTTTCGACGGCCTCGACTATGTCTCCGGTCATGTCAGGATGGGACAGGTGCTTCCCTTCATCCGCCGGGCCGACTGGTACATGTTTTCGGTCGTGCGCGAGCCGATGGAGCAGATATTCTCCCACCTCGCATGGACGAAGGACATGTCCGCCCCGACGGCGCGGCCCAAGCACGCCAACCACCCGGTTCCCACCCGGCAGAAGTTTTACGACTTCGAGACCCTCGACATTTCCTGTCCCGACGCGCTCAGCGCCTTCGTGCACGGCAACGCGGAATACAGGACGTTTTTCGACAATTACCAGACGCGCTACTTCCTCAACGCCTGGCACGCCGCGCCGCTGACCTATTTCGAGTGCAAGATCGCGCTGGCCAACATGAAAAAACTCGACCTCGTCGGCACCACCGGGCAGCTGGGCGAGGTGATGAAGGCGGCGGCGCGCGACCTCGGGCTCAAGCCGCCCGCAAAACCCGTGCGGCACAACGTCAACGGCTGGCGCAAGCGTTACGGCATAGACGAGACGTCGCCCCTGCTGCGCGCCGCCCTCGCCGATTTCATCAAGTACGACGAGATTCTCCACCGCGAGGCGGCGGAGATGTTCGCCCGGCGCAGGAAGAAGTGACGCGCGCATGAAAAAGACGACAGGCATGGTCCTCGGCAAGTTCATGCCCCTGCACCGGGGACACGAGCTGCTGCTCAATTTCGCCGCGAATTTCGTCGATGAGCTCTACGCCGTCACCGACTGGCAGGAGGAAATCGACGGCGAAAAGCGTTGCGAGTGGCTGCGCCGCACCGTGCCGCAGGCGCAGGTCTTTTACCTTGAAACCCCCATGCCGCAGGCGCCCGAGGACCACCCCGATTTCTGGAACATCTGGCGAAGCGCGCTGCTGGGCGCCATGCCGCAAAAACCGGATTACGTCTTCGCTTCCGAGCAATACGGCTTCAAACTGGCCGAGGTGCTGGGCGCGACCTTCATTCCCTTCGACCTCAAGCGCGAAAGCGTCGGCATTTCGGCGACGCAGATACGCGGCAACGTCTATGACCAGTGGGATTACCTTTCCGCCGCCGCGAAGCGCGACTACCTTGCGCGGGTCTGCGTCTTCGGGCCGGAATCATCGGGCAAGTCCACGCTCGCGCGGCAGCTGGCCGAGCATTACAAGACGACATGGGTGCCAGAATACGCGCGGCTCTTCATCAAAACCAAGGGCGACCCCGCACGGGAGGACATGATCCATATCGCCCGCGGCCAGGCCGCGCTCGAAGACGCGATGGCCCCCGCCGCCAGCCGCTGGCTGTTCTGCGACACCGACCCGCTGGCGACGACGGTCTGGAGCCGCTGGCTGTTCGGCGAGAGCCCGGAGCCCCTCGCCGCTCTCGCGCGCGAACGGCATTACCGGCTCTACCTGCTGACGGACGCGCGCCTGCCGTGGAAGGGCGACGCCGTTCGCTATTTCCCCGGCAAGGGGGATGAATTCCTCGCCGACTGCGTCAAGACGCTGGAAAGCGAGGGCCGCGCCTATGCGCTGGTCGAGGGCAGCGGCGCGGCGCGGCTGGAAAACGCCGTGGCGATTCTCGAGGCCGCGAAGGAAGAGTTTTTCAGGCTATAGGCGAAGATAATCCTGCAGCGTGCTGCCGCGCGAGAGGTTATCCACGTTCGGCGCCCCCCTGCCCGCTTTTTCGTCGCCGCGGTGGACGATCCTGAAATCGACGCTGAAGCGCGTGAGCCCCGACAGGTTGCGGCAGTTGCCGTGCAGATGCGCGGCGGAAAAGATGACCATGTCGCCCGCGCCGCATTCGAAAGAAACGGCTTTTTTCTCCGGCACCTTCCGCGTGGCGGCGGGATAGAGGGCGTTCGGCGTGCGGCCCTTGGCCACGCCGAAGCCGGTGCTTTCCCGCCAGACGCCGTAATCGAACACGCCGGAAGAATTTTTGACGGGTTTGCCGAAATATTCGGGATAAAAGAAGAAGCCCTGCGTGGGCCGGATGTCGAAAAGCGGCACCCAGACGTTGACCTGGCTTTGCGGGTTGGCGTACCAAGTATCACGGTGGACGGCATAGGCGGCCTTCGCCTGCTCGTTCAAAAACCCTTCGTGCAGGGCGATGCGAAAACGCACCGGGTCCCAAGACAGATTCTTCGCGCTGAAGCCAAGGCTTTCCGCCACGCGCGCAACATGCGTCGCGCCGAAACCCGGTTCGGCAACGGCCTGCTTCAGCCACTGGTAGGCGGGCAGGAAATCCTCCTGCGGACAATCCTCGTGCAGCGCCTCGACGCTCTCCGGCCCGTCGAAAGCCCGCATCAGCCGGTTTTTCGCCGCGCGCACGTAGGCCTTCGTCGCCGCATTGGCGGGCAGGACGTAAATATCGCCGTCGTAAAGGCTGCGGCGCAGCGCGGCGTTGGTCTTCGGCAATTGACGGCGGTATTCGAAACTCATGCGCTCCTCCGCGGCGAACGCCCGGCGGGCGACCCGCCGGTTTTATTGCGATATTCAATTATACGTCGCGGGACAGCTTTGGGCAATCGCAGACAGGACAGCAGCAAGACGCGCCGTTTTCAGGGGCGCGCCTTGCTGTAGCCACTAACATCGATGTTGTTAATGAAAGTGTATCTGCTGGGATGTCTCGTCTTCTTTTTGCCGGCGAGACAAATCATTGACGGGTTTCTGCCAGTGGGCAGGCCCGTCCACTTCCTTCGCGATCGCATGCATCCTTGCCCTCAGGATGTTTTGCTGCTCAAGCTCTTTCTCCTTGCTTGTCGCAAGCAATACGTTTCTCGCGTCGGACTTGAAGTAATGCTGGATATCGATAAACGAGTTGTCAGGCTCTTTTACCTCTTGAGCTTTGGGCAGGGAGTCCATGCAACCCACTTTTTCCGCCAGTTCCTTGATAGAACCGGCAAAAAGGTTCGTTTGCTCCGTAATGCCGTCAACCTTAAGCTCCAGATGGCGGACGGTCTTGGAAGCCTGGGCAGCCTGCCCATCGACGACCTCTACCTTCTTCTCAAGCCTGTGAAGCATATCGCTAAAGAACCCCGTTTGTTTAGCGATTGTTTCAAAGCCCGCCCGCAAGCGTTCAAACCCCACCCCGAGGACAAGACTGGTCCCCAAAGCTGCCACGGCGGCGAATACCGATAACACGACAGACGCCGCCATTACTGTTTCTGCATTGAGAGTCATATTATTTACCTTTCTATATAACCCTATGGACCGAAGTATCCCGATTCTCTCTCCCACCTTCTTACTATCATAGAGAATATTGCTTAAAGTCCTGTGATTTTTGCCTTGCATGAAAAGCAAATGCATTGGAATTTTATCTAAAATTAAAGCTTAAATTTTGTGGATTTCGGACATGGCTTCAGGCCTGTCCGACGCGTTTTTCCCGGAAAAAGCATTGCTGAATAAATGCGAATATCACGCTATAATGTCGGCTTGACGACAATGCCAAGGCCTACGCCATGTCCCGAAAAATCAGGAAAAGAAAAGTTTTCTACCTCAGCGGTTTCGATCCCCGCGGCGGGGACTTTTATTACAACCTCTATCGTGACGAAGCCCTGAAGCAATCCGGCCGCGCCGGTGTGCCGATAACTGTCGGAGCGTCGGGAAAAACCGGCGAACATTGTTCGCAATGGAATATTGTCTGCGCCGACGACGATACCACGGTGGAAACGGATTACTGCTTTCTGCACTGGGAAGACATCATCAAAAAGCACTGGTTCCTGAAACCGCGCGAGCTGATCGCGGGATTTGCGCAATATTTCTGGCGTTACATGGCATCGGGCGCCTTCCTGAAAATACTCAAGCGCGCGCCCTTGATGGCGCATACCATTATTTTTCCGATTGAGTACCTTTTGCTGTCGCTGGTCATATCGGTACGGGCGGGCGCTTATATTGGAGAAAATCCCGGTTTCCATGCGGCAACGGCCGGTCTGCTGGCGGTTCTTGCCGGAACGTCGCTGTATGCCGTTGCCTTGCTGCTCGGACGACGTTTCAAGATATTCTGGCTGGCGCGGATTTTCATTTATTGCGGCAATTACCCTTCCCGCCCGGCGGGAGACGACATCGACCTGCGCGCCGCCGCTTTTGCGGAACAGATTGCGCGCGCCGTCGCTGATGACCTCCACGACGAATACCTGATCGTCGGACACAGCCTGGGCAGCATCATGTTGATTGACGTTCTGGGCCACCTCTTGCGCAAGCACCCCGGTATTGCCGCCGGCGACAAATTATGCGTGCTGACGCTTGGCCACTGCATTCCCCTCGTCTCTCTCTTTCCGAAGGCCGGAAAATTCCGCGAAGACCTGCGGCTTGCGGCAAGCGCTGGCCTGCGCTGGGTTGACGCCTCCTCGCCGGTCGATGCCGTGTGCTTTGGCAGGGTATCTCCCTTTCTTGGCATCGAAGCGGCGGAACGTAAAAGCCATATCACGATGCTGCCTCCGCGTTTTCACCGGATGTTCGCGCGGCACGAATACATCAAGATCCTGCTCAACATGTTCCGGCTGCATTTCCAGTACCTGATGGCTTCCGACCTTGACGCGGAATACGATTATTTCAAGATAACGGCCGGCGCGCAGCGCCTGCATGACCGTTTCGTGCCGCCGCCACGGTCGGCATGATCGTTATACGGTCCGTTTTCAGACCGCTGACAACATCACTTTGCATTTCGCCGCTTTCCCGACCCCTTGAATATATTCCTGTTATGCACGGGCGGAGTATGGTTGACAAGCGGGTATATCCACCCGACCAGGGGGTTGGCGAAACTGTAGGGCGTGCGCAATGCGAGCATGATAGGCGTCATTTGCGCGCCAAGATCCTTTTTGACCGGGTAGGTCGTCAGGCCGAGCTCCAGCCGCTTCGCGCCCAGCAAAATCGCGCTTTCTATAACGGCATTGCCGACATAAATGTACAGGCTGTCGTTCTCGGCCTCCGTGCGGCCGAAATACAGCCAGCGCAGCAAGTCGCCATCCGCCAGCAGCAGCGCATGTCCGACCAGCTTTTCCTGCTGGTAGAAAAGCAGAGCCTTGGAACGCGCGCCCATGCTGGAGGAAAGCCGCCTGTAAAAATCCGGCGTCAGAACCTCCCGCTGGAATTCAGCGGCGTGGTTATGAACCACCATCCACTGCGCGCAGAGCGTTTCAGCCAGATCCGCAAAATCGTCCACCAGTTCATGCCGGATGTTTTGTTCCTCGTTCCTGCGCAAGTGCTTGAGCAGCTTGCTCCGGTAATAACTTTTCATTGACGACCGGTAGTCCTCGGGCGAAGACCATTGGATGTCCATATAGGTGTTCGGCAGGCTTTCAACCCAGTGATATCCGCGCTTTTCAAAATCCCGCTGCAAATGCGCGGCGTTGGGCTCGAAGTCGCGAATGACGATAAGCAGATGCTTTTCTTTTTTCGCCGTGGCCAGCAGCAGTTCGCTCAGCGCCTTGATGATGTCCTGTTCCGAAACGCCGGCATCAACGGCGAAAGGCGGGCTGTTCACGGTGATCGGCGCGCCGCACTCCAGCATGCGCAGCTTGAAGAAGTTGGGAAATACCCGGCGTATTCCGGCCAGCGCCTTTCTCAACCCGGCAGGCGCGAAGATGGCGATATCCGTGGTGATCGAATAAAAACTGGTCAGCGCCACGGGCTTTTCCGCATCGTCGTAAAAAAGGACATGCCGGTAGGAGAAGTCATTGAGTCCCGATTTTTCGATGAGCTCCCAAAACTCCCAGGAGAGGCTGCAGGAATGCTTTCCGGTCAGGTCATTCCACTGCTGTCTGGGCACGTCCCTGATCGAAGCGAAGACCTTCGTTTTTATCGTTCTGCTTTCATTCATCAGGTTACCGTAACGTCGCGCGCTGCCCAGAGAAGCGAGCCGCAAGAAACGGCCCGCCGAAAGACATTTGCATAATTGAACATAAGTTTCAAGCAGATGAATGCATTTTTTACCGCATATGCTATAAGAGCGGTGGATTTACGCATGAATGGAAAAGCAATGCCCGCAACCGGGAAGACCATACTGGTGACAGGCGCGACAGGCTTTATCGGCGGGCACCTCGCCGAGCGGCTTGTCGGCGAGGGCCGTTCTGTCCGGCTGCTGGTCAGGGACCGCAATAGACTCTCCGCAGCATTGCGGCAGGGCGTTGCGGATATCGTTGAAGGGGATCTTGCCGACATCCCTGCCCTTGAACGCGCCGTGCGCGGCGTATCGGTGATCTACCATTGCGCGGCCAACGTCAGCACTTGGGACAAGGCGGAAGCCTATCACGCGGCCAATGTGCAGGGCGTGGAAAACCTGCTGCAAGCCATTGAGAAAGAAAACCCGGATCTTTCCCGGCTGGTGCATATCTCCACCGTGGATGTCTATGGCTTTCCCGTTGAACCCTGCACCGAGCAATGCAAGACAGCAGAGAGCGGCTTTGGCTACGGCGACAGCAAGCGGCTGGGTGAGGCGCTGGTTCAGGACTTCTGTTCCGCCCACCATATCCCCTTTACTATTATCCGCCCGGCCAACGTGATCGGCCCGCGCAGCCAGTTCATCAGCCGGATCGGCGACGAGCTGAAATCGGGCGTCATGCTGACGGTCGATGGCGGCCGGGCCAATGCGGGCTTCGTCTATATCGACAATCTCCTCGACTATCTTGTCTGGGCGGCGGGCGCGGAAAAAGCCATTGGCCAGCGCTACAATGTCCGCGACGGTTATGACGCGGACTGGAAAGGCTTCCTCACCGTTTTTCGCAAGGCCATCAAGGGTCGAGGCCTGATCATCAACCTGCCGTTTGGCGCCGCGAATGCCGCCGCGCGGGCGATCGAGGGCTTTTACCGCCTGTTCCTGCCCGGGCACGAGCCCTTGTTGCATCCGCTTATCGTGCGCATCTTCGGCCGGACCTGCGGCCACAGCGCGGAAAAAATCCGGGCTGACAGCGCCATGCAAAGCAGTGTCGGGTTCGATGAAGCCATGGAAAAATCCATCCGCTGGTTTCTGGAAGGGAAACCCGCCGGATGAAGACGGACAAGCATTTTGTTTTCCTTCAGGGAATGCCCTCGGGCTTTTTCAGCAAAATCGCGCATGAGCTTTCCGCGCGGGGATGCCGGGTGACGGGGTTCAATTTCTGCACCGGCGACCTGATTTTCTGGCGCGGGCCGGCGACCGTCAATTACCGCGGCAGCTTTGCGAACTGGCCGGATTTTATCGCGGATTATTTCGACAAGAACAAGGTGACCGACCTTGTCGTTCTGGGCGACCAGCGCGGCTATCACAAGCAGGCCGTCGAAGCGGCCCTGAAATCGGGCGTCCGTGTGTCGGTGACGGATTTCGGCTACCTGCGCCCTGATTGGCTGACGCTGGAACGGGACGGAAAAAGCGCCAATTCCCGCTTTCCCAAGGATGCCGAGGGCGTCTTCAAGCTGGCCGCAACCCTCCCCAAGGCCGATCTGGGCAGACGCTATGCCGACAGCTTCTGGAAGATGGCCAGGGGCGACCTTCTCTACAGCTTCAGCAATGTCTTTTGCGGCTGGCCCTATCCGCGCTACCGCCCCAGCGATGAGCGCGCGCATCCCCTCGTCTATTTTCCGGCCATGGGGTGGCGGCTGCTGCGCGCCAAAGGCCACAAGCGCAGCGGCGACAAAAAGATGCAGGCGCTTCTTGAGAGAAAATCGCGTTATTTCGTGTTTCCGCTGCAGCTTGACCATGATTACCAGATCATCGCCTACTCGCCTTTCGAAAACCTTGGCGAAGGCATAAGGACGGTGCTGGAATCTTTCGCCGCGCACGCGGAATCCGGCACGCGCCTGCTGGTCAAGGTCCACCCATGGGACCCCTGTCTCAAGAACTGGAAAAAGCTTGTCATGCGTCTGGCGCGGGATCTTGGCATCGAAGACCGCGTGGACTATTTCGACGGCGGCGACCTTGACGCGATGATCATGGGGGCCGCCGGCATGATTACCGTCAACAGCACATCCGGCATCCGCGCCTTGCAACTGGGATGCCCCGTGAAAACGCTGGGCGATGCGATATACGACATGCCCGGCCTCACGTCCCAAAACGCGCTCGACGATTATTGGGGCGATGCCCGGCCGCCCGATCCGGCGCTTGTGGACGCGCTCATCAATGCGATGGCGGCCACCATCCAGATACGCGGCGGCTTCTTCATCGAGCCCGGCATGAGCGCCGCCGCCCATGCCGCCGCCGAAAGGCTCTATAACGAAACCGTCGGCTTGGCGGGCATCCCCGCAGGCGACGAGACAGAGGGCCTGAAAACAGCTTCCTAGCGCTTACGCAGCCTTGTCCATCTCTTTCAGGAAGGCGTCCACCACGGTGAAATGGTTTTTCCAGACCGGGGCGGCATAGCCTTGAATGCGCGCGCATTGCGCCTGATAGCGGGCGCTGGCGGCGGGCGCGTATTCGAGGATCATCCGCTTCCACCCCAGACCATCGACGGGGTCCAGATATTCGGGTATCTCCCCCGCGAACTCGCGGAAAACCGGCAGGTCCGATGCGATGGCGGGCACACCCATCATCAACGCCTCTATCAGCGGCAATCCGAACCCTTCCGTAAAGGAAGGGAAAAGCAGGGCGCGGGCATGGCGCAGATAGGTCGCGAGCTCGACATCGCTGCAACGCGGCTTTTCTATCACGAAACCCTTCAAGGCGTCGCAGCGGTCAAGCATGTCGATCACCTGCTCGCACTCCCAGCCGCGCTGGCCGATGACGACAAGCTTTGGCGCCGCGTCTCCCAGCTCTTCCACCATCCGCCGCCATACATGCAGCAGGAACAAGTGGTTCTTGCGCGGCTCGATCGTGCCCAGCGTTACGAAATACGGGCCCTGCAGCAGGGGTTCCTCACCGGGCGGCGGCAGGCTGCCGGGCGCCAGCGGGGCGACGGCGCCGGGCGGCAGCGGCCATCCTTGCCGGGCGGCAAAATCCTCGAGAGCCGACTTGGTGGCGGCGGAGCTGATGATCAGCCCCCTACCCGCCGTCACCATGGTTTCCAGCCGCTTGCGATGTTTTTCGGCTTCGCCCGGACGGCAATATTCTGGATGCGTAATCGGGATGAGATCGTGCAAGCCGAAGAAAGCCCGCAGTTTTCTGCGGCGCACCTCCCTGCCATAGCTTGGGTGATCCAGTCCGTCGTGCCCGACATGGAGCAAAGTGCCGGAAGCCGTATTGCCCGCCCAGCTCTGCGCGTAGCCGCGCGCCAGACAGAGCCATATGCGCGCAGGAAGCTTCAGCCCGGGCTTGCGCAACGCCGTAAAGACGCGCTGAGAATCCTCCGCATCCAGCACGACCCAGCGGCCCGCAAAGCGCACCAGCGCGCGGGTATGGGCGCCGTATTTCTCTATATAGGCAAGAATGACGCGGTCTATGCCGGTGGGCATCCACCCGCGCAACGCCCGTCCGAAAAGCCGGGTAACATCAAGGATGACTTCTTGTGTCATGCGCGGCCCGTCAAAGATGCATCAGCCTGTTGATCGAGAAGACCGACGTAAAGAGGATATTCATGAACTTCTGGAATTCCACGGCCGGCGCGTCCGCGATGTAAATAATATCCTTGTCGCGCACCGGAAAATTCTGCGCGATCAGGAAAGAACCCGGGTCCTTCAGGTCGAGACGGTACACCACGGGCACCTTGCCGTCCGCGTTGTGCGGCAGGGGCTTGCCGTCGTCGTCCTCGACGGCCGCCGGGTCTTCGAAACGGAAGATGAATATCCCCTGCGGATCCGCCAGATCATCCGAAAGACCGCCAATCCGGCCTATCGCCTGCGACAATGTGATGCCCTTCGCCTCGAAGTTGATCTCGGAGCTTTGCCCCGTGCGGGTCTGTCCCGTCGCGCCCATGGCCGTGAAGCTCAAGGGCTGGTACAGTGCGGTCACGACGTCGCCGGCGTTCAGGTAGATGTTTTGCTTGGGGTCCCGCGTGATCGAGGAAAGCGGCATGGATTCCGCTTTCCCGTTGCGGGTGATCTGGATTGTCATCTTATCGAACGCCTGCCGCACGCCGCCCGCCATGGCCAGCGCATCCAGCAAGCGTTCGCCCTTGGCGGTCAGCTGCATGCGCGTACTTTGCCCGACTTCCCCGACGACGGTCACGTTGGAAGAAAAATTATGCGCCACCTGGACAAGCACCTGCGGCTGATGCGCCTTGTTATGGAGGCGTTTGACGATTTCGGTCTCGATCTGATGCGGAGACTTGCCGGCCGCCTGTATCTGGCCCGCAAAGGGAACGTCGATCTTTCCATTCCGCTCCACCATTTGCGGAGGAAGCTTCGTCACCGGCGTCATGAAAAGCGCGGAGGGCTGGGCTTCCCAGATAACGACGGACAGCAAATCCCCCGCGCCGACGGAATAATCCGTCGCCTGATCGTCGCCGAAAACTTCGGAAAACAGGGTTTTTTTCCGTGCCTCGGAAACGCGGCGCGCCACGTCATCGTTTATGTCGATGATCTTCACCGAGGAACTCAAGAGGCTTTTTGTTTCGACCTGCATCTTGTCCGGCCCTGAAGACGGCAGGAACGTGGGCGTGCCGGAGCACCCGGCCAGACTGGCCGTGCCAGCCCATACGAGCATAAGCCGCAGAGCGCGCCAGAAAGAACAGGGCTGTTTTACTTTAACGCCGGAACCTGGGTTGTTCATATTCCCGTGCCATGACTCGCAATTAGGTCCCCGCAGTCTTCTCAACGGGGGTATTTCTTTATGCATAGACTTGATTTTCAATACAACTTTCCCGCAGTAAACTCAAGTGAACCGCTCATTTATTTCCTTAACGTCGCCAACTTCAGCCCTGCATCGCAGCACTTTGCCCCAGCATCCATCGGAGCGTCTCATTCAGTGGGATATCGGATACCTCTCCCACCATCGCCACCAGCCTGTCACGGCTGCCCAGAAGCCGCTTTATCTCGTTTTGCCGGACGAAGGCGGGGTTGACCCTTACCTCGAAATCATGGCCCGAAATCCCCCGCACCATGTCGAGCACTTCTTGAAGCGTATGGGCCTTGCCGGAACAAATGTTGAAAGTGCCGCCCGCGGCCGTTTCGCATTCCAGCAGCCGCCTGTAGCACTGCACGACGGTGCGCACATCGGAAAAATCGCGCGCGACATCCAGATTGCCCAGTTCGATCAGCGGCGCGGCGCGCAGGACATGGCTCACGATCTTGGGCAGCAGGAAGTTTTCCGCCTGTCCGACGCCGGTATAATTGAACGGGCGCGTGATGATGAGCGGCAGGCGGCCGGCATATAGTTTCGCCATATATTCCATGGCAAGCTTGCTGACAGCGTAATCATTGGCGGGCGCGGGCGGCGTATCCTCGTCCAGAACGCCGCCGCCCGCGTTGCCGTAAACGCTGGCGCTGCTGGCCAGCAGAACGGACCGCGGGGCTTGACCGGGCTGGCCCAACGCCTCCAGCAGGTTGCGGGTGCCCATGATATTGGTGCGGTATATTTCGTCCGCGTCGCCATGCGCCACGAAAGAAATGGCCGCGAGGTGCGCCACCACATCCGGCCGAACCTCCTTCACGACTTTTGCGAGCCCGCCCGCATCGGCAAG
This sequence comes from Alphaproteobacteria bacterium, assembly GCA_016124645.1. GTDB lineage: Bacteria > Pseudomonadota > Alphaproteobacteria > Micavibrionales > UBA2020 > WGNE01. The sequence goes on from WGNE01000048.1 coordinate 26,691, forward strand.
ATCGCAAAGGTGCATTGCGCCGACGCCGGGGATTTCAGTATCCGGCTCCTTGAGCGCAAGCCCCGCCACATCGTATCCCGCGCCGGAAAGTTCCTGTGCCAGATACCTGCCGGTAAATCCCCCTGCTCCGGTAATCAGCGCGCGTTTGGCCATGTGCTCCCGCCTTTCCGTTTATCCGGTTACTTCAATGTTAAGGACAGCCGGCTCAAAACCGATGTTTTCGAGCCATGTGACGTTTTCCTGCACGAGTGTCAGGACGAGTTGGTATGTTCCCGTGTTTTCCGGCGCCTGTACCTGCATGCTCAACGGCAATTTTTTACCGGGCATGATCTTTTCCGTCGGCAATGGTGTGCGAAGGCCGTTGAAGGTCAACATCTCGCCGGAGGATTCCAGCCAATGGTAAGACGCCGTGAGAGGGCGCAGCCTGTCACCGACCCATGCCGCATCATCTGCATTGACGATCTCCACATCGATACGGGATTTCGATCCGGCTGCCAGGCTTTCCGGCGCAACGCCGCTAACGAAGATGTTTCCCTTAACCTTCGTCATAGGGGCTATGTACCCTGTTTCTTCATGCTTTTGCCATTCCACCACGGCCGGGACATCCCCCGAGGAATGCGCATCATTGTCCTGCATCGATGCTTTCCATGCGCGTATTCTCTCATGCAGGCGCAAGTCCAGCCGGTTCAAGGCGACGATACGCTTTCTTAAGGAAGGCGCCAGCTGCCGGCTATCCGGGCGGTCGCTCGTGACGTTCCTGCGGTTAATCTGTTCCGAGGCGGGAATGCGTATCAGCCGGGCTATATCGGCGATAAAACGCGGCATATCCTCGTATATGCCGACGACATCATATTGTCGGATCGCGGCAAAGGCGTTTTCGACTTTTTCATCGTCGGATTGCGGATTTGCGGAGAATATCCGGCAGAAATGTTCAGTCGTGTAGTTGCTTATGTTTTCCGCGCCGGGAAAATCCGCACCGCCCTTCCCCTCCAAAAAGAGCTTGGCTCCCGAATACTCGGACGGCGTGCCCGCTTCGTTGCTTACGACGAAATAAAGCCAGGAGATGACGCGGTCCACCGGCTCGCGCAGGCAGGTCATGTACTGATAGCGCGGATCAAAACCTTCACCGGGAATAAAAGAGACATGGCTGGAGATGATCGAATAGTCGCCCCCGTATGCCCGGATTAATTCACGATGCTGCCCGCCGCCGGCCAGCGGTTGCGTTATGCACCCCGTTCCCAGCGCTTCCGTCAGCCAGGAGTTGACGGCTGTTCCGGCCGTCTTGGGGATATGGTCGAAGATGACGCGTCCGGGGAAAGCTTTAAGGCTTTTCATCATTCATTCCGATCGCGCGGCGGGCGCTGGTCGTTCCTGACCTTCACTTTGAGGACGGCCGGCTTGAAGCCTTCGTTTTCAAACCAGCTGACGCTTTCCTGCACAAGCGTCAGAACCAGAGTATATGTTCCCGCCTGAGGCGGAGCTTCCACGGACATCCGGGCAGGCGACGTCTGGCCGGGGAATATTCCCTCCTTCGGCAAGTCGGTCCGAAGCCCGTCAAAGATCACGGGCTTTCCGAAAGCGGTCACCCAGTGGTAGGACAGTTTAATCGGCAGAACGGGATTGTTTCTCCACGCGCGGTCAGTGGCGTTTATGATTTCCACCTCTATACCTGTTTTTTCGCCGACGGACATGGGAGCGACGCGCTTTGGCGCCAGCATCCGCCCGTTGAAATCGACCAGCTTGAATTCCTCTATTAAAAGCTCTTCCGGCGGAAGATCGCTGTTTACAATCCGTTCCAGTTCCTGAAACCAGCCAGGTGTATAAAAGCGGAAATCTTCGATCTTGCGCGTGTCGCGAACGCCAAACTGGTGGGAGGTGACGATCTCCTTGTCCATGACGGTTTTTTTGGCGATATTCGCGATGATATCCCGCAACCGTTGGCGGTCTATATCCTCTCCAAGGCCGAAAAACGTCAGGGCCTGCACAAGCATCTCTTCGGTATTCTTGGTCAGGTTTTCATAGGGCACCATGAGCTTCTGGATTCCTTCGTCTTCCGGCTCCACCCACTTGCGCACGAATCTTTTATAGTTATATGCCTTCGTCATTGAAAAGCATTTGAAATGTTCGGGCGTATCGGCACCGCCGGCCCTGACATAAAGCTCGAAATCGGAAACGACGGCGGGCAGGAACGCCCTGTATTGCACCAGATAGCGCGCGCCCGCCACCTTGGGGATATTGAATTTAAAATCATGGTTCTTGCAATAATGCACTTCTCCCTGACTAGCGCATAATTCGTTGTCGCAGCAATTCGCCATATTGTAGTGCCCCATGCCGCGTTCCTTGGAGTAGTGCGGGCAGTAAACGAAGCGTTCCCCGATATATTTCTGCAGAATGCGCGTCAACAGATGATGACCGCTGCGCGGCCAGCTGACGCCGACAACGTAGTTGATGGACGTTTCAAGCTGAACCTCTTGCATGGCGTTGTGACGACCCGTCATCTTCCTTATCCTTTAAAAAACAAAGCCCGTTTCATTGCGGTGGATATCCGCCTCCACCATCATCTGGCAAAGCTGCTCCAGCGTGGTGCGGGGTTCCCAGCCCAGTTCGCGACGGGCCTTTTCCGCGTTGCCCACCAGCTGCTCCACTTCCGCAGGACGGAAAAATCTGGGGTTGACCCGCACCAGCGTTTTGCCGGTCTTCGCGTCCCGGGCCACTTCGTCCTCTCCCGTGCCTTCCCAGGCGAGCTCGAACCCGGCTCCCTTGGCGGCCATCGTCACGAAATCCCGCACCGTTTCCGTGCGGTTCGTCGCCAGCACGTACACATCGGGCTTGTCCGCCTGCAGCATGCGCCACATGCCTTCCACATATTCCTTGGCAAAACCCCAGTCCCGCTTGGCGTCCATGTTGCCCAGCTCCAGCACGTCCTGCTTGCCGAGCCTGATCTTCGCCATGCCGTCCGTGATTTTGCGCGTGACGAATTCAAGGCCCCGAAGCGGGGACTCGTGGTTGAACAAAAGGCCGCAGCAGCCGAAGATGCCGTAGCTTTCGCGGTAATTGATCGTCATCCAGTGGGCATAGAGCTTGGCGACGCCGTAAGGGCTGCGCGGATAAAAAGGCGTGGTTTCGGACTGCGGAACGGCCTGCACCTTGCCGAACATCTCCGACGTGCTGGCCTGATAGAAGCGAATGGAAGGATTGACGATGCGGATGGCCTCCAGCAGGTTGACCGCGCCGATGCCGGTAATATTGGCCGTGGCGACGGGCTGCTCGAACGACACGCCGACAAAGCTCTGGGCGGCCAGATTGTAGATCTCGGACACGTCGATTTTCTGCAGCAGCCTGACGCAGGTGGAAAGGTCGGTGATGTCGAACTCGACCAGATGCAGGTTGGGGTTATCGCCGAGCCCCAGTTCCTCGATCCGCCAGAAATTCGCCGTGCTCGTCCGGCGATAGGCGCCATAGACCTGATATCCCTTGCCCAGCAGCAGCTCGGCCAGATAAGCGCCGTCCTGCCCCGTTATGCCGGTGATTAAAGCCGATTTCATGGTCATTTCCGTACCTGTTTCACTTTCCCGGGCATCGTGTCCGTTGCCTGAACCTCGCCGCTGCGCCTGTCGCCCGGGTTCCAGGTCTTGTAAGCCTTTCCGCCCAGAAGCGCCGCCGTCAGGCTTTCGGTGCTTTGCCGCCATGTCAGCCACGGCATGCCCTCAGACCGCGGCGCTTTGCCGGCGCTGTCGAGCATCAGCCATTCGCGTATTCCCGTCGCCAAGGCCTCGGGTTTCAGGCCGGAAAAATAAAAAGCATGTTCGCCCGCCACCTCGAGAAACACCGGAAGATCGCGCGCGATGATGGGCAGCTTCTGGTGCGCGGCCTCGATCAAGGGCAGCCCGAACCCCTCTCCTTCGGAAGCGGCGATCAGGCATGTGGACGCGGCATAGGCCTCCATCAGCTCCTTGTCGCTCGCCTTGTCCAGCCAGAAAAGGCGCTGGCCGAGCTCGCGATGATGACGCAGTTTGGATGCCAGCTTATCGACCATCCACCCTTCCTTGCCGATGATGACAAGATTGACGTCCACGCCTTGCTTCCAAAGCAGTTCGAATGCTTGCAAAACCTGCGCATGGCCCTTGCGCGGCTCGATGGTGCCGACCATAAGGAAAGAGGGCCGCCCCGCCTGCGCCGGGCGCATTTTCCCGTCTGCGCCCTTCGCGGGCGTGGAGGACGGGACGGGCGCTGCCTTGATATCCGCGCCCAGATGGAACCAGTTGATGGAAAACGGGCGGCGGTTCCCCTTGGGGCCAAGGGCCTGCAGCCAGTCGTGAAAATCGTCCGCGACAGCGCGCGATATGCACAGGGCGCCGTCGAAATGACTGATCGTCTCGCACCAGCTCTGGTGGTTTTGCGCTGCGCCATTTCGGAAGAACTGCGGATGCTGGACAGGCAGCAGGTCGTAAACGACGAAAAATATCCTGACGCCTCGTCTGCGCCACTCCAGCAAATAATCCTTATGATACCTCACCACATGGGAGGGCCAGTCAAGCCCGAGGAAAACGTCGCCCGCGCGGACATCCACGTAATCATCCTCGGCCGCCGAAACGGCCTGCCCCAGATATTCCCGCGTAAAATTGCGCGCATAGCGATAGCCGTGCCTGCCCAGCGTGGCATAAACGGGCTCTACCGCGTATCCCTCGGGCGGGTTCTTCATCAGTTCCGACAAGACAGAGCGAACGACGCGCTGTATCCCCGTTCCGGCGTCCGTTTGAACAAGCTCGGATACGTCCACCAGCAGTGTCTTGTTGCTGGCGGCAGGCCGGTTCTTGACAATGGCTTCGGCGGTTTTCAGCAAATCGCGCTCTTCCACCGGCATCAAGTTCATCCGTGAAATCATTTCGATGAGGTGCTGTTCGGAAGATATCTTAGACAGGCTCGGTTGCATGATGGGCACCACTTCGGCCTTTGCCCGTTCCGCATGCCATCCCTCGAAAGCCTCTATCGCGCGCAGGGCGGTCTTGTCCCATGAAAAGTTCCGCGCCCGCGCAAGGCCGTGACGCGACAAGCCATCACGCAACTTTCCGTTCCCGATCATTTCGGCCATCTTCCGGGCAATATCCGCCTCGTCGAAAGGATCGAACAAGGCATCTTCCCGTCCGACCACTTCCGGCAGGCTGGAAGTATTCGCCGCGATGACGGGCGTTCCGCAGGACATCGCCTCCAAGGCAGGCAAGCCGAAACCTTCATGCCACGAGGGGAAGACGAAAAATTCGCACAGATTGTATAATTGCACGATCTCGTCGTCCGTCACCGCGCCGGTCATCACCACATCGGACGTTTTCAGACCGCATTTTTTAAGCTGCTTCAAAAACTTCTTTTCAGCGGAATCGGGCAAATAACCGACGAGAGCCAGCTGATGGCCTTTTCTGGCCTCTTTTGGCAAAAGCGAATAGGCCTTGATCAATCGCATGTGATTTTTCCGTGCATCCGGCGTTCCCGCATACATGATGAACGGACGGGTCAATCCCATACGCCGGCGGAGGCTCTCTTCTTCGGGCGCCGGAAGATCAAGCGGCCTGAACCGGTCGTCCGCCGCGGCCGAAATATTGACCGTATCGTCGGCGGATACCCTCAAATGTTCAATTGCGTCGCGCTGCGCGGATTCCGATATGGCAAGGTAATGATCCGCTTTTTTCAAGATGGCGAGCCGCTGCTTGTAAAAATCCGCATAAGCGGGATCCGGCTTCAGGTAATGCTCGGGATACATCAGCGGAATCAAATCGTACAGGGTCGCGGCCGTGGGGATGGACGAGCCGCTCAGGAGGCCGATGCTCATGACGGCGTTTTCCTGATAGCCCTCGATCACGCTGGAAAGATGGACGATATCGGGCCTCAGGCTTTCTATCAAAGACTCGCGCACAAGCTCGGCCGTATGCAGACGCCACATATTCCTCGGATCAGAGCTGATAACCGGCCCCGCGGCCTGCCATACAAAAATATTCTCCTGCGGCAACAGGCCTTCGAAAGCGGCACGGATCGGCTCTACCGTATCGGGGAAGAGCCCGTTGAGAACGATGAAGACATCATGAATGCCTTTGTTGCGCGCAATTGCTTGCGCGAATGAAAGGGAATAGCGCCCGATGCCCCTCAAACGGCTGTCCGTCTGCGCACCCTGGAGGTCAAGTACGATACGCATCAAAGCCCCCTCGCGTGATGTTCAATGCTGTTTTATACATGGCGATTGAGCGTTGCTTTCAATTTCAGGTAAATATCCTGCGTTTGCGGAGAAATGCATTTCAAGGTTACCGGATCCGATTGCCCGATATCTTTTGCGCCGCCATACCGCCTGATAAGCCAGCCCAGAACAGGCCACTGCGTTTTTTTATACTGCCTGACGAACCAGCCCAGAACAGGCCAGCGCGCGCTTCTATAAAGCCTGACGAACCAGCCCAGGACGGGCCACTGCGTTCTCCTGAATTGCCGGATCGCCGCATCGAATTCCGGGAGCCCGGTGCGGCATGCTTTTCCCTCCCGGGAAAAACGCAGCTGCGCCAGAACACCCATTCTCGAAAAACCTTCTTGCAGGCGGCCTTGGAAGTATTCCAAGCCCTCGGGGTCGGGACCGCGGTTCAAGATTGTTCGGTAAGCCGCATAGATAAAGTCTTCGTCATCCAGAACCAAGAGCGACCGCAGGGTCATTTCGGCGAAGTCGTCGGAGGCGCTGACCCCGAGAACCTGGGGCGCCATGTCTGCTTTCATGTCGGATATCTTCTCGCTCATCCGGTCACTTCCTTGTAATACGCGTAAGCGGAATCAATGGTGTCGAAGCAGGTCAGTTTTCCCCCCTTCAGGACGACGGCGCGGGTGCAATACTCGCGGATGTTTTTCGCCTGGTGGGAGACGAGGACGCAGGCGCGGTCTTTGCGCTTGACGAACAGCTCGTTCTCGCACTTGGCGTGGAAACGCGCGTCGCCCACAGAGATGATTTCATCGATAAGGAAGCAGTCGAACTCCACCGCCATGGAAATGGCGAAGGCAAGACGCGCGCGCATGCCCGAGGAATAGGACTTCACCGGCTCGCGCATGTACTTGCCGAGTTCCGAGAAATCTTCGACGTATTCCCGCCTGTCACGGTAATTCAGGCCATAGACGCGGCAGATGAATTTAAGGTTGTCCAGTCCGGTCAGGTGGGACTGGAACGCCCCCCCGAAAGCCAAGGGCCACGAAAGGCTCATGCCGCGGTGAACCTGCCCGTCCGTCGGCATCTCGGCGCCGCTGAGAATGCGGATAAGCGTCGATTTCCCGGAGCCGTTGGCGCCCAGAATGCCGATTTTCTCGCCGGGGTTGATCGTCAGGTCGATGCCGTCGAGAACGGTGTGGTAGCCGCCGCGCGTCTTATAGACTTTTCTGATTTGTTCCAGCTTGATCATCAGGGCTCCAGCTTCCGGCTGGTGTCTTCCAGCATCATCAGGCCCACCAACGTCATCACCATATTCACCACGATAAGGTACATGGGGCTCTCATATGTTGCGACGGCGTTGCCGAAATAGCCGTGGCGGATCATCTCCATACCATGCACCATGGGCACCCACAGCACGGCTTCCTGCGCATGCGTCGGCAGCCAATCGACCATGAAGAAAATACCGGAAGCCATCTGTATGGGATACTGGACCGCCTGCCAGATCCTCTCGAAGGCCTCGAAACGCTCGGACATGGCGCACATAATGAAGCCCAGCGCCATCCCGAACCACCCCAGCAGCAGCCAGCCTTGCAGGAGCAGAATGATATCCGCGGGCCATTCCATCACCCCTGTCAGGCAAGCGACGATCGTCAGCAGGGCGAAAGAGACAGTCGCGCCGACCAGCTCAAGCAGCCCCCTGGACAGCACGAGGTCAAGAACCTGGACATTCCGGTGATACGTCAGGCTTGAGTTGACGATGACCGCCGTCATGGAGCGGCTGGACGTATTGCGCCACAACGCGAGAGCCGAAAACCCCGTGACGGCGAAAGCCACGATGGGAATGTTGTTCAGCATATTCAGCTTGACGAAATACCAGATGGCCGTAACCACAAGCGTGTAGAGCATCGGCTCCAGAAAAAGCCACAGCAGGCCTATGTTGTGCCGTCCATACCGCGTGATGACTTCACGCAGCAGCAGCGCGCCAAGGACGCGCCCCTGAATGGCCATAGATCTGCGAAGCGATACGCGCATAATCCGTCAATTACTCCTGATGTTCCCTGATGCCCGCGATCATCATGGCCAGCACGCCCCATGAAACCATGCCCAGCATGAACACCCCGAAGACCATATACAGCCTGCGCGGTTCCATGGGTTCGTCGGGCTTGCTCGGCGCGGAGATGCGCTCCAGATATTGCTGCTTGCGCTGGGCGTCGTTGCGCGCCTGTTCAAGGGAGCCGAGCGCCAGAGAAAGCATTTTATCGGCGAATTCCTTTTCCAGCTCCAGCCGCTTGAATTCAGTGGCCTTGCTGGCAAGCGAGCTGTCGCCCTCGCCCGCGATGCGTCCCGACGTATCTTTTATTTCGCGCTGCAGCAGCCGGTTGCGCTCGCGCAGCGAAGGCAAGGCCGGGCTGTTTTTTGCAACCGTTTCCAGCTGGATAATCTGGGACTTGGTTGAAATCACTTCGTCCTGCAGCTTGCTGATTTGCTGCAAGGGGATGGAGGCTTGCGCTTCCGGGTCGATGACGCTGTTCTCGTTACGATACTTCGCCAGGGCGAGCGCCGCTTTCTTGTCCTGCGCCTCGGCGTCTTTCACCTCCCGTGTGGAGAACTCGATCAAATCCTGCTGTCCGCGCTGATTGAGCTTGTTTATGAGATCTTCGCTTTTATCGAGAAGATATTGGTTAATGCGATAGGCGTCTTCCGCGCTATAGGCCCGCGTCGTCAGCGTGGTAATGGTCGAGGATGAATCGACCTCCACATCAAAAATATGCTTCTGGTAGTACTGGAAAAAGTTTTCGAAGCTGTCGTCCCAGTCCAGGCCCGGAAACCGGCTGAGTATATCGATCGACTTGTCGGAATACAGCTGCTTGACATGAAGGTCCTTGTCCAGCCCCGTCAGCGCATCGCGCGATTCAATGAAGCCCTTGACGGCGTAGGAACCGTCCTGCGACCGGGAAAATCCCGCGCCCTGAAACAGGTCTCCCAGAAGGGACGTGTTGACCTGCTGGGGACTGCGCACGACAAAACTGCTTTCCGAGATGTAAACATCCGAAGCGATCAGGCCGTAATACACGGCCGCCAAAAGCGTCGGCACGACGACGGTCGCAAGAAACAGCTTGTTAAAGAAAAGCTTGATAATCATGCTGTAACCTTCAAATCTCTGTCATTGTTCCGGGGGGCGTCGGTTTCGGCCGCGCGGCGGTGAATACCGCTTTGCGTCTGGATCATCACAAGCGCGCAAGTCCCGGTATTCGCTATGCGGCAAGCGCTGCCCGCAGGTATGCTCATGGCTTCTTTTTCCGCCGGCGCCGCCGCATCGAGAGAAAAAACCCCCTTCCCGCTCACCACCGCCAGATGCCTGTTTTCTTCCGGTCTAGGTTGAAAGACGTGCTGGACACCCGGTTTGATGACGATGCGCCTGACGTCGAACCCCTCTCCTGCTTCAAGGATGGTGGAGGTTCCCCAGGCAAAGTCCTCGACGCGGTGCCGGATATGGCTGTCGTGTCCGCTCGCCTTGAGTCTGGCGTAAATATGCCTGACGTCCTGTGAGCGGTCTTTATTGACGACCAGCAAGGCGTCGGCCGTATCGATGATGGCAAGGTTGTCAACGCCGACCAGCCCGACAACCCGCCCGGAGCTCCAGACGTGACATTGCGAAACGCCGTGAAGCAGGGCCTGTCCCTCGACGCGGTTGCCGTCTGCGTCCGCCTCGAGCAAGTCTCCCATCATGTTCCAGCAGCCGATATCGTTCCAGCCGATATCGCAAGGCACCACCGCCACGCGCCGCGATTTTTCCATGACCGCATAGTCAAGCGAGTTTTGCGGCACGGCGGAGAAACTTGCCGCATCCAGAACGCAGGTCACGTCACTCGCGGATTTGTGCGTTTCCGAGAGGGAAAGACAGGAACGGACCGCGTCCAGGATTTCGGGGCACAAGGCCTGCATTTCCCGGATCATGGCCTCCGCCCTGAAGCAAACCATGCCGGAATTCCAGTAAAACCGGCCGGTTTCAAGATATTCGCGCGCCGTTTGGGCATCCGGTTTTTCAACAAACCGCAGCACGTCATTGCCTTCGGCTTCGATATAGCCATAGCCGGTTTCCGGCGCATGCGGGCTGATGCCGAAAGTGACGATCATGCCATCCACCGCCAGTGCCTTCGCCCTTTCGACGGCCCGCTCGAACGCGGCCTGATCGGAGATGACGTGATCCGCCGCAAGGACAAGCAACATCGCATCGGGATCCCGCTCCACGGCCAGAAGCGCAGCCGCCGCGACGGCGGGAGCCGTATTGCGCCCCACGGGTTCGAGAATACAGGTGCCGGATGCCGCTTTTTGCGCAAGCTCCGCAATCTCGCCCTCAATCCTCGCGAAAAAAGCCTTGTTGGTCACGGTGATGATTTCACTGACGTCCGGCATCCGCATGGCGCGCAGATAGGCTTTTTGAAAAAAGCTCAGCCCGTCGCCAAGGCGGATGAAAGGCTTGGGATGCAAGTCACGCGATACGGGCCAGAGCCGTGAACCGGAACCGCCGCAAAGTATGACAGGGGTCAATGACATGAAACCGTACCTTCCCGTAACCTCAACTAAACAAGCCCCTTCAGGGCATCGACCGTGGCGGCGATCTGCCCTTCCGTATGCTGGCTTGTCACAAAAAAGCGCAAACGCGCACTGCGCTCTTCAACCGCCGGGGGAATGATGGGCTGAACATTTATCCCCCGTTCAAACAACTGGTTGGAAATCTTGGCGGCCTTGAGCGAGTTCCCGATAAGCACCGGCACGACGGAATAGCCCGCGGAAAGACCCGTATCCAGATTGCATTCCTTCGCAAGCCGCAGGAACTGTTTCGCCCGCGCGCGCAGTCCTGCGGTCATCGCCGGTTCTTCCTGCAATATCTTCAACGCCTCGAGCGAGGCCGCCGCCAGCGGGGGCGAGATGCCGACGCTATAGACAAAGCCGGGGCTTGCATATTTCAAATGCTGGACCAGCGCGCTTTCACCGCAGATATAACCGCCGCAGCCTGCCAGCGTCTTGCTCAGGGTGCCCATCCAGATATCCACCGCGGCGCCCTCGACGCCGAAGTGCTCGCCCAGCCCCCTGCCGTTCCGCCCCAGCACGCCCAGAGAATGGGCTTCATCCACCATCAGGAAGGCCTTGTAGCGGTTCTTGATGTCGATGAAACGCGGCAGGTCCGGTATATCGCCGTCCATGCTGTAAAGCCCTTCGATGACGATGAGGACACGCTCGAACCGGCCGCGTATTTCAGCGAGGATTTTATCAAGCGCGGCGAAGTCGTTGTGGGGAAAGGAGCGTCGCGCCGCGCCGGACAGCCGGGCGCCTTCCAGAACGCTGTTGTGGATCAGGGCATCGTGGATGACCAGATCCTTGGGGCCGAACAGGTAGCCGATCGTCGTGACGTTCGTCGCATGGCCGCTGACGAAGACGACGCAATCCTCGACGCCGTAGAAGGCGGCCAGTTCTTCTTCCAGCTCGCGCTGTATGGGACGCTCGCCGGCGACGAGGCGGCTGGCGGAAGCCGATGTGCCGTAACGGTCTATCGCGTCCTTGGCGGCCTTGTTGACCCTCGGGTGCCCCGCAAGCCCCAGATAGTTATAGCTCGAAAAATTGATGAACTGACGACCGTCGATCTGCGTGGTCGCGCCCGCCGTGCCCTCATGCACCTTGAAAAACGGGTTGGCCAGCCCCAGACGCTTTGCGGCAACCTGCGGCACAAGCATTCTTTCGTAACCGGGAAATTTGTCAAAACGGCAAAATGCGTCGTCAGCGCGGGGGAATTCCGGCGCATCCTCCGCGGAATGCTCTGCCGCGGCGGCGTCCTGCCTCTTGCGTCCCCTGAACCGCTGAAGGATATCCGTGCGCTCTTTCCCGGAAAGGCCGGCCCTGGTCTTTTTCATGATATAAGCCGCCCTTTTTCCAAAGAGCGCTCCCGGACCTCTTCGATGGTTTCGGACAAATCCTGCTCCGAAACCTCGCCGATATGCTGCGCGGCCATCGCACTGACCAGATCCTCGATGTTGTCCGCGTTATCCGCCGTTTCCTCGCCGCAGAGCTTATCGGCGATGCGGGCGCTGATGCGTTCAATATTCGCCTGATCGTCGCTCATCGCCATCGCCGGCAAGCTGACGCCAAACCTTTGCTCAAGGGCGATAACGAGCTCCACGGCCATGAGAGAATCCATTCCCAGCTGTTGCAGCGGCCGCGTCAGGTGAACACGCTCATAGCTGACGCGCAAAATTCCGGCGACTTCCGACACGATGATGTCCTGAACGATCTGCTGGACTTCCTGCCGGGGTTTTCCCGCGATCAATTCAAGGATATCGTCCGTTTCATTGGCAGTTTCCCCTGCATCCATGAAATGGCGCAAAGCCTCGAAACGGGGCCCGGAAGCCGAAGGCAGGAATCTTCCCAACGACAAGAGGTTGAAATCGGCGATGGCGATGTGCGGCCGCTTCTCCGCGAGGATGGAAGGCAGCAACGCCAGCGCCTGCTGCACGCTCAAGGGCGCCGCGCCGAGACGGCTGGCCAGATTTTCCTTTACCGCATCGTTGCGGGAAAGATAGCCCGCATCCCCTATCGGCCCCCAGCTGATGCAAGTCGCCGGCAGGCCGGACGCTTGCCGCCAAGAAGCCAGCGCTTCCAGATAGGCGTTCGCCGCCACGTAATTCCCCTGCCCCGGATTGCCGATCAGCGTGGAAATGGATGAGTACAGGATGAAATGGTCAAGCGGAAGCCCGGCCGAAAGACTGTGCAGGTTCCACGCGCCGAGCGTCTTCGGTTGTAAAACCCTGGAGAATCTCTCCTCTTCCATATTCGACAGCAACCCGTCGTCGAAGACGGCGGCGGCGTGCACGATGCCTTTCAGGGGCGGCAGATCTTTCTTGATCGCGGCGAACACGACCTCGAGCACGGAAAGGTCGTTCACGTCGCAGGCGAAGACATGCGCCTGCGCGCCCAGCGCTTCAAGCCTTGCCACGGCCTCCGCCGCGCCCGGAGACTCTTTCCCGCGGCGGCTCAGCAAGACAAGTGATTTCACGCCCAGCGTCGCCAGACGGCAGGCGGTTTCAAGGCCAAATCCCTCAAGCCCGCCCGTCACGAGGTAAGAAGAATTTGCGTCTGCAAGACCGGGCGCGCTGGCGGCCATTGCGTTATCCTGTTGCTGCACCGGCACGCGGGCATCGGCCAGATCGACCACGACTTTCCCGATATGCCGCGATTGCTGCATGTAGCGAAAGGCGTCGGCGACGCGCTCCGCCGCGAATGTTTTGTACGGCAAGGGCGTCAGGTCGCCGGAATCGAACAAGGCCATGACTTCGCCGAAGACGACCGGCGCGATGTGCGGCTGGCAGACAAGCAGCTGGTCTGCGTCTATGCCGAAGTAGCTGATGTTGTTCCTGAACGGCGCAAGGCCGATGTGGGTATTCTCGTAAAAGTCGCGCTTGCCCAGCTCGAGGAAACGGCCGAACGGCTTCAGGACGCGCAGGTTGCGGCTGATGGCTTCCCCGGAAAGCGAGTTCAGAACGACGTCGATGCCTTCGCCGCCGGTAATCCCGAGGATGTCGTCCGCGAAATCAAGGCTGCGCGAATCCAGAACGTGGTCGGCGCCCAGCAGGCGGACGAAGTCGCGCTTTTCCTCCGTGCCCGCCGTGGCGAAAATCTCGGCGCCCAGATAGCGGGCCAGCTGTATCGCGGCAATGCCCACGCCGCCGGCCGCGCCGTGAATCAGGATGCGCTCGCCCGGCTGCAGGTTGGCAAGGCGCTTGATGGCGTAATAAGCCGTGAAGAAAGTGGTCGGCACTGTCGCCGCTTGCGCAAACGTCCAGCCTTCGGGCTTTTTGGTGACCGCGCAGGCCTTCGTCACGACATGGCTGGAAAAACAGCCCGCACCGAAGCCCATGACTTCGTCGCCGACGCTGAATTCCCCCGTCTTCGCGCCGACGCGCGTGATGGTGCCCGCGAATTCAAGACCAAGCGTGGCGCCGGCAAAGCCGTTCTCCACGGCTTCGTCTGGCAGCAGGCCCATCGCATACATGATATCGCGGAAGTTCAGGCCGACGGCCGCAGGGCGGACCTCGATCTCGTCCTCGCCGAGTGCCTGCTCCTCTTTCGGCAGCCACGACAGGTTGCGCAGATGCCCCGGCACGGTAAAATCAAGCTGGAAGCCCGATGCGCCTGCCGACGTTCCGGCGTTTTCCTGTGCATCGTGCTGGAGGCGCAAGGCAAAACGCGCATCGGCGGACAGCACGATTTCCCTTTCATCATCGGGGAACAAAAGCTCCGCTTGCAGCCGTTCCACGGCCTCGTCCGCGCGCACGTCGCAAGCCATATCGATAAGCGTGCAGGAGCAATCGGGCACCTCGTTCATGACGACCCGTCCAAGCCCCCACAGGGGCGCGGCGGCCGGATGGATCGCCCAGTCCCCGCGCGGTTCCGTGACCAGCGCGCCGCCGGAAGTCACGAACCACAGGCGCGGCTTTCCGTTCCCCTGCGCTGCGACGGCCTGCACCAAGTGCAGCGCATCCATGCAGCGTGTATCGTCATTGGTCGGCAAGGCGGGTTCCGCCGCGTCATTCATTGCACCGAAGAACACGACATGCTCGACGGCGTTCATCTCTTCCTGCGCGCGCTGCAACAGCCGGGTCATTTGCGCGGCATCGCCGGAGCCCTCCGCCTGCACGAATTCGACGGCCTGCCCCTGCGCCGTTAACCGGGCGGACAGACGTTCCGCAAGGCTTGCCGACAAGGTATCGCCGCCGCCCAGCAGCAGCCATGTCGAAGGCGCGGGAGCCGGCGTTTGCACAATGCTTTCCGGGTTGCTCGCCAGCAGCAAAAACGACCCGGTTTCCGTTTCCCCGTCCGCTTGCTCGATAAACTGCCCGACGTCATCGAACCCCTGCGTCTTGAGCAGGGCTTCCCACATGCCGGGCGCGCGCAGGCTCGAAGAATAGCCGGCACCCGTCGTCCGCCACCATGCCGGATCGGGCCCGAAGGTAAAATCCGCGACATAGCTGGGGTGCCGCTCGGCCAGCACAAGACGCCCGCCCTTCGCCAGAAAACGGCGCAGAGCGGCCGCCGTCGCCATGACGTTCGGCGCGCGGTGCAGATAATGATTGACGATGACCACGTCGTATTCCGCGGGCAGCATGGTCTCCGCGGAAAGCGTCACATCCTCCGCATCAAGCGAAGCGACGGTGACGAAGGGGTGCCCGTGATATTCCGCCTTGAGCACGGCATGCCGGTCCGCATCCGCCTCGGCAATCACGTAATCGACGCGGTTTTGCGGCAGACAGTCTTTCAGGTCATGCGGCAAGCTGTTCGCTGTTCCGGCGATCTCCAGGATGCGCAAACGGCGGTTTTCAGGCCAATCGACGGCGGCGGCGCGCAGCATTTCCCGCAAGGCATGATTGATGCCGCTGTAGGAAGGCGCGGCGCTGAACAGCATCTCCGACGCGTAAACCCCGTGCGCGGGCTGCAAAAGCGCCGGTGCGGACGCCTCGCCGCAGAACGCCTCCGTCAGGTTTTCGCCGGTCCGCCTCGCGCTCAGCAATGCCGGAAGAGCCTCGGGGAAGTCCGCGAACAAGGCGCTCAGGATTTTTTCGGGCGCGGGCGGCGCGTCCGCC
>WGNE01000058.1 GCA_016124645.1 Alphaproteobacteria bacterium
GACGAGACCATCGGGCTGTTCTACGTCTCGCTCGTCGCCGTGGTCTTCCTCGTCACCGTTTTCCATGCGGTCTTCGGCAGCCGTTCGGCTTTCTTCAACATCGTCTTCGCCAATGTCATCACCATATACCTGTGTTTCTTCACCTTCTTCGTGGAAAGCATTTTCATGGGGGTGCCGTGGACCTATATCGCCACGGGCTTTCTGATGCCGCTGCTGGCCTTCATGGCGGGCTCCATCCGCCGGCGGCAGGAAATCCGCGAGATCATCCAGTCGCAAAAATACATCAAGGAAGCCGAATTCCTGCGCTCCTTCCTCTGGCTTTTGCCCATCGCGCTCATCGGGGTTTTCGCCTTCGTGCTGCACCAGTCGCGCATGAACGCGCCCGAGCCGCACCTTGCCGGCGCTTTCCTGGCGGAGATGGGGATGATCGCCATCATCGTCTTTTTCGCCAGCCGCGACTTCACGCTGATGATGGTCGATACCGGGGTGCTGTTCGGCGACTTTTTCGCCAGCAACGCGCGGCTCATCAAGCCCGCCTTCGCTTTTTTCACCTTCTATTCGCTCAACATCATCGTCTTCGCCGCCATCTACCGCATCATCGAGCACCTGTCCTCCGTGCACCATTTCCTCATCCGCGGCGTGGCGCGCGACCTGACCTTCGTGGAAAGCATGTATTTTTCCATGGTCACGGTCTCCACCCTCGGCTACGGCGACATCGTGCCCGTCACCAACGCCATCCGCTTCCTCGTGGGGGTGCAGAGCTTTTTCGGCATGATGCTCTTCCTCTTCGGGGTGCACGCCTTCCTCGGCTATAACGCCACCCGGCCGGACGCCGCGCGGCTGGCGGCGGAAAAGGACGAGGACAAGAGCGAAGAAAAAAATACGCCGGAAGAAGGCGGACAAAAATAATCTTTTAAAAATAAATACTTGCGCTGCCGGGCCGTGCCGTTCTGAGGGGTTGCGCGACGCTTTTGGTTATGTTAATAATGGCTTCTTTCGGAAATTAATTCTAAGGAAAAGCCATGTCCAAGCCCACCACCAGCGATTACCTCAAGCTCGTTTTCAAATACGCCGCAGAGAGCGACGCCGACGACTGGAAGCGCCTGAGCAAGAAAAAGAACGCAGACGGCCAGTGGGTGCGCGAGTTCGAGAACCGCGCGACCGGCAGCCGCCTGACGGTGACCGAGATGGAGCAGGGCTATTTCAACGTCAAGGGCAAGGATATCGAAGCCAACATCCGCATCCCCGAAAGTTTCGCGCAGGCCGCGCAGAAGCCCGCGGCCCCCGCGTCCGGCCTTTACGTCGAGACCGATCCCGCGAAGAACGCGGCGGCGGACAAGGCCCTGCGCATCATCATGGGCGACGAGGAAGGCGCGGATTACGATGACGACGACGCCTCCTACGGCGTGCCCGACGCCCTCGTGAAGCAGGCGGGCAAGGCGCTGGCCAACCGCTATTGCTTCGCCGTCTCGGAAGAAGACGACATGCTTTCCGCCATGATCACCCCCATCCGCTATTTCGAGGAAGAGGGCTGCTGCAGCGACCAGACCGGCCCCATCTACGACCTGCTGCCCAAATGCGCGGAGTTGATGGAATCGACTTGGGAGATCTTCGAGGAGGGCGTCGATACGCCCGTGAAAGCGGCGCAATACCTGCAATCGCTGGGCTTTCGCTGGAACCGCGACTTCCAGGACTTCATCGATGCCTCGCAGACGAAAACGCTGGCCGCCGCGCTGGCGCCCGACGATACGGCGCAGAAGCTGAAGGACTACGCGAAGAAAGACCCCGGCTTCGAAAAAGCCATTCAGGAGATTGTCGAAGCCGAAGTGAAATACGGCAAGGACGATCCCGCCGAGGGCAAGGTCGTCAAGACCGACGCCGGGAAAGGCAAGCCGAAAGGCCCGCAAAAATAACGGGTTTCATGCTTAAACAACCAAAAGGGCCGCTGGGGAAACAGCGGCCTTTTTCTTTTACGCGGCAGGACCGCGCGGGCGGGAGGATGACGGCTGGAACTTTCTCTTCGTTTCCTCTTCGCGCTCCCGCAGGCTCAGCTCATGCCATTTATAGGCGAGGGGGAGGGAGCCGAAAACGAGAAACGTACTGCCCGTGTAGGCCAGAAAATAGTTTTCGTTGACGGCGACGAGGCTTTGCACTTGCTCTTGCGTGCAAGGCTGCCCGTTCCATGTCTGCTCGTTGCATGTCATGGCGCTGGCGTGGTCTTGGGACGTGGCGCTGAACATGCTGCCCACGGCGAGGGGCAGGCCGATGGCGTAGCCGCCGACGGTCACCGACAGCAATGCGGCGTTGAAAATCTTGCGAAGTCTGGACGATGTATGTTTTCCCGTATCGTTTTCCATGACAAAACCCTCCTTGTCCTTTCGGATGGGACGGGCTCTTTTGCCGTTATGGCGTCTGCATAAAGTCGGCGGGCAGGAAAACGATGAGCCTTCGAGCAAAACACGCCCGCCACAAAGCCATCAGCTGAGAATGACTTTATCCGCGATTCTATAATTATGTCAATATATGGACGGTTTATCCAGTATTAACAAAGACCTATAGGGAGACGTCAGCCTGCCCTGCGCTTACGCCGCCTGCTGGTCGAGTTGCAGCGCGTGCTGCGCGAGATCGACGGAGACGAGCTGGGAGACGCCTTTTTCGCTCATGGTCACCCCGTAGAGGCGGTCCATGCGGGCCATGGTCATGCGGTGGTGGGTGATGACCATGAAGCGGGTCTTGCCGTCCTTCGCGAGGTCTTCCAGCAGGGTGCAGAAACGATCGACGTTGCTTTCGTCCAGCGGGGCATCGACCTCGTCCAGCACGCAGATGGGCGCGGGGTTGGTCAGGAACATCGCGAAGATGAGGGCGATGGAGGTCAGCGTCTGCTCGCCGCCCGAAAGCAGGGAGAGGACGGCCGGCTTCTTGCCCGGCGGCTGCGCATAAATTTCAAGGCCCGATTCCAGCGGGTCGTCCGCCTCGATGAGCTTCAGGTAGGCCGAACCGCCGTTGAACAGCCGGCTGAACAGCTTCTGGAAGTGCGCGTTGACGGTGTCGAAGGCGCTCAAGAGGCGCTCGCGCGCTTCCTTGTTCAGCTTGGCGATGCCCTCGCGCAGCTTGTCGATGGCGGCGACGAGGTCGTCGCGCTCGGTTTCCATCGTGGACATGCTGTCGGTGATTTCCTGCGCTTCCACTTCGGCGCGCAGGTTGACGGGGCCCATGTTGTCGCGCTCGCGCAGCAGGCGTTCCAGCTTGGACTGCAGGGCGTCGATCTCGCCGAGGCCTTCGGTGTTCAGCTCGAGCCGTCCGACCATTTCCTCCGGCGTGCAGGCGAATTTTTCCTGAATGGAAGCCTCGATGCCCGATTGCGTGTGCTGCGTCGTGTTCACGCTGGCCTGCGCCATGGCGCGGGCTTCGCGGGCGTCCGACAGGGCGGCTTCCGCCGCGCGCAGGTCGCGCTGCAAGTCATTGGCGGCGGTTTCGGCGGAGATCAGCAGGTCGGCCGATTGCTGCCGTTTTTCCTCGGCGGCGGAAATGCGGGTCATCAGGTCCTGCTTTTCCAGGGCGATCTGGCCGGGGCGCTCGGCGAGGCGTTCCAGAACTTCCTTCGCCTGCGTGATGCGGTCTTGCAGCTCGATCAGGCGCAGCTCGATACGCTCGATGCGGGCCTGCCAGTTGGCGCTTTCGGTTTCGATCTGCTGCAGGCGGCGGGCGCGGTTCTCGCCTTCGCGGCGGACCTCGGCGTAGATCGCCTGACGCTCGGCCATCGTCTGGCGCTGTTCGCCCAGCGTGGTTTTCATGGCCGCGATGGTCTCGCGGCTTTCGGCCGTGTCGGGCAGGGCGGCGAAGGCGCTGCGCGCGTCCGACAGCTGGACGGTCAGGGTCTCGATTTCCTGCGCGGCGTTGTCGATGGAGGCGGTGAGGCCGGAGAGCTTCGCGGTCACTTCCGTCAGCTGGTCACCCAGCGCAGTGTGGCGGCGGCGCAACCCGCTCAAGGTTTCCTCGGCCTGGCGGTTCGCCTGACGTGCGGCGTTCAGGGTCTCGACCGCTTCGCCGCGGGTCTGTCTGGCGGCGTCGGACGCCGTGCGGGCCTCGTTCAGCTGCGCTTCGACCGTGGCGATTTCGGCGTCGAGTTCGGCAAGGCGGTTTTTCTGCTGCAGGCGGATGGCCGCGGCGTTTTCGGCGTCGGGCGTGACGACGAGGCCGTCCCAGCGCCATGCGCCGCCGTCCTGCGTGACGAGGCACTGGCCGGGCTGGAGCTGCGGCATCAGGCTTTCGGCTTCCGAGGCGGTATCGACGAGGCCGATCTGCGAGAGGATGCGGCCCAGCGCATGCGGCCCGCGCACAGATTGCGACAGCGGGCGGGCGGCGCCGGGCAGGGCGGAGGCCGCTTCATAAGGCGGCAGGTCGCGCCAGTAGATGGGCGCGTTGCCGTCGAGCGCGGCCTGCAGGTCGTCGCCCAGCGCGACGGCGAGGGCTTTTTCAAGACCGGCATCGACGTTGAGCAGGTCCAGCACGGGCTGGAAGCCTTCCTGCGGGTTCTTGAGAATACGGCGCAGCGCTTCCGCCTCGGCGGTCAGCTGCGCGAAGTTCTTCTGCACGCTTTGCAGCGTTTCGGTGGTTTCGCTGACGGCGGTTTCTGCCGCGGCGCGGGCGGTCTCGGCGCTATCGAAAGCGGCGGAGGCCTGCTGCACGGTTTCTTCCGCCGTGGCGATCTCGCCCGATAGCGCGTCCATCTCCGCCTTGGCGGGGGTGGTTTCGAGGATATGCGCGTGCTGCGATTCATACTGCGCCTTGCGCTCTTGCAGCGCGGTCAGGCGACGGTCGAGGTCGGCGATGGCGCGCTCGGCGGCATTGCGCTCGGCGTCCTGCGCGGCCACGTTCTCGGTCAGGGCGGTCAGCTCGGTTTCCAGCTTTTCGACCGCGCCCTGCGTTTCGTCGCGCAGGATGCGGGCTTCGTCTTCGCTTTCCGACTGCTTTTGCGCGGCGTTTTCAAGCTCCGCGCTTTCCTGCGTCAGGCGTTCGCGGGTCTGCTGCGCTTCCTCGCGCTGCAGGGTTTCGTGCTCCACGTCGGCGGTGAACTGCTGCAGCAGCTCCTCGGATTTCGTGCGTTCCTCGTGAACCTGACGCTCTTCGGATTCAAGGCTGCCGTAGGCGAGCTTCAGGCGTTGCAGCGCGGCGGCGGCCTCGGCCTCGCTCTGGCGCAGCTGGGGCAAGCCGGCGGCGGCCTCGGTCTGCTGCGTGGTGAGGTTGGTGACTTCCAGCGTCTTTTCGCGCACGACGCTTTCCGCGGCCTCGAAAGCCTCGAGCGCGGCGGCGACGGCGGTCTGGCTTTGCTGCCACTTCATGTAGAGCAGCCCGCCCTCGGCGGTCTGGATATGGCCGGAAAGGTTGCGGTAGCGCGAGGCCTGGCGGGCCTGCTTCTTCAGCCCTTCCAGCTGGTTGTTCATGGCGCCCAGCACGTCCTCGACGCGCAGCAGGTTGGTTTCGGCGGCGCGCAGCTTCAGTTCCGCCTCGTGGCGGCGGGCGTGCAGGCCGGAAATGCCGGCGGCTTCCTCCAGCACCATGCGGCGCTGGGTGGGCTTGGCGTTGATCATGTCGGCGACGCGGCCCTGCGAGACCATGGCGGGCGAATGCGCGCCGATGGAGCTGTCGGCGAACAAGATCTGCACGTCGCGCATCCGCACGGACTTGCCGTTGACTTTATAGACGGAGCCGACCTCGCGCTCGATCTTGCGCGAGACGTGCAGCTCGTCCGCGTCGTTCATCTCGGCGGGGGCGGTGCGGTCGGTGTTGTCCAGATGCAGGCTGACTTCGGCGGTGTTGCGCTGCGGGCGCTGCTCGGTGCCGCTGAAGATCACGTCGTCCATGCCCGAGCTGCGCATGCGCTTGGGCGAGTTTTCGCCCATGACCCAGCGCAAAGCCTCGACGAGGTTGGACTTGCCGCAGCCGTTGGGGCCGATGATGCCCGTCAGTCCCTTGCCGATATCGAGCTCGGTCGCCTCGACGAAGGATTTGAAACCGCTGAGGCGGAGCTTGTTGAACTGTACCATATGCTTATTTTCCTGCCGTCAGCTGTTTGACCGTTTTGACGAAGTCCTCGACCTCCCGCGCGCCGCTGAATTTTTCCGCGCCGCTGTTGAAGATGAAGGTGGGGGTGGCTTCGACCTTGTAGTTGGCCTGCGCCTTGTTGAGGCCGCCGAGGATGAAACTTTCCAGCTCCGCGTTCTTCATGCAGGCATCGACGTATTTTTCGTCCATCCCTGCCAGCGTGCCCAGCTGGGTCAGCGCCTTGATGGGGTCTTGCGCCTTCATCCAGCGGTCCTGGCTCTTGAAGATGACGTCAACGAGGTTGAAATACTTGGACGGGTCCGCGCAGCGCGCCATCATCGCGGCCTTCAGCGCGAAGGCGTCGAGCGGGTAGTCGCGGAAGATGAGGCGGGCCTTGCCGGTGTCGAGCAGCTGCTCTTTCACCTTGGGGAAGATTTCCTTGTCGAAATGCGCGCAGTGCGAGCAGGTCAGCGAGGCGTATTCGATGATCGTGACCGGCGCGTCGGGGCTGCCGATGCTGCGGTCCGATTCCGCCCTGTCGATGTCGATGGTCAGGGCCGCGGGGGAAGCCAGCAGGCTGCCGCCGGTGTCTTTCGCGGCTTCCGTTTCTCCCTTGTCTGTCGCTTCGGCGGGGGCGGCGTCCGCGTCTTTCGTCTCCGTGCTCGCGGCGGCGTCCCCGTCTTCGGTCTTCGTGGCTTCGGCCGAGCTGTCGGGAAGCTTGGCGTTCATGACTTCGGATTCATCGGTCTTGTCCGTCAGCCCGGTATTGGCCGCTTCCTCGATGGATTTGCCGGCATCGGGGGCGGCGGCGTTTGCGTCTTCGGTTTTGTCGGCGGTTTTGTCGGCATCGGCCGTCTTGTCAGCCGTTTGGTCCGGCTGGGCGGCGGTGTCGGCGGGTTTCACCACCGCGCTGCTGACGCTTTCCAGCGTCTTGCCGTTATGGCGGCTGAAGAAGAAGAGGGCCCCGGCTATGACAAAAAGAGCCAAAATACCAAGGGTGAGCCCTTTGGAGGACGAGTCTGCCATGATATGTTCCTTCGCTTTCGAACGTCATGTTAATTATTTGAGAATCTGTGGGGATTATAATCTTCGCGCCATGGCAAATGCAACATCGCTTCCATGAATTATGAGCAATATTTTTGCAAAGATTCAATGTTTTAGGTGAGGACTGCGGCTTAAAATATTGTATAAGAAATAAAAACGGGATATAAGCTGCGATATGAAAAAAGACTTTATCAAAATGCACGGGCTGGGCAATGACTTCGTCATTTTTGACGCAAGGAATCAGGCATTTGACCTGGCGGCGGAGAAAATAGCGGCGATCGGCGACCGCCACACCGGCATCGGCTTCGACCAGATGGTCATCATCGACGCCCCGAAATCGGACGGAACCGATGCGTTTTTAAGGATTTACAACGCCGACGGCGGCGAGGTCGGGGCCTGCGGCAACGCCACGCGCTGCGTCGGCGCGCTATTGGTTCGCGAAAGCGGCAAGCCCGCGGTGACCCTGGAGACCAAATCCGCCCGGCTGCAGGCCGCCATGAGCGGGGAGGCCGTGACGGTGGACATGGGCAATGTTTACCTTGAATGGCAGGAAATACCTGTAACGCACGAGCAAAACACGGAAAGTCTGGACGTCGAGGTCGGCGTACTGCGGCATCCGGTCGGCGTCAACGTGGGCAACCCGCATGCGGTTTTTTTCCTGCATGACAAGAAAATCGAGGACCTGCCGCTGGAAGAACTGGGCCCGAGGGTGGAAAATTACCCGCTGTTCCCCGAAAAAGTGAACGTCGAGATCGCCAATGTCGAAAGCCCCCGGCGCATACGCATGCGGGTCTGGGAGCGCGGCACGGGCATCACCCGCGCCTGCGGCACCGGCGCCTGCGCCGTGGCGGTGGCGGGCGTGCGCCGGGGGCTGACGCAGCGCAAGGTGACCGTGGCGCTGGACGGCGGTACGCTGGACATTGAATGGCGGGAAAGCGATAACCATGTGTTGATGACGGGACCCGTGAGCGAGGTTTTCCGCGGAGAAATCGAATTATGACGCCGCCGCATGACGGAAAAGAGGAAATCATCGACCTGCCGGACGCCGAGACGCAGTTGGCGGGGCAGGGCGATTCCGGCCCGCGCGTGGTCACCTTCGGCTGCCGCCTGAACATCTATGAATCCGAGGTCATGAAGGACCACGCCAGCAAGGCGGGGCTGGACGACGCCATCATCTTCAACACCTGCGCCGTGACTTCCGAAGCGGAGCGTCAGGCGCGTCAGGCCATCCGCCGCGCGCGGCGCGAAAACCCGGACGCGAAAATCATCGTCACCGGCTGCGCCGCGCAGGTGAACCCGGAGGCCTTCTCGAAGATGGCGGAGGTCAACCAGGTCATCGGCAACGACCTGAAGCTGAAGGCCGAGACATGGGCGCAGCCTTCGACCGAGCGCGTGGTGGTCAACGACATCATGTCGGTCAAGGAAACCGCGCGGCACATGATATCCGGCTTCGAATCCCACGCCCGCGCCTTCGTGCAGGTGCAAAACGGCTGCGACCACCGCTGCACCTTCTGCATCATCCCCTACGGGCGCGGCAATTCGCGCTCCGTGCCGATGGGCGAGATCGTGGAGCAGGTCAAAAAGCTCGTCGTATCGGGCTATAACGAAGTGGTGCTGACAGGCGTCGATATCACCTCCTACGGCCCCGACCTGCCGGGCGCGCCGCAGCTGGGGCAGATGATCCGCCGCTTGCTCGCGCTGGTGCCGGAGCTCAAGCGCCTGCGCCTGTCATCGCTCGACCCCGTCGAGATCGACGACGACTTGTGGAAGCTGATCGGCGAGGAGCCGCGCTTCATGCCGCACCTGCATCTTTCCATGCAGGCGGGCGACGACATGATTTTAAAGCGCATGAAGCGCCGCCACCTGCGCAACGACCTCATCGAGGTCTGCAAGAAGGCGCGCAGCCTGCGCCCGGACATCGTCTTCGGCGCGGACATCATCGCGGGTTTTCCGACCGAGACGGAGGAGATGTTCCAAAACACCCTGCGCGCGGTGGAGGAATGCGACCTGACCTTCCTGCACGTCTTCCCCTATTCTCCGCGCCCCGGCACCCCCGCCGCGAAAATGCCGCAGGTGGACGGAAACATCCGCAAGGCCCGCGCCAAAATGCTGCGCGAGGCGGGGGCGAAGCAGCTTGAAAAGCACCTGCAGACGCTGGCCGGAAAAACCCTGCCCGTGCTGATGGAAAAAGGCGGCCGCGGCCGCACCGAATACTTCAGCGAGGTCGATGTCGAAGGCGAAACCCGCACCGGCGAAATGCTGATGGTGAAACTGCAGGAAGAGGGCGTTACCGCGCCCGCGATACGCGGAACGCCAGCCTAGGACGTCGCCGCGCGGGCATCCGGGAGGACCGATGCAACAAAAGACATTCTACGTCTATATCATGGCAAAAGCCCGCAACGGTACGTTCTACGTCGGCGTGACGTCCGATCTTGTGAAGCGGGTATGGCAGCACAAGAATGACGTTGCCGATGGATTTACAAAGAAATACGGCGTCAAGACGCTCGTTTATTACGAGATTTTCGCGGATGCGGAGAACGCCATTCGCCGCGAGAAAAGGCTGAAGAAATGGACGCGCGCTTCCAAGATGAAGGCGATAGAAGCCATGAATCCGCAGTGGCTGGATTTATACGATACAATCTGCAAGTAAAGCCCCGGATGCCCGCGCGGAGGCGGCATGACGGCAGCTATTTATCCGTAAATCATCTTTTTGATTAACAAAACCTCGTCATGCCCGCCTTGCGCGGGCATCCGGCGTTACGATGTCGCCGCGCGGGCCTTGTCTTTCATTTCGATCATGCCGGTGATGAAATCGGCGATGTCGTCATAGACGTTGAACTCGTCGTAGGAGCTCTCGTCGATGAGGCGGTATTTGCCGTCATGGTGAATCAGCAGCGCGCCGCCGGAGACGTTGCCCAGCACCAGCGGTTTGTCGTCGTCCTCGTCGGCGAATTTGTTGAATTCCCTCGTTTCGGCGACAATATATGACGTCAGTCCGCCGTTCGCCGTTTCCATCGGCCCGAGGCCCAAAAGCGTGAAGTAGGGGCCCATGATGCCGTTGGCGCCGAGGAGAAGATGCGCATAGTCCGCAGGCATGTCCGCGAAATGGTACTTGTTGAGGACAAGGTTTGTGATCTTGATGACTTCCTCGCTTGCGCCGTCGTTGAGGAATGATTTCGCCTTCGCGTTGCGGAGAGCGTCCAGTGCCTTGTCGGTTTTTTCCTGTATGTCCATATGCGTCGCTTACCTTGCTTTTTGCGTTCCGCCGGAAGGGGGCGGGACGGCTTTCGCGCCGCTCAGGGCGGCGTCTATACGCTCGCCGACTTTTTCCAGTTTTGCAAGCGCTTCCTGCGGCATGTGGTATTCCTTGAATGTTTCGATGAGCGGGACGAGGTAATCCTTGCAGGTTTTTTTCACCTGCTTGTTTTCCTGTTTCTCTATAGGGCCGTCCGCCGCGGCTTTTTCGACGACATCCGCCGTATGCTCCCATACCTTCATAAGGTGCGCGAAGGGTTTCTCGATTGAGTGCTTGAAAATTTCGCGCCCGTTTTCCGGCGTGAATGTGGCCACGCCGTCGTATTCCTCGAACATGTTCTTCAACAACCGCGCCGGCCCCTGGCCGAAATAGGCGGTTTCGGAAGGCAGCACGTCCGACGGGCCCAGCAGGGCGGGGTCGATGAGCATGGTGCCGTGCTTCGCTTCGGGCACGGCCATGATAATGACTTTTTTCTCGCCCTCCTGCACCTTGCCGAGGTCTTGCAGGCCGTTGATGACGTTCTTCTGCTTGTGCGTCGCGCGCATGATGAAGCAGAAATTGCTCATGTGGTTGACGCGGAAGGTGGGGTCGCCGTCC
This sequence comes from Alphaproteobacteria bacterium, assembly GCA_016124645.1. Classification (GTDB taxonomy): domain Bacteria; phylum Pseudomonadota; class Alphaproteobacteria; order Micavibrionales; family UBA2020; genus WGNE01. The sequence continues at coordinate 10,943 of WGNE01000058.1, forward strand.
AGCGCGGGGTCCACGGCCTGTTCGGTGGACATCGCGCCGCCGCCCGCGCGCTCGACCACGTGGTCGATATCGACGTTATAGGCGACGCCGTCGCTGTTCGTGGGGCCGGTGCCGTTCCTCATGCTCTGGATGGCGTAATTGCAAAAGCCGGCCTCGCGCAGCTCGGCCTCGTGCTCTTTCACCAGCAGCTTGTAGAATTCGGGTTCCGCGCGGTTCTGGAACTCGTCCCAGACGGCCCTGTTCTGTTCGGGGCTCACGCGCTCGTAAGTGGTGGTGACGAGCTCCATGCCGGAGGGCAGATCCGCGATGGCGGTCAGCATGCCGTTCACGTTTTCGGGGTTCAGGTTCAGCATGGCGGCGATGAAATCCGGGTTGCCCATGTGGCGGCGGGTGCGCGCGCGCAGGCTGTCTTGCTGTTCGGGCGTCATGGCGCCGATGGCTTCGCCGAAGGGCTTGCCCAGCCCATGCGCGGCCCAGAGCGCGCCGAGGTCGGCTTCTTCCTGCCGGATGACCTGCAAGGGCACGGGCCGGCGGAGCAATCCGGCTTCATGCGCGTCGTTGAATGATGTTTTCAGGTAACCTTTCTCCATGTGCGCATCCTACAGCAGAAATCATAATTTTCCGTAAATGTATTTTTGCCTCCCGTAACGCATTGATTATAAAAAAATAAAACCGTATGGCTGGATTGCGGCGCGGAAATACCTTATATGTTGCAGTCCCAAGGAGAGATGAAAACAAAATGTGGTTTTTCAAAAAGAAAGAGGTGGATACCACCGTCGCCAAGCCGATGGACGCCGACCGGCAGAAGAAGGGCTGGTTCACGCGGCTGAAGGAGGGGCTGAGCCAGTCCTCCACCAAGATCACCAACGGCATCACCGAGATTTTCACGACCAGGAAGCTGGACGACGAGACCCTGCAGAACCTCGAAGACCTGCTGGTCACCGCCGATCTCGGCCCCGCGACGGCGGCCAAGCTGGTGGCGGACGTGGGCAGCCACCGTTTCGACAAGGAAGTCACCCCGCAGGAAATCCGCGAGGCGCTGGGCGAGGCGATCGAGAAAATCCTCATCCCCGCCGAAAAGCCGATGTTCGCAAGCTACGCCAAGCCCTATGTGGTGCTGATGGTGGGCGTGAACGGCACCGGCAAGACCACCACCATCGGCAAGCTGGGCCACCAGTTCAAGGGCGAGGGCCGCAAGATCATGCTGGCCGCGGGCGATACCTTCCGCGCCGCCGCCGTCGAGCAGCTGAAGGTCTGGGGCGCGCGCATCGGCTGCCCGGTCGTGGCGAAGGAGGAAGGCGCGGATCCCGCCGCCCTCGTGTTCGAGGCGATGGACCGCGCGGTGGACGAGGGCGTGGACGTGCTGATGATCGACACCGCCGGCAGGTTGCAGAACAAGAAAAACCTGATGGAGGAATTATCGAAAATTGTGCGCGTCATCAAGAAGAAGAACCCCGATGCCCCCCACGCCACCTTGCTGGTGCTGGATGCGACCGTGGGGCAGAACGCGCATTCGCAGGTCGAGATTTTCAAGCAGATGGTTGACATAACCGGACTCGTCGTCACGAAACTGGACGGCACGGCCAAGGGCGGGGTGCTTGTTTCGCTGGTGGAAAGATTTGGTTTACCAGTTCATGCTATAGGTATAGGGGAAGGGGTGGATGACCTTCGGCCGTTCGTGGCCGAGGATTACGCCGCCGGATTAACGGGGTTGGATCACATTGCTCATCGGACATAAGGTACCCGCACCTATCAAAGACGGCCTGATGACCACCCGCGGCTTTCGCGATCCCGTGAAAGCGCTCAACTGGGTCACGGAAATCTACGAGACGAACATCGCCTACCTGCAATACGCCTTCGACCAGTTCTCGAAGGGCGAGAATATCGGCGAGCGCGCGCGGGCGCATTACCCCTATGTCTCCATCTCGACGACGAGGGGACCGTCCATCGACAGTCGCCTGTCCTACGGCTTCATCTCGCACCCCGGCACCTACAGCACCACGCTGACGCGGCCGGATTTGTACCGCGATTATTACCTCGAGCAATTCGCGCTTTTGCTGCACAACCACCCCGAGGCGGAATTGGAAGTCGGGGTCAGCAACCACGCCATCGCGCTGCACTTCGCGCTGGGCGACAAGTTCCACCTCGAGCGCGACCTGACGGAAGAGCAGATCCTGAAAGTCCCGCAGCTTTTCGACCAGCCGAGCCTGATCGAGATGGACGACACCATCCCCAACGGCACGCATGAGCCGAACACGGGCGAGGCCGCGCCGCTCGCGCTTTTCACCGCGCCGCGCGTCGATCTCAGCATCCAGCGGCTCAAGCATTACACCGGCACCTCGGCCGAGCACTTCCAGAAATTCGTGCTCTACACCAACTACCAGTTCTACGTCGATGAATTCATCCGCGACGGGCTGGAGCTGATGTCGCGCGCCACGGGCGACCATGGCGACTACACCGCCTTCGTCGAGCCCGGCAACATCGTCACCCAGCGCACGCGGGGCGAGGGCGCGCCGCAAAGCGAGGGCACCCGCCCGCCGCGCATGCCGCAGATGCCGGCCTATCACCTGAAGCGCGCGGACGGCACGGGCATTACCCTCATCAACATCGGCGTCGGCCCTTCCAACGCCAAGACCATCACCGACCACGTGGCCGTGCTGCGCTCGCACACATGGCTGATGCTGGGGCATTGCGCGGGGCTGCGCAACACGCAGAAGCTGGGCGACTACGTGCTGGCCCACGGCTATGTGCGCGACGACAACGTGCTGGACGACGCGGTGCCCATCTGGGTGCCCATCCCCGCGCTGGCGGAGGTGCAGGTCGCGCTGGAGCGCGCGGTTTCCGACATCACCGGCCTGAAGGACTACGATTTGAAAAAGATCATGCGCACGGGCACGGTCGCCACCGTCAGCGACCGGAACTGGGAACTGTGGGAGCAAAGCGTGCCGGTGCGCCGCCTCTCGCAATGCCGCGCCGTGGCGCTGGACATGGAATCGGCGACCATCGCCGCCAACGGCTTTCGCTTCCGCGTGCCTTACGGCACCCTGCTTTGCGTGTCCGACCGCCCGCTGCACGGCCAGCTGAAACTGCCCGGCATGGCCGACGCCTTCTACCGCCAGCGGGTGGAACAGCACCTGAAGATCGGCATCAACACCATGGAAAAAATCCGCGCCATGGGTCAGGGCCGGTTGCACAGCCGCAAACTGCGCAGCTTCACCGAGGTGGCGTTCCAGTAATCCGCGCCTTCCGGGAGAGAGCCCGACATGCCCATCGACGCACAAGAGCCGGATGTCTCCGCGATAGACTTGCCGCTGCCCGTCCTGACGCCGCGCCTGACGCTCAGGCCGATACGTCCCGGAGACGGCGCCGTCATCCTCGATTATAAAACGGAAAGCTGGCAGGAATTTTCAAGGTGGATGATCTGGACCCATGCCCCCGCCGTCGGTGAGCGCACCGTGGAGGACGAGGAGGCCTTTTGCCGTTCCAGAAACGACCTGTTCATCAGGCGCGAGAGCCTCGGGTTCCTGGCCTTCGACAGGGCGGAAGGGGGATTGATCGGCGCGGGCGGGCTTCATCAATGCGACTGGCGGGTGCCGATGTTCTCGCTGGGCTTTTCCGTCCGCACCGGGAAGGCGGGCCGGGGCTACGCCACGGAAATCGCGACGGCGCTGGGGCATTACGCCTTTGGCGCGTTGTCCGCCCGGAAGCTGTCCGCCTTTCATGCGGCCGGAAATGCGGGCAGCCGGAGGGTGCTGGAGAAAGCGGGGTTCGAGCGGGAAGGCGTGTTGCGTCGCCAGCATCTCCTGCCGGAAGGGCTCGTCGATGAAATTCATTACGGCCTTCTGGACCCGTCGCGTCTTCCCTCCCTTGATGTGACTTGGGGAAAAAAGACATAGCGCCGTAAGGGGGCGCTTGGGCGCGGCCTTTGGACTAGAACCGCTTCGGCGGGTTCGTGACGGTCACTTTTATGCTGACCTTCCCGTCGTCCTGCGCGGCGGGTTTCTTTTCCTTTTCGGCGCGCTGGCGGGCGAGGTATTCGGCGCGGATCTTGTCTCCGCGCTTGATCATGTCGGCGATTTCGTGGTGCTTATAGACGCTGGCGTAGATCTGCGCGGCGCTGGAAGGCCGCGCGCCCTGTTCCAGCATGAACTCGACATAGGCGGCCTTGCCGTGTTTCGCGGCGTGTGTCAGCACGTCGTCCGTCATCCGCGCGCCCAGCGCGACGAGGTGGCGGAAGGATTTCATCTTCTTGCGTTTCAGCGCCATCATCAGCGGCGCGCCTTCGCCCTTGTTCCAGTCCAGCGCCTCCGGGTACTTCTGCACGAGCTCGCTCAGGCGTTCCGTGTCCTGACGGCGCAGCGCCTTGAAGAAGTCGCGGCGCGCGTCCTTCCACGTCGGCTCCGCGGCCTTGCGGTTGAACATGGATTTGATTTTGTCCCAGCCCATGTCAGCGCCCCCTTCGCGGACGCGGGGCGAAGCGGACCTCGATGGTCACGTCGTCGTTATGCTTGTCGCCGCCGCCTTGCGCGATGTTCTTCAGCGCTTCCTCCTGCGCCTTTTGTTCCTGCTGGTATTGGCGGCGCAGCACGTCCGCGCGCTTGATGAAATCGGCGAGCGCGAACTGCTTGCGCTTTTGCGCCAGCCTGACGGGCGAGAGGTCGTTGCGGCCGGGGGAGAGGGTGGGGCTCGCGCCGCGCTCCAGCAGCATGCGCACCATCACCTTGTCCGACTTCTTGACGGCGAGGGTGAGGGGGGTGTCGTAGTAGTAATAATAATCGAAGCATTCTTCCTTGCACTTGGTCATCACCTTCGCGTTGAGGTCCGCGCCCTTTTCCATGAGGGCGAGGGCGAAGTCGTGGCGGCCTTTTTTTACGGCGCGCAGCAAGGGGGTCCAGTCGTTGCCGGTGTTCTCGTTCGCGTCCGCGCCGCTGTCCAGCAGGAAGCGGAAGACGTTGAGGCTGCCGCTGTCCTGCGCGACGGTGAGGGGCGAGCCCTTGCGGCTTTCCCATTTCACGCATTCGCGCGGGTATTTGCCGGCGATGTCCATGACGGTCGCGAGGTCGTCCTTTTTCACCGCCCGGAAAAAGGTGTTGCGGTCGGCCTCCCATGGGTCGCGCGCGGCGCGGGAAAAGACGGATTTCAGCGATTTGAAATAGTCGCGGGACATGGAGGGGCGTTCGTTCCTTCCTTAGGGGGCACGTGCGGCGAATCTGTGAGTTCGGGAAATATTAGGAGAAACAGAACGTTATGTCAAAAATTTATGGCATTAAAAAACCCCGGTGAACTGGGGTCGCGTCCGTTATGGCCCGCCAAAAGCGGTCAGGCCGTCAGATCCAGCAGGGATCCGCGCTTGGCGGCGGCATTGACGGGGGATGCATTGACCTGCCCGTTGCTTTCCTGTCCTTCATTGTCCGGGCGGTTGTCGCCGGTTTCGTCCTGCGGCGATTGCAGGCTGCGCTGGCTGGCGTTCTGGCTGCTCGCGGAGGGAGCCTGACGCGGCTGGGTCTGTTCATTGCGCGTCCGCACTTCCTGCTGCTGCACGGGGGCGGCCTGCTGGAAGACGACTTGCTGAACACCTGCTCCGGCAGGGTTGACCATTTGCGTATCTCCTCGCTCGCGCGGGTTAAGGCATGATTGCCAGATGGAGTTATCCACTATCAGGATATCACTCTTTTGTTAAGAAAAAGTTAATAAAGGGTTAAAAAATGTGCATAAAGACGGGCAGCGAGAATCGTGCGTAAAAAAAGCCGGGCCGGTCTTGAAAACGGAATCTTGAAATAAAATTATTTGATTCAGGCCATATTTTTTTCGTTTGAAATCAAGGGGCGCAATTACTTTAATGTTTAATTAACATAATAAAGTATAAAATAAGAGGATGCACAGCGGCGTGTGCGCCGGCTGCGGGGGGATTTCGCAGGCGGCGCGGGGAAGACAGGCCGCAGGTCCGATGAGGACCCGCCACGTGCAGCAACTATGGGGGACTAGCGGATGAACCAGCCATCCGGCAACCATACGGGGGTAAACATCTTGGATCAGCAGCAATTGCTAGAGTGTGCCCAGGATAAGTCGCCAGAAGGCCGCCGCCAGCTGGCGCAGGCCGTTTCGTCGTTTTTCGGCGACAGCATCCTGACGGACCACGAAAAGGAGCTTGCGAGCGAGATCCTGATGAACCTCATCCGCCAGGCGGAGCGCGACCTGCGCGAGGCGCTGTCCGAGCGGCTCTCGGTGCAGGACAACGTGCCGGCCGAACTCATCGTCTTCCTCGCGAATGACGAGATTTCGGTCGCCCGCCCGGTCCTGCTGCACAGCCCGGTCCTCAACGACGTCGATCTTCTTTACATCATCACCTCCCGCGGGGAGGAGCACTGGCAGGCCATCGCGCGGCGCGAGAGCCTGAGCGCGACCGTGACGGACCGGCTCATCGACACCGGCGACACGCTGACGATGATGAACCTGCTCGAAAACGACAAGCTGACGCTGCAAAAGAATTCCATGCGCCGCCTCGTGAAATCCTCCATGAAGTCCGAGGCGCTGCAGGTGCCGCTGCTGGCGCGGCCCGAGGGCGATCCCGAGATCGCGATCGACCTTTACATGGTCGTGTCCGAGCACCTGCGCAAGGAAATCTCGCAAAAATTCCAGATCAACGCGCAACTCGTCGATGAGGCGATGGAGAGCCTTGTCCATGAGCTGAGCAGCGAAGCCAAGGGGGTTCGCCAGACCACGCAGGAAATGGTCGCGCTGGCGGCGCGTTTCGGGGCGCGGGGGGAAATCACGCCGGACCTGCTCATCAAGACGCTGCGGCGCGGGCAGATCGGCTTCTTCGTCGCCCTTTTCTCGCAGGGCGTGAAGCTGTCGCCGGAAAGCATCGTCAAGGTCGCGCAGAAGGAAGGCGGCAAGTCCTTCGTCGTCATTTGCCGGGCGGTCGGCATGATCAAATCCGAATTCGCCTCCGTCTTCCTGCTCAGCCGGGGGCTGCGCACCGAGGACCGCATCGTGGACCAGCGCGAGCTGGCGCAGGCCTTGAAGAATTTCGACCAGATCAAGGACTTCGACGTGCAGCGCGTCATGAAAAGCTGGCAGGCCGACGAAAGCCTTATCGGATAAGAATGGAATGATGCGTCTCTGCTGACGGTTGGCCCCGCCTTAGCGCGGGGTCCGCGCGTCTTCGGGGTAATAGGCGTCGCGGATGAAGCGGAACAGGGCGGAAGCGTCGCTGTCGTCGCGCCCGCAGGTCTCGAACTGCTTCAAGCCGCCGTTCAGCCGTATTTCAAGATGGCCGTAGGCAAGCCCGCTGGCTTGCGGGCAGGGCGTTTCGCGCGGCGGCGCCAGCATCACGGTTTCCGCCATGCGCCTTATGCGCCGCATCTCGCCCGGGGCGGCGGCGGAGAGGGAGGTGTGCAGCAGCGCGTTGCTGTCCTTGTCGAACTGGCTGAGGACGACCGTGCCGTCGGAAAAGACATGCGTGTCCTCCAGCCGGTCGGTCGTCATGGGCTGGTAGTATTCATGCACGTAGAAATCCGGCGTCGTCTTGTCGCCCGCGGCGAAGGCCCGGTCAACCAGCGCGCCGAAATCGACGAGCGCGGGGGGCGGGTGATGCTTCGTCGAAAAGACGTAGGGATTGCCGGGCTTGCCGGTCAGGAAGAACACTTCCCAGAGCGCGTATTCAACGTCGGGGCCCGAGGGGATGTCGCGGGCGAAATCCGCGATGGCCTTGAAAACCGGCGCGGGGTCGATGCGGCGCACCTCCATGCGCGGCAGGCCTTTGTAGTCGGGCGTGTCCAGCAGCTTGCGCACGGTGATGCCGTTGTCGAGCATCATGTATTCGTCGAAGCAGTTGCCGTGGCGGCAGGGGCTTTTCTGGCGGACGAACTCGATGTAGCGGTGCGGCGTCTGCGCGCGGACGGGCGCGGCAAGGCCGGGCAGCGCGGCCAGCAAAAACAAAAGCGGAAGAAGAAAGCGGCATCGCCGCGGCAGGAGCATCAGCCCGCCTTGCGCAGCTCGGCCGCGCGTTCCTGCAGGGCGAGAACGCCGGGCAGCGTCTTGCCTTCCAGCCATTCGAGGAAGGCGCCGCCCGCGGTGGAGACATAGGTCATTTGCTCCTCCACCCCGGCATGGGCGAGGGCGGCCACGGTATCGCCGCCGCCGGCCACGCTGATGAGGGATTTTTCAGAGGTGAGGCGCGCGACCTCCTTCGCCACGGCGGTGGTGCCGGCGTCGAAGGGACGGGTCTCGAAAGCGCCCATCGGCCCGTTCCACAGCACGGTTTTCGCGCCTGCCAGCGTTTCGGCGATGAGCGTCACGGTCTCGGGGCCGATGTCGAGCATCATCTCCTCGTCGCCGATGGTTTCGACGGGGCGCAGCTCCGTCGGCGGGTCAGCGCGGAATTCCGTCGCGGTCACGGCATCGACCGGCAGCAGTATCCTGCAGCCCTGTTCTTCCGCCGTGGCCATGATGGTCCGGGCCTGTTCCTTCATCTCGCGCTCGCACAAAGACTTGCCGACCGGCAGCCTCTTGGCGGCGAGGAAGGTATTGGCCATGCCGCCGCCCAGCGCCAGCACGTCGATTTTCGCGACGAGGTTGTTGAGAAGGTCGAGCTTGGTCGATATCTTCGCGCCGCCGACGATGGCGACGACGGGGCGCTCCGGCGCTTCGAGCGCGGCGGAAAGGGCGTTCAGCTCCGCTTCCATCAGCCGCCCGGCATAGGCGGGCAGCAGGGTGGCCAGCGCGCGGGTCGTGGCATGCGCCCGGTGGGCGCAGGAGAAGGCGTCGTTCACATAGGCGTCGCCCAGCGCGGCGATCTTTGCCGCGAAATCCTTGTCGTCCTTTTCTTCTTCGGGATGGAAGCGCACGTTTTCGAGCAGCAGCACGTCGCCCTCCTTCATCGCGTCCACGGCGGCTTTGGCGGTGTCGCCCACGCAGTCGGAAGCGAAGCCGACCGGGCTGCCCAGCGCGGCGGAGAGCGCTTGGCCCACGGGGGCCAGCGTCAGGCTGTCATCGCGTCCCTTCGGGCGTCCGAAGTGGGAGAGGATGACGGTCTTCGCGCCTTTTTCGGAGAGCTCCTTCAGCGTCGGCGCCAGACGGGTGATGCGGGTGAGGTCCGTGACCTTGCCGTCCTGCATCGGCACGTTGAGGTCGGCGCGCAGCAGCACGGTTTTGCCTTTGGGCGCAAGATCGTCCAGGGTCAGGAACTTTTTCATGGGGCTTCTCTTTCTGTCGGCGGTCAGGGAACGTGGTCTCGAGTTGTATTATAAAACAATAAAGTATTTGTTAACCGGCGGCCAGGCTGCGGAAACCGTCGGTCGCCCGCACCAGGGCTGCGGAAATGGCGGGCTCGAAGGCGGAATGGCCCGCTTCGGGCACGACGACGAATTCGGCCTCCGGCCACGCCTTGTGCAGCGCATAGGCCGTCTCAATCGGGCAGATGACGTCATAGCGTCCCTGCACGATGACAGAGGGAATGTGCCTTATCCGGCCGATGTTTTCCAGCAGATAATTTTCCGGCTTGAAGCGGTTGTTGACGAAGTAATGCGCCTCGATGCGGGCGATGGGCAGGGCGTCGGCGGGGTTCGTGCTCATGGCGACGAGGTCTTCCTGCGGGCGCAGCAGGCAGCAGCGCGTTTCATAGGCGGCCCAGGCCTGCGCCGCGGCCAGCCGGGTGCGCTCGTCGTCCGAGGTGAGCTGGGCGTAGTAATGCGCCAGCGGGGCCTGCCGCGCTTCCGGCGGAACCTTGCTCAGGAAATTCTCCTGCGCTTCGGGGAAGATGGTGCCCATGCCGGTGAGGAACCAGTCGATCTCGCGCCCCGTCATCAGGAAGATGCCGCGCAGCACGAGGCTGATGACGGCCTGCGGGTGGGCGATGGCATAGGCCAGCGCCAGCGTGCTGCCCCACGAGCCGCCGAAGACGTGGCAGCGGTCGAGCCCGAGATGCGCGCGCAGTTTTTCGATGTCCGCGATCAGGTCTTCGGTCGTGTTGGCGCGCAGCTCCGCATGGGGCGTGGACTTGCCGCAACCGCGCTGGTCGAAGATGACGATGCGGTAATGCTTGGGGTCGAAGAACTGCCGGTGCCGCGGGCTGGAACCCGCGCCGGGCCCGCCGTGCAGGAAGACGACCGGCACGCCGTCGGGGTTGCCGCTTTGCTCGTAATGCATGGTGTGGATGTCGTCCAGCTCCAGCGTGCCGGCGTCAAAGGCGTCGAGGGGCGGATACGTCGCGGATGCCGCGGTGCCTTGCGCTTCCGGCGCCGTGGTTTCCGGCTTCAGGCTCATCGGCGGTAATTGGGCGGCGGCTGGTAGGGCACGTTGCCCGTTTCGGGGTATTCGACCTGCTCGGGATAGTTCAGCCGGATCATCGGCCCGTTGTGCCGCTCCACCCAGCCGCGGATGCGGATGATGCGGTTCTGCCATATGCGGGGATCGAGGTTGTGGTTCATGATGTTGAACAGCCGGCAGACGTCGCGCTTCATGACGATGGAGAAGTCTTTCTTGTAGTTGTCGCCGAAGTTGATGAAGATATAATCTTTGCTGACTGCCACGCTTCTCACCGTGCCCTGGAAGACCTGGAAGGAGCCATAGGTGTTCTGGATGGTTTGGGAGTCCTTCATCATGTACTGGGGATCGGTCCAGAGGCCGAGTTTCTTTTTCCTGGCGGCGTCTTCGTATTTATAGAGCGGTTCGACGAGATCGCGGCTGTCGATCGAGCTATCGACCCATGCCAGCCCTTGCGAGACGAGGTCCGCCTGAACCCAAGTGCCGTCTATGGTCAGGACGTGGCCCAGCTTGTGCGCGCCGTCGTCGAACTGTTTCGCGTAGTCGTTTTCATCGGCATAGATGCCGACTTTTTTCCCCACCAGCTCTTTTTTCAGGTATTCGATGACAACGGGGAAATAGTTGACCGGGATGCGGACATTCTCCAGATGATATACCGCCCCGTTGTCGATCTTGATCAGGTTTTCGCGCGGCACATCGACGACCGTGCCCACGGCGATGAGCTTGAGGTCGAGCGGGCTGGTCTGGATGAATTGGGCAAAGGCATGGCGGGCGGGCAGGAAGGCCAGCGCGAAAGCAGCAAACAATATGAACGCGTAACGTCTCATCATAAAAGCAAGGCTATCATAAGCGAAAACGGCTGACAATTCCGCACGTGTTTGCGGGCACCCGTATATTATGGCAGATAAGGGCGGTCAGTTGTCGCTGAACAGCGCGATCTTGTCGAGGCCGGCGTCCTTGACCTTCACCATAATCGAGGCCTTGATCTTGCTCATGGCGCGTTGTTCCAGCTGGCGGACGCGCTCCTTGCTGATGCCCAGCTGCTTGCCGAGGTCTTCGAGCGTCACGACGCCTTCGGTCATCCGGCGTTCCTCGATGATGGTGCGCTCGCGCGGGCTCAGTTCCACCAGCGCCTCGTTCAGCCATTGGGAGCGGGTGGCGCTGTCGCGCATGCCGATGACCACGTCCTCGGGCGTGGGGGTCTCGTCGTCCGAGAGCATGTCCTGCCACTCGTTGCTGCCCTCGAAGCCGATGGGGCTGTTGAGCGACTGGTCGCCGCCGTTCATGCGGGATTCCATCTCCAGCACTTCCTTCTCGCGCACGCCCAGCTCCTTCGCGATCTGGCTGACCGCGTCGTTGTCGAGGTAGTCGCGGGCGGCCTGACCCTCGATCTGGGCGCGCAGGCGGCGCAGGTTGAAGAACAGGGATTTTTGCGAGGCGGTGGTGCCGGTGCGCACGATCGACCAGTTGCGCAGCACGTAGTCCTGTATCTGCGCCTTGATCCACCATGTGGCGTAGGTCGAGAAGCGGTTGCCCAGCTCGGGCTCGAAGCGCGCGGCGGCCTCCATCAGGCCGATGTTGCCTTCCTGGATGAGGTCGCCCATGGGCAGGCCGTAGTTCTTGAACTTGGCCGCGATGGCGACGACGAGCCGCGTGTAGGAGCGCACCATTTCATGCAGCGCCTTTTCGTCCTTGTCTTCCTTCCAGCGACGCGCCAACTCCAGCTCGTGCTCGCGCTCGAGCAGGGGCTCGTCCATCGCGGTGCGGATGTAACGCAGATTTGCCTGCTGGGTGGTCGGATCATCAAGATGAGCCATGGCGACCTTCTTTCCTGTAGCATTCACGTTGGGGTTTGACGGGGCCGTTCTATCGGCCCTTATTTTCGCTCTTTGGTTCTTATACGCATACGCGCGGCGACTGGATGAGTTACAAGTACCATTTTAGGCCAAGTTTCTTAACAGAGGGTATAAATTTGAATAACATAATTACTAAGCATTTGATTTAAAATGGAATTAAATTTGTGCAACGCAATATTTATTTGACGGAATCATATAAATTTTTCAGCGGGTTTGTTGACATGTTTGTTGACAGGGCGGGGTATATACATATTATTCGCCCGAGACCCCCGAACGGATCATTTTTCGAGCAGAAGAAAACCAGAAAAAAAAGGAAATTTTTATGCCCAGCTATCGCGGTATCGAGCAAGCGGACCTCGTCAAAACCCTCAACGACGCGCTGGAGCTGCTGGAGAATCACTCCATCGGCCCCGTCTGCCAGTCGCGCATCGACGATCTGCGCAAGACCGACCCCGCCACGGGGCAATCGCCGCTGGGCGGCATCGCGGCGGCGAAGGACACGAAAGAGCTGGTGCAGGCGCTGCGCGGCTCGGGCGCGACGGGGCTGCTGCTTTTCGTGGCGCCGGTCATGCAGTACCACGGCCTTGCCGATACCGACGGCAAGGGGCGGGAGGTTTTCAAGGCGCTGAATGAAACCGGCGTGATGAACGGCGCGCGCATGCTGGCCTATACCCCGCTGGATGCCGAAAAAGACAGCTTCCTCGCCGCCGAGTACGCCAAGCGCGCGGCGGCGGCCGGCGGGCTGAAAAAGATTTCAAGCCTGTTCAAGCAGGCGGCCATGCTGGGCGGCGACGGCGTTTCGGGCGCGCGCCATTTCGGCAAGCTGGTGCGCATGGCCCGCAAGGGCGCGGACGACGCCGCGCTGAAACAGGCCTTCCTCAAGCTCGACCTTCGCGAGCGTCACCAGCTGGTGGACGCGGGCGCCATCGCCTGCGGCATGCACTGGGCGCAGAACCGCGAATTCCTTTCCTCCGGCGTCATGGACCGCTTCGGCCTCGTCGTGCCGGAACTGAAAGACGGCACGCTCAACTGGGCCTCCGACGAAATGACCGCGCTGGCGGAAAAAGTCGGCAAGATCCTCAGCCCGTTTTACGAGTCCGACGAGGTGCAGATGCAGGGCATCGGCATGATCACCAACGACCGCGACGGCCCGCAGGGCGTCATGTTCGTCTCCACGCGCCGCGCCGCGCAGGCCGTGGCCGACGCCTTCCCGCAATCGCAGGTCGTTGACAGCAAAACCCAGCCCGTCACGCCCAAGGGCGGCAAGCCGCAGGCGGGCAAGGGGTTCAATCTTTAACTGCGACCTGACACATATTTTTTGTAAAGAGTTTGGTAGTCTTTTTCTAGGCGAGAAAGGTGCTTGCCTGCTTTTGTGCCGCCCCATAATTGATTGGCGCCAACACATATAGCTAATAAAGCTAGGCATAAATACCAAATTGTGTCGGACACTTCATTTGGTTTTAATGTTGCTGTTGCATTCAGTGTTCTCATTCCAGTCTTTTTTTCTGGAGGACTCAGAAATCTACTTAGTGCCTCTGTAGTTGGATGTGCTGAATCACTCGATAGCAGTTGATATAAAATGTAGAAGTGCTTAAGCGCGCTTTCTTCCGCGACGTTCTTTGGTGTCATGGCTTTTCGTTTTTCGTTGCCTATGACGCGTATCGTCTCTTGTAGGCTTATGTTCGGCTCTGATCCTCTATATGATTGATACGCGAGAACTCTCTCACCCAATAATTTTTTATACTTGAGGTCGTGGTCCGCCATTTTTTTTACAAAGTCTTTGCCGTGGTCAGTTAAGCCGGCAATCCAAAAGGCGTTTTCTAAAGATGTTCGAACAATTATTCGCGCATCTATTATTAAATTTCTTCTGTGCAGTAAAATTGCTGATTTGCCGTTTGAGATAGAACGCTTTACGAGCAAAAGAGCTGCAACCTTAGGATCGCTTGGTCGTATTGTTGGTGGGAGAACAATTTCTTGGCAAATTCTTTCTGCGAGGTTTAGCAACCTTTTGGCAAAACGGATCCACGCATCTGCTATAGATTCTTCTTTACTTTTGTTCACTAGGTCCTTCCCCTTTTGGAAGTCGCTCTCTATAGGTAATCAAGCCCCCAAAAGTTCCTGCACGTCCCCCTGATCGGAGAGGCGGGCGCAGACGAGTTGGCCGCCGTGGCCGCAGCCGCCGTCGAGGCTGATGGTGGCGTTGCCGATGTGCACGCCGTGGCGGTCGGGGTCGTAGCCGCGGATGACGGCGCGGAAGGGGGCGTAGGGTTTCTCGATATCGTTGAAATCACGCGACGACCACCAGAAATGATCGCCCTGGTTTTCCAGCGTCAGCAGCGGGTTGAAACCGGCGTTGACGAAGAGCAGGTAATTGTCGTTGCTGTGGCGGTCGGTGGTGAAGGCGGCGCGGCGCAGCACGGTGAAGAATTTCTCGTGCCCCGGGTGCAGGCGGATGTTCTGCTTCAGCGCGCCGGTCCAGCGCGTCATGCTCATCGTGCCTTCGCGCGCGATGCGGGCGGCTTCCTCGAGCGAGCTGCCGTAGGCGCGCAAAATGCTGTCCATGTCCCCATGTCTTGCGGCCAGCCATTCCACCACCTGAATGCCGCTGGCGGCGAATTGCAGTTGCAGGAGCTTGCTCCAGATCTGCTCCTGTATGCCGCGCAGATAGACGATGTCTTCCGCGTGGATGCCGGGCAGGGCCATGAGGCTGCGGCGGAAATGCAGCAGCTCGTCCAGCGTTTCCACCGGCGCGGCCTGTTCCCCGCCAAGGTAGTTGCCGGTATAGACCAGACGGTCGCCGGGGCTGAACTTGTCGTAGATGGCGCGGTGGATGGCGGCGAGCCGCTCGCACTCGCCATGGATGGCGGAAACCGTCCAGATGCGGTTGGGGTGCCCGAGATTGCTGAATCTGTTCTGTGAGCTCATCGGCCTGTATGCTGTTTGACGGGCTTGTTTTTGCGTCTTTCCATCTTATCTATTTGGCGGCGCAGGCAAAAGCACTGTTTTACGGATTGCCGTGTTTTTTATGTCACCATCACGGATATACATAAAATTGAGGCTTGCAGCGCAGCAAAAGCTTGTTAAAGTCAAGTAACTCCGGGTTGGGCGAGTCTGAAAGTCGGAAGGCGAGGCGATGAAGAAGAAAAAAGTTATTTTGCCGCTGGTGCTGGCGCTGGCGGGGCTTTACGGGGCGTGGTACTTCGTTTCCCACCGCGGGCAGGAGCAGACGGACGACGCCGCGATCGAGGCGCATGTGGTGCCGCTCATCCCCAAGGTTTCCGGCTATGTCGCCGCCGTGCACTTCAAGGACAATCAGGACGTGAAAAAGGGCGACTTGCTCATCGAGATCGCGCCCGAGGATTACGAGATAAAGGTCCAGCAGGCCAAGGCCGCGCTGGCCGCGCTGCAGCCGCAGATCGACGCCTCCACCGCCACGCTTTCCACCACGCAGACGATGTCTTCGACCATGATGCAGACGGCGCAGTCGGCGGTGAAGGCGGCCGAGGCGAACCTCGCCAAGACCCGCAACGAGCTGGAGCGCCTGCGCAAGATGGACGACCGCTTCCGCTCGCGCAAGCAGCTGGACGACGCCGTTTCCGCAGAGCATGACGCGCAGTCGCGGCTGGAGGAGGCGAAGGCGCAGTTGAAGAACGCCGCCACCGCGCCCAACAACGTGGCCGTGGCCGAGGCTGGTGTGGGCCGTCTGAAGGCGCAGGTGATGGAGGCGCAGGCCGCGCTGGACGCGGCGGAGCAGGAGCTTTCCTACACCAAAATCTACGCCGCGGACGACGGGCACATCAGCAACCGCACGGTGGAGCCCGGCGCCTATGTGCAGCCGGGGCAGATGCTGGCCGCGCTGGTCACCAAGGGCCGCTGGGTCGTCGCCAATTACAAGGAAACCCAGCTTGAGGACATCCGGCCCGGGCAGAAGGCGGAAATCCGCATCGACGCCTACCCGAAAATCCTGCTGAAAGGCCATGTGGACAGCATACAGCGCGGCACGGGCGCGGTCTTTTCCGCCTTCCCGCCGGAGAACGCGACGGGCAACTACGTGAAGATCGTCCAGCGCGTGCCGGTGAAGATTGTGCTGGATACGCCGGTGCCCGCGGGCGTGGTGCTGGGACCCGGCATGTCGGTCGTTCCGGTCGTCTATACCGGCGGCAAATGACGAGCCCGGCGCCAGCAGCCCCCGGTTTCGATGCCGCGTCCTCGCGCCCGTGGCTCATCGCCGTCGTTTCCAGCCTCGCGACTTTCATGGAGGTGCTGGACACCACCATCGTCAACGTCTCCCTCGCGCAGATCGCGGGCTCGATGGGCGCGACGCAGGAGGAAAGCACATGGGTGCTGACCTCCTACCTCGTGTCCAACGCCATCATCCTGCCGCTTTCCGGCTGGCTGTCGGAGGCGCTGGGGCGCAAGCGCTATTTCATGTTCAGCATCGCGGGTTTCGCCGCCGCCTCCTTTTTGTGCGGGGCGTCGTCGAGCCTGACGATGCTGGTCTTCTTCCGGCTTTTGCAGGGCATCGCGGGGGGCGGGCTGCAGCCCACGCAGCAGGCCATCATCCTCGACGCCTTCCCGCCGACCAAGCGGGGCGTGGCCTTCGGCCTCGTCGGCATCACGATGGTGGTGGCGCCCATCCTCGGCCCCACGCTGGGCGGCTGGATCACCGACAATTACAGCTGGCGCTGGATCTTCTTCATGAACATCCCGGTCAGCATCTTCGCCATCCTTTCCATCAACAAGCTCATCGAAGACCCGCCGCATTCCGTGGCGCGCGGGATGAAGCGGGTGGATTACGTGGGCCTGTCGCTCGTCACCCTCGCCATCGGCTTTTTGCAGATCATGCTCGACAAGGGCGAGCAGGACGACTGGTTCGAAAGCACCTTCATCCGCATCTGCGCGGCGGTCAGTCTTTTGTCCGGCATCGCGGCGGTGCGCTGGCTTTTGAAGCAGCGCGAGCCCGTGGTGCAACTGGGATTGCTGAAGGACCCGGGCTTCGGCATCGGCTGCCTCATGATCTTCGTGACGGGGTTCTCGCTCTACGGCGGCGCGGCGCTGATGCCGCTGATGCTGCAATCTCAATACGGCTACAATTCCACGCTGGCGGGGCTGGTGCTGTCGCCGGGGGGCATCGCGGTCATGTTCCTCATGCCCTTCATCGGCAAGGTGTCGAACATGGTGCCCGCGCGCTACATGGTGTTCTTCGGCATGCTGATGATGGCGGCGGGCATGTGGCACACGATGGGGCTGACGCCGCAGGTGGATTACGGCACCTTCGTGTGGATGCGCATCACGCAGGTGCTGGGGCTGCCCTTCCTGTTCATCCCCATCAGCACGCTGGCCTTTATGAACATTCCGCCGGGCATGAACAACAAGGCTTCGGCCTTTTATTCGCTGTTCCGCAACATCGGCGGCAGCGTGGGCATCGCCATCGCCGCGACCTACGTGCAGCGGCACGCGCAGCTGCGCCAGTGGCAGCTTTCGCGGCATCTCTCGCCCTACAACCCCGTGTACCGCGAATACCTGCGGTCCCACGCCGAGAAATTCGGCAGCGTGAAGGCGGCGATGGGCGGCATCTATCACGAGCTGTTCCACCAGAGCGCGCTGCTGGCCTATATCGACGTCTATCGGATGCTGATGTTCGTCGCGCTGGCGACGGCGGGCTTCGCCCTGTTCATGCCCCACAACGACCCGAAGGCGGGCCGCGCCGCGGGCGGCGGGCATTAGAATAAAGAAGGCCGGGTTTCTTACAGCGCGAAACCGTCTTTCGCGGGGGCGCGTTTCTTGTCCTCGTTGACGGAAGGTTCCGTCTTCGGTTCCGGTGCGGGCAGGGGTTTCGGCGCGGGCAGGGGTTTCGGCGCGGGGCTCTGCGTGCCGCCGGAATCTTCGCGGAGGAGGCGGTTGAGAGCGCCGAATATGGTAAGGACGAAGAGCCCGTCCATCATGCAAAACCCGTAGGTCAGCCCGTGCTTCAGAGCGTCATCGGCGGCGGCGTCATAGGCCGCGCGGCTGGCGGTGACGAGCTGTTCGGCCTGCGCGGTCGAGACCTTGGCCGGGTCATGCGGCAGCTTCATGTCGGCGACGGTTTCGTCGCGCATCTTCAGCGCGTCGGAGAAGGGGGAGAAGAAATTCTGGATGTCGCCGAGCTGCTCGTTCGTGGCCTTGTCCCAGAGCGAGATATAGATGTCATGCGCCTCGTTCTCCGAGATGGCGGGGTTGAGCATCAAATCCTTGCGAAAGGCCTCCAGCCGCTGGTGCTGCTGCGTGCGGCTGTCCTGATAGGCGTCATAGGCTTTTTGCAGCGTGTTGACTTGCTCGCCAAGGTTCTTCGCGTCCTTGCCGTTTTGCAGCGCGGCCTGCGCGTTGGCGAGGGACTGGCCGGCGAAGTCGATCTTGTGCTGGGCGGCGACGATCTCGTCGCTGACGGCCATCAGGTGGTCGATGGCCTGCTGGTGCGCCTGCGCGTTCACGGTGGGGGGCTGGGTTTCCCATGTCTTCTGCATATGCTCGTCCACCCCGATGCCGACGCCGAGACTGCCCGCCACCGTTGCGGCGATGAAGATGCCATGCGAGACGGTACGGTTGAAGGCGCGGGTGAGTTTCTTGCCGAATGACATGCGTGTGGGCTCCTGCGGGGGGTTATTAAATTGCAGGGCCGTTATACTTGATTATGGATAAGATGTCAACAATTCTGGAAATTATTCTTGGGGCCTGTTCTTCGCCGCGACCGCCGCCAGATGCTGCGTCAGCTCGTCAAAAGCGGCGCGTGAGGGCAGCAGGCTGGAGGTGATGGTCAGCTTGCCGCCGATATGGCGGATATTGAGGTAGAAGTGCCGGTTGACCTCCTGCACATCGACGGAGGTGATCTCGTTCAGCGGGATGGAGACGGGGGCGTGGGCGAAAAAGTTCTTCGGGGCGTAGAGGAACTGGTCGGTCAGCTCCACCGCCAGCGGCGCGCCGAAACGCATCTTGAGGAGCATGGCGACGAAAAGGACGCTGAGGAAAGCCATCAGCGCGGCCACGAACCAGTAAAGCGCCGTCGCCCCCGCCGGCCCCAGATGGATGGCATGCTCGATGACCGCGCCGCGCTTGTTGGTCAGGGCGAGGTGGAACATGAAAGCCGCGAGCGCGGGGCAGAGGATGCAGAGCAGCAGCGTTATCTTCGCGCTGGGCTTGTAGTCGTATTTCAGGATGGTGGGCATGAGGCGGCTCCCCGCTGGTTACGGTCAAGTTTGTCGTCAAACACGGAGGGTTGCAAGAGGCAAGTGCAAAACGTCGTCATGCCCGCGAAAGCGGGCATTCATGGGGGCGGCGGGGTGTGGATTCCCGCTTTCGCGGGAATGACGCGGCGGGGGCAAAATAAAAAGCGGTCCCCGAAGGAACCGCTTTTTATTTTGGTGAACTTGGTCTGTCTTATGCGACGTTCGTGAGAACGGCTTCCAGCTTTTCGGCCGCCTTTTTCTCGTCGATTTTCTCGATCGCGGCGACTTCGCGGGCCAGACGCTCCAGCGCGGCCTGATAGATCTGGCGTTCGCTGTAGGACTGTTCCGAGGATTCGTCGTCCTTGCGCAGGTCGCGCAGGACTTCGGCGATGGAAACGGGGTCGCCGGAGTTGATCTTCGCTTCGTATTCCTGCGCGCGGCGGCTCCACATGATGCGGCGCACTTGCGAGCGGCCCTGCAGGGTGCCCAGCGCGTCCTTCAGGC
>WGNE01000025.1 GCA_016124645.1 Alphaproteobacteria bacterium
GCGCTCCTGCTCGCCGCTGCCTCGCTCCTGTTCCGGCAGAAGCTGCTGGTCCGCCCGGCGCCCGGCATCGTCTTGCCGCCCTTGCTGCGCGGCATCCTGACGATACTGGTCGGAATGGCTATCGGCGTACTGGTCAGCATTTCCTCGGTTGGCGCCGGTGCGCTGGGCATGCCTGCCCTCTTGTGGCTGCACCGCCAATACGGCCTTCCCAGGCTGGTGGGCACGGATATCGCCCACGCCGTGCCCCTCACCCTCGTCGCAGGCCTTGGACATTGGGCGATCGGCAGCGTCGATGGCGCGCTGCTCGTTTCGCTGCTCGTAGGCTCACTGCCCGCCGTGGTCGTGGGCAGCCGGCTTGCCCCGCATATGGCCGAGCGCGGCCTCAGGATCGCCCTCGCCGTGATGCTGGCGCTGGTCGGTATCAAGCTGCTGGCGGGATGAGCGGCCTGCCCCCCGCCTGGAAACGCGGCGGGGTGGGCACAACGGCGCGCGCGATCACGATATCTTGAAACCTGTGAAAAATTCGGTTTATATATTGCAGTCGAATATTGTGGCCGACCGAAATGGCCGGGCGAAGGACTTCGCGCCTGCTGACGTCACTAACCAATATCTCGATTGAGACCGATCACGGCCCACGAGGGGCCAGATCATAGAATGCCAGCTTGCGAAGGACTTCGAAATGGCGACCGGAACTGTCAAATGGTTTAACGGGCAAAAAGGTTACGGCTTCATCCAGCCGGATGAGGGCGGTGCCGATGTGTTTGTGCATATCTCTGCCGTGCAGCGCTCAGGCATGCAGGGTCTCGATGAGGGCCAGAAGGTCAACTACGAGATCGTGAAGGACAAGCGCACCGGCAAGTCCGCTGCCGACAACCTGACCCCGGCTTCCTGACGCCGGAGGGGCCAAAGCCCACACACAAACGGGCGCAGCGGCCTCGGTCGCTGCGCCCTTTCAGTTTGTGCAACAGCTTGTCGGCTCAGCCCGGCATTTTCATGCGAAGCGGCGACCGGTTCACACCGGACAGACTTGAAGGATAGCGGGATCGAGCCATCGCGCGATCCGTCGGACGCAACGCATGACACTATGGCTTGACCAACGCGATTTTCGATAGCAACCTGACGACTGATTTCCCGAAGTCGCTGATCTTTGAAGGCTGGATTTCTCCCGGCCATCCTGTCGGCTGACGTCGCATTACGGAGGACTAAATGGACAAGATCCCGATGACTGCGCGCGGACACGCCGCGCTCACCGAGGAGCACCGCCGCCGCGTGGCCGAGGAGCGCCCGCGCATCATCGCGGCCATCTCCGAAGCCCGTGCGCATGGCGACCTGTCCGAAAACGCCGAATATCACGCGGCCAAGGAGCAGCAGAGCCTGAACGAAGGCCGCATCCAGGAGCTCGAATCGATCCTGGCGCTTGCCGACGTGATCGACGTGAAGAAGATCTCCGGCTCCACAGTGAAATTCGGCGCCACGGTGACCTTCGTGGACGAGGACACCGACCAGGAAAAGACCTACCAGATCGTGGGCGACCCGGAGGCGGACGCGAGCGCGGGCCGGATCTCGATTTCCTCGCCCATCTCGCGCGCCATGATCGGCAAGGAAGTCGGCGACAGCTTCGAGGTCTCGGCGCCCGGCGGCTCGCGTTCCTACGAGATCCTCGAAATCCGCTATAGCTGATTACCCACGGCGGCCGGCGCAAAAGCGCCGGCCCTCGCCGCGCACCGATCGCTTCTTTTGGGCGTGGGCTACAACCCGACCCGCTTGCGCACGGTCGAGAGCTTGTGGCGCATCTGTTCGGTCATCCGCGTCCAGTTCGAATCCACCCAGTTCATCTGGATGGCGCGCCGCGGCCCCTCGTATGAGTGGTGCCCGTGCCATGACGTGTCCGAACGCCTGAACACCAGAAGCGTTCCGCCTTTCGGCTCGATCTCGGTTGCGTAATCCTCAAGGTCCGTGCCCGAGCGCAGCAGCCGCAACCGTCCCCCCGAACTGTCCCAGCTCCTGTCGTTGAGATAGAGCAGCACCGTAATGATCTTGGATTCTGTATCGGTATGGATCTTGCCGTCCTTGGCCCGGCAGAAACCGCGCACGGTGTACATGGTGGGCCGCTGCGACAGGTCGAGCCCGAACTTTTCCTCCACCGCCTCGCGGAACGCGGGCCCATCCATCTCGTCGAGCAGCTTCTGGAAGGTCGGGCCGATGGTCAGCGCCGAGGGCGGGTGAGAGCCGGGCCCGGGCACGTCGGGGAAATCGGCATTGATGGCCTCGAGCGCTCCGGGCGCCAGAAAGTCGGGCACGATCACGTGCTCATAGGGCTCGGTGCTCAAGGGAATGTGCCTGAAAGCGTCGATATTCAGCATGTCGTGGACCCTGGCTGCCCGCGCATGCGGGCGATTGACGAATGAAACGGCCCGCACTTTGCGGCATCGCCGGCATGGAATCAACGCCGCGGCCGCCATGCAAGCGCCTTGTTGCCCCACGCCGCCCCGTGGGCACATCAGAGGCCTTTGTCCCCAGCTTTTGACACGCCCTGGCAACGCCGGCGATTTCCGGATTTGACCAATTGCCGCGCCTGCTTGCACTCTTGGGGGGACCGACCCTATCTAAGCCGGGAATCGTTTCGACCAATTCAGGAGTGCATCTCATGCACGAGAAAGTCATCATCATCGGGTCCGGGCCGGCCGGATACACCGCCGCCGTCTACGCGGCGCGCGCCATGCTCGAACCCCTCGTCATCGAGGGCATACAGCCCGGCGGCCAACTCACCATCACCACCGACGTCGAGAACTATCCCGGTTTCGCCGATGTCATCCAGGGCCCATGGCTCATGCAGCAGATGAAGGCGCAGGCCGAACATGTCGGCGCCCGCGTCATCAACGACGTCATCACCGATGTCGATCTCAGCGAGCGCCCCTTCCGTCTCACCGGGGACAGCGGCGACACGTACACGGCCGATGCCCTCATCATCGCCACCGGCGCCCAGGCCAAGTGGCTGGGCATTCCTTCCGAGAAGCGCCTGCAGGGCTTCGGCGTTTCGGCCTGCGCGACCGGCGACGGCTTCTTTTACCGCGACAAGACGGTGGTCGTGGTCGGCGGCGGCAATACCGCCGTCGAGGAGGCGCTGTTCCTCACCAACTTCGCCAAGAAGGTGATCGTGGTGCACCGCCGCGACGAATTCCGTGCCGAGCGCATCCTGCAGCAGCGCCTGTTCAACAACCCCAAGGTCGAAGTGCGCTGGAACGCCGAGATCGACGAGATCCTGGGCACGGAGGAATTTCCGCTCTCGGTCACCGGCGTACGCCTGCGCGACACCCGCACCGGCGAACTCGACCAGCTTGATGTCGACGGCGTATTCATCGCCATCGGCCACGCACCGGCCACGGCCCTGTTCGAGGGCAAGCTCAAGACCAAGCGCGGCGGCTACCTGGTCACCGCGCCGGATTCCACGGCTACGGATGTTCCCGGCGTCTTCGCCGCGGGCGACGTGACCGACGACGTGTATCGCCAGGCGGTCACCGCTGCCGGCATGGGCTGCATGGCCGCGCTGGAGGCGGAGCGTTTCCTTGCCAGTGTGGAAATGGCCGAGGCGGCGGAATAGGCGTTCGATATCCGCGTGCCGGCCTGAAAAGGCGGCAAGACCGCGGGAAAACGGGCTGAAGCGGACAGATCGGAGGTTCCATTGGCCTTCGATCTGTCCTAATTCAACCTGAACCTGTTGCGGCTGCCGGCCCGGATCGCGGTGTGGCGCGCCCGAAAGTATACGGTTCGTGTGCCGGGGCAACACCCGGCGCCAACCGGCCAGGAGGGGAGTCGGCCATGCTCGATTGGGACAAGCTGCGCATATTCCATGTCGCGGCGGAATGCGGCAGCTTCACCCACGCAGCCGAGCGGCTGGGCATGAGCCAGTCTGCCGTGTCGCGCCAGATTTCCGCCCTCGAGGAGGACCTGTCCCTCAAGCTGTTCATCCGCCATGCGCGCGGCCTGGTGCTCACCGAGGTCGGCGAGCAATTGTTCCGCACCGCCCATCGCATGGCCTGGGAACTGCAATCGGTGCAGGCTCAGATGACCGAGAGCCAGGACATACCGACCGGCCCATTGCTGATCACCACCACCGTGGGCTTCGGTTCGACATGGCTGACCTCGCGCATCCACGAATTCGTCAACCTCTATCCCACCATCCAGCTCGAGATGAAGCTCAACGACGCCGAGCTGGACCTGGCCATGCGCGAGGCGGATGTGGCGATCAGGCTGCATCGGCCCAACCAGTCCGAGATGATCCAGCGCAAGCTGTTCACCGTGCACTTCCACATCTACGCGGCGCGCGCCTACCTCAAGGAGTATGGCGAGCCGTCCTCGATCGAAGACCTCGACAACCACCGCATCATCACCTTCGGCGAGCCGGTGCCCTCCTACCTGGGTGAAGTGAATCACCTCGAAAGGCTCGGCCGCCCGGACGGTAGCCCCCGCAGGTCCATCCTCAAGGTCAATGCGATCTACGGCCAGATGCAGGCAACCCGACAGGGGATAGGCATCGCCATGCTGCCCGACTACATCACCGAGGAGGAGCCTAACCTGGTCAAGATCCTGCCCGAGATCGAATTGCCGCAATTCGACACCTATTTCGTCTATCCACCGGCATTGAAAAGCTCCAAGCGCGTCGGCGTGTTCCGCGACTTCCTCGTCGGCAAGGCCCGCGAGTGGTCCTACTGAGTCCCCTTCGCGCCTCGGAAAGCCGCCTCGCATGGCAAGACTGATCTATACTTCGATCGTCTCGCTGGATGGCTTCGTCGCCGATCTGGACAACCGCTTCGACTGGGCCAGGCCGGACGAGGAGGTCCACGGGTTCGTCAACGACCTCGAACGCCCGATCGGCACATACCTGTTGGGGCGGCGCATGTTCGAGGTCATGCGGGCTTGGGAATCCATCGGCCGCGAACCCGACGATCCGCCGGTCATCCGCGACTATGCCCGCATCTGGACGGGCGCCGACAAGATCGTGTTCTCCTCGTCCCTGAGAGGCGTCGATACGGCCCGCACACGTATCGAGCGCCAATTCGATCCCGAGGCCGTGCGCGATCTCGTCCGAGGCGCATCCCGCGACCTGGGGATCGGCGGCGCCCAACTCGCGGCACAGGCCCTGGCCGCCAACCTTGTCGATGAAATCCGCTTGATTGTCGCACCGGTGCTGGTCGGCGGAGGCAAGCCCGGATTGCCGGCCGGCCTGTTCCTGCAGCTCGGCCTGGCCGATATGCGCCGCTTCTCGAACGGCATGGTCTTCCTGCGCTATCAGCCGGTGCGATGATTCCGATGGCTCGGCGCGCCCGGCCGATGCAAACCCGCCACACATCGCCGCGCTGCGGCATGCTGGCCGCGCCCAGGCGTCGACGGACGATTCCTGAGAGTGCAATTATATACTATTTTTCAATCAGTTGACCGCTGGCTGGCTCCGCCTTCCCCTTCGAAATTCAGCTATGCGCTCAGCGCATGGCTGGCATACCCGCAGCCGGGTTGCTGCATGCGGAGCACCCTCCTATATCCACCCTCGCTGCAGCGAGCGTTTCCCTCCTCCCTTTGCGCTCGTTTGCTGTTCCCTCCTTGCAAGGGGCTTGCCCCTTGAACTGCGGCCTCGCTCACCCCTCGAGCGCGGCCGCATTTTTTTTGCTCTATCGGTCCAAAGGCAAAGGCTCGCAAGCGATTCCGTCGCCATCCGCATCGTGATCCCTGTAATAACCAGGATGCCCCACAACTGCCGGCGCCAGGCCGACTGCACGTGCAGCCGCACAGTTCGGTGCCGCCATCCAATGCCTGAGTGTCAATCCCGCCGACCAAGGACTATTCGCGAGCTGGAAAGCAAACATTCCCGCGAAAAAGATAGTGATCGCAACAAGATAAAACAATTTCCAAGACACGCGCTGACGGCCGGGCCGCCGCATGGATTGCCCGCCGTTGCGATGGGTGTCCCGAAATTGGATTACATTGCCCTTCTTGTCTCCAGCCATTCATTATCGCCTGATCTATAAATATTTACATGATGTTACCACCCATGCGTATGTTCGACACACTGCATATTTGAATAGTATTCCTGATATCCGTGAGGATTTCCGGCTGAGATTGAATTCGTAACAATTTTGATCAATCGATCAATTCCCTTGCGCTGAGCGCATGGCTGGCATTCCTGCGGGCACCTTGCTGGAATCCGACACGGGGCACATATTCAACCTGTCTTTCGGACCCGCGCCGTCTCCTCCTCCCTCGGCCCCGGTTCGTGGACACCCGGATCGGCAGCGTATCCTCCTCCCACGCTGCAGGTCCAAAAAGGCAGGCAACGTATCCTCCTCCCACGTTCCCTGCCTCACACTGGATTAAGGCTTCGGCCTTCGATCAATGGGCTCCACTTCGCTTCGGCGGGTGGAGCCTTTTTTTTGCGCCTGCCTTGCACCGGGCGCATGGCAGACCTT
The DNA here is from genome assembly GCA_016124645.1 of Alphaproteobacteria bacterium. Lineage (GTDB taxonomy): Bacteria > Pseudomonadota > Alphaproteobacteria > Micavibrionales > UBA2020 > WGNE01. Next base: position 6,462 of record WGNE01000025.1, read on the forward strand.
CGCAATCGATATTTGTCCCCGGCCGATTCTGTCGGCATATTCCGCTACATCGACGGCGCCGGCTTCTCCTCCTCCCTCTGACGGCGCCGCAGCAAAAGGCCGGTCGGTTTTGCCAGCTGGTCTCAAGGCCTCGTCCATCCCCTCGGACGGGGCCTTTTCATTTTCCGCCGCAACGCCGAAAGCAAAAGGCCCGCGCGGCGAATACCGAACGGGCCCCAGGCGAAGGAAATCCGGGCAGGATCAGCGGTAGAGCATGTCGCCCAGATCGCCCATGCCGGCATAAAGCGAGGCCACCTGCTCGCCATATCCGTTGAACAGCTCGGTCGGGATGGTCTCGCCGGTGGACAGCACGCGCTCGTTCGCCTGGCTCCAGCGTGGATGGGCAACCTTGGGGTTCACGTTCGCCCAGAAGCCGTATTCGGTATTGCCGCTCTGTTTGGAAATCTCTTCCCAGAACCCCACCGGGCGCTTGTCGGTGAACGTGAAGCGCACGATCGACTTGATCGACTTGAACCCGTACTTCCAGGGCAGGTGCAACCGGATCGGGGCGCCCATCTGGTTGGCCAGCACCTTGCCGTAGGCGCCCACCGCCACAAACGGAAGGTCGTTTGTGGCTTCTGCCATCGTCAGGCCCTCTACATAGGGCCACGGGTACCAGGGTTGGGTGCGAATGCCCGAAGCCATGCCCGGATCGTTGAACGTCTGCATCTCAAGATATTTCGCCGAGGACATCGGCTGGGCCATATCGACGAGCTTGCTCAAGGGAAACCCGACCCAGGGCACGACCATCGACCACGCCTCGACGCAGCGATGCCGGTAGACCCGCTCTTCAAGCGTCATCTTCTTGATCAGCGCGTCCACGTCGAGGGTCAGCGGCTTGTCCACCATCCCCTCGATACTGATCGTCCACGGACGCGGCTTGAGCGAGCGCTCCGCTTCGTCGTAGATCGCCTTCTGCGAGCCGAACTCATAGAAATTGTTGTAGTGCAGGTTCATCTCTTCAGGCGTCAGCGGCCGGTGCGGTCCACCCTCGGTATAGGCCTTGTCGAGTGCGCCGGTCAGCATGGCGCGCTCGGTTGCCGCCAGGGCCGGAGCCGCGAACCCGCCGATTGCCGGCAGCACGGCCGCGCCGGCGAGCCCCTTCATCAGTTTGCGGCGATTGAGATAGACACCCTCGGGCGTTGCCGCGCTTTCGGGCAGAAACCAGCTCGGCCGGGACCTCGTCAGCATGGCATTTCTCCAGTTTTCCTCATGGCCCGAACATGGGCCCGCCGACCGCTGAAAGGCAAAGCAAATGCCCTCAATTGCCCGTGATCGCGAGTTTACGGGCTTCAGCGAACGCCTTCGCAGAACGCGAATATCCGTGCGGTGGCTTCAGCCAGTTGTTCGGTCGCCGCGGCATAGCTGAGCCGGAAATGGCCGGGCAAGCCGAAGGCGCTCCCGTGCACGAGCGCCACGCCCGTTTCCTCCAGGAGCGCCATGACGAAATCCTCGTCGGTCTCGATCCGGGTGCCTTTGGCCGTCACCTTGCCGAGCAGCGCCGCGCATGAGGGGAAAACATAGAACGCCCCTTCCGGCGTGAGGCAATCGATACCGTTCGCCGCGTTGAGCCGGTCCACGACCAGGTCGCGCCGGTCCTGAAACACCTTGCGCCACTCTACGAGGAAGTCCTGTGGGCCGTTGAGCGCCTCCACCGCCGCCCATTGCGAGATCGAGCACGGATTGGTCGTCGATTGCGACTGCAGCTTGACCATGGCGGCGAGCAGTTCGCGCGGGCCCGTGCAATAGCCGATGCGCCAGCCGGTCATCGAGTGCGACTTGGAGACCCCGTTCATGGTCAGCGTGCGCCCGGCGAGGCGCGGCTCCACCTGGGCGATGGTAGCGAAGGAGCGCCCGTCATAGACAAGCGGCTCGTAGATGTCGTCGGTCAGCACGTGCACATGCGGATGGTCGAGCAGCACCTCGGCCAGTCCCGCCAGCGCCTTGGCCGAATAGGCCGCCCCCGACGGATTCGACGGCGAGTTGAGCATCAGCCACTTGGTTCTGGGCGTAATCGCGGCGCGCAGCGCCTCCGGCGACATCTTGAAACCGGTTTGCGCGCCCGCCGGCACGAAAACGGGTTCGGCCCCCGCCAGCCGCACGATCTCGGGATAGCTCACCCAGAAGGGCGCCGGAATCACCACTTCGTCTCCCGGATTGAGCGTGGCCATGAGCGCGTTGAAGATGATCTGCTTGCCGCCCGATCCCACGAAACAGTCCGCGGCGGTGACGTCGAGCCCGTTGTCGCGGCGGAACTTTTCGGCCACCGCTTCCTTGAGCTCGGGGATGCCGTCCACATTGGTATATTTGGTCTTGCCCGCCTCGATCGCAGCAATCGCGGCGCGCTTCACGTTGTCAGGGGTATCGAAATCAGGCTCGCCCGCCGACAGCGCGATCACGTCGCGTCCCTGCCGCGCCATTTCCCGCGCCTTTTGCGAAATTGCCACCGTCTGCGATGGCGCCACGCGCAGCAATGCTTCCGAGTAGAACCCCATTATCTCACCGTCTCCACATGCAAGATCGAGAGCGCAGTGTTAGGGCGTCCCGGCCCGGATCACAATCGCCGTGTTTGGAAATGGGATCGGCGCAGCGTTCAGATGCCGACGCCGCGCGTTCTTTCAAGGCCCACGCTTTGCACCCGCCACCCTTCCGGCTCCAGTGTCATGCGATAGGTGGCCAGATAGATCCGCTGGTCCGGAGCCAGAACGCGCACCTCCTGCACCACATCGCCGCCCGGCTCGATGGTGAAGCCCTGGAAACTGAAGCTCCGGGCGTCCAGCAGCGGCGCATATCCGGACAGCCGGACCGATGCCGCAAATTGCCGGGCGTCGGCGAACGCTTCGTGAAAGCCCGCCCCCGCCAGGCCGAACGCCGCATCCGCATCGCCGCGGCGGAACGCCTCGATCTGCGCGGCAATCGCGACCTGCCATGCCGGCTGCTGCACCACGCCCCTGTCTTCCGCGACGGCCGGAACAAGCATCGCCAGCAGGACAAGCACCGCGCCGGCCACACGTACGGCAAGTCTTTGCGGGTTAGCGGCCATTCCACCTCCCTCAGCGGCGATGCCCGCCACACAAATGCCCGCAAATGGTACCCGGTTTTCCCCGGGTCGCGCAAATTCCATCCCCAATGCGGGCGCAGGCTCTTTCCATCGAATCTGGAAAAAGCCGGATGGCCTGAAATGAATCGCAGAATGAGAATGTGGATCCGCGCCCTCGAAAGTTCGGTGATCGTTTTCGGGGTACTTCTTGCTACCGCCGCCATGGCCGACGATGGGTCGCGCGTCTATTCGAACGACTTCACCATCATCGCCGCCCTTGGCGCGCTGATCACCTTCTTCATCGTCGAGGTCTGGTGGGCGACATCAAGCCGCCGGCTGGCACGCAAGGCGCGCCGGCACGACAGCAGCGCCAACCCCTCGCGCCATTCCCCCACGCCCCCCGGCAGGGGAGAAGGCTGACCGCCGCCCCCGGCCGGCCACCAGGACCCAGCCGCCCCTGCGGCCAACTCGCCGGCGTCCATCGCCGGCGCCTTCTGGCGTTTGGGCACCGACTTTGTGCTGTCTAGGTAAGCGCGCGCCCGGATGTTACATTATCGGTGTGGAGACCAAGGGAGGAACTGCAGTGAACGTTGCCCAGATTCTCGAAGGCAAGGGTGCCGATGTCTTTACCGTCAATTCGGACGCCCGGATTTCCGAGGCGGTCGACCTGCTGAATGCCAACAACATCGGCGCCCTGGTGGTGGTCGATACCGCCGGCAGAGTGGTCGGCATCCTGTCCGAGCGCGACATCGTGCGCCGTCTGTCCGGCGACCGTGCGGCGGTGCTGGCCGGCGCAATTTCGCAGGTCATGACAGCCAAGCCCTTCACCTGCACCCGCGCCACCGAAATCGACGAACTCATGCACATCATGACCGACAAGCGCATCCGCCACATGCCCGTGGTCGAGGACGGCGAGCTGGTCGGCGTCGTCTCCATCGGCGATGTGGTCAAGCGCAAGATCGAGGAGATCGAGCACGAAGCCGCTGCATTGCGTGAATACATCACGTCCTGACCGGGCCGGCACCCGAGCCCATGCGACGCGCCGGACGCCCTCCGGCGCGTTTTTTTGTGCCCCCCCAACCTTACCGCCCTTACCGAATTTTCATCCGGCGGACAGCTTGCCGCAACTCGAAGCGGCCTATCTTCATCATCGATCAGACGCAACGCGGGGCGGCACGCCTCACAAACCAAGACAAGGACTTGTCGTGATGAAGAAGTTCACCACCCTCCTCCTCGCCACCACCCTTGCAGGTGGCATCGCCGCCGCGGCCGTCCCCACCGCCTTCGCGCATGGCTGGAACCAGCAGGGCCCCCAACAGGGCGCCATGATGGGCCAGAACGGACAGATGCGCGGCTGGGACAATGACGACATGGGCCGCAAGGGCATGATGCGCGGCATGATGAACGACCGCGGCTCGCTGTTCACCGCCGTGTGCTCGCCCAATGGCGCGGAACGCATCGGCGCAATCTTCGGCGCGCTCGAGCAGCGCCTCAACCTCACCGACGCCCAGAAGCCGCTGTTCGACGACCTCAAGACGGCAGCTCTTGCCGCCCAGGCCGATTTCGCCAAGACCTGCCCGGCGCCAGGCGCCAACAGGACCGCCTCGATCGTCGACCGGATGACCGAGCGCAAGGACCGGCTGACCGCCGAAATCGCCGCGCTCGATGCGGTGACCCCGAAGCTCGAAGCCTTCTACAACAGCCTCACCGACGCCCAGAAAGCCCTGCTGCAGCCGCAAAAGGCGCGCGGTTGGGGTGACCGCGACGGCACCGGCCCCGGCAATCGCATGGGACCTGCCCAGGGTCAGGGCAATGGGCCCGGACCGAACGCGCCCGCCGCCGGCAACTGACCCACTCGGAGGAGCCCGCCGCTGCTGTCCCCCAAGCCCCCTCATCCCTGGCAGTGACGGGTTCCTCCCAGCCTCTTCCTCCCGAAAAGCCCCGGCGCGCCACGTGCGGCCGGGGCTTTTTGGATTCTTCGCGCCTTGGTGGTTGCCCGCCGCCTCTCCACGGACTACCAATCGCGACGTCCAGCCACTCGAACGAACAACACCCGGCCGATCATGCTTCCTCTCGATCCAGCGCTCGTGCGCCAGAATTTTCCCGCCTTTGCCCAGCCGCTCCTGCAGGGGCAGGCCTTCTTCGAGAATGCCGGCGGATCCTTCACCTCGGCACAGGTGCTGCACCGGCTAGACCACTTCTATCGCGGCACCAAGGTCCAGCCCTATGGCGCCTATGGCGCCTCGATCGCTGCCGGCGAAGCGATGGACCACGCCTATGATCGCCTTGCGCTGGCACTCAATGTCTCCCCCGACTGGCTGCATTTCGGCCCGTCCACTTCGGCCAATACCTATGCGCTTGGCCATGCCTTCGCGCGCCATCTCAGGCCCGGCGACGCCGTCGTGGTCACCAACCAGGACCACGAGGCCAATTCCGGCGCGTGGCGAAAGCTCGCCGATGCCGGCATCGTGGTGCGCGAATGGGCCGTCGACCCGGCGACCGGACATCTCGATCCCGCCGACCTCGATCGATTGCTCGATGAAAAGACCCGGCTGGTCGCCTTTCCGCATTGCTCCAACATCGTGGGCGAGATCAACCCCGTCAAAAGCATCGCGGAAAAGGTCCACGCCGCCGGCGCGCTGGCCGTTGTCGATGGCGTTTCGTATGCGCCGCACGGATTGCCGGATCTCGCCGATCTCGGCGTCGATATCTATCTCTTCTCCGCCTACAAGGTCTACGGCCCGCACCAGGGCATCATGGCGGTGCGGCCCGACCTGGCCGCCGAATTGCCCAACCAGGGCCATTTCTTCAATGACGGTGTCCTGCGCAAGCGGCTGACCCCCGCCGGCCCCGACCATGCCCAGATCGCGGCCAGCGCCGGTATCGCCGACTATCTGGAGGCGATCGCGGAAATGGCCGGCGACAAGGTCTCCGGGGCCGATCCATTCCGGCGCGCCCATGCCGCCATGCGCGCCCAGGAAACCGCGCTGATGGCGCCCTTGCTCGACTTCCTCTCCTCGAGCAACAGGGTGCGCCTGATCGGACCGGCCACCCCAAAGGATCGCGCGCCCACCATCTCCCTCTCGCTTGCCGAGCCCGGCTTCGGCGTCGCCCAGCGATTGGCCGAGCACGGCATCATGGCCGGCGGCGGGCATTTCTACGCCTGGCGATTGCTCGAAGCGCTCGGAATCGAGCCCGAGCATGGCGTGCTGCGCCTGTCCTTCGTGCACTACACCAGCCCCGAAGAAATCGATCGGCTGTTGACCGCGCTCGACGCCGAACTGGGTTAGACATCCCGATGTCGCGCCCGCTTGCGATGCTGGTGCTGTTGCTGGCCACCATGTTCTGGGGGTTCGGCTTCGTTGCGCAGAAAAGCGCGATGACCAGCGTCGGGCCGCTCACCTTCATTGCGGCGCGCTATCTGCTGGGCGGGCTCGCCGTGCTGCCGCTGGCCCTGCGCGAGCATGCAAGGCGCAAGACGCGCCTGACGCACCGGCACTGGGCGGTCATCGGCTTCCTTGCGGTCAACTTCTTCCTCGGTTCCTACCTGCAACAGACCGGCCTGCTGACAACTTCGGTCACCAATGGCGGCTTCCTGACCGGGCTCTACGTGTTCTTCGTGCCCATCGTGCTGCTCGTGATGTTCCGCACCCGGCCCCATCCGGTGGTCTGGCTGTGCAGCCCCCTTGCGCTTGGCGGGCTGTATCTGCTCACCGGCGCACAACTGACCGCCTTCGGTTCGGGCGATTCCCTCGTCATTGCCAGTTCGTTTTTCTGGGCGATGCACGTGTTGATCATTGGCTACGCGGCGCGACAGACCGGCCTGCCGATCCTTGTCTCCTGCGCCACCTTTCTCATGGCCGGCGCATTCAGCCCGCTTCTGGCCGGAGGTTTCGAAGTCGTAACGCTCGCCGACCTGTCGCGCGGCTGGGTGGAAATCGCCTATGCCGGGCTGGTATCCACCGCCATCGCCTTCACCTTGCAGGCGGTCGGTCAGCTCCATGTTCCCCCCGCCAATGCCGCGATCATCCTGTCGGCGGAGAGCCTGTTCGCCGCATTCGGGGGGTGGCTGCTGCTCGGCGAGCGCCTGCCGCCCCAGGGCTATCTGGGGGCCGCGATGATCCTGGCCGCAATCGTCGCGGTCGAGACCATTCCCGCCCTCGCCCGACGGCGTGCGCCAATCGAGATCGTGCGGCCGTGACGGCCCCTGCCGAGCCTACTGCGCGGCCCCGATATCGGTGCCGTCATAGCGATTGAGCTTGATCGTCTTGCAAAGGAAGAAGGCGCAAGCCTTGAGAAAGACTTCTTTTTCGTCGAGCACCTTCAGCGTGCCCTCGCCATTGATGCCGCGATAGGAAACCGGCCCCTTCCACTCGCCCGCGCCAGTGGAGCGAAGCCCGCTGAACTGGTATTGCCTGAGCTCCTTGACGTAGTCCGGCGTGTCCTTGTCCGGCCGCACCCAGACCAGCGTCCCGCAAAGCCGGTCGCCATTGTCTCCGCACATGGCAAACTCGTACCGCGCCTCCCCGCTGTCGGGCTGCCACACCCCGAGGGCCGACGGGCCGCCTGTCGCCTGCGCCGAGGTGGCGCCGCTTGCCGCCATCAGGCCAACGCACATCAAAGAACGCGCCAGAGTCTTGATCATCGACATCACTCCACTCGCCCACCCGCGCAAGACCTAGCTAGTCGCCAATTTTGACTTCTTTTTGAATTCGCCGCCGGCCGGGGCGTAGTCGCCGCTGTCACATCACCGTCATGTGGCGCCGATAGGTTGGCCTCAGTCCGGGTCGCCCCCAACGGTCCGGCTTGCCTGGATCGGACAGCACCATCTCGCTGCCACATCCGGGAGACTGCCTGGTGGCCGCGCCCGCGGCCCCACCCCGCCGCCCCCCCAATCGGCAACATGGCCGCCGCGAGGCGGCCTTTTTTTGGGCGGTCGCGGCCCGGCTTCCGCGCCGGTTTTGCACAGCCCCGCATGCCGACGCGTTGGCAGGTCGATTTCCCCGCCATCTGCGCTAGAGTTGCCCCGCACGCAATCCGATTCCCGGCGCATCCATGGCCAAGCTCTATTTCTCATATGCCGCGATGAACGCCGGCAAGTCGACCATCCTGCTGCAAGCGTCCTGGAACTATCAGGAGCGCGGCATGCGCACTCTGCTGTTCACTTCCTCGCTCTATGCCAGATCAGACGATGGTCGCATTTCCTCGCGCATCGGGATCGCAGCCGAGGCTGAACTCTATGGAGCCGACGACGACCTCTATGCCCGCATCGATGCGGCACAGAACAAGGCGAAGATCGACTGCATTTTCATCGACGAGGCCCAGTTCCTGACACCCGAGCAGGTCTGGCAACTCGCACGCGTCGCCGACCGTCTCGCTATTCCGGTGATGTGTTTCGGTCTACGAACCGATTTTCAAGGCAAGCTGTTTCCCGGTTCCGCCGAGTTGCTGGCCATTGCCGACAATCTCCGCGAAGTCCGCACGATCTGTCACTGCGGACGCAAGGCAACAATGGTGGTCCGCCAATCAGCCGATGGCCGTGCGCTCACGGCAGGCGATCAGATCGGCATCGAGAAAGCGATGTATGTCTCGCTCTGTCGCCGACATTGGGAAGAGGAAACCGGACGCTGGCCGCTGGCAAAGCCGGAACTTCGGCCGGCAGCGAAGCCAAAAGCAAAACCGAAAAACAAGCCTGCAGCCAAGCGGGCGACGAAACCGCCCAGGCTCAAACAAGCAGCCGCACGCTCAACAGCACCGGCCAAGCGGATGGCGCCGCGTGCGAAGGGCTGATCACGCGTAGGCGACGTAGCCCCGTCGCACACGTCCCTTGCCATCGAACACCAGCGTTTCCGCCACAGTCTGCGAACGATGATTGGTGTAGACGATGGTCAGAGTATCCGATCCAGCAAACACCTGATCGACCTCGAAATAGAGATCGCGCCCCATCTCCAGCGCCCGGCTCCAATAGTCCCGCAGCGCCGTCTTGCCGACGACTGAATCGACCGGGCGCCCCGTCACCACGCGAATGCGCGGAGAATGGAACTCCACATCTTCCGCATAGGCGCCGAGGATCGCGTCGAGATCATGATCATTCCAGGCCTGCGCCCAATCACGGGCGAAACGGGCGGCGAATTCGGCGTCAATCAGACTCAAAGGGATCGTCCCTGCATGCGCCAAAGAGAACCAGGTTCAGAGACCTCGCCTGAGCAAACGTCCCAATTTCAAGGATCGGAATCGCATGACTGCCCAGCCATCTGCCGCTGCCGGGTTCGGGATAGTCGCCCAGAATCCAGTAGACAACCCGCTTGTGCTGCGCGCCGTGTCCGCCTGTATAGATCAACGCCACGTCTGCATCGGCCGAAGCCGCCGCAAACGCAACCAGCTCGCGCCGCGCCGTGGGACCGTCGGCGTCAAGAACCGTGGTCGTTTCGAAACCGGCCTGTGTCAGCGCAGCGGAGACGCGCTGTGAATCGAAAAAGGCCCCCGGCAACGACGCCACGCCGGACTTGCGATAATCGGCATTCACCAGCACCAGCGCCACCCGGCGCTCCGCCGGATTGGGTTCAAACCGCCATCCCGGCGCCGGGGTCCGCCTAGGCACCTCGGGCGACTGCCATCCGCCGCTGCGCAGGAAAGTCGCTGCAGCCAGCTTCATCCCGAAATCGCGCAGCGTCAGGCCGGGCTCCTTGAGCACTTCGATCAGCGCCGTCGCAAATGGATTCCCGCCTGCCGCGTCGCGATCTGTCGTCAGTCGCCCGGCCGCGCCCGCGTAATAGAAAAGCGGCGCAGCCCCTGCAGGCTGCGCCGCCTCCGGTATCGACTGGCCAAAGGCGGCTCCAGCGAGCGCCACACCCATCGCGATCGCGATATGCGCGCGCCGCCAGATCACACCCTCACCTCATGCTTAGAACTTCAACACCTTCACATAGCGAACCTGCGGCAGAGCCTCGATGGCCGCAAGGGTCTTCGGCGGCACGTCCTGGTCAATGCCGACGAGTGCAATGGCGTCGCCGCCTTCGGCTTCACGGCCAAGATTGAAGGTCGCGATGTTGACCTTCGCCTCGCCCAGCAGTCCGGCCATGGCGCCGATAAAGCCCGGCTTGTCCGAGTTGTTCACGAACAGCATGAAGGGATGGAAGTCCGCATCCAGGGCCATGCCCTTCACTTCAACAATACGCGGACGGCCAGCGATGATCGCGCCGGCGATCGAGCGCCACTTGCCCTCGACCTTCACCTTGATGCGGATCAGGCTGTCATAGACCGGGCTGTCATCGCGCTTGGATTCCTTCAGCTGCGAACCTCGCTCCTGCAGGATCGCCGGCGCCGAGACCATGTTCACTTCAGCAAGGAACGGCCGCAGCAGGCCAGCCAACGCGGCCGAGGTCAGCGGTTTACGGTTGAGCTGGCTCACCGCGCCCTCGTATTCGATCTCGACTTCGGAGAAGCCGCCGTCGGCCACCTGCCCGGCAAAGGCGCCCAGCAATTCGGCGAGCGCAACGAACGGCTTGAGCCGCGGCGCTTCTTCCGCCGTCACACTCGGCATATTGAGCGCATTGGTGACGGCGCCGGTCAGCAGGTAGTCAGCCATCTGTTCGGCGACCTGGAAGGCGACATTATCCTGGGCTTCAACCGTCGATGCGCCGAGGTGGGGTGTCGCAATGAAGTTTGGAGCGCCGAACAGGACGTTGGTTTTCGCAGGCTCCTCGACGAACACGTCGAACGCCGCAGCTCCGATATCGCCGCTCTCCAGTCCCGCGCGCACAGCCGCCTCATCCACCAGGCCGCCGCGAGCGCAGTTGACGATGATCACGCCTTTCTTGGTCTTATTCAGCGCGTCTGCGGAGAGGATATTCTTCGTCTGCTCCGTCATCGGCGTGTGCAGCGTGATGATGTCGGCGCGCGCCAGAAGCTCGTCGAGCTCCA
>WGNE01000014.1 GCA_016124645.1 Alphaproteobacteria bacterium
GGGCGGCGCGTCCGCCGTTTCGATTTCCCATCCGGTTCCGGCGCGTTTCAGCAGCCCCACATCCTGCAGCAAGCGGTTCAGGAATATAAAGAACGGGCGGCGGTCTTCCGTTATCGTTTCCGGCTCGTCCAAGACCTTGTTGAGCCACGGGCGCATCTTTTCGTCCAGCGTATGGAAAGCCCTGTAGGCATAGGCCACGACCAAGGCATCCAGCAAAGGCTGGTACTCGCCGAAAATCCTTTGCCGTTGCAGCGAGGGTTCGGCTTGCGCCATGTAGTCTTGCGCCGTTTTTATCCATTCCCGACTGCCCGGCAGCTCCGGCGCCGAGCAAACGGACGCATGTGGGGCAAGCCTGGCGTCGATGCGCCAGCGCACGGGCCGGGCTTCCGACTTCCGCCGCAGGGGCGCCGCACGGAAACGGCAGCCCTCGAGCAAGGCAACCGCCTCTCCTGCCGCGTCCTGCAATATAAAATCCGCCCTGATGGAACGCCTGCTGCGTGACTGGAGCCGGATCTCGAAATCCGTGACGGGCCCGCCGCCGAAATACTGCAGGCGACCTGTCTTGATGGGCAAGAAGGCCCGCCCCCTGCCTGCCTCGACCTCGTCCTTGAAAAAATTCACCAAGGGCTGGAAACAGGCGTCCAGCAGGGCGGGATGCAGCATATAGTCGTCGATGTCTTCCTGCAGCGCATCGGGCAGCTCGAATTTCCCCGTCAGCACGTCCCCCTTCATGGAACCGCGCGCAAAGCCCCGGAAAGCCGGCCCGTAATCAAGGCCGAGCGCGTCGAAGAGCCTGTAATGCTCCTGCGCTTTCACGGTGACCGCTTTCTTCGGCCTGGACACGCTCGCGCCGTTCCGCGCGCGGCGCGCGGGTGCGCCGAGCAAAAGGCCGGCGGCGTTCAAGGTCCAGTCGTCCGCGCTCAGGCGTTCGCGGCTGAGGATGCGGAAAGTACCCTCGCGCGGCGAAAACAGGAAGCGAATGCTGCGTGCATGTTCGCCGTCAAAGACGACGGGCGCGATGATGTTCATTTCTTCAATTTTGAAGCGCTCGCCCTTGAACCATTCGCGTGAAGCTGCCAGCGCCATTTCAAGATAGCCCGTGGCCGGCAGCACGATGCTTCCCCCCACGCGGTGATCGGCCAGGTAAGGATATTCGACGGGATCCAGCACGTTTTCCCACGCGGCTTCGTGATCCTTCAGCCGCCAGCCCAGCAACGGATGCACCCGGCGGCGTTCCAGAATGGAGGCGCTTTCGGTCGTTTCCGAAACCAGGTAGCGTTCCCGCTGCCACGGGTAGTTCGGCAAGGGTGTGAAACGGCCCTTCTGCGGGAAAAAGAATGAAGGGTCGGGCTCATGGCGCGACATATGTACACGAAGAACGGCCCCGTCAAGGCGCGACAGCCCGTCATCGTCGCGCCGCAGGGTCGGCAAGGCACGCCCCGCGCCGCCTTCCTTCAAAAGGCACTCGGTCATATACCGCTGCAAAATGGCATGCGGGCCGATTTCGAGAAGAATCCCGCATCCGCGCTTGATGAGCGTCTCCATGCCCGCAGCGAAACGGACGGGCTTGCGCACGTTATCCCACCAGTAACCGGCGCCGAGGGATTGGCCCTCAAGGACGTCGCCTGTGACGGTGGAGACGAAATCGATGGCGGTCGCCGAAGGGGAAAGCGCCGCCAGACTTTTGCCGATATCCGTGCGGATGCCGTCCATGGCCCGGCTGTGGAATGCGTAATCAAGGTCGAGCAGGCGGTAAAACGTGCCTCTGGGCTGCAGCTGGGCCTGCAAGGCCTCAAGCTCCGCAAGGCTGCCCGCCAGCGTGACGTTCGAAGGGCTGTTCACGCCCGCGATTTCAATAGTGGAATAGCCCCCTTCGTCCAGTATTTCGCGAATGGCGTCTTCCGGCAGCCCCACGGCCGCCATGCGGCCCTTGCCGCGTGTCTTTGCCTGCGCCGCGCTACGCGCGCAGATGACGTCGATGGCCTGTGAAAGGCTGAGGGCGCCCGTCGCCCATGCCGCGGCGACTTCCCCGACGCTATGGCCCGCCGCGGCTTTGGCCTCGACCCCGCGGGCGCGCAAAATCTTCGTGATTGCGACCTGCATGGCGAACAATAAAGGCTGCGCGATGGCGGTGTCGCTCAGGTCGGCATTATTTTCATTTTCCGTCAGCGCGTCCAGGACCGAAAAACCGGCCTTGCGGGCGATGGCGGCATCGAGCTCTTTTATAATCGCCGCGAATGCCGGCAGCTCGCGCAGCAGCTTGCGCCCCATCCCCTCCCATTGCGCGCCGTTGCCTGAATAGACGAAAGTGACACCGTCCGAAGCCGAAGCGGAAAGCGCGTTTTCCTCGATAACGCCCGCCATCGCCTCGCCAGCCGCGTAGCTTTCCAGCATGGCGCGCGCGCTCCTTGCATCCGCCGGCATGATCGCCAGACGATGTTCCAGATGCTGGCGGTGGAAAGCCGCCGAATAAGCGATATCGTAATATTCCGCCGCATCCGGGTCCTGCAAAAGACCGACGTAACGACCCGCCATGTCTTGCAGCGCCTCCTGCGTTCTTGCCGAAAGGAGCAGGGGCGGAACATGCGGCGGGCGGGACGGCTTTGCGCCGGATACCGGTCGATAGCCCTGCAACAGCGCATGGGCATTGGCGCCGCCGAAGCCGAAGGAATTGACGCCCATGACCGGCGGATTTTTATCCTTCTGCAAAGGCGTATGCTGCGTCACCACCTGAAGGTTCAGGTCCGCAAACGGGATATGCGGATTGGGCGTCTCGAAATGCAGCGAAGGCGGCAGCGCCTCGTGCTTGAGCATGAGCATGGTCTTGACAAGCCCCGCCATGCCCGAAGCGGCTTCGAGGTGGCCAAGGTTGGTCTTCACCGAACCGATGGAAAGGGGCGCTTTGCGTTCGCGCCCATACACTTCGCCGATGGCGTTGGCCTCCACCGGATCCCCGACGGCGGTGCCGGTGCCGTGGGCTTCTATATAAGCCACGTCTTCGGGCCTGATGCCGGATTTCTTGAGGGCGCTGCGCATAAGGTCGGCCTGCCCCTCGCTGCTTGGAATGGTGATGCCGGTCTTGCGTCCGCCGTCCGAATTGACCCCGGTGGCGCGGATGACCGCCTGAATGGCGTCACCGTCTTTTTCGGCCTGCGCCAGCGGCTTGAGCAGCAGCACGGCCCCGCCCTCGGCCCGGACATAGCCGTCAGCCGCCGCATCGAACGCGCGGCAACGGCCGTTGGCGGAAATCATCGATGCCTTGGTAAATCCCACGAAAGCATAGGGGTGCAGCAGCAGGTTCACGCCGCCGACCAGGGCCATGGGCGCCTCGCCCCTTTGCAGCGCGTCACAGGCCTGATGCAAGGCCACGAGCGATGAGGAACAGGCCGTATCCACCGATAGCGAAGGCCCGTGCAGATCGAAGGCATAGGAGATCCGGTTGGCGGCGATGCTCAGCGTATTGCCTGTCATCGTATGCATGGAAACGTTGGAAAAATCGCTGATGCCGCGCAGGCCGTAATCGAGCGCGGAAACCCCCACGTAAACCGCGCAATCGGAACCGGCAAGGCGCGCGGGAACCTGCCCGCCGTTTTCCATCGCCTCCCACGCCAGCTCGAGCAAGAGGCGTTGCTGCGGGTCCAGCAAAACGGCTTCTCTGGGAGAAATGCCGAAGAAACCGGCATCGAATTCGTCTATGCGGGAAAGAACGCCGGCGGAAAACGTGACGCTCCGCCCCGGCTCGGAACGCTTGGGGTGCTGCAGTTCTTCCACTGCCCAGCGTTCAGGCCCTATCTCGGTCACGAGGTCGCGTCCAGACGTCAACGCTTTCCAGAAAGCATCCTCATTGTCGAGGTCGCCCGGAAAGCGAAACGCGACGCCGATAACAGCGATGCCTTCACGATGTAAACTATGCGCTGCCCTTTTTCCCATAGTCCTACATTGCAACTTTTTCAATTTTTGTTAATGTTAGAGATATGAAATAGGTAAATAAATGCCCTTCTATATGCAACAGCTAATTTGAACGCTGACGCCGGCGCTTCAATTTTACATAGAATTCCATATCTGCAGCTTTTCTTAAATCCGGCATATTGCGGCACTGGTTTTACTTAAAGTCTTAAGCTGAACGGAAGTTCCCTCATATCATGTGCGCGAAGGACGTCAGGGGCCTGCCATGGGAACGGCCTGCCGCATCTTTCGCCCTTCAAGATGCCGCAAACCATCCTCTTCCCGATGGTCAAAAAATTCGGTGTAATTTAAAAAATGGTGCCCCCGGTCGGACTCGAACCGACACATCCGAAGATACCTGATTTTGAGTCAGGCGCGTCTACCAATTCCACCACAGGGGCGCGGGGCTGGCTGTCGGGTGATTATATAGCGGTACGGGGCCGTTTTCGCCAGAAAAAACGCTGCCAACCGCCGTCATCGCCGAAAAAACGCAATATTTCATAAGCTTGCCTTCAGCTGCGGCGGGTATTTTGCTTTACATGGCGGCCAAATCGCGCAAAATACCCGTCACGTCAACCACGGGCGCAAAAGCAAAAAGAAGAATGCAAAAACAAATCCGCAGAATGTACGACTTCCTCATCCGGCTGGCCGGGCACAAGCACGCCGTCTGGGCGCTGGCGGGGGTGTCTTTCGCGGAAAGCTCGTTCTTCCCCTTGCCCCCGGATATCATGCTCATCCCCATGTGCGTCACCAACCGGCAAAAGGCCTTCTGGTACGCCACCGTCTGCACGGCTTTCTCGGTCATCGGCGGGCTTTTGGGCTATGCCATCGGCTATTATTTCTACCAGAGCTGGGGCCAGCAGATCATCCACTTCTACGGCATGACGGACAAGTTCCACGCGCTGCAGCTGAAATACGACGAATACGGCGGCTGGATCCTTTTCCTGAAGGGGATGACGCCGATACCCTATAAAATCCTGACCATTCTTTCGGGCGTCATGCACCTTGCCATTCCGGTCTTCATCGTCGCCTCCATCGCCGGGCGGGCGGTACGGTTTTACCTTGTGGCCGGGTTGCTCTGGAAATTCGGCGCGCCGATACAGGAATTTATCGAAAAACGCCTGATGTGGGTCACTTTTCTCTTCCTTATCCTGTTGATCGGCGGTTTCGTCGCGCTAAAATATATCTTATGAGCAAGATTTGCACATTGCTGCGCAATCCCCGCATCCTGTCGCTGCTGGCGGCGGGCATGGCGGCTGCCGCGCTTTCCTTCGCCTATATCGGCCAGTATTTCTTCAATCTGCAGCCCTGCCACCTGTGCCACCTGCAGCGCATCCCCTATTTCGTGACCATCGGGCTCGGCGTTCTGGGTGCGATTGCGGCGACGAAAATGCCGAAGGCGACCTTCTTCCTCCTGCTGCTCTGCGCCCTCGCCTTCGCGGTGGATGCGGGCATCGCCGTCTTTCACGTCGGCGTCGAGCAGGAATGGTGGAAGGGGCTGGAAGCCTGCGGCGGCGGCGGCGTCGGCCCGCCGCAGGGCGCCTCGATCGAGGAGCTGCGCAAGTACCTTGAACACCAGCCCATCGTCAACTGCGGCGTGCCGGGCTGGAAGATGTTCGGCATCTCCATGGCCGGATACAACGCGATCTACGCGGGCGCGGCCGCGATCTTCACCATCGCCCACACGCTGAAAGGCCGCAAGAAATGACCGGCCGCAGCAAGAAAAAAAAGCATGTCCCGCGCAAGATAAAACGCAGCCTGCCCGGCGACAGGGGCACGAACCCGCGCGACCTCGACATCGCCAGCATGATCCGCGTCAACCACGCGGGCGAATACGGCGCGAAGCGGATTTACGAGGGCCAGCTGGCCGTGCTGGGCGATGACCCGAAGCTGAAAAAGATTTTGCAGCACATGAAGGATCAGGAACTCGTCCATCTCGATTACTTCGAAAAAGAAATCGTGAAGCGCGGCGTGCGCCCCACGGCCCTGCATCCGCTCTGGCATCTGGCCGGTTACGTGCTGGGCGCGGCCACCGCGAAGCTGGGGCCCGAGGCCGCCATGGCCTGCACCGTGGCGGTGGAGGACGTGATTTCCGACCATTACCAGGAACAGCTCGACGCGCTTGACGGGGAAGGCGCGGAAAAGCCGCTGCGCAACGCCATCGCCAAATTCAAGGCGGAGGAAGAGGAACACCTCGACACCGGTCTTGCCAACGACGCGGAACATGCCCCCGCCTATCCCCTGCTCTCCGGCCTCATCAAGGGCGGGGCGCGGCTCGCCATCGCCATCGCCAAGCGCGTATGAAGCGCGCCATTTTCGCCATTATATCGCTCGGCCTGCTGCACGGCTTCGTCGGGCTGCGCATCGCGGCGCGCTGGCCGGCGGCGCAGGCGCATCCCGTCACCTTCTGGGGCGCGGTCGTGCTGTTCTTCCTGCTCGGGCTTATCGCGCCGTTCTTCGAAGTTTTCGCGGGCAACCCGGCAGAACCCAAACCCACCCCCGCCGCGCGCTGGCTGGACCGGCTGTCCTATCTCGCGCTTGGCGTTTTTTCCTGCCTTTTGATTTACACGCTGGCGGCGGACGTGGTCACCATGCTCTGGGAATGGATTTCCCCGCCCGCCAACGAGGCCCTGTTCGACCATGACACGCTGCTGACGCTGGCCGCGCTGACGCTCCTCACCGTCGGCCTCGGCGTTTTTCAGGCCGCGACCGGCCCCGCCGTGCGCGAGGTGGAGGTGCCGCTGAAAAACCTGCCCCCCGCCTTCGACGGGTTTAAAATCGTGCAGGTCTCGGACCTTCACATCGGCCCCACCATCGGCCGCCGCTACGCCGAGAAAACCGTGCGCATCGCCAACAGGCTGGGCGGCGACCTCATCGCGCTGACGGGGGATTTCATCGACGGCGAAGTCGAAACCCTGAAGCACGACATCGAGCCGCTGAAAGAGCTGACCGCCCCGCACGGCGCCTATTTCGTGACCGGCAACCATGAATATTACTGGGACGCCGAGGGCTGGTGCGCGCATTTCGAGGGCATGGGCGTGACCGTGCTGGAAAACGCGCATCGCGTCATCCGCCAGGGCGAAGACGCCATCGTGCTGGCGGGGGTGACGGATTATTCCATCGCGCGCCGCAACCGGCCCGACGCTTCCAGCCCGCACAAGGCGGCGGAGGGCGCACCGGAAGGCCTCGTCAAGGTCCTGCTCGCCCACCAGCCGGCCAGCTATGCGGAGGCGCAGCCCGCGGGCTTCGACCTGCAGCTTTCCGGCCATACCCACGCGGGGCAGTATTTCCCCTACAGCCTCGTCATCCGTTTCTTCCAGAAATACTACAAGGGGCTGAACCGTCACGGCGACCTCTGGGTTTACGTCAACCGCGGCACCGGCTATTGGGGCCCGCCGCTGCGCACACTGGTGCAGGGCGAGATCACCCTCATCCGGCTGCGGCGGGATGAAGGTTAAAACCCCATAAAAAACATTTAATTACAAATAAATAGAGACTTTTTCTTAAGTTCCGGCCATCTTCTTTCTTGATTATGAAAATAGATATGTTATGCTGGACGCCATAAAAGCGGGATAACGGGACAAGGGGTTTTAGCCGCATGGCGAAAAACAAGCCGAAAAAGAACAAGAAGAATTCGCTGGTGCGCGGGTTGCTGGCGGCGGCCTTCTGCGTTGCAGCCTCCTGTGCGCTGCAAAGCGACACCTCCTTTTCCAGACACGACCCGCGCGGCGACGATATGCCCGCACCCGAAACCGTGACGCTTTTCGACGGCGGGCAGATGGAGCGCGCTTCCTTCGTCAACAATTACGACCGTGAATTCACCGCCGCTTTCCGCCGGGAAAGCCAGCTGATCTGCACCGAAAGCAATCTGCAGACCGAAGTCTGCTACATGCGGACATACAAGGACAGCGTGCATACGGCCAGCATCGCCACCCTGGCCACGGAGGTGAACGAGGCCGTGAACAAGAAGATCGCCTACGTCAGCGACAAGGACAATTACGGCTGCGACGAATACTGGGCCGCCCCCGCCGAAACGCTGGCGAAATGTTCCGGCGACTGCGAGGATTTCGCGCTGCTGAAATACAAAACGCTGCGCGAGATGGGCGTTTCCGTCAACCGCCTCTACATCGCGGTCGTGGACAGCGACAAGGAAGGCAAGGTCAACCATGCCATCCTGATGGTCGATACCGCCACGGGCGGCAGGCCGCCGCATTTCGTCATCCTCAGCAACGGCAACGGCATCTACGAAAAACCGGTCGATCCCGCGCAGGCCGGTTTCGCCTATTACGGCATCATGAACGACAGGGGCGAATGGTTCCCCAAACAGGCGGGCGTCAAGGTGAAGGAACAAAAAGTTCCCCCGCCCGTAAAAAGATCGATCTAGAAAAAACGAGCGCCCGCTTAAACCGTTTCCAGTTCCGCATCCCAGTAGAGGAAGTCTCCCCAGCTTTCATGCAGGAAGTTGGGCGGGTAGAGGCGGCCGTTGGCCTGCAGCTCCTTCGTCGTGGGCTGGACCGGCCTGCGCAGCGGGAACATGTGGCATTCCGCCGGCAGGTAGTTGCCCTTGAGCGGGTTGCAGTCCTGACAGGCGGCGCAGATGTTCTCCCACGTCGTGGTGCCGCCGCGCGATTTCGGGATGACGTGGTCGAAGGTCAGCTCGTGCGTCTTGTAGCGATTGCCGCAATACTGGCAGGTCCATTTGTCGCGCAGGAAGACGTTGAAGCGGGTGAAGGCGGGCCTCTCCCTCGGCTGCACGTATTCCTTCAGCGCGATGACGCTGGGAACCTTCATGCGGAAGCTGGGGGAGCGGATGAATTCGTCATATTCGGAAATGATGTTCACGCGGTCGAGGAACACGGCCTTCACGGCTTCCTGCCATGACCAAAGCGATAAGGGAAAGTAGCTCAAAGGACGGTAGTCCGCGTTGAGGACCAAGGTAGGACAGCTGTCAAGGTGACTATACACCTCAGGGTACCCCTTTCTTTTGATCCGACCACCCTGCCGCCACTGTCACCTCGGGCCGGGCAGCGGTAACGAATCTAAACCCTTAGCACCATTATATCATAGATTTTTTCGGGGCCTGATTTTTTGCAGATAGGCTGCAGTTTAACAGCTTGATTTAAAGTGATACTTCAAATTATCGGCGCAAATTATCATGCTGATAAACAGGCCAAAAAAGCCTGTTTTTATACCCGCGCGGGTGCAGCATTTTTCACGAAAAATTTTTCGGCCAAAACAGGGAACGGGGCTATTCCGCGGCCTCGGCGGCGAGGCCGAAGGACTCCTGAATGAACTGCAATCCGCGCATCGCCCCGAAATGGTCGATGCCGTGGCCGAGGCCGGGACGCAGGATGGTTTCCACCTGAAAACCTGCGGCGGCGAACCCCTCTTCCACCTTGCCGAGGCTGGCGGGGGGCACGACCTCGTCGGCGGAGCCGTGGATGGCCAGAACGGGCATTTTGACGACGCCGGGCGCCTTCAGCCCCTCCGCGTCCAGCAGCATGCCGGAATAGCCGATGACGGCGCCGCAGGGCTTGTCGCGGCGCGGCATGGCGTACATGGCCATCATCGCCCCCTGCGAAAAGCCGACGACGGCGAGGTTCTCGGGCGACACGCCCCATTTTTCAAGCTGTTCGTCGATATAGGCGTTCAGGACCGGCGCGACGTTGGCGGCCGATTTGTCGCGCTCGAAGGCGGCGGGATCGAGGGCGCGGATGGAAAACCACTGGTAGCCCGCCGCATAGGCCTCGCAGACCTCGGGCGCGTTGGGCGCGGCGAAGGCGGCGTCCGGCAGCCCCTGCGCCCATTCATGGCCGATGGAGAGCAGGTCGTCCCCGTTCGCGCCGTAGCCGTGCAGGAATATGACCAGCTGGCGGGCCTTGCCCGATTGCGGGGCGATGAAGTTGCCGTCGATTTTCTGCATGCTGAAATTGTCCTTTTCGTTGAAGGTGGAGTCTTTTAATTCCCGAGGCGCAGCCTTCCATTTCAATGACCAAAAGCCTATATTACAGATGAAAGCGCAACAAGCCATATCCGTCAGGAAACCGCCAGATGACCGCCTCAACCCTCCTGTTCTTCATCGCCCTCGCCTGCATGCTGGTGGTCGTCTTCTCGCTCATCGCGGGCATCGTCACCATGACCAAGGACACGGACAAAAGCCATAAAAAAAGCAATAAAATGATGCAAATGCGCGTTCTTTTTCAAGGACTGGCTTTGCTGTTCCTCTTCCTCTCCTACATGGCGCGCTCTTAAAGCGGGCGCGGAACCTTCAGGGCTTCACGGTTGAAAATCCTCTTCATCACATCCACGCGCATCGGCGACGCCATTCTCTCCACCGGCGCGCTTGACCACCTCATCCGCGAGAACCCGAAGGCCGAAATCACCGTCGCCTGCGGGCCGCTGGTGGCCGGGCTGTTCGCCCCCGCGCCGGGCGTGACGCGCGTGATCGAGATGAAAAAGAAAAGCTACGGCCGCCACTGGCTGGAACTGGCGCGCGAAACCATGGGCACGCGCTGGGACATCGTCGTGGACCTGCGCGACAGCGTGCTTTCCCGCCTGCTTTGCGCGAAAAAGAAATGCATCTGGGGCCGGCAGGCGAAAGACCTGCACAAGGTCGAGCAGATTGCCGCCGTGCTGGGCGTCAAGCCCCCGCCCGCTCCGCGCCTGTGGTTCGATAGTGAAACGCTGGCCGCGGCCGAAAAGCTGGTGCCGGAAGGCGGGCCCGTGCTGGCCGTCGGCCCCGCCGCCAACTGGCGCGGCAAGACGTGGCCGGTGCAGAACTTCATCACCCTCGCGGGCTGGCTGACGGACAAGGACGGCATATTGCCCGGCGCGCGCGTCGCCGTCTTCGCCGCGCCCGGGGAGCGGGAAATCGCCGAGAAGCTGCTGGAGGCCGTGCCCGAGCGCCTGCGCATCGACGTCATCGGCAAGGCATCGCCGCTGCTGGCCGCCGCCGCCATCAAGCGCTGCGATTTCTACGTCGGGAACGATTCCGGCCTCATGCACGCCGCCGCCGCCGTGGGCGTGCCCACGCTGGGGCTGTTCGGCCCCAGCTGGCCGCATCTCTACCGCCCGTGGGGGCCGCATTGCGCCTATGTCGCCACGCCGGAGAATTACGACGCGCTGCTGAAAACCGGCATCGACGGGAACCACAGCTCGCTGATGACGACGCTCACAGCAACGGCCGCCAATGAGGCGGCCGTCAGACTGTGGCAAAGCTGCCGGTAGTTATTTTTCTAAATCCAGACGCTTACTGGTTCAGGGTGTTGTAGTTGCCCTTGATCGCATCGACTTTTTCCTGCTGCTTGGCGACGGCGGCATCGCCGGCCACGCCCCACATGCGGATGGATTGCGTATCCTTGTAGGTCGATTGCGCCTGACGCGCGGTCTGGTAGCGAACGAACTTCACGCGCTCCCAGCCGGAATGGCGCATGCAGCTGTCGAAATCGTGGAAGTCGCTGTGCGATACCATGTGTTCCCCGTAGCGGGTCGGCGTATCGTAATAATCGAGATCCCCCGAGGCCTTGAGCGCACGATGGTATTCGCTATGCGTATCGGGCGGCGTGGTTTCGCGCAGGGCGTCCAGCTCGACCAGCTCATCGACCTCGCGCACGCAGGTGGCGATATCCTCATCCAGCTGCTGCTGGGCTTTCGGGCCCGTCATCCAGAGCGCGTCCTTGTCCTGGACTTTCTCCCAATAGGCCTGCTTGGTCGGCTGATTCCACGTGCACCCGGCAAGTGCCAGAAGCCCGCAAACCGCCGTAATCATTTTCAGTTTCGAATTCATGAGAACACCATCCCCTAATGAATGTCTTGAACTATAAGTTACCCTGAATTCGTTAATAAAAACAATAGAGACATTCCGATTAATTGTTTTTATTCGCCGGTCGGGCCCACCAGCTTTCCAGAACCATGCCGTAAACCGGCGTTACGGAAGGCCGGTGAATGTCGCTGGCATAGGCCACGAGGTCTTTGCCGAGGTAAAACAGGGGAATCATGTAATAGCCGTACATGATCGCCCGGTCGAGCGCGCGGGCCCGGGCCACGAGGTCTTCCCTGTCCGTGGCGCGGGCGATGCTGTCGGCCAGCGCATTGACCGCGGGATTCGTGATTCCCGCGTAGTTGCGCGAGCCGTGCGTATCCGCCGCCGCCGTGCCCCAGTAATTCACCTGCTCGTTGCCCGGCGAGAGCGAATTGACCCAGTGGAACCCGACCATGTCGAAATCGAAGTCGTCCAGCCGCCCGACATATTGCGCGTTATCCACCAGCCGCACATGGGCGGAGATGCCCAGCGAGCGAAGGTCGCGCGCATAGGCCAGCGCCACCTTCTCCTCGCCCCTGTCGGAAAGCAATATCTCGAAGCTGAACGGCAGGCCGGTCTTCGCGTTGACCAGCGTTTCGTCCTTATATTCCCAGCCCGCCTCTTTCAGCAGCCTTATCGCCTCGCGCTTGGCCGCGCGGGTGCCGCCGGCGGGGGAAACGAAGGCGGGGCCGAAGACCTCGGGCGGCAAATCGTCCCGGTATTTTTCGAGCACGCGCAGCTCCTCCCCCTCCGGCTTGCCGCGCGCGGCGAGCTCGGAGTTGGGATAGACGCTGTCGATCTTCTTCAGCTCGCCGAAATAAAAGGTCTTGTTGATCCACCTGTCGTTGAAGATATCGGCCAGCGCCTCGCGCACGCGACGGTCGGCGAACATGGGGCGGCGGGTGTTGAAGACGAAGGCGCGCAGCCATTCGGGGCGGTGGTGAACGATCTCCTCGCGCTTCACCGCGCCGTCGCGCAGCGCGGGGAAATCGTACTGCGTTTTCCACTTGGTGATGTCGGACTCGCGCCGCAGGTTCTCCTCCCCCGACTTGAAGGACTGCAGGGCGATGCCGTCGTCGCGGAAATAGGTATAGCTGATGGTGTCGAAATTATAGAGCCCGCGGTTCACCGGCAGGTCTTTCGCCCAGTAATCCTTCACGCGCTCATAGGTGATCTTGCGGCCGGGATCGACCGAGGCGATCTTGTAAGGCCCGCTGCCCAACGGCGGAACCAGCGTGGTCTTGGTGATGTCGTGCTTTTTCCAGTAATGTTCCGGCAGCACGGGCATGATGGACAGGATCATCACGCATTCATGGTCGTAGCCGGGACCGAAGGTGAACTTGATGGTATGCGGATCCGAAATCTCGACCTTGGTGACGAGGCCATAGACGCGGCGGCGCACGGGGTGGCCGTATTTCTTCAGCATCTCGAAGCTGTACTTCACGTCATCCGCCGTCATGGGCGTGCCGTCGTGGAACCGCGCCTTGGGGTTGAGGTGATAGACGATCCACGAGCGGTCCGCCGCGACGTCCACCGTCTGCGCGACGAGGCCGTAGAGCGTGAAAGGCTCGTCCCAGACGCGCTGCATCAGCTTGTCGCTGATATAGTCCAGCCCGGCGGCATTGTTGCCGGTGATGATGTTGTCGTTGAGGTTGTCGAAGCTGCCGATGACGGCCAGCTTCAAAGCCCCGCCCTTGGGCGCGTCGGGGTTGACGTAGTCGAGGTGCTGGAAACCGGGCGCGTATTTGGGCGCGCCGTGCATGGCAAGCCCGATGAGGCCCTTCTGCGGCTTGCCTTCCCCCTGCCCCGGCTTTTCCGTCTTTGCGGCATGGGCGGGCGCGCAGAACAGCGCCGCCGCCAGCAGCGCGCAGACAAGACCGATGTGAAGCCGCGAACGCAAGCTCAGACCGCCTTTTTCGCTTTCAGCAGTTCCTGCAGGTTCGCCTGCGGGCGCGCGCCGACGTGGGAGATGATCTCGGCAGCCGCAATCGAGCCGAGACGCCCGCATTCCGCCGCGCTCTTGCCCCGCGTATAGCCGTAGAGGAAGCCCGCGGCGTACATGTCGCCCGCACCGGTCGTGTCCACGACCTCCGCCACCGGTTCGGCGGCCACTTCCACGACCTCGGTCGGCGTGACGATGAGCGAGCCTTTGTCCGAACGGGTGATGACGCCCGTCTCGCAGGATTCGCGCAGGTTGTGGATGATGTTGTTCATGTCCTCCGTCTCGTAGAGCTTGAAGATCTCCGCCTCGTTGGCGAAAACGATGTCCACGCCGTCGTTGATGAGGTCGAGGAAGTCGTCGCGGTGACGGTCCACGCAGAAAGGGTCGGACAGGGTGAGAGAGACCTTGCGGCCCGCGCCCGACGCGATCTCGCAGGCCTTGCGGAAGGTCTGCTTGGCGCGGTCGCGGTCGAAAAGATAGCCTTCGAGGTAGGTCACCTTCGCGCTCTTGATCATCTCCGCGTTCAAATCGCTGGGCGCGATCCAGACGCAGGCGCCCAGATAGGTGCACATGGTGCGCTGCGCGTCCGGCGTGATGAGGATGAGGCAGCGCGCGGTCGAAGGCCCGTCCTCCAGCGGCGGCGTATCGAAGGAAACGCCCACGGCGCTGATGTCGTGACGGAAGACCTTGCCCAGCTGGTCGTTGGAGACCTTGCCGATGTAGCCGGCCCGGCCGCCCATGCCCGCGAAGGCCGCAACCGTGTTGGCCGCCGAGCCGCCGGACATTTCCATGCCGGGTCCCATCTTGGAATAAAGCTCGTCGGCCTGTTCGGCCTCGATGAGGGTCATCGTGCCCTTGTGGATCTTGTTGACCTTCAGGAAATCTTCCGCCGTCTTGGACAAAACGTCCACGATCGCATTGCCGATGCCGACGATGTCATAGGCGGCGTCGTCCTGTTCCGGGGCGGCAGGATTGTCTTTACTCATCGCAAAAACCCTTCTATTTTAAAGCTGTTTTCGAATTCATGACCGGGCCAGAACAAGATGGCACAAAAACGCAAGCCAGACCAGACGAAACTCAAAGCCGCGAAAGCCGCCAAAACCCCCGCGAATATCGCCGAGGCCGCCATTTCGCTGGCCGACGAGCATGGCTGGGAAGCGGTGGAATTCAAGGACATCGCCCGCCGCGCGAAATGCGGGGTTTCGGACGTCGAGGCCGCTTTTACGGATATCTGGGCCATCATCCGCTGGCACCTCGACCATATCGACACGAACACCCGCGCCGCGGTGGAGGAATACCTCGGCGAGAGCTGGCGCGACAACCTGCTGGAAATCCTGATGATGCGCTTCGAGCTGGCGCAGCCGCACCGCGCGGCCTGGGCCTCCCTGCCCGATACGTTCCGGGCGCACCCGAAGAAGCTGCGCCGCTTCATCCGCCCCTTCATCAAGGCCATGCGCGGGATGCTGAAGCTTTCCGGCCTTTCCCACACCCGCCGCCGCCCGCTGCTGACGGGGGCTTTCGGCGCGGTCTATCTCTCCCTCCTGCACACATGGTCGCAGGACGACACGCAAGACCTTTCCAAGACCATGGCCGCCATCGACAAGCGCCTCGAGATCCTCGCCCGCATCGACGAGGCGACGGACTGCAGCGCGCGCAAACACGGCTAAAACCCCCTTGAAACAAATCGGTTTTTCTTCCGTCGCCTGAGAGCCGGTTCCGGCGCCCCGCATAATGCGGTATAATGTTTCTTTGATCTGTTTATTTCAGACGGGGATCATATGACCGGACGCCGCCAGCTTCTTTCCTTCCTCATCGTTGCTTTTCTCGCGCTGGCCATGCCAGCCGCTCATGCGCAGCAGCAGGCGGAGCAAACGGCTCCCGCCGCCGCTTCCGCGAGCAATGACGACGACAACGCGGTCATCGGCACGGTCATGGAGGTTCAGGGCACGGCGATCATACAGGACGCGCAGGGCGGCGCGGGCCATACCGCGACCGTGGACGGCGAAGTTCATATGAACGACGTGGTGACGACGGGCGCAGCCTCGCATATCTTCATCCAGCTCATCGACGACACGGAATGGTCGCTGGACGAAAACAGCCGCTTCAAAGTGGACGAATACGTCTTCGACCCCGACGACGGCTCGCAGAACAAGGCCCGCTACTCGGTCCTGCAGGGCGCGTTCAACTACGTCAGCGGCCTCGTCGCGCATGGCCGCGCCGACCCCGACGTGAAAATCGCGACCCCCGTCGGCTCCATCGGCATCCGCGGCACGGATTTCTGGGGCGGCGAGATCGACGGGCAATACGGCGTATTGGTCAACGAGGGCAAGGTGGACGTGCAGACGCAGGGCGGCAGCACGACCGTCGGCAAGGGTCTCGGCACCTTCATCTCCGGTCCCCGCGGCAAGCCCAGCGCCGCCCGCGCATGGTCGCAGAAGAGGCTGTCGAAAATCCGCAAGCTCGTCGAGCTGAAGCGGCAGCCGCGCATCCAGAAGCGCATCCAGAAGCACCATGACCGCCAGATGCAGATGCGCCGGAATTTCAAGCGCAACATGCAGCGCCGCCGCGAACGCCAGAAGATGCAGGGCGGAAAACCGGGGCAGCGGGGCGAGCAACGGCAGGAACAGCGCCAGAACCAGAGACAGGAACGACGGCAGGACGGGAAATTTCGCCAGCGCAACGGCGGGAACGACCGCCGCGACTGGCGGGAGAACAAGCTCGGGCAACGCCGGAATGAAGACCGACGCGACCGCCGGGAAAACAGGCTCGAAGAGCGCAAGGACGACAGCCGCCGTGACTGGCGCGGGGAGAACAATAACGAAGGCTTCGGCCAGCGCAGGAAGGAAAACCGGCGCAACTGGCAAGAAAACAGGTCAGAACGACGCATGAACCAGAACCGCCGCGACTGGCGAAAAGACCGCGCCGGGAAAGACGGCTACGGGAAAGACGACCGGGAGGACGAAAAGGACGACCGGAAAGACATACAGCCGCAGGGCAAAAGCCGGACAGAAAAACCGGCCGGCGGAAACGGCGGGACGCGCCGCGCCCCTCTGCTCAGGAAAAAACGCTAAAACGGCAAGCGCATCACCACGCGCACGCCGCCGCGGTTGCTGTCTTCCATGAAAATCTCGCCGCCGTGGCTGTGGACGATGTCCTGCGCGATGGACAGGCCGAGGCCGACGCCCCCCGTCTTCTTGTTGCGCGATTTCTCGACGCGGTAGAAGGGCCGGAAGACCTCGTCGCGCAAGTCCTGCGGCACGCCGGGGCCGTCGTCGTCCACCATGATTTCCAGCATCGTCTCGCCAGGGTGCGCCGTCAGCCAGACGTGCTTCGCGTATTTGCAGGCGTTGCTGACGATATTGGCGATGGCGCGCTCCATCGCCAGCGGGCGCACGCGCAGCATCATCCCGCCCTCGTCCAGCTGCGCCTGCACGTCGCAGCCCTGCCGCCGGGTGCGGGCGATGATGCGTTCCAGCACGGCGCGCATGTCGGTCATGGCGGGGGTTTCGTCGATCTCCCCGCGCGCGAAGGTCAGGTAGCCCTCGATCATCCGCTCCATTTCCTCGATGTCCTGCCGAAGGTTGTCCGTCTCCGCCCCCTTCTTCGCCATGGCGAGCTGCAGCTTCATGCGGGTCAGCGGCGTGCGCAGGTCGTGCGAGACGCCGGAGAGCATGGCGGTGCGCTGTTCCATCTGCCGTTTCAGCCGCTCCTTCATGTCGAGGAAGGCGCGGGAGGCCTGCCGCACCTCGCGCGCGCCGACGGGCTTGAAGTCCGGCACGTCCTGCCCCTTGCCCAGCTTTTCCGCCGCCACGGCAAGGCGCATGATGGGCCGTATCTGGTTGCGCATGAACAGAACGGCGATGGCCAGCAGCACGATGGCGCTGCCGATCATCCAGAGAATGAAGATATAGGTCGTGGGGCTGATGAGGCGTTTGTCCGCGCAGATGAAATGCGCCTGCCGCGTCTTGTCGAGCTGCACCACGATCTCGAACCACCGCGCCTTTTCATAGGGGCGGATGATGAAGGGCTGGTGCAGCTTGCGGTCGAGCGCGTCCTGCAGCTTCTGCCCCACGCTGACCCAGTAGAATTTCGCGAAGGGCAGTTCCGGCTGGCGCAGGCCGTCCCGCGCGCCCTTTTCCACGGTCACGATCATCTCGAGGCTGGTCGAGCTCTGGGCGATGATCTCGTCCACCTGCTTCTGGTTCTTCGCCGCCTTCAGCCGCCCGGCGGTCATCTGCACCTCGCCCGCCAGCGCGTTGACCAGCTTGTCGCTCATCGCGTCCCAGTGGCGGTCGAAGAAGACGAAGGCGAGGATGAGCTGCAAAAGCAGGATCGGCGTCGCGATGATCATCAGCGAGCGGCCGAACAATGTGCGCGGCAGCAGCTTGCGTTTCATGGTTGTCAGGATATTCGCCGCCATCAGTCAGACCACAGCACATAGCCCTTGCCGCGCACCGTCTGGATGTAGCGCGGCATTTTCGGGTCTTCTTCGACTTTCTTGCGCAGGCGGGTGACCTGCACGTCGATGGTGCGCTCGGACGCGTTGAGATCGCAGAGCGCGGCCAGTTCCTCGCGGCTGATGACCTCGCCCTTGCGGCTGGCCAGCGCGCGCACCAGCGTGCTTTCCACGGCGGTCAGCGGCACGCGGTTCCGCCCGTCCACCAGCTCGCCGCGGTCCTGGTCGAGCACCCATTTGCCGAATTTGATCTCCGCGGCCTGTTTTTCGGGCGGGCGCACGGCCATGCGGCGCAGGATGGCGTTGATGCGCAGCAAAAGCTCGCGCGGCTCGAAGGGCTTGGGCAGGTAATCGTCCGCCCCGGCTTCGAGGCCGCTGATGCGCTGCTCCGTCTCTCCCAGCGCGGTCAGCAGCAAAATGGGGGTCAGAAAGCCCTCGCCCTTCAGCGAGCGGGTCAGGCTCATCCCGTCCTCCCCCGGCATCATGACGTCGAGGATGATGAGGTCGTAGGCCAGATGGTTGAGGATGCCCCGCGCCTCGCGCGCGTCCGTCGCCGTGCTCACCAGAAAGCCGCTTTCGACGAGGAAGCGCGACAAAAGCTGGCGCAGGCGTTCGTCGTCATCGACCACGAGGATATGCGGTTTCCTGTCCGGTTCGGCGGCGCTCGGGGCTGTGTTTTTTGTGTTGGACATAAAGCCTTTGGGGTTGTCGAAGCCTCTGATTTCAGGATAATATGGGCGCTGTTGAATTGACACTTTTTTATACAGGAACACCTTCCATGGCAATGCTTCCCTACGACGACCGCGACGGCTCTATCTGGATGGACGGGGAGCTGCTGCCCTGGCGGGAGGCCAAGGTCCCCTTCCTGACCCATGCCCTTCACTACGGCAGCGGCGTTTTCGAGGGCATCCGATGTTACGAAGGCCATATCTTCAAGCTGACCGAGCATAACAAGCGCCTGCTCGAAGGCTGCAAAATCATGGATATGAAAATAAAATACACGCTGGAGGACGTCAACCGCGCCTGCCGCGAGGCCGTGAAGGCCAACAACATCACCGACGGCTACATCCGTCCCCTCGCCTGGCGCGGGGCAGAGCAGATGGGCGTTTCGGGTCAGCAGACGAAAATCCACCTCGCCGTCGCCGCATGGGAATGGCCCAGCTATTTCAGCCCGGAGGCGCGCGAAAAGGGCATCGCCCTGAAAACCTCGCACTGGCGCCGCCCCTCGCCCGAGAGCGCGCCCGTCCACGCCAAGGCCTGCGGGCTTTACATGATCTGCACCCTCTCCAAGCACGAAGCGGAGAACGCGGGCTATAACGACGCGCTGATGCTGGATTACCGCGGGCGCGTCGCCGAGCTGACCGGCGCGAACTTCTTCATGGTCATGGACGGCGCGCTGCACACGCCCGAGGCCGACTGCTTCCTGAACGGCATCACCCGCCGCACCATCATCGACATCGCCAAGGAAAACGGCATCAACGTGCACGAGCGCGCCATCATGCCCGAAGAGCTGAAGGACGCGGAGGAATGCTTCGCCACCGGCACCGCGGCGGAGGTCACGCCCATCGGCAAGATCGACGACATGGAATTCACCGTCGGCCCCGTCACCCGCAAGATCCGCGAGCAATACGAAAAGCTGGTGCGCACGCCCGCGCCCGCCTCGATCGAGGAAGACCCGCGCGCCGTAACGGCCTGATCGTTCCAGACTTGGGGAACCACGGCGGCTAGAGCCCGTCCTCCTCCATATCATCAATGATGACCGACCATGCCTTCAGCTTGGCGTCGGGCCTCAGGCTGGCGTGGGTGGGGCTGGTCGATGGCAGGCGCTTGCACGACAACCGGGTTGCGACATCCGGCGGCAGCTTGGGCAGGACGCGCCTTTTGAATTCCTGCTCCGCCTTCGCGCCGTTGAAATAGATGCGGGTGATTTCCCGCCGCGAGCGCAGGAACAGGGCGAAATCATTCACCTCGATGGTATGCGAGGCGATGCGGTGGTCGAGGCTGCCCTGACGCTCGCAATACTGCATCACGTCCCAGAGCGCCAGCCTCTTCTTCTTGATGAGCGCGAGCCGCTGCGGATAGGTGTTCACCGGCATGCCGAACAACGCGCCCATGATCTTCCAGAAGGCGTTTTGCGGATGCGCGTAATATTGCCGCATTTCCAGCGAGCGGATGCCCGGCATGGAGCCCAGCACAAGCACGCGCGACCGCAGCGTGGAAACGGGCGGAAAACTTTTGGCTTTGCGGTACATAAATGCAGTTTACCGCATCGCGCCGGTCTTTACAATCAGGCCGCCTTGCGCTCGCCGATGGGCTGCACCGGGCGCTGCGGCACGCCTTCATAGACGGAGAGCGGGCGCATCAGCTTGTTGTGCTCCAGCTGTTCCATCACATGCGCCGTCCAGCCGGTGATGCGGCTGATGACGAAGATGGGCGTGAAGACCGGAATGTCGAAGCCCATCAGGTAATAGGCCGGGCCGACCGGGAAGTCGAGGTTGGGGTGAATGCCCTTTTGCTCGATGAAGGTCTTGGAAAGGATGTTCTCGATCTCCACCCATTTCTTGCCGTCCTTGATCTCGGCCATGTCGTGGAAGTACTTGGTCATATAGGGCACGCGGCTGTCGCCGTTGCGATAGACGCGGTGGCCGAAGCCCATGACGAGCTTCTTGTTCGCCAGCGCGTCGTCGATCCATGCCTGCGCCTTCTCGACCTCGCCGATTTCCAGCAGCATGTGCATGACCGCCTCGTTCGCGCCGCCGTGCAGCGGGCCTTTCAGCGAGCCGATGGCGCCCGTGACCGCCGCGTAGATGTCCGACAGGCTGGAAACGATGGTGCGCGCGGTGAAGGTGGAGGCGTTGAAGCCGTGCTCCGCATAGAAGGTCAGCGACGCGTCGAAGCAGCGCACGACCTTCGGGTCGGGCACTTCGCCGAAATACATGTGGAAGAAGTTTTCCGACATGCTGAGGTCCTTGCGCGGGGCGATGGGCTCCAGGCCGCGCTGCAGGCGGAAGTCCGCCGCGACGATGGTCGGGATCTTCGCCAGCATCTTCAGCGATTTGCGCAGGTTGGAGGGCTTGGAGATGATCGCCGCCTCCGGGTCTTCCACGCCCAGAAAGCTGACGGCGGTGCGCAGCGTGTCCATCGGATGCGCTTCCTTGCGGAACTGTTTCAGGACGGTCATCAGCTGCGGGGAAATCTCGCGCTCCGCCCTTTCCTGCTCCTCGAATTCCTTCAGCTGTTCCGCCGTCGGCAGCTCGCCGTGCCAGAGCAGATAGGCCACTTCCTCGAACCGGCAATGCGCCGCCAGCTCCTGCACCGGATAGCCGAAATAGGTCAGGGTATTCGTTTCCTCGAACACCTTGGAGATATGCGTCACGTCGGAATAAACGCCGGCCAGACCCTTGGCGATCGTGGGCGTCGCTGCTTTTGTCATGGTTTCATCCTTTCAATAAGCTGAAGTGCATTAAGAATTAGCCACGAAGCAGGGCCGGATTCAAGACATAAAAAAGCAATAAAAAGACCATCATTTTCAATAAGTTAAATAAAGTAATGGAATTTTCATTCTTTCGTCCTATAATAAAGTTCTGAAACCGGGGAGAAAAACTATGGATGCTGCCTCCATCGCAACCGCCGCCATTTCGATACAACAGTCCAGCCTTCAGCAAAATCTGGGCATCAATGTTGTCAAGCAACAGGCGCAGGCCCAGCAGGAAATCGTGAACGTGATTTCGAACGCCATTGCCTCCAACGGTCGCGGCCAAAACCTCAACATCAGCGTTTAATTCTTGAAACCGGGTTTTTCCGGGGCATCGAAGCCGGACGGGGCGCAAAAGGCCGGTCCGGCTTATGATATTGTGCTGTCCGAAAAGACGCTTTGCGCCCTCCTCGATTACAAGTCGGACATTGAAAACGGCAAGACGCGCCCCGGCGCGCGGCTGTCCCCGCGCCTGCATGACGGCATGACGACGGGCGAATTCATCGAGGCCCTGCTTGCCACCAAGCAGCCGCGCATCTTCGCGGAAAGCGAGATTCGCGGCGACGGCAGCGACTGGACGCCGCACGAGCTCTCCCTGCTGGGCGACATCGGCGTTGTGATGAAGGTGCGGATATTCGACAACGGCGCATGGAACCCGTCCGAGCCCGCCTTTCGCCGGCACAGCCCGCCGCTGGAGGGCACGCTGATGTTCATGCCCGGCCCCCTGCTGAACACGGGCGGCGGCTTCATCGGGACGTCGCCGGACTATCTTGAAGCGACCGACGCGCAGGGCGGCATCGACGCGAAAAAATATACCGCGCTGATCGAACGGCGCATCCTGCCCCTGCTGCACGCCGCGAACGAAGCCGCCGGAAAAGCCGGGCACAAGGCGCTGGTCGTGCTGCCCGGCATCGGCGCCGGGGCTTTCGCCGGGGAATTCGCGGGAGAGATGGGCGGGCATCTGGACCGCGCCCTGCGCGACATCCTCGCGCGCGAGGGCGGCGCGCTGCCGCATATCGGCGCCGTCCGCTACGATCCGTTCAACGAAGGCGACAATGACGACGCGGTTTTTCACGGCATTCAATACCGGCAAAGACCGGCGTTGAAAAACCCCGGCAAGCCCCAGCTTTCAAGCCCGCAGGACTTCGCGGAAGACGGCGATGATTTTTCGGGATACGCGCTTTACAAGATCGTGGCATGGGACCATGCCTCCCTGCCCGGCAACGACTTCTTCGTCAACAGCCGCCAGACCGATGACGGCGTGTCGGCCGCGGCGACGAATTCAATGCAGATAGTGACCGGCATCGAGGGGGAATACCGCCGCGGTGCCTACCTGCCGCCCGAAGGCTACCGCGACTGGGAAGACACGGCCCTGCGCCATAAAACCTCCCTGATCGCCGGCGCGGGCAATACGCGGATCCTGATGAATAACGGGCGCTATGCCGCGCTCGGCGACGCCACGTTGAAACGCGCAACGGGCCACCAGCCGCCACACCTCTGACGCATTACTTTTTGACCTGAAAATTGAAGATGTTCTGGTCGAAGCCGTTGTAGTCTTCGTAGCGCAGCAGGTCGTAGAGGTCTTTGCGGTGCTGCATTTCGTCCAGCAGGCTTTCCTGCGTGCCTTCGGATTTGATCGTCTCCAGCCCGCGGTCGATGATGCCCATCGCGAGGCGCAGCGTGGTAACGGGGTAGATGACGAGGTTGTAGCCGAGGTTTTCAAGCTCCGCCGCGCTCAGCAGGCGCGACTTGCCGAACTCGGTCATATTGGCCAGCAGCGGCACGGAAACCGCCTTGCGCATGGCCTCGAACTCGCTTTCGTCCTGCATCGCCTCGGGGAAGATCATGTCGGCGCCGGCGTCCACATAGGCCTTGGCGCGGTCGATGGCCTTGTCCAGCCCCTCGCTCGCCCTTGCGTCGGTGCGGGCGATGAGGATGAAGTTCTCGTCCCGCTTGGCCCGCGCCGCCGCCGCGATCTTGCGGACGACGTTTTCCACCGGCATGATGGTCTTGTTGTCGAGGTGGCCGCAGCGCTTGGGGTTTTCCTGGTCTTCGAGGTGGCAGCCGGACAGCCCCATCTCCTCCATCACGTGCATGGTGCGCGCGGCGTTCATCGGCTCGCCGAAGCCGGTGTCGATGTCGATGATGCTGGGCAGCTCCGTCACGCGGGAAATCTGGTAGCCGCGCTGGGAAACCTCCGTCAGCGTGGTCAGGCCGATGTCCGGCAGGCCGAGGTCGGCGGAGAGGACCGCGCCGGAGATGTAAACCCCGTCGAAACCCTTCTTCTCGATCATCATCGCCGTCAGCGGGTTCATCGCCCCCGGAAAGCGCAGCAGCTTGCCCGACTTCAAGGCCTTGGCGAAATCCGCCCGCTTGGCGGCGGCGTGTTTTTTGGCGAAAAGCATTTTTTTGTTATCTCCCCACAGATGAACACCGATTGACACGGATGTTCTTTATTAAAGGATAATCCTGTCCCATTCCAGCCTCGGCTTTGCAAAATTGAGCAACAAGCCCACTTTAAGCCCCGTTGCCTTCAGGTAGTTCAGCATCTGGCTTTGTGTTCCCGCGCCGTCAGGCGCTCTATGGTCTTCAGTTCGACGATGACCTTTCCGAACACGACCAGATCGGGCACATATTCGCCGACCACTGCCTTTTTATAAGCAACCTCGTACCGAGGTTGCTGCAGGAAGGGAATATCCTGATGCCTGAATTCGACGGTCAGGGCGTTCTCGTAAACCTTTTCGAGAAAACCGTGTCCCAAATCGTTCAACACAGACATGGCACAGCCGATAATCCGGCGTGTTTCATCTTTGAAAATCAGCTCGCGGCCCGATCCGTGTTTATCCGTGTCCATCGGTGGGGAACCTTTTAAAACAGTCCCTTTTTCCCGGCCTTCAGTTCTTTTTCGGGGATTTCGACGTTGAGGCCCAGCAGGTCGTCGGCCGAGAGTTTGGGCAGCCGCTGCACGAGGTCGAGGAAGCGTTTTTGCTCGCCCGCGTCCACGATGCCCTCGGTCAGGGTCATGAACTTGCGGACATAGTCCTCGCGCTTGAAGGGCTTGGCGCCGAAGGGGTGCGCGTTGGCGACGCCCAGCTCATCGACGATCTTGCTGCCGTCGTTCATGGTGATTTCCACCTTGCCGCCGAAGGCCTTCACGTTCGGGTCGGTCGCGTGGTAGCGCTTGGTCCATTCCGGGTCTTCCACGGTGCGGATCTTGCGCCACAGCTTCACGGTGTCTTCGCGCTGCGCGCGCTCGGGCGCGTAGGATTTCACGTGGTGCCAGCTGCCGTCCTGCAGGGCCACGGCGAAGATGTACATGATGGAATGGTCCAGCGTTTCGCGGCTGGCCTTCGGGTCCATCTTCTGCGGGTCGTTCGCGCCCGTGCCAATCACATAGTGGGTGTGATGGCTGGTGTGGATGAGGATGTCCTTCACCTCGTCCCAGTTGGAGATTTTCTCGCCCATGCGCGCGGCAAGGTCGATGAGCGCCTGGCTCTGGTATTCCGCCGAATGCTCCTTGGTGTAGCTTTCGAGGATGGCGCGCTTGGGAATGCCCTTGCCCGGCAGCGGCACGTGGTATTCGGCCTCCGGCCCGTCGAGCATCCAGGCGATGACGCTGTCTTCGCCTTCGTAAATCGGGCTCGGCGCGCCCTCGCCGCGCATGCAGCGGTCCACGGCCTCGATCGCCAGCTTGCCCGCGTGCGCGGGGGCGAAGGCCTTCCAGCTGGAAATCTGCCCCTTGCGCGACTGGCGCGTGGTGCAGGAAACATGCAGCGCCTGCTGGATGCTCTGGTAGATAGTGTCCGTATCCAGCCCCATCATGGTGCCGATGCCCGCCGCCGCCGCGGGCGCGAGATGGGCGATGTGGTCGATCTTGTGCTTGTGCAGGCAGATGGCCTTGACGAGGTCGATGTGCAGTTCGTAGCCCGTGGCCATGCCGCGGATCATCTCCTCCCCGCTGCGCGCGCATTGCTGGGCGACGGCGAGGATGGGGGGAATGTTGTCCGCCGGGTGCGAGTAATCGGCGGCGAGGAAGGTGTCATGGTAATCCAGCTCGCGCACGGCGGTGCCGTTGGCCCATGCCGCCCATTCCGCGCTGAACTGTTGCGAGGACGGCAGGCC
This sequence comes from Alphaproteobacteria bacterium, assembly GCA_016124645.1. GTDB lineage: Bacteria > Pseudomonadota > Alphaproteobacteria > Micavibrionales > UBA2020 > WGNE01. The sequence goes on from WGNE01000014.1 coordinate 25,742, forward strand.
GAAAACCGTGGCCCCGCGCTTGCCCGTGCGCGGATGGTCGATGGCCTGCGCGCGCGCCGTGGTGACCGGCCCGCGGTTGAGCGAGGCGACGGCGACCGAGGCATTGTCGATGATGCGGTTGACGATCATCTCCGTCACGTCCTCATCGACGGCGACGGGGTCGGCCGCGACCTCCGCCATTTTCCACGCCAGCTGGTCTTGCTTTTGCAGCAGGTCTTTTTCGGGGTGGACGGTGACGGTGTGGACGGCGATGCCGTTTTCTGCTTCCGGTTTCATTTGAGCCTGACCCATGTTTGAAATCTCCCTCTGGAAGGCGCGGCGTCATTGCCCCGCCCTGCATGTGAATGATGCTCAAGTTTATAGCACCTGCAGGCGCGCGCGTAAAAGCGTTACCGCCGCTTCGCCGCCGTTTTTGCGGTGCAAAATTCCGTAACGAGGGGGTTTTCAGGGGAGAGAAGGAAAAGCGGCGCAGGGCTTGATACCTGCTGGACGGTCTAGAGCTTCAACGGCCCTTTCGGGCTGAGGGTATTTCGGGCGCACTCGTCTCCGTCGCTACTACAGTGCCTTTTTCGCATGTGTCCTTCCACATCGGCCGCTTTGCATAAGAGGATAGCAAGGACGGGGTGCCGCTGTCAAACGCAACCCTCTCCCTAACCCTCTCCCGTAAACGTGAGAGGGAACCAAGTATGGATCAGACGTTAAAGCGGAACAGCATGACGTCGCCGTCCTTTACGACGTATTCCTTGCCTTCCTGGCGCATCTTGCCCGCTTCCTTCGCCGCCACGTCGCCGCCGAGGGTGATGTAGTCGTTGAAGTCGATGGTTTCGGCGCGGATGAAGCCGCGCTCGAAGTCGGTGTGGATGACGCCGGCAGCCTGCGGGGCGCGCGCGCTGCGCTTGACGGTCCATGCCCGCGCCTCTTTCGGGCCGACGGTGAAGAAGGTGATGAGGTCGAGCAGCTTGTAGCCTGCGCGGATAACGCGGTTGAGCCCCGGTTCTTCAAGGCCGATGGAAGACAGGAACTCCTTCTTCTCCTCCGGCGTTTCGAGCTGGGCGATTTCCGCCTCGATCGCGGCGCAGATGACGACGGTGCCCGCGCCTTCCTTCTGCGCCATTTCGGCGACGCGCTTGGTGTGTTCGTTGCCGTCCTTCGCGTCGCCCTCCAGCACGTTGCAGATGTAGAGAACGGGCTTGGAGGTCAGCAGTTGCAGCATGTTGAAGGCGCGCTTTTCGTCGTCCGTGTTCAGCTCGACCGTGCGCGCGGGCTTGCCCTCGTGCAGCGCGGCGATGCATTTCTCGATGACCCCGACCTGCAGGGTCGCGTCCTTGTCGCCGCCCTTGGCTTTCTTGCGCAGCGGTTCGACGCGTTTTTCGAGGCTTTCCATGTCCGCGATCATCAGCTCGGTCTCGATGATCTCCTTGTCGCGGATGGGATCGACAGCGCCTTCGACGTGAGTCACGTTCTCGTCCTCGAAGCAGCGCAGCACGTGCAGCACCGCGTCCGTCTCGCGGATATTGGCGAGGAACTGGTTGCCAAGCCCCTCGCCCTTGCTCGCCCCGCGCACGAGGCCGGCGATATCGACGAATTCAAGCTGGGTCGGCACGATGCTCTGCGACTTGCCGACGCGCGCCAGCTCGTCCAGACGCTCGTCCGGCACGGCCACGCGGCCCACGTTGGGCTCGATGGTGCAGAACGGGTAATTCGCCGCCTGCGCCGCCGCCGTCGCCGTCAGCGCGTTGAACAGCGTGGATTTGCCGACGTTGGGAAGACCGACGATGCCGCAGTTAAACCCCATTTCCTTGCTCCTTTTTCGCGTTATCCGTTTTTTTGTGCCCGTTTTCCTCGGGCGGCTGGATGGCTTGGGCCACTTTGCTCATGAAACCGTCGGTGTCGCCCTTGGCGAGGCGGGCGGCGTTACCGGCCATCGCGTCCAGCAGCGGCTCCAGCCAGTCGGCCTGCTCGGCCTTCGAGAAATCGTTCAGCACGTAGCCGGTGACGAGCTCCCTGTTGCCGGGGTGGCCGATGCCGAGGCGCACGCGCCAGTAATCCTGCCCCAGATGGTCGTCGATGGAACGCAGCCCGTTGTGGCCCGCCGCGCCCCCGCCTTTTTTCGTGCGGATCTTGCCGGGCGCGAGGTCCAGCTCGTCGTGGAAGACCACGATGTCCTGCGGCTTGATCTTGTAGAAGGCGGCCGCCGCCTGCACCGACTGGCCGGAAAGGTTCATGAAGGTCTGCGGCTTGAGCAGCAGGACTTTCTCGCCCTCCAGCGTGCCGTCGGAAATCTCGCCCTGGAACTTCTTGCTCCAGCCGGAAAAGTTATGGCGATGGACAATCGCGTCCATCGCCATAAACCCGATATTGTGCCGGTTGTTCCGATACTTCTGGCCTGGATTGCCCAATCCGACAAAGAGGCGCATATCAGATCACCCGGTACTTGTTGCTTACTTCTTGGCTTCCTCTTCGCCTTCGGCGGCTTCGGCTTTTTCGCCTTCAGCGCCTTCGGCCGCTTCGCCTTCAGCGCCCTCGGCTGCAGCCGCCGCGTCCTCTTCGGACTTCAGCGCGGACGGAGCCACCAGCGTGATGACCGTGAAGTCGCCCGTCTGGACGGTTTCGACGCCCGCGGGCAGGTTCAGCTGGCTGACATGCACGTTGTCGCCGACATCGAGGCCGTCGAGGTCAACCGTGAATTCCTCGGGAATGTCGGTCGCCTTGCAATAGACGGAGATTTCGTGGTGAACGACGTTGAGAACGCCGCCCTTGACGAGACCCGGGCAGGATTTTTCGTTGATGACGCGGACCGGAACATCGACGCTGATGACGGTCTTGTCGGAAACGCGCAGGAAGTCCACGTGTTCCGGGCGGTCGCTGACGGGGTGCACTTGCACGTCGCGGGCGATGACCAGATGCTGATCCTTGTCGACGGAAAGGTCGATGAGGTGGGTGTAGAAACCCTTTTTGCGCATCGCAAGGGTCAGTTCCTTTTCGCTCAGGGAGATCAGGACGGGTTCCTTGTTGTCCCCGTAGATGACGGCCGGCACGTTGCCGGTACGACGGATTGCACGGGCGGCCCCCTTACCGGCCTTCGCGCGTGCTTCTGCCGCGAGTACTGTTTTTTGGTTAGCCATGGTGAATTCCTTTTGTGTTTTCAGTTGAATGCGCCCTTCGTCCAGCCTCCAGGGGTGCTGGCGCGAAAGACCGCATAGTCATAGCGGAAAAGAGCGAAAAATCAAGCCTTTTCTGTATTATGGCAGGCCGAAATCTCAGGCGCTGGCCGGCACATGGTCGAACAGTGAGGAAACCGAACGTTCCTCGCTGATGCGCAAGATCGCCTCCCCGAAGAGCGGCGCGACCGGCAAATACTTGATTTTTTTGCAGGTTTTTGTCTTGTCGGTGGCCGGAATGCTGTCCGTGACCACCATTTCGGTCAGCGGCGATTTCTCGATGCGGTCCATCGCGCTGCCGGAGAACACCCCGTGGGTGGCGGCCGCGCGCACCGTGGTCGCCCCGTGCTCGATGAGGGCGGCGGCGGCGTTGCAGATGGTGCCCGCGGAATCGACCATATCGTCGATGAGAATGCATTCCTGCCCCTCGACGTCGCCGATGACGTGCATGACTTCGGAAATCCCCGCCCTTTCACGGCGTTTGTCGATGATGGCAAGGCCGCCGTCCAGCTGCTTGGCCAGCGCGCGGGCGCGCACCACGCCGCCCACGTCGGGCGAGACGACGGTCACGCCGTTGGGCGTCTTGGTCTTTTGCAGGTAGGGCGCCAGAACCGGGGTGCTGGCGAAAAGGTTATCGACCGGAATGTCGAAAAAGCCCTGAATCTGCCCGGCGTGCAGGTCCATCGTCAGCACGCGGTCCGCCCCGGCGGTGGTGATGAGGTTGGCCACCAGCTTGGCCGAAATGGGCGAGCGCGGGCTGGTCTTGCGGTCCTGCCGGGCATAGCCGAAGTATGGCATGACCGCCGTGATGCGCTTGGCAGAGCCGCGCTTCAAGGCGTCGATCATGACCAAAAGCTCCATCAAATGGTCGTTGGCGGGGTAGCAGGTGGACTGGATGACGAAGACGTCCTCCCCCCGCACGTTGTCCAGCACCTCGATGAAGATTTCCTGGTCGGCGAAGCGCTTGACGTTCGCCTCCGTCAGCGGGATGCCCAGATACGCGGAAACGGCCTCGGCCAGCGGCTGGTTGCTTGTGCAGGAGATGAGTTTCATTCGCTTTTCGCCCATTTTTAAACCGGAAAGTTAATTTGAACGCGCCCATCATATACATCCGAAAGCCGGAAATAAACCGGTTAATCCCACTTGACATAATGTTTGGTTTTGACTATCCTCTCTCCTCGGAATAACCGGAGCTCTCAGGCCATGAAAATCCCCAGCAGCGAATTGACCGCTGAATTCAACCAGGCGATGAAAGACGCGCGGCTCAGCGATACGAAGGTCATGCACTACGAAACGCTGATGCGCCACAGCGATCTTTCCGAGCAGGAAAAACAAGAGGTTACCAATACCCTTGCGAATTGCCTGAACAGTACGCTGGCCTATATCGCCACCGCAGACTCGCTGCCCGATCACCTGAGGAACATACAACCTTTTCAACAATGCCTGCGCGCCCTGAACACCCCCGAAGCGCAGCCCTATATGCCGGGCGAAACCCTGCGGGACACGGTTGCCCAAATGACCCTGAACATCCTGCGGGGAGAAAGAACGACAACATGCCCTAAAAATGTGGATGGGTTCTATTTCGCCCAAGCCCGTCAATTCAAGAAGGAGCTGGCGAAAGAGCTGCTGGCCTTCGCCGACGGCCTCAAGGTCGCGCAGGAACAAGAGCGCGAGCAGACGCTGGACAAATCCGGCCTTGTCTCCACCGGCGCCTCCGTCAAGCCGATGAACCGCATCACGCTGGGCAAACACCCTGACCAGACGAGCTGAAAACCGCCATGAAAAAGACGAGCGCCGAACTGACCGCGGAATTCAACGCAGCGCGCGAGAAAGACAAATATCTTTCCTCGGCCAGCATCTCACACTACGAAGCGCTGGTGAAATACGGGCTCAAAACCGACGATGAAAAGCGCGCGCTGAGCAGCCAGATGTTCGGCATTTTCGAAAAAACGATGAAAACCGTCAGCGCCCTCACGGAAGACTGGGCCAACGGCGCGGACCATGTCGATAGGTACCTCTCCCTTTTGCAGCAGCCCGAGGTTCACCCCTATATCCATACCGGAAAAATCGCCGAGGATCTGGCGGAGATGAGCATCGCGCTTGCAACCGCTTCCTTCAGCATACAGTACCGGCAGGGCATGCCCTACGAGGATTTCGCGAAAAGCCGCCAGCTCAAGGCCAAGCTCGCGCAATCCCTTCTCGCCCATGCGGACCTGTTCCGCTACGCTCATGAACAGGGCATCGAAAAACTCGCGGAGGTCAAGACCCGCGACACGATCAAGCCGATGAAGAAAATCCAGATCGCCGGCAAACCGTCACGCCCCACGTAACGCTCAGGGCTTCTTCCCTTCCCCGCATTTCGCCGCGTCATCCGCATGGACGACGAGGCGCGAGGCGGGCAGGTAATCTATCTTGTAGGATTTTCCCGTTTCATAGCACCACGCCCGCGGGCTTTCGATGAGGATTTTGCCGTCCGCGCAATAGAGCGTCTTGTCGCCGCGCGCGGGGATGAGCACGCGCTCCAGCTTGCAGTCCTCATGCGCGATGTATTTTTCGCCCAGCCTGTGCAGTTCGTAGATATCCGTCACCGGCTTGGCGGCGTACCAGCCGGAAAAGAAGGTCACCACCACGAGGCAGACGATGAGCACCAGCGTGCGCCGCCGCGCCGCCACGGAGGTTCCCGCGCTGCGGCGGGAAAGCAAAAGCGCGATGATGAAGACAGCCAGCAGGATGAATTGCGCAAGGCCGAAGACGAGCTGGCGGTGCAAAACGCCATGGGCTTCATCCAGCAGCATCAGCCCCCCGCCCTTCCCTTCAGCGCGATGACGGAGATCTGGCGGCCGTAGTCCGGCTCCTTGCGCTTTGTGCTGCGGCGATAGCTGAAAAAGACGTCTTCGCCCGTCAGCGTGTCCCGCTTCGTATCCAGCACGGTTTCGATGCCCAGCGCTTCAAGGCGCGAGGCCGCATAGCCCGGCAGGTCGAAGACAAGATGACCGGGGTTTTCGGCAGGTTTGAAAAACTTCGCGTTCTCCGCGTCCTGTTCGATGAAGGGCGCATCGAAACCCTCGCTCACCTCGTAGGACTGCGGGCCGATGCAGGGGCCGATGGCGGCCACGATGTCGGAGGGCTTCGCGCCCAGCACGCTCATCTGCGCGACCGTCGCTTCCAGCACGCCGTGCAGCGCCCCCTTCCAGCCCGCATGGGCCGCGCCGACGATCTTGTCCTTCTTCGAGGCGAAAAGCACGGGCGCGCAATCCGCCGTCAGGACAGCGATGCCGAGGCCGGGGCGGTCGGTGACCAGCGCGTCGGCCTCCGGCGTTTTCGCGCGCGAATCCCACGGCTTGTCAACGGTGATGACGTTCGCGCTATGCACCTGCTTCAGGGTGATGATGTTTTCGGGGTCGAGGTCCAGCACCTCCGCCACCTTGGCGCGGTTGGCGCGCACCCGTTCCGGCGCGTCGCCGGAGCTGAGGGCGCAGTTGAGGGAATCGTACAGCCCCTCGCTCGCCCCGCCCAGCCTCGTGAAAAAGCCGTGGCTGACCCATTTGATGTCGTCCAGTCCCGTGGTGAGGAATTTCATCGCGCGCTCCCGTCGGTCGTTGCATCGAACCCCGCGGGCCTTATTCTACCCTGCCCGCGCGTCAAACCCAAGACCTTGAACAGGTGCCCCATTTCCGACGGCGCGGTCAGGCGGTAGAGCGCGCGCTCGATGTCCATGCGCTGCTTCGGGCTGGCCTTGGCGGCCAGCGCCTGCGCGCGCTGCGCAATGCCGAGCGCGCCGAGGAAATCATGCTGCGTTACGGGGCCATGCACCAGCGCATTTCCCGCCGCCGCGCCCAGCGCGGAGAAATCGACATGGGCGGTCACGTCCTGCTCGCCCACGTTTTCCAGCACTTTCGTATATTCATGCCGACGCAGGCTTTGCAGCGTATCGCCCAGCGCAGGGCCGGCATGGCCGTAATCGAAGACAAGCGCCAGACCGTCTTGTTCTTCAATGCGCGCGGCCAGCGTTTCCATGACGGCAAGGCTTGCGGGGCCGGTTTCGAAAACGCTGCCCGGTGCCGAGTCCTGAAAATCCGGCGGGATGGCGGCGATATCTTCCAGCGGTAGCGTCGTGAAAAAGAATGCGTCTTTTTCCGCATCGAAGCCGACGGCCTTCTCCGCCCATCCATCGGCCAGCTTTTCGAACTGGCGGATGGGCAGCGCGTCGAAGAATTCATTGGCCATCAGAAGGGTAAAGCCCTCCGGTACATCCTCCAGCCTCTCGTGCCAGTGGACGTCCGGGTATTTCTCCAGCGTTTTCGCCTGCTGGTCGCGCAGGGCGGGACTGGTCTCGACAAGGTGCAGGCTGGCCGCCTTTGCCAGATCCGGCCAGACGGCGAAGGTGCGCATGACGTCCGCCGCCAGCGTGCCCCTGCCCGGCCCGAGTTCGATGAGTTGCACCTTTTCCGGTTTCCCCGCCTGCATCCACGCATCGGCAAGACAGGCGGCGATCATCTCGCCGAACATCTGGCTGATCTCGGGCGCGGTGGTAAAATCGCCCTGCGTGCCGAAGGCGGTGCCTTGGGCGTAGTAATGACTACAGGCCGCGTCCATGAAATCCGCCACGCTCACCGGCCCCGTGGCGGCGATGCGGGCGACGAGGCTTTCCACGGCCTTATTCCGTTTTTGCGGCGGCATCTTTTTCGGCGGTGACGGCGACGGCGGCGGCCTTCTTGCGCGCGTAACGGATGACGAGCGCGCCCGCCGCGATCATCGGCAGGCAGAGCAACTGGCCCATGGAGAAATAGTTGAAGTAGAGGCCCAGCTGGTAATCCGGCTCGCGGAAATATTCCACGCAGAAGCGCGCCGTGCCGTAGCCGACGAGAAGCGCACCGAACAGGAACCCCTGCGTGCGCCGTATCTTCGCGCTGCGGGCGAGGAAGAACATGATGACGAAAAGCACGAAGCCTTCCAGAAACGCCTCGTATAGCTGGCTGGGGTGGCGCGGGGTCTGGCTGGGGTCGCTGGGGAAGACCATGGCCCAGGGCACCGTCGTCGGGCGGCCGTAAAGCTCGCCATTGACGAAATTCGCCAGACGGCCGAAAAACAGCCCGATGGGCGCCACGACCGAGATGATGTCGCCCAGCGCGAAGGGATGGAACTTGTGATAGCGCGCATAGGCGATGCAGACGACCGCCACGCCCAGCAGCCCGCCGTGGAAGGACATGCCGCCTTCCCAGACATAGAATATCTTGATGGGGTCGCTCAGGTAGTAATCGAGGTTGTAGAACAGCACATAGCCGATGCGCCCGCCCAGGATGACGCCCAGCACCATCCACGGCAGCACGTTGTCGATGTCCTCGCGCGAGGGGCGGCGGTCCGGGTCGCGGTCGGCCAGCCAGCCGCCGTAGAGCCAGCCGCCGATGAAGCCGGAAAGATAGGCCAGCGCGTACCAGCGTATCTGGAGGGGGCCGAGGTGGAGGGCCACGGGGTCGAAATCGGGGAACGGTATGCCTGTCATTTAATTGCCGTCTTGGTCTTCTTTTTGAATTTTAAGTACTTAAGCCCCCGTGCCCGGGACGGATTGCGCTTTTTCTTTTGCAGATATCTAATTCTATTGCATAGACTATCCGGGCCGTGATAGGAAGATGCAAAAGAAGGCGAATTATGAGAAACGCGCGTCAGAACCTGAAATTCCTCGATGACCTGGCCAAGGCCGCCACCGGCGCCATCGGCTCGTTCAGCGAGGTGCGCCACCATATCCGCGCCCTCGTGAAAGAGCGCGTGGATCAGGCGCTGGACCAGATGGACATGGTCAGCCGCGAGGAATTCGACCGCGTCGCCGCCATGGCCGAAAAGGCCCGCCTGCGGCAGGAAGAGCTGGAAGAGCGCCTTGCCGCCCTTGAAGGCAAAAAACCGGGCAAGAAAGCCCCCCGCGCGCAAATCCGCCGCGAAAAAGACGAAAACGACGACAAAAGCGAAAGCGAAGAAACCCGCCGTGAAAGCCAAGAAGCCGCAAAGGAAAAAGAAATAATGATAAGCTCCCCCTTTGACCTCGCCCATGACTATGACGACAACAACCCCCTCGACATCGTCGAGGAGATGGTGGAAGAGCGCGGCTGGACCTTCACCCGCACGGATGACGACCTCATCATCATCAACGCGCAGGGCCTGAAAGTTAAATACGAGATCTGCATGGAATGGCAGGAGGAATTCTCCGCCATCCTCTTCGCCTGCTGCCTGCCGCTGGAAATCGCCGAGGCGCAATACGAGCTGGTCGCCCGCACGCTGGAACAGATCAACCAGAACCTCTGGATGGGCCACTTCGACCTGTCGAACAAGGGCAAATACCCCACCTATCGCCATACCCTGCTGTTCCGCATGGTGCCCACCGGCATCGCGGCGGACATCATCCACGACGTGATCGAAATCGCGCTGGCCGAATGCAACCGCTTCTACACCACGCTGCAGCTGGCGCAGGCCGGCGACGTGCGGATGCAGGACAACCTCAACGCCGCCGTTTTCGAAACCATCGGCGAAGCCTGATCTTATGACCGCCGGTTCCATCAACGTGCTTCTCGTCGGCTGCGGCAAGATGGGGGGCGCGCTGCTGCAACGCTGGCAGGCGCAGAACCTTTGCAAATCCGTCCATGTCGTCGAGCCGCACCCGCAGGGGCTTTCCGTGCCGGAAGTGACGGATGTTGCCGCCCTGCCCGCGGATTTTGCGCCCGACGTCATCGTCATGGCCGTCAAGCCGCAGATTTTGCCGGAGGTCGTCGGCGATTATAAAGCTTTCACCGACAAGGGCTGCCTGCTGCTTTCCATCGCGGCCGGAAAGCCGATCTCGTTTTTCGAGGAATATCTGGGCGACAGCGCGGCCATCGTGCGCGTCATGCCCAATACCCCCGCCGCCATCGGGCAAGGCATCACCGTCGCGACCGCGAACAAGAACGCCAGCGACAGGCAAAAGGAAGACGCGACCGCCCTGCTCTCCGCCGTCGGCGAAGTGCTGTGGGTGGATGACGAAGAAAAGCTCAACCCCGTGACCGCGCTTTCGGGCAGCGGCCCCGCCTATGTGTTCTTGCTGATCGAGGCGATGACGCAGGCGGGCGTGCATATCGGGCTCGAGCCCGACATGGCGGCGAAGCTGGCGCGCCAGACCGTCATCGGCAGCGCGGCACTGGCGAAGCAAAGCGCGGAGGTGCCCGCATCCACCCTGCGCGAGAACGTGACCAGCCCCGGCGGCACCACCGCCGCCGCCCTTGCCGTCCTCATGGCCGAACCCGGCATGCAGGACCTCTTCAACCGCGCCCTCGCTGCCGCGACGAAAAGGGCGGAAGAGCTTTCGAAGTGATTTTCCCGCAACGAAAAAAGCGCGCCCCGTGACAGGCGCGCTTTTTTGCCGTGCGGGCGGGCGTTACGCCGCCTGCGACTTCATTTTCTCCATCATTTTCTTCATGCCGTCCTGCAGCTCCTGTTCGGAAACGTCGCGCAGGTGGGTGGAGAGGCTCCACTTGATGCCGAAGCCGTCGCTGACGGTTCCCATGCGGTCGCCCCAGAACGTGTCCTCGGTCTTCTGGATTTCGGTCAGCCCGGCCTTGACGGCTTTCTCCATCGCCTTGTCCGCGTCGGGCACATAGAGGTAGAAGGACTGGTTTTCCACGGCCATGCAGCCTATTTCGGGACGCGCCTCGCCGATGAAGACCATGCCGTCGCCGATCCGCAGCCCGCAATGCGCGACCACGCCGGTCTCGGGACAGAGAAGTTTATGTTCTTCCACGGCGCCGAAAGCCTGCTTGTAAAGCTCGATGGCCTTGGCGGCGTCTTTCAGCGACAGCGTGGGAATGAGCTGCGGCCTGTTTTCGCTTTTGGTCTCGGTCATATCGGATGTCTCCTTCAATCAGGGGTTTTAAAAACAACTGAATATACCGCAGGACGAAGCCGCCGGAAAGACCTGTGCGAGAAAACTGCGCGCGATCAGGATTATGTCCTCCGGGCGTTATTGGCCGCTTGTCGCGGGCTCCGGCTGCGGCGGCATGTTCGGCGCGGGCTCGGCGGCGGGTTCCCTCACCGGCTCGCGCAGCCATGCCTTGTCAGCCGCGCTGCATTTGGCCAGCGGGTCTTTATTCTGCATGACGAACCAGAGGTTGGGGCGCGCGTGGGAGTGGCAGTCGTAGCCCGCGGAAAGCATCTGGCGCACGCTGACGGCGGAAAGCGAGAGGTTCAAAAGCAAAGCCCCCGTGCAAAGCCACGTCATGACGTGGCGGAAATGGTCGGGCAGGATGACGATGAGGCGGTAGAAGCAATAGAACATGACGGTCATCGCGAAGAACTGCGTCATGCCCGAACTGGACATGAAGGCGATGCTGTAGCTGAGCCGCTGCTGATAGACGCCGTCCAGCAAAAGCGCGATGAAGAAAGCGGTCGCCACGAAATACCCGCGATGCTTGGGCGTCGCGGGCTTGATGAAGCGGTAGGCCGTATAGGCGACGACCGTGAGCACGCAGAGCAATTCGAGCGCCATGCCCAGCGGGCTGTCGAAGAAATAGCCGACGAAGCCGTACCATGGCTGTTCCGCCGGCCCCTGCGAGGCCATCATCGCCAGCACGGCCAGCAGCGTCACCGCCGGGGCGACGCCGAAATGCACAAGAATTTTCTTGTGGCGCAAAAAGAAGTTCACGACTTGCGACCCCTGTTTTCATCCGTGCCGAGGCCGATGGCCTTGGCGAGGTTGGAACGCTTTTTCGCGTAGTTGGGCGCGACCATCGGGTAGTCGTCCGGCAGCCCCCATTTCTCGCGGTAATCTTCCGGCGTCATCTTGTAGGCGGATTTCAGGTAACGCTTGAGCATCTTCATCTTCTTGCCGTCTTCGAGGCAGATGAGATAGTCCGGCATGATGGATTTGGAAATCGGCACGGCGGGCTGCAGCCCTTCGTCATAGCCCGGCTTTTCCGTCGCGCCGTTCTTGCCGATATCTTCCAGCGTGGCATAGACCTCGCGCATCAGCGCGGGCAGATCCGGCACATCGTTGCGCGCGGCATAGCCGCCGACGATCTGCGCCATGCAGGCCAGTAATTCCTGTCTGGATTCGCCGTCATCCATCAAAACCCCCTGTTATTTTGACATGATGTTCAAGTAAAACGTCTTTTTATTATAGCACAATCATTTTTTACTTGAAACAGTCACATCGGGCGGGCGCAGGTAAAACGGGCCGGGACGCTCGGCAAAACTCTCAACCCCTTGTTCCGCCATGCGTTTCATGGCGATGCGACCGGCGGCTTCAGCCGTGACCGGCCCCGTTTTGGCAAGCTCGCCCCACGGCCACATGGGAAAACATTTTTCGGCGGCATCGCCGGTGATGAAAAGCGGCTGGTCGGCCTCGCCTGCCAAGTCCAGCCGTTCCGCGAAATCCTGCATGGTTTCGTTGACGGGCGGGATGATGACGACGCCCTTGGCATCCACCGCCTGAAAATACAGTTCCTCCCGCCATGATTCGAGGGCGATGATGTTCAGGTACCCTTCCTGCGGCGCGGCGTAGAAATCGAAGCTGGAAACGCCCGCCAACGGCAGCCCCGCCGCCATGGCCAGCCCGCGCATGGCGGCCAGCCCGATGCGGATGCCGGTGAAGCTGCCCGGCCCCGTCACCACGGCCAGCAGGTCGAGATCGCCATAGCCGAGCCCCGCCGCCTTCAGCCCCTCGCCGACATGCTGCAAAAGCAGGTTGCCCTGGTTGCGCGTTTCCTCCGACTGCCATGCGTGAAGGATTTCATCGTCCTCCATCACGGCCAGCGACATCAACGCGTTGGCGGTATTGACGGCAAGGCATTTGACCATGAAGCGGCCTTACACGATCTTGCAGGCGTCGTCGAACGGCAGGCGCGGGCTGCGCGCGAAGGTCTTGGACGGATCGGCGTAGCCGAGGCTGCAAATGAAGTTCACCTTGAAGCGCCCGTCGGGGAAGAATTCCGCGTCCAGCTTTTCCGCGTCGAAGCCCGACATCGGCCCGCAGTCCAGCCCGTGCGCGCGCGCGGCGATCATGAAATACGCGCCCTGCAGCGAGCTGTTGCGAAAGGCGGTGGAGGCGATGAGCGCGTCGTTCCCCTCGAACCAGGATTTCGCGTCGGCATGGGGGAAGAGCTCCGGCAGGCGCTCGTGAAAGCGCATGTCCTGCGCGAGGATGGCGCAGACGGGCGCGGCCATGGTTTTCTCGACGTTGCCGGGCGCGAGGCAGGGCTTCAGCCGCGCCTTCGCCTCGGGCGATTTGACGAAGACGATGCGCAGCGGGCAGCAGTTGGCGCTGGTCGGGCCGAACTTCATGTCGTCATAGATTTTACGCAGCAATTCCTCCTCCACCAGGCGGTCCTGCCAGCCGTTCGCGGTGCGCGCGGCGCGGAAAATGAGGTCGAAACCCTGCTCTGTTAATGTCTGGCCGGTCATGCTAGAATCCCCCTGTTCTCAAACGGTTGGTCTGAATATGCTGTCTATTCAAAAACATAAATACAGCGGTTTGTACAGCGGTTTATGCGGGGCGCTTTTCGGCCTCGGCCTGCTGCTGGGCGGCGCGCGCCATGCGCAGGCGGGCATCGACGCGGACAGGTCGAGCGCGGTCATCTTCGTCTATCAGCGCATCGGCGAGGACACCCTGCCCCAGAGCAATATTTCCGTCGATCAGTTCAAGGAGCATATCCGCGAATTGCAGACCGGCGGCTATACCGTGCTGCCCCTGCCGAAAATCATCGCAGCGCTGAAGGACGGGCAGACCCTGCCGCAGAAAACCGTGGCCCTGACCTTCGAGGGCGCCTTCACCGGCACGCTGAAAAACGCCGTGCCGCTGCTGGACGAGGCGAACCTGCCCTATACCGTGTTCTACGCCAGCGACATGATCGACAACAAGAACCCCGCGCACATGAGCTGGGACCAGCTGAAGGATTTGCGCGACGACAAGCTGGCGACCGTCGGCATCCTGCCCGCGACATACACGCATATGTCTGGCCTGACGGCGGATGAAAGCGCGGCGCTCATCAACCGCGCCGTGGGCCGCTACCGCGACATCTTCGGCGAGCAGCCGGAATTCTTCGCCTATCCCTACGGCGAATATTCGAACGCGCTGAAAAAGCAGGTCGCGACGTACAAGTTCAAGGCCGCCTTCGGCCAGCAGTCGGGCGTGGCCTATGCGGGCTCGGACTTTCTCTCCCTGCCGCGCTTCACGATGACGGACAGCTACGGCGACCTCGACCGCTTCCAGCTCACCGCCAACGCCCTGCCGCTGCCCACCGCCGACGTCACGCCGGAGGACATGCTGCTGAAGGACAACCCGCCGATGATCGGCTTCACCGTCACGCCGGACATCAAGGACATCTCGCGCCTGTCCTGCTTCATTTCCGGCCTCGGCAAGGCCGATGTGCAAAAACCCGGCGGCAACCGCGTGGAGATACGGCTGAAAGACCCGCTGGAAGAGCGCCGCACCCGCGTCAACTGCACCCTGCCCGACGACACCGTCATTCCCGGCCAGCCGCAAAGCTGGCGCTGGTTCGGCATGATGATGATCTCGCCGCAATACGACGACGACGGCCCCGCCGCGCCCGCCAACGCCGACAGCGCGGACGACAGCCCCGGCGACGACTGAGCGTCGCGCTCTTCATTTCTGAAAAATCCTGCAGGGGTTGCCAAATGCGGCGCATGGTCTATGTTGTAGGTCCGACGCATTTCAGCACCGAAAATTATGTAACGAGAAAGGTTTTTATCATGACAAACGCGCAACAAAAACAGCAAGAGGACACGATGACATTCACCCTTCCCGAACTCCCCTATGCGCAAAACGCGCTGGAGCCCCATATCTCCGAAAAGACCTTCGGCTTCCACTACGGCAAGCACCACCAGGCCTATGTCAACAAGGCGAACGAGCTGGTCAAGGGCGGCCCGCTTGAAGGCGCGGCGCTGGAAAAGGCCGTCGTCGAATCCCACAAGCAGGGCGGCGCGCTGTTCAACAACATCGGCCAGATCTATAACCACAACCTGTTCTGGCTGAGCATGAGCCCCAACGGCGGCGGCGAAGCCCCCGCGCCCCTGCTGGAAAAAATCAACGAGGCCTTCGGCAGCTTCGACGCATTCAAGGAAGCCTTCGTCGCCGGCGGCATGGGCCAGTTCGGCAGCGGCTGGGTCTGGCTCGTCGCGCATGAGGGCAAGCTGGAAATCGTCAAGACCGCCAACGCGGAAACCCCGCTGACCGACGGCAAGACGCCCCTGCTGGTCTGCGACGTCTGGGAACACGCCTATTACCTCGACTACCAGAACCGCCGCGCGGACTTCCTGAAAGTGTTCATCGAGAAGCTCGTCAACTGGCAGTTCGCCGTCGAGAACTGGAACAAGGCAAACGGTTAATTCCTGAGACTTACACGCAGGAATGAAGAAGGGCCTCCTTAACCGGGGGCCCTTTTTTCTTGGGGATTCTTTCGTTTTCGCTTGCCGCCATGTCGGCTGCCCGCCTTCGCGGGGGTGGCGGAAAGTTTTGACTTTAACCCGGTATCAGCAGCGCCGCCACCCGGCGGCCCTCGGCCAGCAGCACGTTGTAGGTGCGGCAGGCGGCGCCGGTGGTCATGGGCTCGACGACGATGCCGCGGTCTTTCAGCGCGGCCATCACCGCCGGCGCGGGCAGCACGGCGTTCGCGCCGCAACCGAGGACGAGGTAGCTGACCTCCTCCCCTTCCAGCGGGGCGAAATGTTCGGGAGCAAGGTCGGCGACCATGCCGACGGGCACGGCTTGCGCCGCCGCGCCGCTGAGAATGACGGCGGAGGGGTAATCGACCCCGCTGATGCGGAATCCCTTGTCGGAATAGGACTGGATGACCTTGGCGTCCGCGCCGATGCGGGGCGTTACGTCAACCATGCCTTACGCTTCGCTTTCGATCACGCGCCCGTCAGTTTTTTTTTCAGCCTTGCGGGCGGCGGCCGCGGGATCGGGGCGCAGGTTCATGTAAAGCAGCAGCGGGGCGGCGACGAAGACGGAAGAATACGTCCCCACCAGAATGCCGACCAGCAGCGCGTAGGTGAAGCCCTTGATGACCTCGCTGCCGAAGATGGCCAGCGCGGAAAGCGCGACCAGCGTCATCAGGCTGGTCATCAGCGTGCGCGACAGGGTTTCATTGACGGCGAGGTTGAACAGCTCGGGCAGCGCCATCTTGCGGTAACGCTTGAGCTCCTCCCGGATACGGTCGAAGACGACGACCGTGTCGTTGATCGAATAGCCCGCGACCAAGAGCACCGCCGCGACCGTGGAAAGGTCGAACTCGATGCGGGTGATGATGAAGAACAACAGCGTGGCGCAGACGTCATGCGCCAGCGATATGACGCCGGTGGCGCCGAACTGCCATTCGTAGCGCATCCAGATGAACAGCATGATGCCGATCATGGAATAGACGAAGGCCTTGACCCCGGTCATGATGAGCTCCTTGCCCACCTGCGGCCCCACGTATTCCATGCGGCGGACCTGCTCGTCGCTGACGTTGAGCAGCTTCTCGACCTCGGCGCGCAGGGCTTTCTGGCCCGCGGTGTCGATGGACTTGCCGGGGATCTTGATCAGCACTTCCTTGGCGCCGAATTCCTGGATGGTCGGGCGCCCGGTCGAAAGTTCGTCGAGCTTGGTGCGGATGTCGGCGACGCTCATGCCGGGGGGCGAGCTGACTTCCATCAGCACGCCGCCGGTGAAGTCGATGCCAAGGTTCACGCCGCGCACGAAAAGCAGCACGATGGAGCTGACCATCATCAGCGCCGAAAGGCACAGGGCGATTTTATGCACGCTCATGAAGTTGATGTTCGTCTTTGCCTTGACGAGCTTGAAGCGGAACTTGATCATCTCAAAACCTCTGTTTTTCCCGTTATGCCGCGCCTGCGCCTAAAGATCCAGCGTCGAGGGACGCGTCTTGCGCAGCCATGTCAGCACCATCATGCGCGTGACCATCAGCGCGCAGAAGATGGAGGTGATAATCCCGATGGTCATCGAAACCGCGAAGCCCTTCACCGGCCCCGTCCCGAAGGAGAAAAGGATGATGGCGACGATCAGCGTCGTCAGGTTCGCGTCGATAATCGTGGCCTTGGCGTGGAGGTAGCCCTTGTCGATGGCGGAAATCACCGACCGGCCCTCCCGCAGCTCCTCGCGGATGCGCTCATAGACCAGCACGTTCGCGTCCACCGCGATGCCGATGGTCAGGATGATCCCCGCGATGCCGGGCAGCGTCAGCGTCGCCTGCAGCATGGAAAGCAGCGCGAAGATGAAGACCATGTTCAGCGCCAGCGCGATATTGGCGAAAAGCCCGAACAGCCCGTAGGAGGCCCAGATGAGGATGAAGACGAAGGCGAAGGCGTACATCGCGGCGGTCTTGCCCGCGGCGACGGAGTCGGAACCCAGCGTCGGGCCCACGGTGCGCTCCTCGACGAAGCTCAGCGTGGCCGGCAGCGCGCCGGCGCGCAGCAGCAGCGCAAGGTCGGTCGCGCCCTTCACGTCGAAGCCGCCGGAAATCTGACCGTTGCCGCCGCAGATGGGGGTGTTGATGCGCGGATAGGTGATGACCT
The DNA here is from genome assembly GCA_016124645.1 of Alphaproteobacteria bacterium. GTDB lineage: Bacteria > Pseudomonadota > Alphaproteobacteria > Micavibrionales > UBA2020 > WGNE01. Next base: position 43,453 of record WGNE01000014.1, read on the forward strand.
CGTTATCCAGCACGATGGCGAAGGGCTTGCCCACGTTGGCGCGGGTGATGTCGCAAAAACGCTTCGCGCCGAGGCTGTCGAGCTTGAAGGAGACGACCGGCTGGCCGTTCATGTCGAAGGACGGCTCGGCGTCGGTCAGCATCTCGCCGCTGATGGGCGCCTTCTTGCGCACGATGATGGTGCGGCCGGGCTCGTCGCGCAGCTTCACCTTCATGGAATCCGGCCCCACCTGGCCGGAGGTGGCGTTCTCGTCCAGCAGGTGGAAGCTCATTTTCGCGGTCTGCTTCAGCAGCTCCTTGACGTGCTCGGGGTTGTCGATGCCGGGCAGCTCCAGCACGATGCGGTCGTCGCCCGAGCGCTGGATGAGAGGCTCCTTCGTGCCGGTCTCATCGACGCGGCGGCGCACGATCTCGATCGACTGGTCGATGACGTGGGTCTCGATGTCCTTCAGCGCCTTCTCGCCCAGCTTCAGCGTGACGGTGCCGTCGTCGGCGATGTTGACGGTCGCGCTTCTTTCAAGGTCGCGCGCGATGGCGTAGGCCGCGTCATGGTCCTTGGCGGGGTTGCGCAGGCGGAAGGTGATGCCGTCGCGCATCGCGGTCAGGCCGATGTAGCCGATGCCCTTCTTGCGCAGTTCGCTGCGGGCGCCGTCCTTCAGCCCGTCCATCCGCTCGGCGATGACGGACTTGATGTCCGCCTGCAGCAGCAGGTGCGAGCCGCCCTGCAGGTCGAGGCCGAGGTTGACGGTTTCGGTCGGGAACCAGCTGGGCGCATGGGCCTGCAGCCACTGGAGATGGTTCTTGCTCAGCATGTTCGGCGTGGCATAGGCGATGCCCAGCACGCAGACCAGCATGACGAGGACCATTTTCCATTTTTCCATTTGCAGCATGATGTTTTCCTACAAAAACTTGGTCGGTGAAGATTGGCGCGGCGGAAAGCTCAGCCCTTGCTTTTCGCGGCGTCGCGCTTTTGCGCCTTTTCGACTTCCTTCATGTGGGCGCTGTCGCGCACCGTCATGATGGTCTGGCGCAGCGACAGGCACTCGACGCCGGGCGCGATCTCCAGAATGACTTCCTCGTCGCCCACCAGCTTCTTGACCGTCGCGACCAGCCCGCCGCCGGTGACGACCTTGTCGCCCTTTTGCAGGTTGGCGATCATCTTGCGGTGTTCTTCGATGCGCTTGTTCTGCGGCCGGATGACCATCATGAAGAAAACGATGAAGACGAGCAGCAGCGGCAGCATCGTTACCATAAACCCCGGGCCTTGGGGCGCGCCGGACATAAGCTGGTCTGAAACGCCTTGGGCGGAACTCGCCCATGCCGGTGAAATGAACATGTTGCTTTACTCCTCGGGACTGATTAAATCATTAAATCATTCTGATTGCCGGATTATGCCGATTGCCCTCGGAAAAACAATAGAAATCAGCATTTTTCTGTGACACGGTACAAATCGCGCGAAATCTGGAATACGGGCCGGAAAGCCGCGCCGGACACAGGCCCGAACAAGGGACAGAACACAGGTCAAGACCATGAAGAAACCCCTCCTCATCAGCTTCGTCACGCTGCTTTCCTTGTTTGCAATATTTTTCATTGGCTTGCGTTTTTTCTTTAAACCGATAGTCGAATACGCCCTGCACCATGAGGGCTTTGATACGGCCAGCGTCGGCAGCGCGGAAATCACGACGCACGGCACATTTCTGAAAAATGTTGCGCTCGACGATCTCGGCACGACGATCGACAGCATCTCCCTTTTCGCCACGGGCGACGATATCCGCGCGGGCCGGCTCGGCAAGGTCGTCATCAGCGGCGCGCACCTGCACTGGCCCATGACGCTGCCGCCCGCCCTGAAAAAGCTGGAGGAAAAATCCGGCGATACGTCAAGCGCTGCCTCCGGCCCGCTGAACCTGCATGTCCGCGACGTGCAGTTCGAAAAGGTCGAGGCCTCCGTCGTCACCCCCGCCGGCATCCTGCCGCTGGAAATCGAAGGCAGCCTGATCGAGAAGACCAAGGACTACTGCCTCTCGGCCACCGTGCAGGGCGACGCCGACATCGGCAAGGCCAAGGGCGCGCTGACCGTCTCGCTCGACAAATACAACGGCACGGCGCGGCTCGACTATAAAATAGACGAGGCGCGCGTCACCCTGCCCATGCTGCAGATGAAGCGCGTGACCGGCTGGATCTCGGCCGAGAAAACGCCCGGCAAACCCCTGCCCGCCATCAACGCGCAGATCAGCATCGGCTCCGCGCTGGCCTACGGCGTGCCGCTGCAGGGGGCGACCCTCACGGCCTCGAGCAAGGAAGGCCAGACCGAGTTCATCGCCAAGGGGCAAGTGCAGAACGATTCCGGCGACGTGATGGTCGATTTCAAGGCCGACCAGACGGATGCGAAATCCGACAAGGTCAAGCTGACGGCGGAAACGAAACTGAAGAACCTCGACGCCTTCAAGATACCGGGGCTGAACGGACAGGGCAGCCTTCTGCTCTCCCTCGCGGGCACGCGCGCCAAAACGGCCGGGGTGACCGACATGGCGAACTGGGAAACGCTGGGCGGCAGCCTCGGTGTGAACATGGACAAGCTTTCCCTGCCCGGATTGCTCAACAACGCGCAGGCGCTGGCGACGCTGAAGCTGGGCTATGACCCCGCCGCCGAGAAGATCACCGCGCAGGCGGTGGACGGGCCCGTCGGCTTCAAGGGCACGATGCGCAAGCTGGACGCCCGCCCGCTCTACCTCAACATCCCGCTGGGCGACAAGCCCGCCACGCTGTCGTGGGAGGGCAAGACCCATTCCGCGACGCTCGACGTCACCGGCGCGGTCTTCGCCGGGGCGGACATGATCGCGCGGGACATTTCCGCCCATGTCACTGCCTATCTGCCGGGGCATCCGGTCTTCGACGGCCAGATCGCCGTCGGCCAACTCAGCCACAATTCCACCCAGCCCTATTTCATCCCCGTCGGGGTCAGCCTGCAGATATCGCCGCTGGACAAGGCGCCCAACATGACGGGCTTCGCCGGCGTCATCCGCGACCCGAACGCCCTCATCGACGCCAAGATCGCCGGCACCTATAACAGCGAGGCGCAGAACGGCAGCATCGTGCTCAACATGCCCCCCAAGGCGCTGCGGCAAAACCTCTACAGCCTCGCCAACCTCTTCCCCTATTCCAGCAACTTCATCGACAACGGCTTCGGCGACGTGGGCATGAGCGCGGACATCGACTTCGCCGACGTCGATGGCACATGGAGCGTGCAGAGCCGCGGCCAGCTGTACCTGAAGGATTTCACCTGCATGGTGGCGGGCAATACCATCGACGGCATCAACGGCGTCATCAACCTCGACAACCTCGCACCGCTGCAGTGGAAAAAGCAGACGCTGGCCATCGGCTCCATCAACGTCGGCCTGCCGCTGACCAACGGGCTCGTCGTCAGCAGCCTCGACGGCAACGGGCTGTTCAGCCTTCACAGCGCGAAATGGGAGCTGGCGGGCGGGCACATCACCTCCAGCCCCTTCTCCATGAAGCTTTCCGACCTTTCGACCAACGTCACGCTGCAGGCCAGCGGGCTGGACCTCGGCCAGCTGTTCCAGATCGCGCCGATGGACGGGCTGGAAGCCACCGGCTCGGTCGATGGCACCCTGCCGCTCGCCATCCGCAGCGGCGCCTTCACCATCGTGAACGGCGATCTGCACACCACCAGCCCCGGCGTCATCAGCTACAAGCCGCAGGAGGTGCCCGCCTTCCTGCAAAGCAGCAGCCAGAGCCTCATCGACCTGAAAGTCGCCCTCAGCTCCTTTCATTATGACAGCCTGGGCATGACGCTGAACGGCCAGCTGGACAAGACCCAGCAGATCGGCCTGCACGTGAAGGGCAAAAACCCGCTTTTTTACAGCGGCCATCCGGTCAACTTCAATTTAAATGTGGAAGGTCCGATAGAAAACCTTATAAAATACAATCCGGGTAATGCGCGGATACCGGACAGCATCCGCCAGCAACTAGCAGCCTATGAGGCACATAATGCGAAAAAATAACGCGACGAAAACCACGCTCTTCCTTGCCCCCGCGCTGGCGGCGCTGCTGCTGCTCGGCGGCTGCAACCCGACCGTGAAGGTCGAGACGCCCGACAAGCCGATCGAGATTAACATGAACATCAAGATCCAGCAGGAAGTGCGCGTGAAGGTGGACAAAGACCTCGACGCCGCGATCATGGACGACCCGTCGCTCTTCGGCGTCAGCCCCGATCAGGTTCCCGCGGACGGCCAGAAAACCGGCGAAAAGAAATAAGCGCAGAAGGATGAATGACATGATGAAAGCAATCAAGAAACTGGCCCGCGCCCTTCCCCTCGCCGTCGCGGGCATCGCCCTTTCCGCCACGCTCGCCTTCGCCGCCATGACGGTCGCGCAAGCGAAAAGCGCGGGGCTCGTCGGCGAGCGCACGGACGGGATGCTCGGCATCGTCTCCACCGCCTCGCCCGAGCTGACCGAGCTGGTCAATACCACCAACGCCCAGCGGCTGGAAAAATACAAGGCCATCGCGAAAAAACGCGGCACCGACCTCAACCACGTCGAGGCCTATGCCGGCCGCAAGCTCATCAACCTCGCCCAGCCCGGCGAATACGTGATGAACCCGGCGGGCGGGTGGCAGAAGAAGTAATCTTGAGAAGTCAGCCTTACGCCGCGAACTCCTGCTTCCCGTACCCCTGCATGTAAAGCAGCGACGACAGGTCCGTGCAGCGGATCTGGTAGAGGGTGGCGGCCTGCACGGCGGGCTTGCCGAAATAGCCCACCCCCGTGCCTGCTGTTTCCAGCATGGGAATGTCGTTCGCCCCGTCGCCCACGGCCATCACGGCTTCAAGCGGCAGGTTGAGCGCCTTGGCTTCGGCCAGCAGGGTCTTCTTTTTCGTGTCCTTATCGACGATGGGCGGGATGACGCGGCCGGTCAGCTTTCCCTCGGCGATTTCCAGACGGTTGCCGACGTGCATGTGAAAGCCCAGCGTGTCGGCCACATGGCCGGTGAAGAAATCGAACCCGCCGGAGACCAGCACGCATTTCGCCCCGAAACGGCGCATGGTCTTCACCAGCGCGGCCCCGCCCTTGCTGAAGCGGGTTTTTTGCAAGGTTTCCTGCAAGGCGGTCACGGGCAGGCCTTTCAGCAGCCCGACGCGCTTGTTCAGCGCCGCCTCGAACTCCAGCTCCCCGCGCATGGCCTGCGCGGTGATGGCGGCGATTTCGTCCTTCAGGCCGAGGTGCCCGGCCAGCTCGTCCAGCGTCTCGCCCTCGATCATCGTCGCGTCCATGTCGGCGATGAGCAGGCGCTTTTTGCGCGCCGCCCCGCCCGGCTGGATGAAGACGTCCGCCTTGCCCGGCATTTGCAGCTTTTCAGCCAGCAGCGCGGAGAGCTCGGGGTTGTTGTGGCCGATGGAAACGTCCACCGCCTTCCCCGGCGCCAGAATAGTCATATTCACCCGATCCACCCCCGCCGATTTGACGGCGGCAAGCGCCTGTTCCTGCAAGGCTTCGGAAAGCCCGCCCTCATGGGCGGCGACGATGGTGATGACGGTTTCTGACATGGCTTTCCGAAAACTGTTTGACGATGGCGCGATGTTGGCACAAGGTATCTTTACCTATCATAAAGAACGGTCAATAGTATTGTTATCAAAATCTGTCACCCCAAGGAGTGTGTACCCCATGGCACTGCAACGTCCCGATAAAAAACCCGCAAACCCGAACTTCTCGTCGGGCCCCTGCTCCAAGCGCCCGGGCTGGACGCTGGACGCGCTGAAGGGCGCGCTGCTGGGCCGCTCCCACCGCACGGGCATCGGGGTCAAGCGCATCATGGAGGTCATCGACCTGTCCAAATCCGTCCTCGGCATCCCCGACGACTATATCCTCGCCGTCGTCCCCGCTTCGGACACCGGCGCGGTCGAGATGGCCATGTGGTCGCTGCTGGGCGAACGCGGCGTGGACGCGCTGGGCTGGGAAGTCTTCGGCAAGACCTGGATCGCCGACATCACCAAGCAACTGAAGCTGAAGGACGTGCGCCTGTTCGAGGCGCCCTTCGGCTCCATCCCCGATCTTTCCGAGGTCGATACCGACCGCGACGTGGTCTTCACGTGGAACGGCACCACCTCCGGCGTGCGCGTGCCCAACGGCGACTGGATCAAGGCGGACCGCAAGGGGCTGACCATCTGCGACGCCACCTCCGCCGTTTTCGCGATGGACCTGCCGTGGGACAAGCTGGACGTCGTCACGTGGTCGTGGCAGAAGGCGCTGGGCGGCGAGGCCGCGCACGGCATGCTCGCCCTCTCCCCGCGCGCGGTGGCGCGTCTGGAAAGCTACACCCCGCCATGGCCCATGCCCAAGCTGTTCCGCCTGACGAAGGACGGCAAGCTCTTCACCGAGCCCTTCGAGGGCAAGACCATCAACACCCCCTCCATGCTGGCGGTCGAGGACTGCCTCGACGCGCTGAAATGGGCGCAGAGCATCGGCGGGCTGCAAGCGATGATCAAGCGCAGCGCGGCCAGCCTGAAGGCCGTCGAGAACTGGCTCGCGAAAACCGACTGGGCCGAATTCCTGCCCGAGCGTGAAGACATCCGCTCTTCCACCTCCATCTGCTTCAAGGTCGTGGACCCGTGGCTGATGGACAAGGACCCCGCCGAGCAGCTGAAGTTCATCAAATCCGTCGAAAAGCTGCTGGACAAGGAAGGCATCGCGCATGAGGTGGCCAACCACCGCAACGCCCCGCCCTCCTTCCGTCTCTGGGGCGGCGCGACGGTCGAGCCTTCGGACATCGAGGCCGTGCTGGGCTGGATCGACTGGGCCTATAACGACCTGAAGGCGGCCGAGCAAGCGCAGGCGGCGTAAGGGAAACCTGCATAAATGATAAAAGTGCTGGGGCATCGGGGTGTTCGCAAAAACCGCAAGGTGGACGAGAACACCCTGCCCGCCTTCAGCATCGCGCTGGACGAATGCGACGGCATCGAAACGGACGCCGCCGTGTCCAAAGACGGCACGCCGTGGCTCATCCACGAGATTTTGAACGTCACCATCCCGCATCTCTATTCGCGCACCCGCTACGCGGTGAAGGACCACCTGAATAAAATCTCCGCGCGGCTGGTGGGCAAGAAGCACCTTGACGAGATCGAGGACCGCGACGTCGAGACCCTGCGCCTGAAAAAGGGCGGGCAACTGCCGCGCCTCTCCGAGCTTTTCGCGCTGGCGGCGAAGCACCCCGGCTGCACCCTGAACATCGAGCTGAAGGGCAAGGATTCCGTGGGCGCGGTGGTGGACGAAATCAACGCCGCGGTGAAGGCCGGGCAGATCAGCAAGGAGCAGGTCATCCTCACCTCCTTCGACCATCTCTCCATCCGCAAGGTGCGCGAGCTGGACCCGAAGCTGAAATGCGGCTTCATCTTCTCGCGCTACAGCAAGGGGCGCACGCGCATCTACCCGTGGTCGGACAACAAGGAAAGCCGCTACAACGGCTTCACCAAAAAAGCCCTCGACAGCAAGACCGCGGCGGAGGTGAACCCCGACTATTTCGTGATGACGCCGGGCGCGCTGAAACCCCGGCTGCTGGCGCGGATGAAGGCGAAATTCCCGGACGCGAAAGTGATGGTCTGGACGACGCGCCGGCCGGAGAAAGACAAGACGCTGGCCAAAAAACTGAACGACCCCGCCATCGCCCCGCTCATCGAGGCCGTCATCAGCGACCACCCGGCGAGGATGGTTTCATACCTGAAGAAAAAAGGGTTTCACCCCTAAAGGCGGCGTCAGGGGAACGGGCGCAGCTGGCCGATGTCTTTCAGCACCTTGAAATCGCGGCACTTGTCGAAAGCCTCGCGCGAGATGGCGGCGGCCCTTTGCTGGAACTTCTTGCTCAGCCCGTGTTCGAGCGCGTAGGCGATATCCGACTCGAAAGCGTGGCGCGGCACGTAAATATCGCCGGACAGGAAATCCTCATAAGCGTTGGGCTCTTTTTCCGGCGCGGGGCCGTCGCTCTCGCGGCGGCTGTTGGCTTCTCTGGCCATTTCCCATGCCTCGCCCATGCCGCGGCGGATGAAAAGATAGACGCTGTAGGGCGTATCGACGAAGGCCTCGAACAGCTTTTCCTTCCACGTCATGCGCTTCCAGTAAAGTTCGTCGCGGTTGCGGCGGTATTCGTCCCAGTTGACGATCTTCTCCGCGCTTTCGTTGAAGTCCTTGCGCACGCCGGCGGTTTCGGGGGTCTGGCCTGTCATTCTTTCGTCCCTGTCTTTCGTCTTGATGCGTCAACTATACGCTCACGAAACATTACGTCAAATATATTCCCGGGTTTTCCGCACAAGACATTGAAATAAAATAATAAAAAACCGGGCTAAAAACGAATAAAAGACACGGGCGGCGCGGCTTTCGCGGCCGGACGGCGATTTGCCGAAAAAACTTCCCCCGAGCCCCAAAGCGGCCTTGATTGGTTTTTGAATCGGGGAGTATGATGCAATGCACAAAACGAGGAGCGTGCCAATCATGACGACAAAACCCAAGGTACTTATCAGCGACAAAATGAGCCCGCAGGCGGAACAGATCTTCAAGGACCGCGGCGTCGATGTGACGGTGAAAACCGACATGAAACCCGAGGAACTCGCCACCTTCATCGGCGATTTCGACGGGCTGGCCATCCGCTCCTCCACCAAGGTCACGCCGGAAATCCTGAAGGGCGGGAAAAAGCTGAAAGTCATCGGCCGCGCGGGCATCGGGGTCGATAACGTCGATATTCCCGCCGCGACCCAGACCGGCATCGTCGTCATGAACACGCCCTTCGGCAACTCCATCACCACGGCGGAACATACCATCGCGCTGCTGATGGCCCTCGCCCGCCAGATTCCGATGGCCAACGCCTCGACCCACGCGGGCAAATGGGAAAAATCGAAATTCATGGGGCAGGAACTTTTCGGCAAGACGCTGGGCGTCATCGGCTGCGGCAATATCGGCGCCATCGTCGCCGACCGCGCGGTGGGCCTGAAGATGAAGGTCATCGCCTTCGACCCCTTCCTCTCGCCCGAGCGCGCGGTGGAACTGGGCGTCGAGAAGGTCGAGCTTGAAGACCTGCTGCCCCGCGCCGACTTCATTACCCTGCACACGCCGATGACGGACAGCACGCGCGGCATCATCAACAAGGACGCCATCGCGAAGATGAAAAAAGGCGTGCGCCTCGTCAACTGCGCGCGCGGCGGCCTCATCGTTGAAGCGGACCTGAAGGAAGCGCTGGAAAGCGGCCATGTGGCCGGCGCGGCGCTCGACGTTTTCGAGCAGGAACCGGCGAAGGAAAACGCCCTCTTCGGCAACGAGAAAGTCGTCTGCACCCCGCACCTCGGCGCCTCGACCGTCGAAGCGCAGGAAAACGTGGCGCTGCAGGTGGCCGAGCAAATGGCCGACTTCCTGCTGCAGGGCGCGGTGACCAACGCCATCAACATGCCTTCGGTCAGCGCGGAAGACGCGCCCAAGCTGCGGCCCTACATGATTCTGGCCGACCAGCTCGGCAGCTTCGCCGGCCAGCTGGCGACCGGCGACATACAGGAAATCCAGATCGAATACGAAGGGCAGGTCTCCACGCTCAACACCCGCCCCCTCACCTCGCTGGTGCTGGCGGGCTTCCTCAAACCCTCGATGGAAGGGGTGAACATCGTCAGCGCCCCCGCCCGCGCGAAGGAGCGCGGCATCTCCGTCGCCGAGACCAAGCGCGACAAGAACCAGGACTACCAGACCCTCATCCGCGTCACGGTCAAGGGCAAGGACCTCATCAGCACCGTCGCCGGCACGCTGTTCGGCGGGGAGCATCCGCGCATCGTCGATATCGACGGCCTGCCCTCCGAAGCGGTTTTGAAGGGCTACATGCTCTTCGTCCTGAACGAGGACAAGCCGGGCCTCATCGGCGCGGTCGGCACCATTCTGGGCGACAAGAACATCAACATCGCGGATTTCAACCTCGGCCGCATTCCGGGCAAGGACCGGGCGCTCGCGATCATCGCCGTGGACGAGAAAATCCCCGACGACGTCATCGAGCAGATTTCCGCCATCAAGCAGGTCCTGCGCGCCCAGCTTCTGCAGTTCTGAACGGGCTGACAAAGCATAAACCCGCAGTTGCGGAAGGGGCTGAATCCGCCTAAAATACCCCCATGAAAAAGGGGCAATACCTATCCATATTCATGGCCTGCCTGCTGTGCCTGTCGGGCATGGTTTTCGCGCGCGCGGCCCATGCCGCCGAAGGGCGGAAGCTCGCCCGCGCCGGGGCGGTCTCCGCTCCGCTGCCAAGGCACCCGCCCGCCGTCAGGGCATCCGCCGCCACGCGCCGCCCGCCCGCACCGGACGAGGGCGAAGACATCATCCTGCCCCGCTCGAACGCGCCCGTCACCCGCGTCCTCGTCCACAAGAAGGACCGCGAGATGCTTTTGCTGGACGCGAAGGGGCATATCGTGCGGCTCTATAAAATCGCGCTGGGATGGAGCCCCGTGGGCGACAAGCACAGCGAAGGCGATGGACGCACCCCGGAAGGCCGCTATAGAATCGACGCCCGCAACGTCAACAGCAAGTATTACAAATCCCTGCGCATCTCCTACCCCGACCGCGCGGATGTGCGCAGCGCGCGCCGCCGCGGGGTGAGCCCGGGCGGGAACATCTTCATCCACGGCAAGCCCAACGGCAAAAGCTGGATGTGGTGGAAATACGGCAAGGGCCGCGACTGGACCGACGGCTGCATCGCCGTCACCGACGACGAAATCAACGAGATCTGGAACCTCGTGCCCGACGGCACGCCGATCGACATCAAACCGTAACGCCCGAACGGAAAGGCACCCCCATGATCGGCACCGCCGCGCTTCATCTTTCGAAATTCTTCATCCTGGCGGGGCTTTCCGCATGCCCGGGCGCGCAGAACGTCAACGTCGATATCCACATGGACAAGCAGGACAGCCCCTATGTGACCAACCTCACCTCGCAGCAGCTCACGCAGAATTTCGGGCACGACATGACCTCCACCATGGCGACCGACGGAAAATGGATGGTCAGCGGCGTCACCGTGCTGGGCCCGCACGGGCTGGGCAGCCAGTACAGCGTGAAGTTCGCCGTGCGGCGCAACCCCGCGACCAACGAAAGCTGCCTTGCCGTCAGCGACGTGCAATACACCATCAAATACGCGCCCGTCATCTACATCGCCTCGGACTACCTGCACCTCGGCTGCCGCTACAGCGCGACGCTGCAGCATGAAAAGCGCCATGTGGACACGGACGTGCGCACCATCACCGACTACATCCCGCAGATGCGCGGGGTCATCGAGGACGCGGCGGAAAAAATCGGCGCGCAGGGGCCCTACCCCGACAGCGACGTCAAGAGCCAGCAGGACCGCATCATCGGCGAGATCGACAAGGCCATCGGCCCGGCATGGAAGGAGCTGCTGCAGACCCGCCAGAAAAGACAGGCGGAGATCGACACGCTGAAGAACTACATGCGCGACACGGCCCTTTGCCCCGGCCAGTTCCCGAAGTTCGACGGCGGAAAGCCTTGAATGATCAAAGCCCTTGCCGCCAAGATCGCCCCCGCCATCGCCAAGCCGCTGATACTGGCCACACTGGCGGCCCCCTGTCCCCTGCCCGAAAATACACCGCAGGTAAACGTCTATTTCACCGCGAGCAAGCCCCTTTACGTGCCGGGCGTACCGATGAAGACGCTGACGCAGGCGTTGACGGGCAAGCTCAATTCCACCTTCGTCTCGGACAGCCAGTGGGGCATTCAGGGCGCGACGGTAGGCAGCAAGATCCAACATTCCACATTCAATGTACGTTTCTACCCTCCCCTTACAAACGGCACCGACTATTGCCTGTACATCAATGACATCAATGTCGTCCTCGAAGACGACGTCACGATCTATCTCGCCGAGGAAATCAACAAGTCGAAATGCGTCAAGACCGTCGTCACCAAGCACGAGGAACGCCACGTCAAGGTCGATTACGACACCATCCGCGAATATGTGCCCAAACTGAAGATGGCGCTGCTGCGCTACGTCGCAGGGCTCGGCACCCTCGGCCCCTATAACAGGCAGCAAACAATAGAGATGGCGAAAACCATTCACAAGGAAGTCGGCGGCGTGGTCGCGCCGGTCTTCGTCGATATGCTGAAGACCATCTCCAAGCGTCAGGCCGCGCTCGATACGCCGGAGAATTATCACCGCGAGCAGGCGCTTTGCCCCGGCGCCTTTGGTCCGCCCGGCAAGGATGATAACGCCACCCCCTAATCCCTTCGATACGCGGATAAGTTTACGGTGGACAAAGCCGCCGCAGCCCCCTATAAACCCCTTATGACAACGAAAGCGGTCCATATCATCGGCGCCGGCATGGCGGGTTCGGAAGCGGCGTGGCAACTGGCGCAGGCGGGCGTGCCCGTGGCGCTGCACGAAATGCGTCCCGTCCGCATGACCGAGGCGCACCAGACGCAGAACTGCGCGGAGCTGGTCTGCTCCAACTCCTTCCGCTCCGACGACGCCGAGCACAACGCCGTGGGGCTGCTGCACGAGGAAATGCGCCGCGCCGACTCGCTCATCATGGCCGCCGCCGACAGGCACAAGGTGCCCGCGGGCGCCGCCCTCGCCGTGGACCGCGACGCGTTTTCGGAGATGGTCACCAAAACCCTGCACGAACACCCGCGCATCACCATCGAGCGCGGCGAGGTCGCGGGGCTGCCGCCCGCGGAATGGGACAGCGTCATCATCGCGACCGGCCCGCTGACCTCCCCCGCGCTGACCGCCGCCGTGCTGGAGCTGACGAACGAGCAAAGCCTCGCCTTCTTCGACGCCATCGCGCCCATCGTTTTTAAAGATTCCATCGACATGGACAAGGCGTGGTTCCAGTCGCGCTACGACAAGCCCGGCCCCGGCGGCACGGGCAAGGACTACATCAACTGCGGCTTCGACGACAAGGAAGACTATTACGCCTTCATCGACGCGCTCATCTCGGGCGAAAAGACCGAGTTCAAGGACTGGGAAAAAGACACGCCCTATTTCGAGGGCTGCCTGCCGATCGAGGTCATGGCCGAGCGCGGGCGCGACACGCTGCGCTTCGGCCCCATGAAGCCGGTCGGCCTGACCAGCCCGCATATGGATCGCCGTCCCTGGGCCGTGGTGCAGCTGCGGCAGGACAACGCGCTGGGCACGCTCTACAACATCGTCGGCTTCCAGACCAAGCTGAAATACGGCGAGCAGCAGCGCATCTTCAAAATGATCCCCGGCCTCGAAAACGCCGAATTCGCAAGGCTGGGCGGCATTCACCGCAATACCTTCCTGAACAGCCCGAAACTGATGGACGAGACCCTGCGGCTCAAAGCCATGCCGCGCCTGCGCTTCGCCGGGCAGATCACCGGCTGCGAGGGCTATGTCGAAAGCGCGGCCGTGGGGCTGATGACCGGCCGCTTCGCCGCCGCCGAGGCGCTGGGCCGCGACATTTCCACCCCGCCCGTCACCACCGCGATGGGCGCGCTTTTGAACCACATCACCACCGGCGCGGATGCCGAAACCTTCCAGCCGATGAACGTCAACTTCGGGCTTTTCCCGCCCGTGGACGAGGCCGCGCTGCTGCAGCCCGGCAAGAAAAAAGTCGATAGCAAGGACCGCAAGCGCGCCTATACCGCCCGCGCCCTGCAGGATTTCGACGGCTGGATCAACGCCCTGAAGCGGGCGGCATGACCTTTATCCAGTAGGCGTCGCCCTTCGCCACATTCTCCAGCGTAAAGGAAAGCGCGCCGTCCTGCGCGGTCGCGTCGAAAGTTTCTTCCGGTTTCATCTCCGGCATGGCGACGGGCTTGTTGTCCGTATTCGCGATCTTGAAAACCTCCACCTTCGCGCCCGCGTCCGGGAAGGGCTTCAGGGAAAAACCCAACTTGTCCTGCGCATCCCCCAGATTGCCCGCGAGGATGCCGATGCCGTCCTCCACCGGGCCGGAGATGACGGCGACGCCGGGCGGCGGCGCGGCGGGCAGGAAGCGCGCGCCGGTCATCTCGGCGTAGGACCAGTAAACCCAATACAGCGGCTGCGGCGTCACCCCGTCCGGCATCAGCAGGCCGGAAAAGCCATGCCAGCACGACTGGTAATGAATGGGCGAGCCCATGTCGCCGCCCCAGCAGGCGCGGTTCGCCTCGTCCACCCCCGCCTGTTCGAGCGCCTGCAGCCAGCCGACCGCGTTGCCCGGCACCAGCGTCCTGTTCTCGCCCTCGTATTCGTTGATGTGGATTTCCGGGCATTCAGGCTTGCAGGCCTGCGGATATTGCGCCAGCAACGTGCGCATCGCCACCACGTCCTGCATGACCGCGCGCGGATCGTCGCCCAGCTCGTGCCACGACAGCGCGTCGAAATGGATGTTGTCCGCGCCCGTGCGTTCCAGCAGCTGCGCGAAGACATCGGGCTTGAACCCCGCCACGCTGGGGCCGACGATTTTGACGCCGGGGCGGATTTTCTTCACAAGGGCGTATTCGTCCTTCATCAGGTCGTAGATCTGGTCGGGCGTGACGTTCTCGAAGGCATTGAGGTCCGGCTCGGAAAACAGGTCGAAGTCATCGACATGCTTGTCCTTCGCGTCCTCGAGGAAATCGCCGATGGTTTTGTCCCACGCCTTGCGCAGCTTGGCGAAGGAGGTAAAGCAGCCGCGCTTCACAAGCGGCAGGCAAAACTTTTTAATCCGCGCGGGGCGGCCGTAGCGGGCGTTGAAGACGTCGTGCAGGTTCACGACGATATGGGTCGAAAACCGCTTGTCGTACTTGCAATCGCGCACGACGAAGCCGTAGATGTCCCCGCCGTAACCAGAGTGGCCGACGCCCGAAAGCCGCCACGAGCCGAAGTGCAGCCCGGACAAATACTTGTCCGCGATATCCGTCGCCGCCGTCGGATGGCTGTAACCGTCCGGCCCGTTGACCAGTCCTTGGCGCAAATGCGGCATCCATGTATAGGACAGGTCGATGCGGACGGTCAGCGGTTCCTGCGCATGGGCGCGCAGGCCGAGCAACAGCATCGCCGCCAGTACGAACAACCCGAAGCAGGTTTTTTTCATGCCGTCTCTCCCCAGATAAAAACGATGCGCCGCTCCAGTTCCGGCGGCAGCATTTTCAGGGCTTTTTCGACATCGGCCTTCATGAACGAAAGCGCGGGCCAGCCGCCGTCCTGTGCGCCCTCATCCGTGTCCGGCATCAGGACATGCACGGGGCCGTCTTCCCCGCCGTTGCCGGACAATATCCTGTTGATCGCCACCGTCAGCCCTTCGCCATCCCCCTTGTGCAAAGTATAAACGCCCGCGAAATACCTGTTGCGCGCGTCCTCGACATAAGGCCTTTCGGAAAAAACGGCGTGCAGCGGCGCGCCTTCCGCGGCAAAAAGCGCAACGCCGCCCTCCGCGATTTCAAGCCCCTCGATATCCGCGACGGCGGACAGGGTTGAGGCATATGGGGTTATATGCGGCACGGCAAGAACGGCATCGCCACTTCCCGCTTTCAGGTTTTCGGCATCCCGGAAGGCCGTGCGCAGCGCGAATATGATTGACGGCGCACCGGGCGTCATGCTGCGACCCCTGCGGAAAACCGCGCCGCCCACCACAGCCGCAACGCCATGAAGGGCGGCGGAGCCTGCAGGCTGGACGACAAAAGATTGCATTGCGCCTTTTCGATCTGCGCCAGATACATCCGCGCCATGCGGGTCGAAAGAAAGCCGGGCGATTTTTCCGCCGCCTGCCGCGCCCTTTTCGTCACGGCCTTCACCACGGGCGCAAGCTTGTCCAGCCCCTTGCCGTCGTAAAGCATATAGGGGTCGAGCCCCTGCGCCTTCAGCAGGTCTTCCGGCAGGTAGCAGCGGCGCTGGTGCAGATGAACCGGCGCGGCGCGCAGCAGGCCCGTCAGCGCATAGGCCGTGCCTGCGGCGATCAACTCATCTTCCGGCATGTCCCCCGCGCCCGTCACCCTGCGCCACAGCTTCAGCAAAGGCGTGGCGGTGAAATCGGCGTAATTGGCCATGCCCTCCAGCGTCGCGGGGGCGCGGTCTTCGAGGTCGAATTCGCGGGCGAAGATCAGCGCCTCGAACAATTCCCGCGGCAGGTCATGGCGGCGGATGGCTTCGGCCAGCGGCTCCACCACCTGGTGCTTCAAGACCGGCTTGCCGTCATAGACGCCCGCCAGCGCGTCGCGCCACCATTGCAGGCGGATGAGGCCGAGCTGGGTTTCGGTGACCACCTCGCGCGTCTTGGCGATCTCGTGGTTGAAGGCGATGAGCGACCAGAGGTCTTCCCGCCGCTCCGCAGGCGCGAAAAGGCTCAAAAGGAAACGGCCCGGATCATGTTTCCGGGCCATTTCTCCGCAATAAGGCAAAACGTGCGAGGCCACAACGCGCCCCCTTTCGCTCGTCCCTTGTACAGGCCTATTTGTTGAGACCGTAGTCCATCGCCAGCGGGCGAAGGTAGGGGTTGCGCTGGCCGGGCTTCAGGCTCGGCAGCACCAGCTTGGGGTCCATCAGGAAGTTGCGGTAGTAGCCCGTCGGGAACGGGTGGTATTTCGACTTCAGCTCGACCGAGTCCATGATGCTGACGAAAAGCGATGCCCAGCGCGGATAGACCTCCGCCTTGGAGGAGCAGGTCATTTCATAGCGGTCGCCGTCGTAGATGCTGGCCAGCATCACGCCGCGCATCGGCACCGTGTCGCCGTCGTCGTTCATTTCCTTGTTGTAGGTGATCTGCACGCCGGTGGCGTCGCCCTTCCCGCCGAGGCTGGCGGGGGAATAGAAATCGAGGATCTGCGCGTCGTCGAACTGGCTGACTTCCTTGTCCCAGAAATTGCGGTCCAGCGTCTCGACCACCGCCGTGTCCAGCAGGCGCTTGGGATAGATGTTCAGGCGGCCGTCGTGATGCACCTGCATGCGGCAGACCGGCATGTCCTCGCCCAGCGGCCCGGCGATGCGCAGGCGCGTATAGACGTCGTCATCCGTCTGGATTTTCCACGTATCGGGGAAGGAAACGGTGTAGTCGTGGACGGGGTCCTGCCAGACGAAGGTATCCGCCTTGGCCTGATGCGCGAAACCCGCAAGCAGGAAGGCCCCCAAAATGGCTACACTGAAAAACTGACGCATTCTTTATCTCTCCTCTACTGTCCTGTTTTCTGGACATCTCCAATTGTGTCCTTTTTTTTGCCTTTTGGGAATAGTTCTTTGAGATATGAAGGCTTTAAAATTCCCCCGGCATAAAGACATAAAACATAAACCAGCCCGGCAACGGACATAACGCCCGCCAGCCCCAGCAAGCGCAGCGCCTGCCCGCCTTTCATAAAATACGGCATGGCGTATTTGTCCTCCGCGAAGAGGACACCCCCCATCACCGCGACGGACAGGAGAACGATTCCCAGTCTTTTGCCAGAATCTGAATCGAGGCGGAAAAACTTCTCCTTCCACAGCGCGCGCGCCAGCAGCCCCGCGCTGATCCACGCGCTGATGCCGGTCGCGAGCGCGATGCCCACGTGCTTGAGCGGCGTCATGTACATCAGCACGAGGCAGAGCACGGTATTGACCACGGCGCAGATGATCGCGATTTTGACAGGCGTCGTGGTGTCTTCCCGCGCATAGAAGGACGCGCCGAAAATCTTGCTGAAGATGAAGGCCGGCAGGCCGATGGAATAAGCCATCAGCGCCCATGCCGATTTCACGCTGTCGTCCGCCGTGAAATGCCCGCGCTGGAACAGCACGCTCATGATGTCCGGCGCCATGACGAGGTAAGCCAGCGTCGCGGGCAGCACGAGCCAGAGCCCCACCTCCACCGCGCGCAGGAAAAGCCTGTGCGCCCCCGCCGTGTCCCCGCCGCGCAGGGCGCGGGTCAGCATGGGCAAAAGCGCGGTGCCCGTGGCGGTGCCGATGACGCTGAGCGGCAGCTGGTAAAGCCTGTCCGCGTAGTACAAAAACGAGATGGAGCCGACGGGCAGGAGCGAGGCCAGGATCATGTCCACGAACAAATTGACCTGCGCGACCCCCGCCCCCATCACGCCCGGCCCCATCTTGCGGAACAGCTTGCGGATCATCGGGGTCAGCGCGGGGCGGCGCAGGCGCAGCCCCATGCCGAGACGGCGGCAGGACCACGCCAGCCAGACCAGCTGCAAGACCCCCGCGGCGAAAACGCCCCATGCCATGGCATGGCCCGCCGTCGGCGCGAAATGCGCGTAATGATGCGCGCCCAGCGCCGCCATCAGGCAGGCGTTGAACAGCATGGGCGCGGCGGCGAAGGGGCCGAAGCGGTCGAAGGAATTCAGCACCCCGCCCAGCAGCGCGGTCAGCGACATCAGCAGGATATAGGGAAAGCTGATGCGCGACATTTCGAGCGCCATTTGGTAGCGCTCCGGCGTATCGCCGAAGCCGGGCGCGACGAGGTAGAGCACCCATGGCATGGCGGCGATGACGATGACGGTGAAAGGGATCAGCGCGGCCAGCATGACGGCCTGCGCCTCCTCCGCGAATTTCTTGGCGGCCTCCTTGCCGTCCACCTCCAGCTCGCCCGCGAAAAGCGGCACGAAGGACACGCTGAAGGCCCCCTCCGCCGTGACGCGGCGGAAGAAGTTGGGCAGCTTCAAGGCGACGAAAAAGGCGTCGGCCACCGGCCCCGCGCCCATGAAGGCGGCGGTCATGATGTCGCGCAGGAAGCCCAGCACGCGGCTGCCCAGCGTGAACCCGCCGACCGTGACGACCGCTCTATAAAAGGACATTGACCCTTGCGCTTTCGCTTCTTATGGTGTTTTCACAACGCATCACATGTATCATAGGCATATGTCCGCAAAAAACCACAAAAACAAAGAGTCACAATGGTTTGGCTATGAGAAGGTCGCGCCGGACGAAAAAACGCGCCGGGTCGAGGGCGTGTTCGACAGCGTGGCCGCGCGCTATGACCTGATGAACGATTTGATGTCCGGCGGGCTGCATCGCCTATGGAAAAACAAATTCGTCCGCATGATGCGCCCGCGCGCCGACAGGTCCCTGCTGGACGTGGCGGGCGGCACGGGCGACATCGCTTTTCGCTACCGCGCCCTTGCCGGGGACGCCGCCAAAATCACCGTCTGCGACTATAACCGCGAGATGCTGAAGGTCGGCCGCGCCCGCGCCGTGGACCGCGGCTATCTGGACGGATTCGAATGGGTCTCGGGCGATGCCGCCGACCTGCCCTTCGAGGACCGGCGCTTTCACCTCTATTCCATATCCTTCGGGCTGCGCAACGTGACACGCATCGACGACGCCTTGGCCGAGGCCCGCCGCGTGCTGCGCCCCGGCGGACAGTTTTTCTGCCTTGAGTTCAGTCATGTAAAGAACGACCTTCTTCAAAAGCTTTATGATGAATATTCCTTCCGCGTCATCCCGCAGATGGGCGAAATGGTCGCCGACGACCGCGAGAGTTACCAGTACCTCGTCGAGAGCATCCGCCAGTTTCCGAAACAGGGCGAACTTTCCAAACGGCTGCTGAACGCCGGCTTCGACGACGTGAAAGTCACAAACATCATGGGCGGAATCGCCGCCATTCATGTGGCAAATATTTATTAAAAACATATATTTATATTGTTTTATTAAGCTAAAATATTATTCGAATACGTTTCACGTGAAACTTTAGAATCTGCCTCTAATTAACTGTAAAAACAATAAATATACGGCGGTCAATCGCCTGCGGCATGAAGGCGCATGTCCTGTTGCTTTTCCGCGAATGTATGGGCTAGATATTGAAGAAGATTTTCAACGGCTATGAACAGGGGTCCATTTAAATGTCAGAATCGAAAACAGTCGAAGTTTCCATCACGCGCCTGCCGCATGGCGAAGGGCTGAACCTGCCCGCCTATGCGACCGCGCTTTCCGCGGGCGTCGATCTGGAGGCGGCGGTGGAAGCCCCCCTCACCCTGCAGCCCGGCGAGCGCAAGCTGGTGCCGACCGGGCTTGCCATCGCCCTGCCGACCGGGTTCGAGGCGCAGATCCGCCCCCGCTCCGGCCTTGCCTACAAGAACGGCGTGACGGTCCTCAATTCCCCCGGCACCATCGACGCGGATTACCGCGGCGAGGTCAAAGTCATCCTCGCCAACCTCGGCAACGAGGCTTTCACGGTCGAGCGCGGGATGCGCGTCGCCCAGATGGTCATCGCCCGCTACGAGCAGGTCGGCTGGAACGTCGTGGCGCAGCTCGATGAAACCGAGCGCGGCGCGGGCGGCTTCGGCTCCACCGGCACCGTCACCAGGAAGGCCGTATAACCATGAATGTGCACGATCACATCTGGCAGACCGTCGGCAACACGCCGCTGGTGCGCATCCCCCGGCTTTCCGCCGAATACGGCGTGAAGGCGGACATCGTCCTGAAGCTCGAGTTCTTCAACCCGCTTTCCAGCGTGAAGGACCGCCTCGCCCGCGCCCTCATCGAGGCCGGCGAAGCCGACGGCAAGATCAACAAGGACACCGTCATCATCGAGCCGACCTCGGGCAATACCGGCATCGGCCTTGCCTTCATCTGCGCTTCCAAGGGCTACCGCCTCATCCTGACCATGCCGGAAAGCATGTCCTTCGAACGGCGCAAGATGCTGCGCCTGCTGGGCGCGGAGCTCGTGCTCACCCCCGCCGAGGAAGGCATGACGGGCGCGATCGTGAAGGCGGGCGAGCTGCTGCTGGAGCA
>WGNE01000067.1 GCA_016124645.1 Alphaproteobacteria bacterium
GAGAAATCATCCTCCGGCTGCTGCGGGTAAACCTTCATGCCGCTGAACGTGTTGTTTCTCTGCACCGGCAATTCCTGCCGCTGGAAGACATGGACGCGAAAGAGCGCGCGGCGAAACTGCGGGCGATTGGTGAAGACAATCATGGCTGAAGAATTTCCCCTTTCGCGCCGCCTCGCCGCGGAGGGCGCGGGCACGGCCTTCCTGCTCATGAGCGTCGTGGGTTCCGGCATCATGGGCCAGCGGCTTTCCGCGGGGAACGACGCGCTCGCCCTGCTGGCCAACAGCATCGCGACGGGCTGCGCGCTGGGCGTACTGATCCTGATCTTCCTTCCGGTGTCGGGCGCGCATTTCAACCCCGCCGTCACCCTGTGCATGGCGCTGCAAAAGCAAATGTGCAAGCGCGCGGCTGTGCTGTATATCGCCGTACAATCCCTCGCCGCCGTCATCGGCGTCGGGGCCGCGAACCTGATGTTCGGCGAGCCCGTGTTTTCGGTGTCGCAGAAAATCCGCACCGGCTGGGCGCAATGGGGCAGCGAGTTCGTCGCGACCTTCGGGTTGCTGCTGGTGATTTTCGCCTGCGTGCGGCGGAAGATTTCCGCCCTGCCCTTCGCCGTCGCCGCCTATATCACGGCGGCCTATTGGTTCACGGGCTCGACCTCCTTCGCCAATCCCGCCGTGACGCTGGCACGGGGGTTCAGCGATAGCTTCGCGGGCATCCGCCCCGTCGATACCGGCGGGTTCATCCTCGCGCAGATCGCGGGCACGCTGGCGGCGGCGGGTTTTGCGGGCTGGCTGTATATCGGGAAAGAAGATGCGGGGGAAGATGGTGGGCGCTGAGAGACTCGAACTCCCGACACCCTCGGTGTAAACGAGGTGCTCTACCAACTGAGCTAAGCGCCCTTCCCTTGAAGGTATTCCTAATTAGTCAATCCCGCCGGAACTGTCAAGTATTCTGATAAGCGGGGCATAAAAAACGGCCGGCGCCCGTGGGGAGCCGGCCGTTTTTAACTGTCTGATTTAAAACGGTTATTGGTTGACCGCTTCCTTCAGCTCCTTGCCCGCGGTGAATTTGACGCGGTTGGCGGCCTCGATCTTGATGGCTTCGCCGGTGCGCGGGTTGCGGCCGGTGGAGGCCTTGCGGTGCGAGATCTTGAAGGAACCGAAACCGACGAAGCGGACTTCGCCGCCTTCCTTCAGCTCGTTTTCGATGCCGCGGAAGGTCAGGTCGAGGATTTCGGTGATGAGGGTTTTGGATACATCGGCGCTGGCGTTTTTCGCGATGTAGTCGATGAGGTCATTCTTGTTCACGAGGGTATCTCCCTTTTTTCTGTGTGAACCGGGCACCGCCCGGCTGCAAAAAATCCTGCACGCTTTCCCGGGGGAAATGACGTGCAGGCTTTTTGCTTGATGCCGCTATTTTGCTAGGTTTTCAGCGGTTTTTCAATGATGAATGATGTCGTTTTCCGTATCCGCGCCGTCGCCCGCCTTTGACGTAACTTTGGCTTCCGGCTTGTCCTCGACCGGCTCCGGCACGCGGGAAAGCGCGTGTTCCAGAACCTCGGTGATGATGGAAACGGGAACGATTTCAAGGCCTTTCTTCACGTTATCCGGGATCTCGGCCAGGTCCTTCACGTTTTCCTTCGGAATCAGCACCTTGGTGATGCCGCCGCGCAATGCGGCCAACAGCTTTTCCTTCAGCCCCCCGATGGGCAGCACTTGGCCCAGCAGGTCCACCTCGCCCGTCATGGCGACGTTCTTGAGCACCGGAATGTCAGTAAGGCAGGACACGATGGAAGTGACCATGGCGATGCCGGCGGAAGGCCCGTCCTTCGGCGTCGCGCCTTCGGGCACGTGAACGTGCACGCCGGTCTGGTCGAAGGTTTTCTGGTTGATGCCCAGCGCATGGCTGCGCGACTTCACCAGCATTTCCGCGACCTGGATCGACTCTTTCATCACGTCGCCCAGCTTGCCGGTCATGGTGACCTTGCCCTTGCCGCCCGGGAAGGTGACGGACTCGATCTGCAAAAGATCGCCGCCGACTTCCGTCCAGGCGAGGCCGGTGACGCAGCCGACGCGGTCCTGCTCGTCGGCCATGCCGAAGCGGTAGCGCGGCACGCCCGCGTATTTCTCGATGTTCTTGGGCGTGACGGCGAGGCTTTCCTTGCTGCCCATCATGATTTCCTTGATCGCCTTGCGCGCGAGGTTGGAAAGCTCGCGCTCGAGGTTGCGCACGCCCGCTTCGCGCGTGTAGTAGCGGATGAGGTGGCGCAGCGCGGCGTCGGTGATGCTGAACTCCTCCGCCTTCAACCCGTTGGCTTCCAGCTGCTTGTCGAGCAGGTGGCGGCGCGCGATTTCGACCTTCTCGTCCTCCGTGTAGCCGGAGATGCGGATGATTTCCATCCGGTCCAGCAGCGGGCGCGGCAGGTCGAGCGTGTTGGCCGTGCAGATGAACATGACGTCCGACAAATCATAATCGACTTCGAGATAGTGGTCGTTGAAAGTATTGTTCTGCTCGGGGTCCAGAACCTCCAGCAGCGCCGCCGCGGGGTCGCCGCGCCAGTCGTGGGCCAGCTTGTCGATCTCGTCCAGCAGGAACAGCGGGTTCGAAGTCTTCGCCTTTTTCATGCCCTGAATGATGCGGCCCGGCATGGAGCCGATGTAGGTGCGGCGGTGGCCGCGAATTTCGGATTCATCCCGCACGCCGCCCAGCGACATGCGCACGAAGTTGCGGTTGGTGGCCTTGGCCACCGACTTGCCCAGCGAGGTCTTGCCCACGCCCGGCGGGCCGACGAGGCAGAGGATGGGCCCCTTCACCTTGCCCGCGCGGTGCTGCACGGCGAGGTATTCGAGGATGCGTTCCTTCACCTTTTCGAGGCCGTAGTGGTCTTTTTCCAGCACGTCTTCCGCGAAGTTCAGGTCTTTCAAAACCTTGCTGCGCTTCTTCCACGGCACGCCCAGCATCCAGTCGAGGTAGTTGCGCACGACGGTGGCCTCGGCCGACATCGGGCTCATCTGCCGCAGCTTTTTCAGCTCGGCCAGGCATTTCTGGCGGGCTTCCTTGGAAAGGCGGGTTTTCTTGATCTTCTCTTCCAGCTCGGCCAGCTCGTCGATGCCGTCCTCGCCCTCGTTGAGCTCTTTCTGGATCGCCTTCATCTGCTCGTTGAGGTAATACTCGCGCTGGGTCTTCTCCATCTGGCGCTTGACGCGGCCGCGGATCCGCTTTTCGACCTCCAGCACGCTGATCTCCCCTTCCATGAAGGCGAAGATCTGCTCCAGCCGCTCGGCGACGCTGGCGATCTCCAGCAGCTTCTGGCGGTCGGGAATTTTCAGCGAGAGGTGGGAGGCCACGGTGTCGGCCAGCTTGTTCGCGTCCTCGATCTGGCCGATGGAGGTGATGATCTCCGGCGGAATCTTCTTGTTCAGCTTCACGTATTGGTCGAACTGCGACACGCAGGCGCGCATCAGCCCGTCGATCGCCTCGCCCGAGACGGGCTTGTCCTCGATCTCCTCGCCATAGGCCTCGAAATATTCATCGCGGTCGGTGTAGCTGATGATGCGCGCGCGCTTGTGGCCCTCGACCAGCACCTTGACCGTGCCGTCGGGCAGCTTCAAAAGCTGCAGCACCGTGCCGATGGTGCCGATGTCATAAAGGTCGCCCGCCGTGGGGTCGTCCTGCTGGGCGGATTTCTGGGTGACGAGCAGAACCTGCTTGTTGTCCGCCATCGCGCTTTCCAGCGCCTTGACGGATTTGTCGCGGCCCACGAAAAGCGGCACGATCATGTGCGGGAAAACCACGATATCCCGAAGCGGGAGTACCGGGTGCTTGTTGCCGACGGCCATTGTTTCGTGTTCCTGCATGTATGTCCCTTTTTATGCCTTACATATATCCTGTTATTGTGCCTGATATTGGTTTATTTTCGGCGAACAGGAGCTGTTTTTGTCGTTTTTTAGCGTTTTTTGCCGATTTTTCGGTCGGACGGGTCTTATAACATATCAATTAGATAAATATTAATCTTTTGCAAGCCTGCACGGGTAGTAATTTCACCGTTTATACCGAAATTTCGCATTTTTTCCTTAAAATCAGGCGTAACTCCATAGAAAAGCGGCGAAAACGGCCAGCGCGGTCAGGCACATCACCAGCACCGCCCCCGCCAGCATGTCCTTCACGGTTTTGATGATCGCGTGTTCTTCGGGGTGCAGGTGGTCGAGCAGCCTTTCGAGCGCGGAATTGAGCAGTTCCGCCGTCAGCACGAAGCCCGCGGCCAGCAACAGCAAGGCCCACCAGACCGGCGCCGGACGGGTGAAGAGCAGCACGGCCAGCACGAAGCACAGGCCCAGCGCCTGCAGGCGAAAGCTTTTCTCCCCCCTCAGCCCGGCGGCGATGCCGGACAGGGCGAAGCCCAGACGGTTCATGAAGCTTTTGTTTTTCATGACAGTCAAAATAGCGCGGAAACGGTACGCGGCAATCGGGCATCCTGCGCGGATGCCCCCGCCTCAAGGCGCAGCCGGAACAGCCGCATCGTTGGAGAGGTGCGGCGGATGGCCGTTGTAGATGGTTTTGACGACGTCGTCGCAGCCGACAGTATGGTCCTTTTTCCCTTTTTCCAGCGCCAGCTCCACCCCCGTCATCGTCATCAGCATCATCTTGATATGCGCCTGCGCGTCTGCATAAAGCACGCCGCGATCAACGAAATGGATCGTGTCGAGCCATGAGCGTAAATCGACGTATGCCTTGATTTTCGCGGGTTGCAGGCTGGCGCGCCATGTCTGGTACTGCTTGCTGTATTCTTCTCCGTGCGGCTTCATCGCCGGTGCATTTTTAAGGCATTCCGACAGCCGCGCGCTGATGATGATTGTTTTGACGGGTATTTCTATGGCCTTCGTTATATAGGGCGTCATGCCATCGAGGGTTTTCTTCTGCTCCGCGGTCAGGTTTTTCGTGGCCGCATCGTAGTCCGCGAAAGCCTTTTTCATTTCGGCGCCTATCTGGAGATTGACGGCTGGCGCCCCGTTCTTGTCCGTCGTGATGCCGATGCCGGCATTGCCGCCTGTCTGCGGGGCTTCTGTCTTGTTTTCTTCCATCGCCACGGCAGGCCGGACGCAAGGACAAAAAACCAGTACCGCCGTCAATAAAAAAGCCGCGCCCGCGGCGCGGAAATGCGTGTTCATGCTCCCCTCTCCCGTGAAAATCCATGAATGAAAACAGTTCAAAAAGAAAGGGCGGGGTTTGCGCCCCGCCCTTGGTGTCTATGCGCCTTGTCAGGCCGCTTTCTTTTCTTCGCCGAAGGGCTGCTTTTCGACGATTTCGTCGATAAGGCCGAAGGCCTTGGCTTCCTCGGGCGCCATGAAGCGGTCGCGCTCCAGCGCTTCCTCGATCTGGTTGATCTTCTTGCCGGTGTGCTTGACGTAGATTTCGTTGAGGCGCTTCCTGAGGCTCAGGATTTCCTTGGCGTGGATCTCGATATCCGTCGCCTGTCCCTGCGCGCCGCCCGAGGGCTGGTGGACCATGATGCGCGAGTTGGGCAGGCTGTATCGCTTGCCGGGCGCGCCCGCCGCGAGCAGCAGCGAACCCATGGAGCAGGCCTGACCGATGCAGAGCGTGGCCACGTCGGGCTTGATGTATTGCATGGTGTCGTACATCGCAAGGCCGGAGGTGACGACGCCGCCCGGCGAGTTGATGTAGAGGTAGATGTCCTTCTTCGGGTTTTCCGATTCAAGGAACAGGAGCTGCGCGCAGATCAGGGTCGAGACATGGTCGTGCACCTGGCCGGAGAGGAAGATGATGCGCTCTTTGAGCAGGCGCGAGTAGATATCGTACGAGCGTTCGCCGCGGGCGGTCTGCTCGATTACCATCGGCACCAGTGTGTTCATTTGCTCTGGAATATAGGTCATTATTTTCTTTCCCCTGAAGGTCTGTGTGCTTTTTTCGTGTCGGCCGCGCCTTTCGAAGGCCGGCCCCCCGACCGTTTCATCGGCTGTCCGCGCGCAAAGAAAAAGGGATGGTCAGCGGACAACTGACCATCCCAATATAGCAAGGTTGGTAGATGAAATTAAGGCCTTTTTTAGAGCGTCGGGCCGCCGTTTGCGCGCTTGGCACGCGAACGTTTCGGGGCCGTCTTCTTCTTGGCTGCGCCTTTGGAGTTGTTGTTGGCGGCTGCCTGAGCCTTGGTCTTTTCCGCTTCCTGCGCGGCACGGGACGGGGTCCAGTATTCCGGCATTTTGGAAAGGGCGACCACGCACTCGGGGCGGACCGTGGAGCCTTCGGCCGAGTTCATCAGGGCGATGATTTCGAGCGCCGACTTGCCTTCGATCTGCTTGAGGCGAGCGTCTTCTTTCTCGGAGCGGTGCGAGAATTCTTCGTGGATGGTCTTTTTGCGGGAACCGGTGACGATCTCGCTGATGACGCCCATTTCAAGCGCTTGGTCAGCCGTCAGCCAGGTGTCGCGTTCCAGAACCTTGTCCCAGAATTCGTGCTTCAGGCCGGTGTGGCGGACGTAGATGTCCGTCAGGTCTTCGCGCAGGCGGGTAATGAGGTCCGCGCTGATGACCATGTCGGTCTGTTGCGTGCTCTGGCCGTTGCCGCCCAGGGGCTGGTGAATCATGTATTTGGAGCTGCGGGTCATCCAGCGCTCGTCGCCTGCGACCAGCAGGATGGAGCCCATGGAAGCCTGCATGCCGTAGCCGACGGTTTTGATCGGCGCGGCGATGGAGCGCATGGTGTCGTAAATCGCGAGACCGGCGAGAACCGAACCGCCCGGCGAGTTCACGTGAACCGTGATCGGGTCGGTGGGGTTGCCGGAAGCCGGCGAGTTCAGGTACAGGAGCGACGCGCAGGCGATGGACGCCATGGTGTCATCGACCTGGCCTTCGAGAAGGACGATGCGCTGCTTCATCAGAAGCGAGAACAGGTCGTAGCCGCGCTCGCGGCCGCCTTCGACTTCGGTGACGGTCGGAACGAAGCGGTTGCCTTGCGCCGCGCCGACGGGGCCGCCGTTGGCGGATGCGGTGATGTTGCGCAGCGCTTCGCTGCCGGCATCATCCTTGAACGCGTTGTGCAGGGCTTCGACGCCCGCCTTGTCCATGAACGCTTCGAGAGGTGCGCCCGCTTCATGGGCCGCCATCATCTGTTCATAGTATTCCAAGCCTTTTTGGCTGATGTATTCAAGGCGCGCAGGATCGATTGTCTCTTTCAATGCGTCGCGAATACGACCGAAGTCAGCAGTGATATCCTTAGCCATCTGTTTTGTGCCTTTCCTTGCTTTTTTATAGTTCGTCTTTGTTTGCTATATACACTTCTCTACGTTTTTGCCGTTTTGCCGGAATTTTAAGGTTTGTTATCTCTTTCCGGTTCTTTTTGTATCTTTTGTACGCTTCGCAGTACTGAAGAGTTATTTTATTCCGCTTTGGAGCCTGCGGATTTCTTGGCCTTGGATTTGGACTTCGCCTTTTTGGGCGGTTCCTGATCTGCGGCCTTGGTCAGCTCTTCAATGTCAACTTGACGTGTATCAAGTTTAGATCTTTCCAGAATAAAGTCAACAACTTTATCTTCGTAAATTGGCGCTTTTACGGTCTCCAATGCTTGGGGGTTTTGTTGATAATATTCAAAGACTTGCTGTTCTTTTCCGGGATAGCGGCGGGCTTCGCTGATCACGGCCTGCTGCAATTCCTGATTCGAAACTTCGATTTCATTGATTCTGCCAATCTCCGCCAGAACCAGTCCCAGCTTCACGCGGCGGGTGGCGATGTCGCGGTATTCGGCGCGCTCTTCCTCGGTGCCCTCTTCCTGCGCACCATGGTCGCAATCGGGGCCGTGGACGTGGTCGGGATCGTCATGCGCGTGGTCGTGGCCCTTGAGCTGCTGCCAGATGCCCTCGAATTCGGCGTCCACCATGCCGGCGGGCACCTCGAAGTCGTGGCTTTCGTCCAGCGCGTCGAGCAGGTCGCGTTTCAGCGTCATGCGGGTGAGCTGGTCGTATTCGTTCTGGATCTGCTGCTCGACGATTTCCTTGAGCTTGGCGAGATCCTCGAAGCCGAGGTTCTTGGCGAATTCCTCGTCGATGGCGGGAACGACGGGTTCCTGCAGTTCCTTCACGTCCACGGCGAAGACGGCTTCGACGCCCTGCAGCGCCGCGTGGCCGTAATCTTTCGGGAAGGTGACGGTGACGGTTTTCTTCTCGCCCGCTTTCGCGCCGACGAGCTGGTCTTCAAAACCGGGGATGAACTGGTTGGAGCCCAGCTCCAGCGCGTGGTCGTTGCCCTTCATGCCGGGGAACGGCGCGCCATCGACGGTGCCGTCGAAGTCGATGAGCAGGATGTCGCCCGTCTTCGCCGCGCGGTCTTCCTCGATCTTCTTCGAGGTCTTGTTGCCCGACGCGATGCGCTCCAGCGCCTCGGTCACTTCCTTGTCGGAGGGCTTGGCCGTCATCTTGTTCAGCGCGATGGCGGAAAGGTCGGCCAGCTTGATTTCCGGCAGCAGCTCGATCGCCATCGTGTATTCCAGCCCCTTGCCTTCCTCGAAGGTCTTGACCTCGATCTTCGGGCGCATGGCGGGGCGCAGGTTGTTCTCGTTGATGGCCTGCAGCGTGCTGTCGTTGACCGCGTGCTCCAGCACCTCGCCCATCACGGCCTTGCCGTATTTGGATTTCAGCAGAGTCAGCGGAACCTTGCCCGGACGGAAACCCGGCATCTTGACCGTCTTGCCCAGCTCCGTCAGGCGCTCGTTGACTTTCGCGTCGATTTCCTCGGGCGTCATGGTGACGGTGTATTCGCGTTTCAGGTCTTCGTTCTTGGTCTGTGTAATCTGCATCGTCAAAACTTTCTGCTGTGTCTGTCCGTATATATATCTACTGCTGCCGATTGCGGCGCAGGCTACCCTAGGGGAGAATATGGCGATTGTGTAGCACTAATTATGCCTATGTCCAAAAATGTTTTGGAAATCGCGCTTATGTAAAAATAATCGCCGGAAAATTGACCGTTCCGCCGAAAATGCCTAGGATTCAGGCATCACCTCACGCCATCCGCAGGGGAAGCCGATGATGCGACACCGCCGCCAGAACACCCCCTACCAGCCGCCGAAAAAGCGTGGCGGCGGGCTGGCCCTTGTCTTCTGGCTGGGGCTCGCGGCCATCATCATCGGCCCGCTGGCCTACAAGTTCGCGGGCACCGCCCCGCCCGCGCAGGCCGCCGTGCCCTTCACCATGCCGGACCGCTTCCCGCGCGTGACCGACCCGCCGGTGCAGACCAACCTGACCGACGGCCCCAGCTTCGGGATGAACGGCTATACCCTCCACGCGGTCGCACGCTACGCGGTGACGGCGCGGGTGCTGCATACCTCGCGCTATTTCCTCGATACGGAGAGCAAGCTTTCCCCCATCGACTTCGCGCTGGGCTGGAGCCTGATGTCGAACAAGGACGTGATCTCCAGGCTTTCCATCTCGCAGGGCGGGCGGTTCTATCACTGGCATACGGACGACTACCCCATTCCGCGCGCGGATATCGAGCACGAAAGCGCCAATACCCACATCATCCCCGCCACGAAAGACATCGCCGACCGCGCCAAGAGCGTGAGCGCGGGCGACGTGGTGACCATGGCCGGCTACCTCGTCAACGTCAGCGGTCCGAACGGCTGGTACTGGCACACATCCCTCACCCGCAACGACACGGGCGACGGCGCCTGCGAGGTTTTCTATGTGCAGTACCTGAGCGTGAAATGATTTGAGTTTGAGGAGGAAGGAAGTGAGCATTGACCGGCGTGAATTCATGGCTCTTGCGGCGGGTGGAACGGCCTTGACCGCCCTTGCGGCCAGCCCCCTCGGCAAGGCGGCGCTGGCCGCAACCG
Source organism: Alphaproteobacteria bacterium (assembly GCA_016124645.1). Classification (GTDB taxonomy): domain Bacteria; phylum Pseudomonadota; class Alphaproteobacteria; order Micavibrionales; family UBA2020; genus WGNE01. The sequence goes on from WGNE01000067.1 coordinate 9,839, forward strand.
GTTCTTCGAAAATCAAGGCCGTCGCCTTTGACGCATTCCCGATTTTCGACCCGCGCGCCGCCTTCAGGGTCGTCAAAGAAAAATTTCCCGAACAGGGGGACGATCTGCGAAAGGCGTGGTTTGCCAAAATATTCGGCTATACATGGCTTCGGACCTCGGGGCGCCGGTATAAGGACTTTTGGCACGTGATGGAGGATGCCCTTCGGTTTTCGGCTGCGGGCATGAAGCTTGACCTCACGCCGGAAAAGCAGGACGCCATCATGGATGCTTTCCTGCGCCTGCCCCTCTGGCCGGACGTCCAAACCGCGCTGGAAAAGCTGCATGGCAAAAACATCCGCCTCGCGTTTCTTTCCAACATGACAGAAAGCATGCTGCGCGCGAACATGAAGCATAACGACATTGAAAAATATTTTGAATTCGCCCTCAGCACGGACCGGGCGCAGGCGTTCAAACCCGCCCCGGCAGCCTATCGATTGGGCGTGGAAGCCTTCGGCCTTCGAAAAGAGGAAATCGCCTTCACCGCATTCGCCGGATGGGATTCGGCGGGCGCAAAATGGTTCGGCTATCCGACCGTATGGGTCAACCGCCTGGGGTTCCCCGAAGAAAACCTAGATGCGCCGCCATCCGCCACCGGTCGGGATTTAACGGCCCTGATCGACTTCATCCACGCCTGAACGCCTTAAGAATGGTGCGGGCGGAGGGACTTGAACCCACACGTCTTGCGACACTGGAACCTAAATCCAGCGCGTCTGCCAATTCCGCCACGCCCGCATCGGCCTGCCGAAAGCCACCACATAAATAGGGAAATCGGGATTTTTGTGCAACAGGTATCTTTTTGAGACCGGGTCGCCTTTATTAAATCGAAAACCCCTTAATTGGTGGTTCATTGTCTGCTAGTACATACACCTGATCAAAGGGCATATCGCTTGCCATTTGTTTCAATTCGGGAACTATTGCTTTCCAGCGTTTCATGGGTAGCGAACTTAAATTCGCTACAATAAGGAGAACATCCATAGGACTTTGAATTTTCTTTTGCCCTAGGCACCTAAGAATCCCCTCCTTTCTTATCTTTAATGCATTCTCCGAAGAATACACTGTCCGGCCCTTCTCAATTTCCCTTTGAAAATCTTCGTTACCAGCATCATCGCCGAGCCCTAAAAATCCACCGGAAATCCCTTCATCGTTTAATTTCTTTTTGAGGTAATGCCTTTCTTTTCCTTGCGCGATCGTTACTTCAATCGTTATTTTTTTGCCTCATCATCTTCCCAGAAGACACAGTCCGGCGGAAGATCACTTAGCGGAAAACGTACCCTACCATTATCTATTCCGCGAAAATGCAAATATCGAGATACCGGGGATACCTCATCTCTTAATTTTTTCCACGGCCCTTTTCCTAAACGATAAGCCTTAATATCATCTTCTGTACGTGGTCTCTGGAATAGCACGTTTAACTTTTTCTGAAACTCTACAACATCAATTCCTTTTTCGTCAGATACCTGCCTATAAAAGTCTTCGAGAGCCTCAATATTAAATATTTTTTGAGTACTATTCTGGCTCATAGCCTTTACCTTTTGCCGCTCAATTAAAAATCGCCTTCCGTCAGCTCCATTTAAAATCATCCATATCCTTTTGATGATACCCTCTAAACTTTAAGTTTTTCAACGAAACAAAAAAGCCGTCACCCCGGCGAAGACCGGGGTCCGAAAAGGCCGTCGGGCCGTCTTATGGGGCAGGTGACTTGGATCCCGGCTTTCGCCGGGATGACGGTGTCTGTCTGAGGGAGGCTCCTAAAACCCCGGCATCGTGTTCGCCTTGGCGCCCCAGATGGCGCGCAGGGCGTTGTCTTTGCCGCAGCCGCGGCGGTACATGCCGTAGGAAAACGGGTTGCGTTTCGCATAGTCCTGATGGTGCGCGTCGGCGGGATAAAACGGCGCGGCGGGCAAAATCGCCGTGGCGACCTCGTGCCCCAGTTCCTTCTGCACGGCCTTGCGCGAGGCTTCGGCCAGCTTCATTTCCTCCGCGTCATTGTAGAAGATCGCGCTTTTGTACTGCGCGCCCTTGTCGCAGAACTGGCCGCGGGGGTCAAGCGGGTCGATGCTGTGCCAGTAGATGTCCAGCAGTTGTGCGTAAGTTATCACGGCGGGGTCGTAGGTGACCTGCACCGCCTCGCGGTGGCCGGTGTTGCCTTGGCAGACCTGTTCGTAGGTCGGGTTCTTGACCGTGCCGCCGGAAAAGCCGGAGACGGCGGCGGTCACGCCCTTCACGTCCTCGAAGGCTTCCTCCATCGACCAGAAGCAGCCGCCGGCGAAGACCGCCTTTTTCATCTCCGCCGCCTGCGCCCGCGCGGAAAACCCGAACATGGCGAGCGCGAGGAAGACGGCGAGCGCGATGTCTTTCCCCCTGCCCTTCTTCATGCTTTGCGTGGCGCGGGTCATTTTTCTTCCTTGTCTGTTTCAGGCTCGAAGCGCAGGGCGACGCCGTTGTTGCAATAGCGCAGGCCCGTCGGCGCCGGGCCGTCGTTGAAGACATGGCCCTGATGCCCGCCGCATTGCGCGCAGTGGTATTCGGTGCGGGCCATGTAAAGCTTGTTGTCTTGCTTGGTCTGCACGTGGCCGTCGATGACCTCGTAGAAGCTGGGCCAGCCGGTGCCGCTGTCGAACTTCATGGATGACGTGAACAGCGGCAACCCGCAGCCCGCGCATTTGAACACGCCCTTGCGATGCTCGTTGTTCAGCGGGCTGGTGAAAGGCGATTCCGTGCCCTCGCAGCGCAGCACGTCATAGGCCTTGGGATCGAGTTTCTTTTTCCATTCTTCGTCGCTCATGCGGATCTCCTTGATTGTTCCCCAGTCCTTCGCGGCATCCGCCGCGGCCGCCGTCGTCCGGCCGGGCGGAATGGACGTTTGCGCCGACAGCGAGGGTCGTGATTTCAGCAGGAAGGGCGCGGCGGCCAGCGCCAGCAGACCCGTGGCCAGAAAGCTGCGTCTTGCGATATGCCTTGCCGTCACCGGTTTTTCCTCCCGCTTTTCCTCATCATCCGCTTTTTTCCGGTGCATGGGCAACCCCCTGAAATGACTGTTTGACGAAAACGCCTTGAGACGCCTCTATCAAGTCATTCGCGGCGGGGGGCGGTATGGTTACGCCTGATTGGGTTTTTTACAGGCCATAAAAAACCCCTCCGGCGGGAGGGGTTTTTTGCATTCGGTATGAAAAAGCCTTACTTGAGCGCCGGGTCGTTCGGCGAAAGGCCGAAGGTTGACGGCGTGGGCAAGGGTCTGCCCTGCTGGGCCGCTTTCAGCTGCGCGTCCTGATAGGCGCGGACGAGGCGGTCATGCTGCTGCTGCGGGGTCAGCGCTTGATCCTTCGCGGGCGTCACGGGCTTTTGCGCCTGAACCTGCGTGGGCTGCTGGACCGCGGGCTTGTAGCCGCCGGTGTTGTATGTCGCGCCCCTGTATTGCGGCAGTCTTGCATAGTAAGCGTCCAGCTGGTTGATCTGGCGGATGAGGTTTTGCTGCACTTTCAGCACATTGGCCTCATAGGCCGCACGGTCGTTGACAAGGGCGGCCTTGTATTTGGTTTCGATGGCCGTAGCCTGCGCGCCCACGTTGCCGATGCGAAAGACGTCCCATTTCTGCTTGCTGTGCTTGTTCGCGTTGACCTCTCTGGTGATTTGCTGCATGTGCCATTTATTGAGCTGGGCTTCCTTGTTCTGCTCGTTCACGGCCATTCTTTGCAGATGCAACTGAACCTGCGCTTCGATGTTCTGGAGTTTCACCTGATAGGTGGGGTCGTTGGACCAAGGCTGGACGCTCTGCTCATAAGGCGTGATGCCGTTCGCGCCCGCTGTGCCCTGCGCCATGGCCTGGCCGGAAACGCCGCCCATGAGGCCCAGAACCAGCATGCTGCCCAGCACGAACTTGCGCGATGCCTTGCCGAAGGCGCCGGTCAGAAAACCTTTTTCTTTTTTCTTTGAATCTTTGGGGTCCATAATTGACATCCACTCCCTCTGTCTTCTTATGTCTGCTTTTCCTGACAAGGCACCTCACCAACATAGCGGGATACCAAGTCACAAAGCGTGGACTCGTATCTTACTGTACAATATACCCATAAACCCCAAAATTGTCAATTTTTTTTACATAAATTAACGGGGTTTGGCGGTGTTTCGCTAAAATATATTATTAAATATCAATATCTTGCACGAACTTCGCGTTGACCTGAATGAACTCGAAGCGGGCTTCGGGGTTCTTGCCCATGAGGCGGTCGATGAGCTGGGCGGTGCTGCCCTCGGTGCGCTTGCTGAAAGCGTCCGAGCCCTTCTCCGCGTCCGGCAGGGTCACGCGCAGCAGGCTGCGCTTGCTCATGTCCATCGTGGTTTCTTTAAGCTGTGCGGCAGGCATTTCGCCCAAACCCTTGAAGCGGCTCATGTCCACTTTCTTTTTGCCCTTGAAGACGGTCTTCATCAGCTCGTCCTTGTGCTCGTCGTCGCGCGCATAGACGGAGGTGCCGCCCGCCGAAAGGCGATAAAGCGGCGGCAATGCGAGATAGAGTGAACCGCTCTCGATAAGCCCCCGCATTTCCTGATAAAACAGCGTGATCAGCAGGGCCGCGATATGGGCGCCGTCAACGTCCGCGTCGGTCATGATGATGACGCGCTCGTAGCGCAGCTTGTCGAGCTTGAAGTCCTTGCCCGTGCCGCAGCCCAGCGCCTGTATGAGGTCCGAGATTTCCTGGTTGTTGCGGATCTTGTCCGCCGTCGCGCTGGCGACGTTCAGCACCTTGCCGCGCAGGGGCAGGATGGCCTGCGTTTCGCGGTTGCGCGCCTGCTTGGCCGAGCCGCCCGCACTGTCCCCCTCGACGATAAAGATTTCAGTGCCGTCGGAGGATTTCCGGCTGCAATCCGAGAGCTTGCCCGGCAGCCGCAGCTTGCGCGTGGCGGATTTGCGCGACATCTGCTGCGCGTCCTTCGCCCGCTTGCGCTCCTCGGCGATCTCGACGAGGTAGTCGAGCAGGTACTTGCTGCCCGCGGGATCGCCCGTCAGCCAGTGCTCGAAATTGTCCTTCACCGCCCCTTCCGTCAGGCGCGTCGCCTGCGGCGAGGTCAGCTTTTCCTTGGTCTGGCCCTGGAACTGCGGATCGCGGATGAAGATGGAAAGCAAGATCGTGGCCGAGCCGAAAATATCGTCCGGCGAGAGGATGCCCGCCTTCTTGTTGTTGATGAGGTCGGCGTAGTTCTTCAGCCCCTTGGAAAGCGCCGCGCGCAAGCCCTGCACATGGCTGCCGCCGTCGGGCGTCGGGATGGTGTTGCAATACGAACTGAGAAAGCCGTTTTCCTCTTCCTCCGTCCAGGCGATGGCGAATTCGACCCGCCCGGCCTTGTCGGGAAATTCCACCGAGCCGTAGAACGGCTTTGGCGTGAGCGAGGTTTTACCCTCGACCAACGAATAAAGATAATCCAGCATCCCGTTGGGGAAGTGGATGATTTCATAGTCGGGAATGCCCGGCTCGCCCTTGAGCAAAGACGGCTCGCATTTCCACTGGATCTCCACCCCGCGGTACAGATAGGCCTTGGACCGCGCAAGCTTGTAGATCGTGCGCGGGTCGAAACCGGCCGAGGAACCGAAAATTTCCGTATCGGGCACGAAGGAAATGGTCGTGCCGCGCCCCTTCGTCGCGCCGACCTTCTTGAGCTTGCCGTCGGGAGTGCCGCGGCTGTAGCTCTGGCGGTAGAGCTGCTTGTCGAGCGCGACTTCCACCGTCATCTCGCTGGTCAGCGCGTTGACGACCGAGGAGCCGACCCCGTGCAAGCCGCCCGAGGTGTTATAGACCTTGCCGCTGAACTTGCCGCCGGAGTGCAGCGTGGTGAAAATCACCTCCAGCGCCGACTTGCCGGGAAACTTCGGGTGCGCATCGACGGGAATGCCGCGCCCGTTGTCGCTGATGGTGACGCGGTTGCCCTCGCCCAGGCTGATGTCGATGCGCGTGGCATGGCCGGCGACGGCCTCGTCCATCGCGTTATCCAGAATCTCGCTGACGAGGTGGTGCATCGCGCGCTCGTCCGTGCCCCCGATGTACATGCCGGGGCGCTTGCGGACGGGCTCCAGCCCCTCCAGCACCTCGATGTCGGCTGCGGAATAATCACCCCGATTGCGGCCCGGGGCGGCGCTTTTCTTTTTCACTGTCTCTCTCGTCATTCCGGTAATTTACGCATTTCGGCGGCGCAAGGCAACTATACACGAGCACGGCGGACGTTGTATGATAAGGCTATAATATGCCTGCGTTTAAAAAACCAGCGATTTGAGGGGGAAAGAATACGAAAATGGCCAACGACAGACCCGATTACGACACCTGCCCCGCCCTGCGGACCATCGCCATGCCCGCCAATACCAACGCCAACGGCGACATCTTCGGCGGCTGGCTGCTCTCGCAGATGGACATGGCCGGCTCGGTCGGCGCCACCCAGCGCTCGCGCTCGCGCGTGGCCACCGTCGGCATCGAGGCCATGAGCTTCAAAAAGCCCGTCCACGTCGGCGACGAGGTCAGCTGCTACGCCCGCGTGGAGCGCATCGGCAATACCTCCATCACCGTGCACGTCGAAAGCTGGGCCCGCTCGCGCATGAGCGAGACCGCCTACAAGGTGACGGAAGGAAAGTTCACCTATGTCGCGATCGACGACCACGGCAAGCCCATTCCCATCGACCGCCCGACCTCGTAATTCCCGGCGCGCGGCCCGGGCAGTGGAACCGCGCCGGAAAAATGCTATAATTACAAAAGATCAGGATTTCAAAAAGGTATCAGACCCATGAAGCGCTTTTATTCCATCCTTCTGTTGCTGACGCTCACCTTCGGCCTCGCCTTCACCGCCGCGGCGAACGCGGGCGCGGAAAACATCGCCGCCGCGCCCGCCCCGGGCATGGAAAACCCGCTGCTGCACAAGGCCTTCCTCGGCTTCGGCGACGAGAAGAAGAAAAAGGTGGAAAAGCCGGAATATTACATCCACGACGACAAGGCCTTTCAGGACAAGACCAAGCCCTTCGGGCTGATGCCCTTCGGCCGCGCGGACCTCGAGTACGAGATCATGCTGCCCGCCGACTGGACCCAGAACAACATGATACAGAACTCCTCGACCGAAAGCGCGGAAACCCTGCTGGGCGACATCGCCCGCTACGAAAGCCCCGTCATCAAGACCTACAAGGCGGCGGTGCGCATCCAGATCGTCAAACTGCAACATGAGATCGACGCGCCGAGCTGGCTGGAGAACTACATGCTGGCCAACGACTATTCCATACAGGGAAAAATCAATGCCGAAAGCCTGCGCAGCGCCACGGGCGCCTATATCAACATCGACGAAGGCGTGACGACCTATAACTACATCGCCGTCCGCTTCAGCGGCCCCTATGCGCTGGTGGCGCGCTTCGAAGAGCCGAACATCATGCGCGACTACATGTCCTATATCCAGAAAAAGACCATCGACAGCTTCCACATTCTCTATCCCAAGGAAGAACCCGTCGAAACCCAGCGCGTCTTCACCCTCGTCGATGCCATGAAGTTCAGCTACCCGGAATCCTGGCTCATCACCGGCAACGAGGTGCATGACATGAGCCATATGTCCGTGGACCTGCAATCAAAAACCCTAGCTGGACGGGTGGAAGGTTATATCCGCTTCATGGCCGTGCGCCGCAGCCCGGACGAGAACATCATGAAGGCCATCAACGAGCAGAAGAAATATTTCACCGACGTGATGGGGTTGAAATTCCTCAAGCTGGTCTCGACGGGAAAATCCCCCGCCTATGTGCGCTTCATGTTCAACCGGGAGGAAACCTACGAGGTCCAGGGCACCAAGTCGGCCAACCTCAGGCCGCAGGAAGTGCAGTTCGTCATGCTGGGCGACAAGGAATTCTACATCTTCGGCTTCCTCTTCACGCAGAAAAAGACCAGCAATCTCGCCAACTGGGCGCGCAACACCCAGAGCTTCCGCGTCATCCTGCACTCCATCAAGTAACGGCATAACGCCCGCGACGACGGCGGGCGGCCGTGCCGCATAAAAAGACCGCCCCCGGGGAGAAACCGGGGGCGGTCGTTCACTGGTCCGCGTAAAGCGGGGGCACTTGTCCGCGTAAAGCGGGGGGCACTTGTCCGCGCGAAGCGGGCGAGCCGTTACACCGAATAGTACATGGCGAACTCGATCGGGTGCGGCATGGTCTCGAAGCTTTTCACTTCTTCGTAGCGCAGATCGAGGTAGCCGTCGATGAAGTCCTTGGTGAAGACCCCGCCTTTCAGCAGGAAGTCGTGGTCGTCGCGCAGGGCGTCGAGCGCCTCGCGCAGCGAACCGCAGACGGTCGGGATGTCCGCCAGCTCCGCCGGCGGCAGATCGTAGAGGTTCTTGTCCATCGCGTCGCCGGGATGGATTTTCTTCTGGATGCCGTCCAGACCCGCCATCAGCATCCCCGCGAAGGCGAGATAGGCGTTGGCGGAAGGATCGGGGAAGCGCACCTCGACGCGCTTGCCTTTCGGGCTCGCCGCGAAGGGGATGCGGCAGGAGGCCGAGCGGTTGCGCGCCGAATAGGCCAGCAGCACCGGCGCCTCGTAACCCGGCACCAGGCGCTTGTAGCTGTTGGTGGTGGGGTTGGTCAGGGCGTTCAGCGCCTTAGCGTGCTTGATGATGCCGCCGATGTAGTACAGACAGGTGTCCGACAGGTCGGCGTAGCCCGAACCGGCGAAGAGCGGCTTGCCGCCCTTCCACAGCGACTGGTGGACGTGCATGCCCGAGCCGTTGTCGCCGAAGACGGGCTTGGGCAGGAAGGTCGCCGTCTTGCCGTAGGCGTGCGCCACATTGTGGACGACGTATTTGTAAAGCTGCATGTTGTCCGCGCTGCCGACGAGGGTGGAGAACTTCAGCCCCAGCTCGACCTGCGAAGGCGCGACCTCGTGGTGGTGCTTTTCCATCGGCACGCCCATTTCGGAGAGGATGCTGGTCATCTCGCCGCGCAGGTCGTTCGAGCTATCGACCGGCTGCACGGGGAAATAGCCGCCCTTGACGCCCGGGCGGTGGCCCATGTTGCCCTCTTCGTAGTCGCGGCCCGAGTTATAGGGGCCTTCCGCGCTGTCGATCTCGTAGGAAACGCGGTTCATCTGCACGTTGATGCGCACGTCGTCGAAGATGAAGAACTCGGCCTCGGGCCCGAAGAACGCGGTATCGGCGATGCCGGCCGACTGCAGGTAGCGTTCCGCCGCCTTGGCGATGGAGCGCGGGTCGCGGTTGTAGGGCTGGCCGGTGGAAGGCTCGTAGATGTCGCAGAACACGTCGAGCGTCGGGATGGCCGAGAACGGGTCGAAGACCGCGGTGGCGAGGTCGGGCATCAGGATCATGTCGGATTCGTTGATGACCTTCCAGCCCGCGATGGAGGAACCGTCGAACATGATGCCGTCCGTCAGCAAATCCTGATCGACGGTGGAGATATGCTGCGCCGTGTGCTGCAGCTTGCCGCGCATGTCGGTGAAGCGGAAGGAGACGTACTGGATGTCATGCTCTTTCACCAGCTTCAGGAAGTTGGTGTAGTCCTGCCCGCCGCGCTTCACTTTCACCGGGGGATTGGACATTTTCACGTTCACCTTGCCCGCGGCCTTGGTCTTGGAGGCCTTCTTGGTTTTCGAGGCCGAGGCCCGTGATTTCGCTTTTGCTTTCGCCATTTTTCATTCTCCTTAAAAATACGGCTTTGTTTTCGCTCGTTGGTTGGGTTCAGTCTTCTTTTATCAATAGTGCCTGTATCAATGCCTAAATCGCTTCCTTGCCGCGCTCGCCGGTGCGGATGCGCACGGCGTTCTCGACGGGGGTCACGAAAATCTTGCCGTCGCCGATGCGCCCGGTGCGCGCGGCCTCGAGGATGGCCTCGATGACGTCGTCCACCTGCGGGTTCTCGACCACCATCTCGATCTTCACCTTGGGCAGGAAATCCACCACGTATTCGGCGCCGCGATAGAGTTCCGTATGGCCCTTCTGGCGGCCGAAGCCGCGGACCTCGGTCACCGTCATGCCCTGCACGCCCACTTCATGGAGCGCTTCCTTCACCTCGTCGAGCTTGAAGGGTTTTATGATGGCCTCGATTTTCTTCATGTCTCTTCCCTGTTGAAAGCCGCCCCTCATTCGCAAGAAGCGTGCCAGTCGGCGGGAAGATATAAGTAGCTGAAATGAATTAATTATTCATGAACCCGCCCGCCGCACCGTGGCGCATTAAAGGGCAGTTGCACAAAATTTGGGCAGGTGGGCGGATTTTGTGGGATAATTGAAAGGCATGGCGGAACCCCGCGGGCGTGTTATGGACTTGACGCCGACGGACATAAAAGGTTATAGCCATGTGTCTGCCCTTCCGGGCGGATGTGGCGGCTGTAGCTCAGTTGGTAGAGCACTGGTTTGTGGTACCAGTTGTCGCGGGTTCAAGCCCCGTCAGTCGCCCCACTTTTTCCCTAATGCATTCCCCCGATTGTTCATTATTATCAGGCGCATAATCCGTTTTTGCGGGTTGATGTTCCCTCACATAATAAATATGATGTGACGGTGAAGATTCGTCCGCAATCCTCACGCGCTCAATCACGCCTTCCGGCACCGCTTTTAGGAAAATTTGATATGTCGAAGTCCCGCCTCGCCCAGACCTACCGCCTTTCGCTGACCGCCACCACCGCGCTGATCGCGGCGACGATGATTTCCGCCGCGCCCGCGCAGGCGGCGAGCTTCGACATCACGGGCAGCGCCTCCAGCACGCAAACCCTCAACACCGGGGAAACGGGCCTGATTGAATCGGGCGGCTCCATCGTCATCGCCGGTACGGGTGTCGTCGTCAACAGCGGCCAGACGGCCCTCACCCTGACCAACAGCGGCACGATCAGCGCATTGACCGCCGTTTCCGTTTCCGGCGACCTCTCGGGCGGCATCACCAACAACGGCCTGATCATCGACAGCAGCGGCGGCATTAACGTGCAGGGCGGCGGCGATGTTTCCGGCGGCATCACCAACGCCGGCACCATGCAAGGCGCGCCCACGCAGATCCTCGTGCAGAGCGCCAGCCTTTCCGGCGGCATCGACAACTCCGGCACCATCAAGGGCTCCACCACGGGCATCTACCTTCAAAGCGGCAGCACCCTGTCCAACGGCATCACCAACCAGACGGGCGGGCTTATTTCCGGCAACTCGGTAGGCATCAATATCTCCTCTTCGACGCTGAACGGCGGGATTCACAACAGCGGCACCATCATCGGCTCCACCAATACGGCGATCATCGTCGGCACAGGCGGCACCCTTGCGGGCGGCGTCACCAACAGCGGCACCATCAAGGGCCAGTACGGCATCTACGTCTATGCCGGCGGCAAGGTCACCGGGGGCATCACCAACCAGGCGGGCGGCTTTATTTCGGGTTCCGCCTCAGCCACTTCCCTCGCCGGAAGCGCCACCTCCCTCTCGGGCGGCGTCACCAACAGCGGCACCATCCACGGCGGCAGCAAGGGCATCGTGCTTTACGGCAGCTCCTCTATCACGGGCGGCATCACCAACAACAGCAGCGCCATCATCTCCGGCTCCACCACGGCCGGCATTTCGCTGAGGACCAGCAGCACCGTCGCGGGCGGCATCGACAACTCCGGCACCATCAAGGGCTCCACCACGGGCATCTACCTTCAAAGCGGCAGCACCCTGTCCAACGGCATCACCAACCAGACGGGCGGGCTTATTTCCGGCAA
>WGNE01000061.1 GCA_016124645.1 Alphaproteobacteria bacterium
CCATCGACATCCGCCCGGCCTCGGCCTCGATCTGCGCCTTCTCTTCGAGCGTCAGCCGCAGGGAGAACGGCGGTGCGGATACCGCTGGAACCTGCGTTTTACGGTCAATATCCTTCCTGTTCTTCAAGAGCCCCCTCCTTGAATACAGTTAACCAAGCGCTATCAATGGATTATCTTACAATTTTAACATAACAACTGAAGCGTGTGCCATAAAAAATCCCGCAGGGGCAGATATCGGGAATAAGCCGCGCTGGCATTCACCGCAGAGAAATATATGAAGACGTTGACGAAACCCCGGCCACGGGATAACGTCACGCATGAAAAAATGCAGCGCCGCGAAGTGCTGCATGAACGGGTTCCGGGCCTCACGGCCCGCGAACGACTCCAAAAAATCCGGCAGAAAAGACAGGCCTCCGCCATGAAATCGGCGGTGAGCAAGATGTGGGTTGTACTACAGAATTAACCTCACGTTAACTCTTTCGTCCCAACCCCTATCTTGGCAAGGGAAGGAAGACAGTGCGACCCGCAGGAGCACTGGCTCCTCCAGCTATGCTGGACTGTTTTCCCTCCCGTTGCATCCCACCCTGATCGGATTCTCCGATCCTGACGGGAAGAGGGCTGCCGCCGCCCTCCCGACGCCATGATCCATGATGATGTTGCCGCTCCTTATGGTAGCGGCGCATCATGGCGTTCCCACCCCGCAGGCCGCGCGATGAAGAGGGCCGTCCCTTAAAAACAACCGGGACGGCGTCATCGTGCAAAGCCTGCCAAGGGGGTTCTGCCCGTCCCCCTTCATGCGGTGCTTCCGCGAGGGCGCATCCCATACCCCAAGGGCGAACGTATCGCCGTTCGAGAACTCGCCGGGGAATACTGCGCTCTCCCCCGGCAGCCCCCATCGCGTCAGGAGCCTTCGTGCCCCTGAAACCTCTCGACCAACCTTTCCGCAGGTTGGATGCGCGGGCCGGTATAGAGGCCCTATTTCTTGACATATCATGATAATATTGAAACATAAATGGAGGGTCATCATGGCTACCAAGACACGCGAAAAATTCGCGACGCAGGTCAATTCGGATATCCTGTCCGCCATACGCGAGATCGCTCAGAGCGAAGGGCGGCAGCTTCAGGTGCTCGTCGACGAGGCTCTTGCCGGCCTGATCGAAAAGCGCCGGCAAGGCAAGCCGCGCGCCAAAGTCATGGCCTCCTATCAGGCGAGCCATGACAGGTTTGCCGATCTCTACAAGAAACTCGCTGAATGACGAATACCTCACCGCCATCGAGGTGCTGGCCATACATGCGGACCAGATAGAACGCTATGGTGGCGCGGAGTGCATGCGGGACATGGGGGCTCTCGAAGCGGCCCTGTTCCGGCCCCAGACTGGCTATTACGCCAACCTCGTGGAAGAAGCCGCCGCACTGTGGGAGAGCCTTGCCCAGAACTACCCCTTCATCGACGGCAACAAGCGTACGGCTTTTGCCGTCACCTATACGTTTCTCGTCCTCAACGGGGCCCGGCTGACAGCTGACGCGGAGGCGACTTACGTCTTTATCAGCAAGATGTATAAGGCGCAAACATTCGCATATGAGCAGCTGGTCATTTGGCTCAGGGACAACATTGAATAAGCGATGTTTTTTGAGAAATACAGCGCAAAATCGGGCGGGTACACCTTATCCTGGCTCACCAAAACTCTATATGGCCGTATGCAAGCATCAGGAAGGTGCCATGGCTTTTCTGAATTGGCCAAAAAGCGTCATTCTTCCCACGCAATGTTTTTATAATTAAAACCCGCTTCCAGCGTCGGTTTGACGACCTGAAAATAAGGCGATATATCAAAGTCGCGTGGTGTAAACAAGCTATGGTGTCGGATATGCATGATCTCGTCCTGCGCGCAGCCCTCGCCCTCACAATTTCCCTTTATACTTTTTATTTCCGGCAGTATCGGATACCTGATGGATTGGAAAGCCTGCGCGATCAAGGTCGAGCAGATTGCCCGCGTCGGATCGCCGCGGCCCAGCGCCAACATCCGCCGTCGCCAACGTACCGGAACAGGCGGCTGCGGCAAAAGATAGCGGACAAGGTCGATGACGTTTTTGATGTCGTAATGCATGCCTATTTTTCCGATCATGAAAGAAACCAGCTTTTCTCTGTCTTCATCGCTTAAGTTCACGGTACGGCAAATGCGTGTATGCTGACCCGCATATTCGGATAGCGGGACAGCCTGCACACCTTTGATGACATCGGCCTCAATCAGGCAGGGCGGATCGCTGCTGTCGTCAAGAGCTCCTGCATAAAAGGGCGCGTGCGACCATGTCGATTGCGTCAGGTATTTGATGGCGGTGCTAATCCGTCGATTGCCTTCGACCAGCAGAATATCGCCAGGCTGAAGGCAAGTGCGCAAATCCTGCGTTTTTGTCGTCGCAGACGGCCTGTAGCCTGACAACTCCTTTTGCAGGTATCGCGCGAGCCAAAAGCTGGTTTTTTCAAGGAACAGGTTCATAAGATGATTATTGCCAACGGTAGCTTTTTGGGGAGTTGAGCCCCACAACATGATAACGTCTTCCGACCTCAAAGCCGACTAACTGCACCCGCACCCCTTATACCCCTTACTTTCGACCTGGCAGGATCCGTTTTCCAACGGCAACCCCGCCTGCTCTCAGTCCTGTTTGCCTCCGACATACACCGCGACATTTTTATATCCCATTTGTTTTAGCGTCTTTGCCGCAATTTTCGAATTTGGGCAGGCCGCATACCCGCAGTAAGTGATGATTAATTTCTGTTTGTCCGGCAAAATCTGGCCTGCGAGGTCTTCCATGTCGCGGGGATGGAGCTGTATTGCTCCCGGCAAATGCCCTTCGTTAAAGTATTCTCTGCTCAATGCCTCCAGAAGAACAAAATCACCCCCGCTCTCCATATACTTCCTGACTTCTTCACGTGTTACCGTTTTCATGGGCACTTCCTCCCGCTTATTGCCATATAATGAGTGCTCTTAAACAAGAATTCGTCAGAGAAATATATTCGGTTACATACATATTTATTAATCTTCATGCAGCCCTCTTTTGTAACGGAATCCCATCCTTAGCGAATAGTTCTTTATCGGTGCCGACAGTAAACTTGTTAACCGGCCTCGCTTTTAACCTATGTAAAAGATCAAAGGAAAAACCATGAAAAGCAAAATGCTTCTTAACGTCAAAAAAAGAACCCAAAAAACCTTGGTTGCCGCTGTCATCAGCGCGGTAGCCGCCGCCGGGTTATCCGCTTGCTCCATGATGTGCAACGGCAAGAACCCTTGCACTGGAAAGTACTCATCGGCAGCAAGCAAGAACCCCTGCGCGGGCAAAAATCCTTGTGCAGGCAAGAACCCGTGTTCCGGCGCAAATCCCTGTACTGCACACACCTACTGACCCGCGACTGGAGGGGAGATATGGCTTGATCGCGATACTCCCCTCCCTTTTTCAAGGCAAGCATAAATCCCCATGCCTACAATCCTCGAATTTCCTTCAGTAAACTGGCCTGCCTATGGGATAGAGGCTTTGCAAGAAATGCGAGACGCTGGCGCCATGATAATGGAGTGCCAGCGCGTTTTGCTCAACGCCCGGCAAAATATCGTCAGCGAGCTTATTCGCTTCACCGGAAATTTTCGTGAATGGGACCACCTGCCCGAGCAAGATGTTCACGACCATCAAAGTCATTCGCAGTACTATTATCACACACATGCAAAATCAACCGACCCTGACTACCCCCACAATGCGGAGCATGGCCATTTTCATGTCTTCCTCCGCGAAAAAGGAATGCCTCTTGGAATCAAGCCTTCCCCGTTCCATCGCCCTCAGAAAAAAGCAGACCCCGTAAGCCATATTGTCGGCATTATCATGGATGACTATGGGGTTCCTACAGGGCTCTTTACAACCAACCGCTGGGTCACGAACGAAACCTGGTACAAGGCCGAAGATGTCATCAAAATGATGAAACGCTACGAAATCGATCACACATTCCCAAGCTGGCCTGTAAATCTCTGGGTCACGAATATGCTGCGCCTTTTCAGGCCGCAGATCGAAACACTTCTCACCATGCGGGATAAAACCATAGAAAACTGGAAATCCCGGATGCCCAATACCGATATACTGGAAAATCGCGACCTTGAAGTCACCTCAATGTGCACGATCAGTATTGCGGATCAAATAGAAACGGTTGACAGATTCTCCCGTTTGGCCAGAAAATCCGCTCTCTTCTGAAAACCGCCCACGGGCCCCGGCATATGCACTAACAGCCAAGACATTATGCCCTATGACTTCTTTACCATTCGCCGCGTTGCTTCGGGCGTACAGGCAGGGCATGAATTATTTCTGGGCCAGATATTCCAGACGGACGCAATCGCGAGCATGCCCGTACCCAGATAAAACACCCATGGCATATTCAGGAAAAATTTTCCGGCAAGAATGGCGAAAGCCGCGGTCGCGGCCAGCGCAAAAGGCCGATAGCCGCGCCGTTGCGAAGCGCGCCAGCCGATTGACAGCAGGGCGGCCAATAACAGGAAGGCCGTCGCCGGGAACAAATATCTTGAATAACCTGCAAAGTCGATACCCATGGCGCTCAACAGCCCAACATAGGCAGGCCAGCAAAACGGGCACTTCAATATCGGCAAAACCGATACGACCATCGCCAAAAAAGAAGGCGCTGCCTTTGCCAGCTTTTTCATCTTGCCTTCTTCGCCAGCCGCGCCGACCGGATATCCTCGATGGTGGGAACGCCGTCTTTATACAAGCGGCAGGAATCAGGCGCGCAGCAGCTTTGAGGACCGCCCGCCATGTCGTTTCCGTCAATCAGGATTGTCGGAGAGCCATATTGCCGTGCATAGTCCGGCGCCGTTTCGTCTCCTTGTTCCCATTCCTTGAATTGACAGCCGCAGCCCGCGCTTTCAATCGCCTGTTTGAGATTGCTCCGGCTCGTTCGGCGTTCGGACAACCGTCAAAATAAATAAGCTCCACTTTCATGGCGGAACCTCCTTTCATGCTATACTTAAAGTGTAAAGTCTGTAGTAAATACAAGGTCAAGAAAAATGAAACGGCAAGAATACACGCGCGGCGCGCTCACGAAAAAAACGGACTGCAATCTTGAAACAATCCGCTATTACGAGAAAGAAGGCCTTCTGCGAAAGCCCTTGCATACGAAAGCAGGCTATCGGCTGTACGGCGAGGAAGACGCGAAAAGACTGCGGTTCATCCGTCGCTGCCGGGAACTGAGGTTTTCCATCTCCGAAATCCGCGAACTGCTGTCAGTGGTCGATGGCCATGATTATACCTGCCACGACATCAGCGCCATAACGCAATCGCATATTCAGGACGTAAAGGGCAAGATTTTCGACCTCCGGAAAATCCTGAAAACACTGCAGGATATAGCATCGCAGTGCCATGCCGGAAGCAGCCCGGCCGGAAACAGCGTGGAATGTCCGATCCTCGAAGCGCTGAACCGCTGACATAGCCGCACGAAGAGCACGGCGTCCATCACTTAAGGATAAGGCATATGCCCCATCATTTACAGTCTCTCCCAGACGGTCATCTCGGCCAGCGTATGCTGGAACTTGCGGCGAGTTTCGCGGAGGACGAAAGCGACGTCTTTTGCCTCCACCAGCCGAAAATGCGGCCAGAGAATTTTCGTGAGCCCCTCCAGCGTCGTCTGGTTTTCCCCGCTCGCCGCCTTGAAACCGCCAAGCCATTTGCTGCGCTCGGTAAAGGCCTCAAGCCACGTGTAAGGCGAGGTCAGGACAAGCAAGCCGCCCGGGCGGATGCGATTATGCAGCGTGCCTAAAAACTTCCTGGGGTCGTAGAGACGATCTATAAGGTTGCCTGCAAAGACAAGGTCGTAGTCCGTGAATTTCGCCGCAAGGTTGCAGGCATCGCCCTGCATGAAAGAAACGCGCCCGGCTGTTTCCGCCAGAGACAAGTCTTCCAGCCGCACCTCGCGCAGGCGGGTAATCTCCCCTTCCTCCTGCATCATGTAACGCTGGACACCAGTTTTCTGCATATTCGCCGGCGCCTGTATGAGCCGCGCGGAAAAATCGATTGCATCCACATGCGTGAAAGCGCGGGCCAGCTCGAAGCTGCTGCGACCCGCGGCGCAGCCGATATCGAGCGCACGTTCCATCTTGCGGCCCTGCATGTGTTCGATGCAAGCCGCCGCGCAGGCAACCGGAAAGTTCGGCACCTCGAAATAGCTCTCGCCATAATGGAATTCGAGGTATTGCGAGACCATGGCATCCGTCTCATAGATGTTCGTCGGCTTCAGCCCGACCGGCTTGCCTTCCACGTAGCGAAGCCCTGCGTTCTGGAAGAAGTGGCGGCGGAAGGCATAACGCGAATCCCGGATCGCGTAATTGCCCGTCGATATCCAGCAGCCGCCCTTGAAGAGATTGTGCTTGCCGTCGAAGGTCGGAACGGAGAAATCATCATAGGCCGGATGCACCTCGAACCCCTCAAAGGCATCGATGGGCGTTTCCGTCCACTGCCAGGCATTGCCGATGATGTCACAGAACCCGCCCGGAAAGGAGAACATATCGACCGGACAGGCGGACATGAAATGCTCCAGATTGATATTGCCGGGAGCCTTGTCCCAATAGGGCTGGTCCGTATCGATGAGCGCGCGCAGGCATTGCCATTCAGCTTCCGTCGGCAGACGGAGCGGCTTGCCCGTTTTCTCCGCCTTCCAATTGCAAAATGCCTGCGCCTCAAGGCAGTTGACGTTCACCGGCCAGTTCCACGGCATATCAATGACTTCGAGCATGGTGCGGTACCGGTATTCACTGCCCGCGCGGACCCAGTAAACGGGGTGCCGCGCCTGCCGGTAGGCGGCCCAGGCCCAGCCTTCTTCCGTCCAGAACCGTCGCGCCTCATAGCCGCCGTCTTCTACGAAGGCGAGGTATTCGCCGTTGGAAACAAGATGTTTGCTCGCGCGGAACGGTTCGACATCTTCTTCGTGGCGTCCGTATTCGTTGTCCCAGCCATAGAGCGGGTTGTCCCGCGTCTTGCCGAGAACCACGCATCCGCCCGCTACCGGCAACAATTCGTTTTCTGGCGCAGCGCCACTTTCTCGGCAAATCGCGCCCCAGACGGGATGCGGGCGGATATATTCAAGCGCCAGCTCGCGGATCAGCACGGCGGAGGTCTCAACGTGGATGCGCTCATGCTCAATGCCCATCATCACGATCCACAGAGGGTCGTCCCAGCCAATGGGCAATTCCACCGGGCATGCGCGGATGACGCGGTCGACGACGCCGCGCACCTTATCACGGTAGGTCTTGACCTCCGCAGGCGTCGGCCAGTCGTAATTTTTCTCGTTCAGGTCATCCCACGACATCTCGTCGACGCCGATGGCGCAGAGGGATTCAATGCGCGGATCTATTCTTTCCCCGGCCAGCCCGGCGATGTTGAGCTTGTTCATAAAGAACACAGCCGTATGGCCGTAGTAGAAAATCAACGGGTGGCGCAGGGGGTTGGGCCTTGCGTAAAAACCCGCGTCCCCGTTCAGGCATTCGAACAGGGATTCATAAAGGGAAAAGGTCTTATGAAAATAGTTGAGAATTTCAAGACGCTTCTCTTCCGGATTGCCGCCCGTCAGCAGAACCGAATGCGTTTTCAAAAAAGTTTTCGGAGAATGAACGGCATCTTTACGCTGCTGCGGCTGTGTTACCACGATATATATCCCTCTCTCACAAACTTCGTTCTCGACGCGTTATGCCTGCTCCGCATTCCGTCGTTCAAGGGGGTTCTTCCATTTATTTTTTTCGAAAGCCTCGTCAAGGGGTGTTTGCGCAATATGGTTCGTATAGTTTGACAGCGTTTTCAGCCCCACGCCGAGGATAAGCTCCAGCACTTGTTTCTGCGTATATCCTTCATCCAGAAACTTTTTGACCGCCTCTTCGGAAGGATTCCCCCTCCACTCGACGACCTCATAGGCGAGCCTGTGCAATGCTTCGAGTTTTCCGTCCGCAAGGGGCGTATTGCGCCGCAACGCCAGAATCGTTTCCGGAGGTATTTTTTGCATCTCGGCGATGGTCGAATGCGCAGCCATGCAGTAATCGCAGCCGTTGGCGAAGCTGGCCGTCAAAAGAGCGATCTGGCGTTCCATCGGCGAAAACGAACTTTCCTCGAAAAGCCCGGACAAAACGATATATGCCTTGAGCAATACCGGCGCTTCCGCCATCAGGCCGAAAAGATTGGGCGTGAAACCATATTTTTCCTTGGTGGCCCTTAAAACATCCTGTGCCGCTTGCGGCGCCGTATTCTCATCATGAACCTGATATTTCATAGCTACATGTCCTTTTTTGATATTTGTCGCTCTCTTGGTACATTTGAATATTCGCTGGCATGCCGCCTTTGGTTACGCACTGAAGTCATTGAAAGCCTGCCGAACGCGCCCCAGGGCCGTCAAAAGGCATAATGCCCCGAAAATGATTGCCGACCATTTGAAGTACATGGGAAAAAGGCAAAACAGAATCAGAAAAAAAATTGTTTCCGCCCCCTCCATGATGCCGCCAAGGTAAAAAAAGGATTTTTTTCCCTGAGCCTCATGATTAATCCCTCGCTTACCCGCCAAAATGGCATAGGCCAGAAAAGTGCTGCCGCTGGCCACGAACGTAAAAAGCAAAAATGCCGCCGGCAACGCAAACTGCGGCTGCCCCACGGCAAAGAAAAAAACCGTTCCCGCATAAAAAATAAAATCACTGACGATGTCCAGATAGCCCCCCAAATCACTTTCACCACTGCGCATCATGTTTGCACCCGGATCATGGAGACGCGTTTGGCGGGCAACCGCGCCGTCTAGACCATCCATGATCCGGCCAAGAACGATGCAAACAATGGCATACGGATACAGTGAAAAAGCAAGAAAGACGAAATTGGCCAAAGTAAAACCAAAACCGACGGCCGTTACGCCATTTGCCGACATCCCAAGCCTGACAAGCTGCCTGGCAGCGCTGTTCAGGGGCGGATCTATCCATGGCCTGATCTTTGCGTCAAACATCTTCGGGCTCGCCACCACGCACAAACAATTGCTCCAGCTCGTATATTTGAATCCTCCAAAACCAGTCCGGCTTTAAAATAGCGCTGTTCCTGACCGAAAAAAGGCTCTTTTCGGCAAGTTTTTTCATAAGTATCCATTGAGGGAAGGCTGTTTGATATGTTTTACCCCTCGGCCACACATAACGGTGAGCCAGCTTCATTCCCCATCCGTCAAGAGAAAAATCCGCAAGAAAGACAGTGCCGTTTTCTCCCACCAAGCGATGCAGAAGCCTTATGTGCCGGTCAATATCATTCAGGTGGTGCGACACGGACAGTGAAAGGACGACGTCTGATGGGGGAAGCTGCGCCGTGAAATCCCCGTCTTCAATATTTCCTTCCTGAAAGGAAGCGGCTTGAGCAAGCGCCCCCTCCGCTTTTTGCAGCATGGAACCGCTCGCATCCACGCCAAGGAGTTCGATGCCGGGCCATTTTTGATGAATATGTTCCAGCATCAACCCTGTTCCGCATCCGATATCAAGTACGGTTTCAGGTTTTTTATTCACAGGCCAATGCGCCATGACCCAATCGACCTGTGCCTGATTGTAGGATGCCCAATGCGCTTCATATATCGGGCTCAGGGAATCGTAATGCTGTTTTATGGCGTTAAAATCCGGCATATCAAAAAGGCCATATTTTCAGCAGATGAACCAGCTTTTTGGTTTTTTCGCTGAACAATTGCGGCGCATACCACACACCCGAGACGCGCTTGCTGATTTCCCCTCTCGTCGGATAGGGGGCGATTATTCCCGCGATATCCGACAGCTTCATCTTTTTCCGGATGGCCAGACACCATATGCCCAGCATGTCGCCTGCGTTTTCGCCGACAATGGAAGCGCCCAGAATTCTGCCGTTGGCCAAGGCGACAGCCTTGATCATTCCCCCGGTTTTACGTTCCGTCTGTGCACGATCATTCTCCGTAAAGGGCAATGACACGGTCCTGACGGCATTTTTCCCGAATTGCCGGACCGCCATGTCTTGCGTCATGCCGACATTGGCGAGTTCCGGATCGGCGTAGGTCGCCCATGGCAATGCCGTATAATCCACCTTCGCGGGAAGCCTGAAGGCGATATTGCGGATGACGATGCCCGCATGATAAGCTGCGACATGCGTAAACTGGGGACCGCCCGCGACATCGCCCACGGCATATATCCTTTTATTCGACGACCTTAAACGCCCGTCTGTTTTTATGCCGCGCCTGTCGAATTCAACGCCTGCTTTTTCAAGGCCGAGTCCTTCGACATTGACCTGTCTTCCCGCCGCGACCAGAAGATGAGAGCCTTTTATCTCAAGACTTTTCCCGTCATAGGCGCACCATACGGACACATGGCTTTCACCGTGCTCTATCTTTTCTATACTTGCCTTTTCGAGTATCTCAACGCCTTCTTCTTTCAGGTGCTCCCTCAGGACAGCGACCATCTCCGGATCATCTTTGGGGAGAATGACGGCTATATCCAGAACGGTCACTTTCGACCCCAGCCTGCGATGCGCCTGCGCCATTTCAATGCCGATCGGCCCTCCGCCGATAATAACCAGATGCTCCGGCTTTTCGCGCAACAGAAAAATATTTTCATTTGTCAGGATTTTATCCCGCGCCAACCCGGGAATTGGCGGCACCGCTGCCCTTGATCCCGTTGCGATGATAAAATGCCGGGCTGATATTGTCTCTCCCGCGACCTGAACGGCATCGGGAGACACGAACGCCGCCGCCCCAATGACGACCCGGACGCCAAGGCTTTCAAATCTTTCCTTGGAATCTTTTTTTTCGATTGAAGCGATGACCTGTGATACATGGTCTTTTACCGTACCGAAATCGATCACAGGCTCGACGCCCTCTATGCCGCTGACCGACGGTTTTCTGAAAGCCTGCGCGGTTTTTCCTGCATACAGTAACGCCTTTGAGGGAACGCAGCCTGTATTCAGGCAATCGCCCCCCATCTTGCCCTTTTCACACAAGACGGTAGAAAGCCCCAACTGAGCAAGTCCCGCCGCGACACTCAACCCCGCAGCGCCCGCGCCAATGATGCAGACGTCAGATTTCTTCTTGTTATTCATCGTCACTTTTTTTCACCTTGTTGAGGGACCAGTCATACGGCATGAATTGTATATCCAGAGACTGTATCGGCGCCTCCGGAACAAAGGATCGAATCCATTTTTTCAGATCCCCGTCGTCAAAATCTTTCCTGAACCAATCCATGATTTTTGTCAGATATAGCGCATGGCCCGCTATGTGCATTCCCTTTTGCGGGTTCGCCAGTGTCTTTTGCACCTGGTCATCGAGTTGCTTGTCCAGCTTTTGAGGGACATAGGGCTCTTCGCGCAAATCCGGGCAAGAGACGGAACCGCAATTGATGGCAAAGTGAATTCTGGCATCTCCCATGGACCTGAGAATATTGTCTTCAATATCGTCCAGCGAATATG
Source organism: Alphaproteobacteria bacterium (assembly GCA_016124645.1). Classification (GTDB taxonomy): domain Bacteria; phylum Pseudomonadota; class Alphaproteobacteria; order Micavibrionales; family UBA2020; genus WGNE01. The sequence goes on from WGNE01000061.1 coordinate 11,470, forward strand.
GTTTTCCCGCCAATGCCCATGTGTATTTTTTCCACGGCGAGGAAAACAGCCATTGCAGGCTTTTGAGGCTTTTTCCATGGCCTTTCCTGATGACAAGGTCAATTGTGAAAAAATTGTAGGCATTGATCCAAAAAGCCATTTTTCCCTTGTCGCTGGAAAAGGAGGTCGGGTTCACGGACAACAAGGCCTTTCGGACCTGGCCATACCTCGGATCTCCCTGCCAGCCGGCATAGTCGACCCCCATATAACGGGTGTTGTCGGCTTGGGTTTCTTGCAAATAAGAGCTCAGCAATCCCGCGTAGCCGGAGAGAAACCTGTCGTAATTCGGCGTCCCGGCCATAGCCGGATGGACCGTCAAAAGCCCGGCAATCAGGATGCTCGCGATTACGGCTTTCCGTCCCATTACTTGCCGGTAAAGGGTCGGCAGCAACGAGAGTATGCCCAGAAGAGAAAAAGCGACGATAACCTTGGCGGACACAAGCCCGTCCAGACTTTCGAGACTGCCCAGGGCTTTTCCTAAATTCGCATATACGAAACTGCCGGGGATAATCCCCAGAAAGGTCGCCAACGCGAATTCCTTCAAAGATATGTCGAACCACGCCATGGCAATATTGACAAGAAAAAAGGGGAATAAAGGAGCCAGCCGTATGGAAAGAAGGTAACTGAAAGCATGCTCTTTCATATTTTGCTGAATTTTGGCATGTACGCCTTTCGCCTTGGCGCGCAGACGCTTGCCAAAAACGCTTCTTGCGAGCAGGAATACGATGCTCGCCCCCGCCGTCGCGGAAAACACGACGTAGAATGTCCCCATCCACTTGCCAAACAAAAAACCGCCGAGCAGCGTCAAAAAACTGGCGACCGGCAACGACAGCGTGACCGTCATGATGTATACGAAGGAAAACAGGAGGCCCGCCAGTATTTGATGTTGCTCGACGTACCGGACAAGCTCTAACTTATGAGCCTGAAACACTTCCATGCCGGCTTGCCGGTTGAAGCCCGCTGCCCACAGAAAAAACACCAGTGCGGCAATCAGAACCAAAGGAATCCACTTTTTTATAACTTTTAATGACATATGATAGCTTTCTGTTTGGAATATTATTCGCGGCAGGATAAAAAAAGTTACCGCCAGCCTCATGTAACTTCTCAAAAAAAAATGGCGAAACAATGATGACGGCAGAGCCCGTTCTTGAAAAGGCTGCTTTTTTTGTAAAATCCGAGTCCTAAGGAACAACAGATCACCATGATGCGCAACGAGAAGAAACAGCCTCCCGCAAAGACAGGCCATCCGGAGCATTTTTTCATAACCGGGGCAACATCCGGTATCGGAAAAGTACTCGCGGAACAAGCATGGAAAAACGGGCACGTCATAACAGCCACGGTACGAACATTCCAGCAACGAGAAGAGCTTTCCCGCGAATTCCCGGACCGGATGTATCTGCATGTATGCGATCTCAAGAAAAGCAACGATGTTGAAGCTCTGGCCCTGACCCTGAGAGGGCAAAACTTTTCCCGCGTCGTGCTGAATGCGGGCTATGCAAGCCTTGGAAAGATACATGCAACGCCCCACACAGAGACGTTGAATATGTTCCAGGTCAATTTGTTCTCCAACCTGAGCCTGCTCCGAAGTCTGGCGCCTGCTTTGAACCGAAATGCCGCATCGGTTTGTCTCGTCAGTTCCCTTGCCGCCAGAATCCCCGGCAGGAACTATGCCGCTTACGGCATGACAAAAGCGTCCTTAAGCTATCTGGCCGGCGCACTGGCCATCGAATACCCTGAAATAAATATCCTTTGCGCGGAAATCGGAGGTATCGACACCCCGTTTCACGCAAAAGCGGGCAGCGGCTTTGACATCAGCAGGTTCAAGGACGCCGAAAAAACAGGGAAGCGCCTTTACCGTGCGATTGTTGCAGGCAAAAAAGGCATTGTTACTCTTTTCCCCGACTGGTACGTCGCGCGATGGTTCCTTGTCCATTTCTCCCCTCTCGCCCTGCGTATTCAAAGAACGCGCCATGCAACCTAAGCGCATTCTCATCACCGGCGGCTGCAGCGGTCTCGGGCGCGCCCTGTCGCTTGCCTACATGGAAGAGGGGCATGACGTCACCGTTGCCGATATCGCTTCCGCGGATCATGCGCCGGCGGGCGCAAATCACGTCTTCTACGATTGCGCAACAGCCGATACCGGCCCGATAACGAAAGAACCCTCATGGGATATCATCATTTGCAATGCGGGAATCAGCGACAGCACCGATTTTCTGGACACGGATAATGCCCTAGATGAAAAAATCATACGCACAAACGTGCTCGGCCATATCGAGCTTGTTCGCACCCTGCTGCAAAAAGACAAAATATCGCCTTACGGCTCTCTTGTCTTCATCTGCTCCGCGACGTACTGCCTGCCATTTTCCATCGCCGTTACCTATGGCGCGAGCAAGGCGGCTCTGGACGGATTCGCTTTCGCGCTTTCACCCTATGTCAGGAATCGCAACATTTCTATCTCCCGCGTATATCCCGGCCCCATAAAAACCCCTCATGCGGAAAAATACTATGCGCGCTTCAATCAGAACAAGGGGGCTGACCCTGTCAAGGTCGCCGGAGAAATCGTCAAGGGCATTCGACGAAAGAAACGTCGCATCTTTCCAGATCGCACAGGACGCGTGTTCCGGTTGCTCTCTTTTTTTACCCCCTCGCTGCTCGATTACCTAATGTACAAAAAGTATCATAGCTGAACCCTAACAGGGGACAGCCCATATGCCGCCCTGTCAAGCCTCGACTGTGAGCGGAGTATCCCTGTCAGCATCAACGGCTTCAAGACGTGAAGAAACTTGTTTGAATAGCCATTTCCGCATGAAATAGTCAATGGAAAGAAGCCCCGGTCCCCGGGCCATGATGAGCGCCATCAGCAGCATCCAGTAATAGTTCTCCGGTGTATCGGGATAGACGCAAAGCTCAATGGCCAGCGCCATCATGAAGATGCCGAAAGCCGCTGCCCGTCCCATAAAGCCAATTGCGAGAAGGACGGCAAGGCCGATCTCGACATACGTCGTGCCGAAAGCGCCGAAGGCTTCCCCCGGTACCGGAAAAGAAACAGCCTTTCCAAAAATATGCTTGATATGGTTGGCCTCCCATTCAGGCTGGAAGAGGGTGGCGAAGGTGTCCTTCGCGTGATCAAACCCCTCCGCCAGCTTATCCTGGCCCGAAATCCAGAAGACGTGCGCCACGTATAGTCGCGCCGCCAGCAGCGCGAGCGGCGAGAGGTATTTTTCCAGCAGGCGTATCTTGAAGGCGGCGAGGCCGAGAATTTTCTCGTACAGCTTTTTCACGCACGGTGTTTTTTTCGGCGGCTTGTCGTCCTGTTTTTCGGCGTCGGTCATGGGCATCGTCCTTACAGCTTTTCACGCGCGGCTTATGGCTTGCAAAAGAAACCGCCGGCACCCGGTCTTGCCGACAGCCGACGGTTTCAAAACGCAAGAGCCGGCCTTATTTTTTCATCATGTCGCCGCCTTCGGAGGTCGAGCCGTTCACCAGCTTCGCGCACAGGCCCTTGGGCACCAGCACGAAATCACTGGTGCTGCCGTCCTTCGCGGCATGGCCTGCGCAGGCATGAGCGGCGGTCTTGCAGTCGTTGTGACCGGCCTTAACGACGCCGTAGCATTTTTCCTGCGATCCCGCGGCCTGCGCGGCGGGGGCGAGCGAAAGGGCGACGAAGGCGGCGAGCGCGGCGGCGGAGAGTATTTTTGCAGTTTTCATGGAAGTGTTCCTTTAATTGGAAGGTTTAACGAAACGTCAAAAACGCCAATCGCTTTTGCAAGGAAATGGCGTATGTACCTATATATTCGCAGGCCTCGCCAAAAAGTTGCACGAGTTTTTTAAAATTTTTAACGCGCATCCATAGACCGAACATTTACATAGGACTGGGGGCTCCGTATCCAGAATACTTGACAACGTCAACAAAGTCCGTGTCGCCTGCCTTGTTTGCGCGACCGATTTCATGTCGGCGGCTTTGGCCATTTCATCCGCTTCATTTACGGTCAAACGACTTTCGACCGTTGTTGATTTTCATCATGCGTGAAACTTATTCAGGTCCGGCTACGAAACAAGAGAGTGAGCGCAGCAAAAAGCAGCGTAAGAAATGACGGTATAAATCGCAGGACATGGGTATAAAAAATCAGTCTAAAAAAACCACCGATACAGACAAGCTTGTTCAACATCTGGCGGATGATTTGCCCCCTGTTAAACAGCTCTCTTCAGCAGGCCATTGTGTCGTTTGCTGGTGGACGGGCTCAGTATTCATCATGACGCTCGCCATCGGTATTC
>WGNE01000069.1 GCA_016124645.1 Alphaproteobacteria bacterium
GCGCAAAAAAGACGGCGCGGGCGTTAATAAAACAAGCACCTGATATTGAAGGCATAAAAGGAATTTGTGCACGCGGACTCCATGCCGTCATTTGACGGATGTTTTACGGAAGATTACGATTATTCCTGAACAGCAGCTTTCATTGCCCCCCGACCGGCGCGCCCGACCATCAAGCGCCGGCAAAAGAAAAGCGTGGCGGATGATCTACGAGAAAGAATTCAGGCTTGTGAAAGAGGTCTATCAGCAGCTTTCCCCCGCGGCGCGGGAGATTGCGGGGCTGATGGCGACCCTGCCGCTGGCCAGTGTTTTGCTTTACGGCGGGGTGCTGGGCGGGCTGGGGGTCATCGGCTTTGGCGGCGTGGCGGCCATCGGCGTCGTCACCACGGCGGCGGCCGTGGCGGGCGTGGCCTATACCGTTGACCTTGAACGCGAATTGCAGCCGTGGCTGGAGGCGAAAGCGGGCAGCCGCGAGGCCGAGGCCGTCGCGCAGGGGCTTGCCCTGAAGAAACGCGCAGAGGAATTCCTGAAAGAGAAATTCGCCAAGACCTTCGCCGAAGCGGTTTCCGCCGCGCCGGCAACCGCATCCGCCGCATCCGGGCCGGACCCCGCGCCGGTCGTGACGGTTGCGCAAGCCCCCGCGATGGTGGTACAGCTTTCAGGGTCGGGCGGCGCTTTCAACCCCGTCGCGGTGCGGATGCTCAGCGTCTCCAACGGCGATGCGAAGCCCCGGGCCGTCAAGCCCGGCACCCGCGGCGGCGGAACCAAGGCGAAAAGCGGCAAGGCAGGCACCTGAAAACGCTTGCATTTTTATTTTCCGTATTGTAGAATAATGGACAATAAAAAGCGTAAAAACGACATTCACGCGGTATTTAGAGAACGGTGTAGAAAATGGCTTTCAACATTCCCAACCCATTGAAAATGGTCAAGAAACAGTGGGACAAGCTTTCCGTTACGTCCAAGGACAGCCTGAAATCCGCGCTCAAATGGGGCGTGGTCGTGACGGGGCTGGGCCTCTTGCTGACCGGCTGGCCGGTTGTGACGCTGCTGCAAGCCGGCGCAATCTGGACGGCGGGGCACATGGCCATCAACGTCGTGGGCAAGCGCATGTACAAGGAAATGCAGCAAGAAGGCATTCAGGAGGTCTGGAAAAACGACATCGGGCAGGTCGTGCAGGCCACCAACTACCAGCAGCGCGACCTCAAGGCCGCGCAAAAAGCCATCGACAAGGTGGTGAACGGCCATTCGCAACTGTCCATGCGCCAGCAAAAGAAAATCATGGGCATCATGCGCCATTTCAACGGCGTCGCCGAAAAAGCCATCATCCTGCAGGACATCGAGGGTAACGACGGCCATTACCGCCACGCCCTGAAAACCGATCAGGTGCAGGTGCAAAAGACCATTCAGGCGCTCTGATTCCCCTATATCCAGAATTTGAGGTTGCAAGCGGGCTACGGTGCTGCTACGTTCCGGCAAATCGTTCTTATGTCATTTATGCGCCGCGAGGCGCCACCGGAAAGGAATTGCAGCCATGTCCGCATTGAAAATCACCGCGCAGGACGTCGAAAACCTGAAAGCCGTCGAGGCCGCCTTCAGCAAGGGCGTCATCGCCAACTACAAGGCCGAAACGCAGGGCGACGCGCTTGCCGTCTTCAACGAAAACCTGACGATCAAGGACAAGGCGAAAATCGCCGGCAGCCTGCTGCGCGCCAAATGGGCGAAGGCCGCGGCGGCCAAATCCTCCCCGGAAAAACAGGCCAGGGCGCTGCTGGGCCGCTGCACCGCGGTGCTGCCGACCATGAAGCGCTCCTTCGGCGAAGACCTGCTCGTGCGCTCCCTGCCGCAAGAGGCGAAGGACCCGCGCGTCGCCGATATCTGCAAGGCGCTGGGCGCGCCCGGCATCGCGGATCTGTGCGAAAAGGCGCAAAAACTCCCGGCGCCCAAAGTCAACCCGCCGACGCCGCCGGCCGGCCCCAAGGCCTGAGCGGATTGCGTCTAACCCACGGAATTCACGGCAAAATAAACTTTATATTGTATTTTTTCCGATAATCTGTTTATTTTGTCCCTCGAATATCGAGATTTCGGACTGTAGCGCAGCCTGGTAGCGCACTTGCATGGGGTGCAAGGGGTCGGAGGTTCAAATCCTCTCAGTCCGACCATTTTTTAGGTGCGTAGCATATTTAACAATATGCACCCTACAATAAAAAGCGGGGCTGTATTATACAGCTCCGCTTTTTATTGTAGCTAACGAATATACCTTCACTGCTCGGCTGCAGGATGATGCGTGGGGCTGGTCACTTTCTTTGCGGCGGGTTTTCTAAGGCGTTTTCTTCCGCCACGTCGCGGACCACCGGCAGCTTTAGTGGTATCGTATTTGATAATGCGTCGCGCGCATTTAGCAAGGAACGCAGACCGACTTTTTTCTTCTTCATGCTCGTCGATATATCTGTCGATGGCCTTCAGATCACCAGTCTTTATTGTGATGTTGATGCGCTTCAACGCGTTTTCCGGTACGTTGACGGCAATGACGATAACAGCACTTCCGCCATTCTGTTCGGATTCTGCGTGAACATCTGCTGACGGTGTAGCATCTGGTACCGGCTCGAAGTCTTCGAGCATGCCGTCAATGTGCATTTGCAGTGCTTCCACCGCATTCTCTTTCAATTCTTCCAGCGTGGATCCCGCCGATACGCAGCCGGGAAAGTCGGGGAAGGAAATCCCGAAATCGCTGTTGGTGTCCTTGTGGACGATGCCGTAATAAGCCCTTCTTTCCATTTTCATTATCTCCTTAATCCTACAGCTCTATTCCAGCCTGTCTTCCTATGGATGCCAGCGTACCTTTTGGAAGGTCTTTCTTTGGGTGCGGCACCGTTACTCGACCGGATTTTGTTGAGTGCTTGAATTGGACGTGGCTACCTTTCTGGCCGACTTTATACCAACCGTCGGCCTCGAGCCTTTTTATAACGTCCTTGCTCTTCATTTTTATATTATACACATTTATACACACTAATGACAAGTTCAAGGTTATGCCTAAAGACTCCTTAGTTTCTCTGGCTGTTAGATAGTTATTGTATTTCAATCAGTTATGTGGGGTGTGGTATTCGCTATGGCATGCTTAGTTATAGGGCGCTGCCACCGCCCGATGCCTGCAGCCTAAAACCCTACCGCCCAAACCCCTTACCCTTCGGCGCCTTCTTCACATTCGCCCCGCTCTTCTCCGCGAACTTCTCGGGGAAGGTGGCTTTGATCATGTCGAAGTGGTCGGGGATGCCGGTGCTGTCTTTGGTGAGCTCGGCTATTTTGACGCGGCGGGCGGAGCCGGGGGCGGCGTCGTCGCCGGCGATGAGCTTGGTCTGCGAGAGGTCCGGCACGTCGAAGCGCACGGCCTGCGTCGAGACCATGAAGATATCGCCGTCGCAAATGCCGTATTTTTCCTTCAGCCCGTCGCCGCTGGCCACGCGCACGTCGAAGGGGCGGTTCATGTTGCGCGTGCCGATGAGGGTCGATTTCGCGCCCGCGAGATCGACGCCCACTTCCTCCATCGCCTCGCGCGCGGCGGCGGCGACGGCGCTTTCAACCCCGCCCTTGGTCGGGTCGATGAGTCCGCCGGGCAGGGCGGGCAGCCCCATGCCGGGGTCGTTCTTGCGGTTGATCATGACGACGTTCTCGCCATCCGTGATGATGGGATCGACGGCGTGGACGACATGCGCCTGCACCGTGCTGCCGTCGGCAAGGGTGATGCTGCCCAGCGCATGGGCGGCCTTGTCCGGGCTGCCGGTGATGCCCAGCGCCTCGGCGCGCTGCGCGATTTCCATGCGGGCGGGGTCTTTCTCGTCGATCATCCATTTGCCCATGGGCCGTCCTCCCTTGTGTCTGTCCGTGCTCTGACCGTGCTCCGGCGATTCTCGTGTACTATCATAACCCATCGGGGTTAAGCATTGGTTTTCTGCCGGGCGGCCTGTTTATCTCTCTTTGCTTTTCAGTGCCTTAGGTCTTATCCGGCCGCATTCTTTCCCGCCTGTGCTATAATTTTCTGACAAGCGGAACAGGCGCAGGGCCGGAAAAGCCATGAAAAAGAATATCGTCATCAAGGTCGAATGGGTGGAAGAGGACGGGATGTATCTCGCGACCTCGGAAGACCTCGCGGGCCTGATCATCCAGGAAAAGAAGCTGGAGGAATGCTGCGATACCGCGCGCCGCTTCGCCTATGACATGATCGGCGAATACCAGTCCGAGCCCGAGAAAAACGTCACCATCGATTTCGACGTGCTGGACAAGGCAGGGTAGGGGCGCGCCATGGTATCCAGCAAGTTCATCAACAACGACACCGACGCCGCGAAATTCTACGTCGCCGACATGCGCCACGCGCTCTCCAGCCTGCCGACCGCCGAGGCGGGGATGCCGACGGGCGCGGGCGAGGGGCAGGCGCTGCGCGGCTTCTTCGATAAAATGGATACGGCGAAAATGCAAAAAGGCCTTGCCGCCTTCGGCCTGTCCCTGCCGGGCGGGGAGAAGCGGCTGGCGGAGATCCAGAACATCACCCGCAACGTGCCGCGCGACCACGGCAAGTTCGTGAAGTTCATGCAGGAAAACGGCTTTCACTGCGACGACGACGGGGGCGGCGGTTCGCACCGCAAATACCGCAACCGTCAGGACCCGCGCCAGTACGTGACCTATAGCGCGCATATGAAGCTGGGCACCACGGGACAGAAGGTCGCCTCGGGCATGCAGACCTTCATGCTCGCCAATTACGCGAGGGAGCTGCGCGAGACGCTCTCGCAGCTGCCGCCGCGCCTCGCGCGCGGGATGCGCAAGGAAGCGGCGCAGGAACGCAAGAAGCTCACGCGCTGAAAAATCAAATCAGGGAATGAAGGCTCTCAACGCCCCGGCGGGTTGACCGGCGTGGCCTTGATGATGTTCGGATAGACGCCGAAGAAGGGCACGCTGAAGCCGACCGTCGTGACGTCGTAGGTCTTGCCGACTTTTATCTCGTCCTTGATGGCGGCGCGGCTGAATTTGCCGTTGATGTAGGAGAGCGTGTTGGTCAGCTCGCCCTTGTCGGTCTTATAGACGGTCTTGGTGAAGCCGAAGCCTTCGCCCTTTTGCAGCAGGCTCCACGTCGTGTCCTCGACCGTCACGCGCATGTGCTGGCGCGTGCCGAGCTCGTAGCCGGCGGTGCCGCCCGCGACGATGCCGAGCGCGGCGAGGGGAAAGGCGACGGCGGCGAAGGCTTTGCGGAGTTTCTGGCCGAAGGTCTTGTCTTTGCTCATGGGGTGGATTCTTTCCTTGGGTGTCAGTCGATGGTGATTTTCAGGGTCTTGCCGAGCGCGAGGGCGACGGCGGCCAGGTCCTTGACCTTCACGTCCTGTCCGCCCGTTTTGCCGCTGGCCAGCGCGAAGACCTCGGCGGGGTCGAGCCCCTGCGCGGCGAGCTTTTTGGCGACGTTGCCGCCGGTGTCGTTCAGCGCCTCGGTCACGGCGTCGGAAGATTCGGTGCGCGCGATGACGGCGGCGGCCTCATTGAAGGGATTGGCGCCCTTGGCGGGCTTGGGCTTGCTCATGATTTTTCCCGGTTATTCATAAATATGTGACATAAAAATATCCCGGCGGGCGCGGGCTGTCAATCAAATCCGGGTGAGGGGGGTATCTCTTTGTAATAAAAGTGAAAAATTTACGGCACAGGGGGCTGGCGGGCGTCCAGCGCCTTCAGGATGCGCTCGAGGTCGGCGGCGGTGCCCTTCAGCGCGCTCACATGCGCGTCCTTCCCGCAGTCCTTGGCGCAGCCGCCGTTATACACGAACCAGTTCACGGCCGAGGATTTGGCGATATAGGCCGTCAGCGCGTCGGTGAAATCCTTGCGGTTGTCGGGAGTGAAGTTTTCGGTGCGCGTCATGACCGCCTTGCGCAGGCATTCGATGGTGTGGTTCGCGCCCGCCACCATGCGGGTTTCGATGCCGCTGCGCCGGTCCATCTCCGACATTTCCCAGCAGGCCTTGATCTCTTTTTCCGCAGCGGTTTCGGGCGGCGCTTCGGGTTCCGCCTTCTTCGGCGCCTTCAAGGCGGGAACGAGGTGCGGCGTGGGCAATGCGGGTTTGGCGGGGGACGGTTTGGCGGGGGCAGGCTTCGCGGGAACGGCGGCTTTTTTCTCCGCCGCGGCTTTCGCGTCGTCCGCACGCGCGGCCGGGCCGCAGGCGGCGGATAAAACCAGCGCCGCGCAAAGGCAAACGGCATATCTGAAAGGCGTTGTTTTCATGGATGATATTCTCCCGTATGAAAAGGTCCCCTCTGCGCGGCCATTATACACGCGAAAATCCCTTTCGCGCCAGAGGGGGCAATGGATTATAGTGGCGGCATGATTTCAGCGCGGCAAATACAGGACGTCCTGACCCTCGCGCGCGAGGCCGGACGGAAAATAAAGTCCCTGCAGGACACGGTGACGGCGGAGACGAAGCGCGACGGCAGCCCCGTCAGCGCGGCCGACCGCCTGGCGGCGGATATCGTGCTGCAGGGGCTCGCAAGGCTCACGCCCGATATCCCCGTGGTTTGCGAGGAAAACAGCGCGGCGCAAAACGCGGCGGCGCGGGCGGGCGCGCCCGCCTACTGGATCGTCGATCCGCTCGACGGCACGCGCAGCTATCTTGACGGTTACGGCGGCTACGGCGTGCACATCGGCCTCATCGCAGGGGAGCAGCCGCTGGCGGGCGCGATTTATTTCCCGGTCGAGGCGCGGGCCTATTTCACGGACGGCGCAAGCGGCGCATGGCGGCAGGACGACGGGCGGGAAGCGCAAAAAATTTCCGCGCCGGATACGCTGCCCGCGGGCGCGCCCGGCATCGCCGTTTCCTGGGGCGTGGAGATGGCGGCGCGGCGCGGGGCGCGCGCGCTGCCCTATGACGCGGTGGCGGGCGTCGGCGGCGGGCGGCTCTGCCTTGTCGCGGACGGCACGGTGCAGGCCGCGCTGATGGAAACGCCGCTCAGCTACTGGGACGTGGCGGCGGCCCATGCGGTGCTGAAGGCCGCTGGCGGCGGGCTTTTCGCGCTGGACGGGCTGACGCCGCTTTCCTACCCCGCCGCGCGGCTGCACCAGCCGCCCAGCATGGCGGGCCGGCTGGATATCGTGACCGCCTTGTCCGATGTCGCGACGCGGTCGCTGAAGGATATCGGCTGCGGCTAGGCTAGGCCATGCGGTAGAGGAAGATTTCCGTCTCCCACATCTTTTCCACGCGGATGGTTTTTTCCGGCACCCAGTCCGGCACGTAGAAAGTGCTGCTGATGACGCAGGCGCCCTTGGGCAGCTCTTTTTCGAACTTGGGCTTCAGCTTGGCCATCAGCGGGTTGCACAGGTAGCACAGGATGACGCGGGCGTCGTTCAGCGGCACGGTGAAGAAATTCCTGTGCATCACCCGCGCGTTCTTCGGCGCGCCCGGCAGCATCAGCCGCAGGCGGGAAAACAGGTAGGGGAAGATCGAGCCCTCCACCCCCACGATCCTGCAGGAGGGATAGCGGCGCGCGAGGTCGATGACGATGCCGCCCCAGCCCGAGCCCAGCTCCATCATCACGCAATCCTTGCTGTCTTCGGGGACGAGCGAGATCATCGCCGCGCGCACGGCGGGCACCGTCGGCATGGGCGAAACGCCCAGCTTTTGCTGGAAATACTCGTTGGTGAAGACAAGGAGGAGCGCGGCCAGCATGACGAGACTGAAAAAGACGCTCATATAAAATCCTTGAAAACCAAACGGCTAACGATTATCCGGCGCATATCTATTGACATAATAAAGACAATCGCTATGATGAAACGGCCCCGAGAGGCCAAGGTTTCAATTATACACGCCGCAGGGCGTGGCGGATAAAGGGATTTTTCACATGACCGAGTATCAAAAAGAAGACGATTACACCCTGCTGGTGACCAACGACGTGCCCGGCGCGGGCGGCACGCTGTGCCGCTATTTCAACTTCGCCGCCGAAAGCGTGACGACGATTTACAACGCCAAGTCCGAGATGACGAAAAGCATGAAGGCCGGCAGCTATGACGGCGGGGTTTCCGTTGCCGTTTCCACCGCGCTGACCTCGCAGATGACCGTCCAGAAATTCAGCGATTTCGACAGCGACCGCGAGATCGAGCTGATGCGCGAAAAACTGGTTGAAAAGGGCGGCACCCCGCCGTCGGAAGACATGGGCAAGAGCCGCAAGGTGCCCCGCCCCGCCGCGACCCTCGGCAAGACGGGCTGAGCCCTTTCGCTCCCTCATCCCCATGCAAGTATTTGCCAGCCATGCGCATGGCCTGTAGAATTGTGCCGACCGCTTCGCGGGCGCGAAGCGGCGGGACAGGACGGGGGTTTTTATGAGCGAAGCATTGGGCTGGTATTCCATCGGCGAAGACCTCGGGCCGCGCGAGCAGCCGCCCGTGGCGCTTGACGAGGCGCTGGAGATCGCGCGCCGCTACTACGCCAACGCGGAAAAGAAATTCGACACGGCGGAGCAAGGCCTCGCCGCCACCATGTTCGGCTTTTCGCGCGACAAGGACACCTTCATCGAGCTCTGCGTCAACGCGCCGGACGATATCTCCTACAAGTTCGAGATGCCGAAGAACCCGGACAAGAAGCCCGCGTGGTATGAAAAGTTCCTCTCTTTCGCCTTCCAGTATGAAACCACGCTGAAGTCGCAAGGCGAGCTGGAAGGGAAAATCCGCGAGTTCTACACCTGCCCCGCCATGGATATCCGCACCGTGCTGGAGGCGAAAGGATGAAGGAGGTGACCATGAAACGCCGGATCGCCGTTTTTGCCTGCCTCGTCTTCCTCGCGGCGGCGCTTCCCGCTTTCGCGGGGGCTGAATACGCGGGGGCGGACGAATACGATCTCGATACGCCGCATACGCAGATCATGTTTTCCATCGACCATCTGGGCTTTTCGCGCTCCTACGGCAAGTTCCTGAAATACGAGGGGCGCTTCCTGCTCGACCGCCGCCATCCCGAAAAATCATCGGTCGAGGTCGCCATCAGCACCGACAGCGTCGATATGGGCGACAAGCTGTGGAATGAAAAGGTCGCGGCGCTTTTCAAGCCGGAGCAATTCCCGCAGATGACCTTCAAGAGCACGGCGGTGAGGCAGACCTCGAAGCGCGGGGCGGATGTGACGGGCGACCTGACCCTGCTGGGCGTGACCAAGCCGGTGACGCTGCACGTCACCTTCAACAAGGCCGCGCGCAATCCCTTCGGCAAATACGTCTGCGGCTTTTCGGCGACGGCGGACATCAAGCGTTCCGCCTTCGGCATGCGCGACTACCTGCCGCTGGTGGGCGACGACGTGCATATCATGATCGAGGTCGAGGGCCAGCGCCGGGACAAGCCGGGCGAAGGTCAATACAACCGCTAAAAAACGGGATTGAAAGAAGCTAGCGCACGGGCGAGGGGTGGCAGTTATGCGCCACCGGCTTTTGCGCGACGGTCTTCGCGACGGCGGGCGCGTTTTGCTTCGGCGTCACCATGTCCTCGGCGTTCTGGCGGAACTGGGCCAGCGCCTCTTCGGGGCTGATGTGCTTCTTGCGGGCGTAAAGCTTGGCGTAGCGCGATTCCATCCGGGTGGCGAGGTCTTCGTCCTGCAGCAGGCTGGGGCCGAAGCCGCCCTGCTTGACGGGGAAGCCATCGACGCCCATCCATTCTGCTTCCAGCCGGGTCAGGCGGCGGTACCAGTCGGGCCCGCTGTCGTGCTTGCTGCGGAACATCGTGCCGCCGTCCAGCTTCATGCGGCCTTGCTTGGAGTTCAGGATGACGATGGTTTCGGACGGCTCGTGATAGGCGTAGATCTTCGTGCCGTAGGGGTGGACGATTTCCGTGTCGCGGCTGGCCAGCACGTTGAAGGCGTGCTGCTGCAGATCCCGGATCGAGTGGATGCCCAGCGGGCGGCCGTAGCGCGGGTTGTTGAATTCGTCGGCGTCCCTGTGGTGCTTCTTGTAGCCGTGCGAGGTTTTATCCGCGATGACCGCGGCGGCAAGGCGCATGACGCGCACGGCGCGCATGAAGGCTTCCGTGGGCTTCTTCTCGTTCTGTTGCGCGTTCAGCAGCGTTTCCTGGATGTCGGGGGTGCTCATCAGCCGGCGCTCCTTTCTGCGGTGGCGAAGCAGGATTTGCGAAGATGCCCCAGCGTTTCGGTCAGGGCGGTCAGTTCGGGCGGGCTCATGCCCAGCGCTTCCGCGCCGCCCAGTTCCGCGAAATATCCTTCGGAGGTCAGGGCGAGGCGTTCGAGGTCGAACATGTCAAGGTGCGACAGGCGGCGCATGGCGACATCGGTCGGACGGTCAAGCGGGGAGAGCGCCTTGACAAGCGCGTCCAGCCGCTCGGGCTCGAGGTCGAGGACATAGGGGTCGATCTGTTCGAAATGCTTGTGCACGGCGGCCAGCAGGCGGCGCAGCTGCGCATAGACGTCGGGCGCGAAGGCGATGTCCGCCTTTTGCGCGCGCAGCGTCTGCATCCGTTTTTCGAGCTGTTCCTCATCCATCGCCGGATTCTGTCCTTTTCATCGTGACTCGGTCAATATTCATTCTAGCAGAGTTAATAAAATATTAACATAATTATCAACAGTCTTTTCCCTTGGCGCAAGGGAAAAATGTGGGAAAATGGCCCGCTGCCGTTCACTAACGCAGGATTCAGGAAAAATCAAGCCAAGGGAAGCATGAAATGTCAGCCGTTTTCGTCTATGTGACCGCGCCCAGCGAGCTGGAGGCCCAGAAACTGGCCGAAGCCGTGGTGACCGACCGCCTCGCCGCCTGCGCCAACATCATTCCCGGCATGAAAAGCCTTTACCACTGGGAAGGCAAGATCGAGCAGGCGCAGGAGACCGTCATCATCTTCAAGACCCGCTCGAGCCTGTTTCAGGCGCTGGAGGCGCGGGTGAAGGAGCTGCACAGCTACGCGAAACCCTGCATCGTCTCCCTCCCGCTGGGGCAGGGGCATATGCCCTATCTCGACTGGATCATGGCCGAGACGAAGCCTTGA
Source organism: Alphaproteobacteria bacterium (assembly GCA_016124645.1). GTDB lineage: Bacteria > Pseudomonadota > Alphaproteobacteria > Micavibrionales > UBA2020 > WGNE01. The sequence goes on from WGNE01000069.1 coordinate 10,988, forward strand.
CCAGAAAAACGCGCAGAATCGCTTTTATATCAGTCAATTATAGCGTTGGTATAATAGTACCACATATTAACTTATTGTTTTAAAACGATTATTAAATTTATCTTGACGGTATGGGGGAGATGCCCCATAAATCGCTCCTGTTTCAAAAACGGGCGTCATGGTGACGCCTTATATAAAGACCAGGAACGAGAACATGAAAACCTATTCAGCCAAACCCGCGGAAGTCGATAAGAAATGGCTTCTGATCGACGCTGACGGCATCACGCTCGGCAGGCTCGCCAGCCTGATCGCGATGCGTCTGCGCGGCAAGCACAAAGCCATGTACACCCCGCACGTCGATTGCGGCGACAACGTCATCGTCATCAACGCCGAGAAAGTGCGCCTGACCGGCAAGAAAGCCAAGTTCGACATTTTCTACTGGCACACCGGCTATCCGGGCGGCATCAAGGGCAAGTCCAAGGGCGAGATCCTGAGCGGCAAGTACCCCGGCCGCGTCGTCATGAACGCCGTGCGCCGCATGCTGCCGAAAGACAGCGCGCTGGCACGCCAGCAAATGACCTGCCTGCGCGTCTATGCCGGCGCCGAGCATCCGCATGAAGCGCAAAAGCCCGAAGTGCTTGACGTCGCTGCGATGAACCCGAAAAACAAAAGGTAATTGATCCATGACCACCAAGAAAACCCTCTCCGACCTTAAAGAAGCCGTGTCCGAGAAAGAGGCGGTCGTGACCGCCGCCGAGGAAACGAAAGCCGAGCCGGCCAAGCCCGTTCTCGACAGCAAGGGCCGCGCCTATGGCACCGGTCGCCGCAAGGACGCGGTCGCCCGCGTCTGGGTCTCCCGCGGCAGCGGCAAGATCACCGTCAACGGCCGCGACATCGTGCAGTACTTCGCACGCGGCACGCAGCGCCTCATCATCAACCAGGCTTTCGAAGTCACCAACCGCACCGGCCAGTTCGACATCAACTGCGTCGTCTCGGGCGGCGGCCTCTCCGGCCAGGCGGGCGCCGTGCGTCACGGCATCAGCCGCGCGCTGGTCAACTTCGAACCGGAACTTCGCCCCGCGCTGAAGAAAGCCGGCTTCCTGACCCGCGACAGCCGCATTGTGGAACGTAAAAAATACGGTCGCCACAAGGCACGCAAGAGCACGCAGTGGGTCAAGCGTTAAGCTTTTCCCGATTGCAAGAAAAGGCGCCTGTTTTCGGACAGGCGCCTTTTTCTTTTTCCGCGCGGGGCCGCCGCGCCAAGGCTTTGCAAGCCCCTGAAAACTTGTTAGCCTGACGCCCATGAACGTTTCGAACATCCCATACCGGGGCAAGCGTCCCCGCGCGCATGACAGCGCCTTCATCGCCCCCGGCGCGGTGCTGGCGGGCGATATCGAGATCGGCGCGGAAAGCAGCGTCTGGTTCGGCTGCATCATCCGCGGCGACGTGAACAACGTGCGCATCGGCGCGCGCACCAACGTGCAGGACGGCGCCGTCATCCATGTTTCCAGCTTCGGCTACGGCGCGGCGCTGGGCGACGACGTGACCGTCGGCCACATGGCCATGCTGCACGCCTGCACGGTGGAAGACGGCGCCTTCATCGGCATGAAGGCCTGCGTCATGGACGGGGCGGTGGTCGAGAAGGGCGCCATGGTCGCCGCCGGCGCGCTGGTGACGGCGGGCAAATGCGTGCCCTCGGGCGAGCTTTGGGCGGGAACCCCCGCCAAGTTCCTGCGCGAGATGACGGAGAAGGAAAAGGAATACCTGCGCTGGTCGGCGCAGCATTACGTGAAACTGTCGCGCGAATACAAGGGAGCATGCGAAGATGACGAACAAGGATAATGCGGCGATCGACTATTTCAACGACAAGGCGGAAGAGGTGGCGGCGCAATACAACGCCCTGAACCGCGAGCTGGTCCATGCCGACCTGCTCTCCCTGCTGCCCGAGGACCAGACGCTGCAGGTGCTCGACATCGGCGCGGGCTCGGGCGCGGATGCGGACATGTTCGCGGAGAAGGGGCATTTCGTCGTGGCGGCGGAACCGGCGGCGGCGCTGCGCGAGCTGGCCATGAAAACCTATGATAACATGAACATCATCTGGAATGCTGATGTGTTGCCTGAGATGGCGGAGACCTGCCGCGCGCAGATGAGCTTCGACGTCATCCTCGCTTCCTGCGTTCTTCAGTATCTGGATGAGGAAACCCGTTTCAAGGCATTGGAAAAAATATTCTCCCTGACCAATGTCGGCGGGCTCATCGAGGTTCTCGCCCCCGTTTCGCCCACGCGGGAGCACCAGTTTCCCTTAAGCGAGGGAGAGGTGCAGAAATTCATCGACGATTTCAATAACTCATCCGAAGCGGGCAAGCAGTTCGAGGCCGTTATCGAAAAAACGATTCCCGACTTCGGCGGGCGCAAGGCGCTGGACGGCAGCGACGCGGCCTTTCGCCTCTGCATCATCCGCCGGCTGGGCTAGGCGGACGGCAAAGCCCCGAAAGCCACAATCGCAAAAAAAATCGGCGCACCCGCCTGTTCCCTGTTGATGATTGGCGCGGTTTCAGACAAACTGACAGTCAGGGACAGCTATCAAGCTGATTCAACAAAACAAATTGAAAGCCGTGATCAAATGCGTTTCACCAGAATTGCCATTGCCCTTTCCGCCGCGCTGTTTCTGTCCGCCTGCTCGGGCACATGGGAAGGCGTGAAAGCCGACGGGGCCGACTTCGGGAACTGGGTCAATAAAAAGCCCTCCGCCTTCGGCAACTCCTGGGGCGCCTTCCCGACGGGCTATGCGGGACAGAACCTCGGCAAGCCGGTAATCCACCCGCCGAGCGCCATGGACGCCGTGGCCGCGCCGGAAAACCCGAAATGGCACCAGATCGACGATTTCGACCAGAACGGCACGCCGCCCGCCGGCGGCGCCATGACGGCGCAGAACGATGCCGGGCCCGTCTCCCTCAACAATGACGCCGTCACGGTCTATCCGGTCGATGGCGCGCCCGCGCAGGGCGGCCCGTCCTATTCGGCCAGCAACCTGCCGCCGGTCGAGGACTACGGCCAGCTGGCGCAGCAGCTCTTCTTCGGCTACGGCTCTTCGGCCATTTCCATGCATGACAGCAAGCAGCTCGCCAGCTTCGCCAAGAGCCTCGCGCATGGCGACATGGTGCATGTCACCGTCGTCGGCCACGCCAGCAAGATGGTCAAGGGCGTGAAAGACCCCGTGCGCCGCAAGGAAATCAACTTCGAAATGGCGCAAAAGCGCGCCAATGCCGTCAGCCGCGTGCTGAAGAAATCCGGCCTGCGCGCCGCATGGGTCGAGGCCGTTTCCAGGGGCGCGGACGAACCGAACCCGAACCCCGGCAACAAGCCGCAAGGCAAGGCCGATCAGCGCGTCGATGTTTACATGAAGTAAGCCTTCCAGCCTGCGAGAAAACAAAGAGAACCCCGGCCCAAAGCCGGGGTTTTCTCTTGCCGTGCCGCCGGAGTCGGGCGCGGACGGCGTCAAGGAAAGGCCGGAAATAAAGACTTATTTTTTGTTTTTTTAGGGAAAGTTTGCTGACGTTCGCGGGGGTTTTCGTGTACAACAGAGGAACCGTTAAAAGCATATATTCCAAGGATAAAAGGGCGCGGACATGACGGCAGCACAGGGCAAATCTGCACAGGGAAAAGACGCACTCAGGATCGGCATCGCCGGTCTCGGCAACGTGGGGGCCAGCGTGTTCCGCCTGCTCGAAGAGCACGGCGACCTGCTGCAGGCGCGCACCGGCCGCGCGCTGCGGGTCACCGCCGTCTCCGCCCGCAACAAGGGCAAGAACCGCGACATCGATATTTCCGGCGTGACATGGCACGACGACCCCGTCGCCGTCGCCAACGACCCCGAGGTCGATCTCGTCGTCGAACTGATGGGCGGGGCGGAAGGCGCGGCCTTCGATCTCGTCTCCGCCGCGCTCGCGCTCGGCAAGCCGGTCGTCACCGCCAACAAGGCGCTGCTCGCCAGCCGCGGGGCCGAAGTCGTCGCGCTGTTGAAGAAAAGCGAGGGCGGAACCATTTCCTTCGAGGCGGCGGTGGCGGGCGGCATTCCCGTCATCAAGGGGCTGCGCGAGGGGCTGGCCGCCAACGGCATCAAGGCGGTCTATGGCATTTTGAACGGCACCTGCAATTACATCCTGAGCGAGATGTCCGAAACCGGCCGCGCTTTCGAGGACGTGCTGAAGGAAGCGCAGGACCTCGGCTATGCGGAGGCGGACCCGACATTCGACGTTGACGGCATCGACGCCGCGCACAAGCTTTCCATCCTCTCCGGCCTGTCCTTCGGCTGCCTGCCGGACGTGGCGCATATCGACATGAAGGGCATCCGCAGCATCACGCCGCTGGATATCTCCTTCGCGCGCGAGCTCGGCTTCTGCATCAAGCTGCTCGGCATCTCGCGCCTGACGGAAAAGGGCGTGGAGCAATCGGTCGAGCCCTGCCTCGTGCCCAAGGACAGCGCCATCGCCAGCGTCGGCGGCGCGCTCAACGCGGTCTATATCGACGGCGACTACGTGGGCAAGGTGCTGCTGACGGGTTTCGGCGCGGGCGGAAACCCCACCGCCTCGGCCGTGGTGGCGGATATCGTGGACGTCGCGCGCGGGCGCGCCCTGCCGCTCATGGGCATCGCGAACGAGAACGTGGCCCCGCTGCAGCCCGCGAATATCCTTGAAAGAATAGGGTCTTACTACTTCCGGCTCATGGTCCTTGACCAGCCGGGCGTAATAGCCGATATTTCAGCCATATTAAGAGACCATAACGTATCGCTTGAGTCGGTCCTGCAACGCGGGCGCGATCCCGACCAGCCCGTGCCCGTGATTTTGACCACGCACGAAACGACGGAACAAGGTGTGCAGAACGTGGCCGCGGAGATCGGCCGGCTCAAGGCGGTTGTCGAACCGCCTTACGTGATGCGTATCGAAGAGTTCAAGGACTAGACAAAAGGAATTTGCCACATGGCGCAGCCCCTCAAACAAGAAGCCCTGCAGGAACCCGACATGGCGCAAGACGAAGACAAGCGGGCGCAAGAACGCCTGACGATGGACCGCAACCTCGCGCTGGAACTGGTGCGGGTGACGGAGGCGGCGGCGCTCTCGGCCTCGCTGCTCATGGGCCGCGGCGACGAGAAGGCGGCGGACCAGGCCGCGGTGGACGCGATGCGCAACGCGCTCAACAACCTGCACATCGACGGCACCGTCGTCATCGGCGAGGGCGAGCGGGACGAGGCGCCCATGCTCTACATCGGCGAGAAGGTCGGCGCGGGCGACGGCCCGGTGCTCGACATCGCGCTGGACCCGCTGGAAGGCACCACCATCACCGCCAAGGGCGGGCCCAACGCGCTGGCGGTCGTCGCCATGGCGGAAAAGGGCGGCTTTTTGAACGCGCCCGACGTTTACATGGACAAGATCGCCGTCGGCTACGGATTGCCCGAAGGCATCGTCGATCTCGACGCCACGCCGCAGGAAAACCTTTCCGCGCTGGCCAAGGCGAAGGGCGTTTCTGTCGCCGACATCGTCGCCTGCATCCTCGACCGCCCGCGGCACGAGGAACTGATCGCGAAGGTCCGCGAGGCGGGCGCGCGCATCATGCTGATCTCGGACGGCGACGTCAGCGGCGTCATCGCCACCACCCAGCCCGACAGCGGCGTGGACATCTACATGGGTTCCGGCGGCGCGCCCGAAGGCGTGCTGGCGGCCGCGGCCCTGCGCTGCATGGGCGGCTTCATGCAGGGGCGGCTGTTGTTCCGCAACGACGATGAAAAGGCCCGCGCCGCCAAATGGGGCGTGACCGACCTCGACCGCAAATACGGCATGACCGACCTTGCGGGCGGGGACGTGATGTTCGCCGCCACCGGCGTGACCGACGGCGCGATGCTGCGCGGCGTGCGCCGCTTCGCGGGCGGGGCGCACACCCATTCGGTCATCATGCGCTCCAAGACCGGCACCATCCGCCGCATCGAGGCGGCGCATAACTTCACCCGCAAGCGCGGATATGAGTAAGAACGACACAGGACAGGAACATTGACCCAGCAGACCCCGGCAGCCGAGAAAAAAACTTCCGCCTTCGTGAACAACGGCGCGGCGAAACCCGCGGCGCGGGAGGCCGGGGAACCGGTCCTTTCCGTCGAGCAATCGGTGCTGGGCAAGAAATGGGTCTTCACCGCGACGGATGAGAGGCTCGCCGCCGCCATCTCGCAGGCGCACGGGCTGCCGGAGGTGGTCAGCCGCGTGCTCGTCTCGCGCGGGGTATCCTTCGACGACATCGGCGATTTCCTCAACCCCACGCTGAAGATGATGCTGCCCAACCCCAGTGACATGCAGGACATGGACAAGGCGGCCGCGCGCATCGCCGCCGCCGTCAAGTCCGGCGAAAAGGTCGCTGTCTTCGGCGATTACGACGTGGACGGCGCGACCTCCTCCGCGCTGTTGAAACGTTATTTCTCCGCGCTCGGCCTGCCGCTGCGCGTCTATATCCCCGACCGCATCGAGGAAGGTTACGGCCCCAACGCCGCCGCCATGATGAAGCTGAAGGACGAGGGCATCAGCCTCGTCGTCACCGTCGATTGCGGCACTGCCGCCTTCGACCCGCTGGACGCCGCCGCGAAGGCGGGGCTGGACGTCGTGGTGCTGGACCACCACCGCGCCGAGACGAAACTGCCGCCCGCCCACGCCGTCGTCAACCCCAACCGGCTGGACGACGAGAGCGGGCAGGGGCACCTTGCCGCCGTGGGCGTGACCTTCATCACCATCGTCGCCGTCAACCGGCTGCTGCGCAAGCAGGGCTGGTTCACCGACAAACTGCCGGAGCCGCGCATCCTGCAATGGCTGGACATCGTCGCGCTGGGCACCATCTGCGACGTCGTGCCGCTGACGGGCGTCAACCGCGCCTTCGCCGCGCAGGGGCTGCGCGTGATGGCGATGCGGCGCAACGTCGGGCTGAACGCGCTGGCCGACGTCGCCGCCGTCAACGGCCCGCCGGATACCTTTCAGGCCGGCTTCGTCTTCGGCCCGCGCGTCAACGCGGGCGGCCGCGTGGGCGAGGCGGACCTTGGCTGGCGCCTGCTTTCCACCGACGACCCGCTGGAAGCGCGGATGCTCGCGGGCAAGCTGCACCGCTACAACGCCGAGCGCAAGCTGATCGAGAACGAGGTGCTGGACGACGCGCTCTGGCGCGTGGAGGAAGCGGGCATCGCGGATGATTTCGTGTTGCTGGTGGATGGGCAGGGATGGCACCCCGGCGTCATCGGCATCGTCGCCGCGCGGCTGAAGGAAAAATACAACCGCCCCGCCTGCGTCGTCGCCTTCGACGACAATGGCATCGGCAAGTCATCCGCCCGCTCGGTCTCCGGCATCGACCTCGGCGCGGCCATCATCTCGGCCAAGGACGCGGGGCTGCTGATTGCGGGCGGCGGGCACAAGATGGCGGCGGGCTTCACCGTCGCGCGCGATAAGTTCGACGCGCTGCGCGCCCATCTCAACGACCACGTGCGCGAGCAGTTGCAGGGCGCGGCCTACCAGCCCGAGCTGCGGCTGGACAGCGTGCTTTCCGGCCAGTCGCTCACCCTCGATCTCGTCGAGAAGCTTTTGATGCTCGCCCCCTACGGCGCGGGCCATGCGGAGCCGCGCTTCGCCGTCGCGGGCGTGAAGATCATCCGCCCCAGCGTGGTCGGCGAAAAGCACGTCAGCTGCTTCATACAGGATACGGCGGGCGGCGCCAGCGTGAAGGGCATCGCCTTCCGCGCGATGGATTCCGGCCTCGGCGAATTGCTGCTCAAATCCACGGGCAAGACCTTCCACCTCGCCGGCCACGTGACCATCAACCAGTGGCAGGGCAAGAAAAGCGTTAATTTTCAAATCGTTGACGCCAGCCCGGTCTGGTCCTGACCCCCGCGCGCAGCACGCGCTTTCGCCTCCCGATTCCGCAAAAAACGCTTGCTTTTATTTTCTGACAAGGATAAAACAGCGAGACCTCGAAAAGACACATACGTCCCCTTCGTCTAGAGGCCTAGGACACATCCCTTTCACGGATGCGACACGGGTTCGAATCCCGTAGGGGACGCCATCTTTTCCAGCCCCAACCCGCCGCCCGGCGGGTTTTTTATTTCCGGTATCTGCACCGTATCGGCACGGAAATTCAGGGATTTGCAGTATATGTAAACCTTGACGCGGTGCGCCTGCACCCTTATAAAAAAGCCAGATCAATACAGGAAATGGAGCCGCCGATGTCCCCCGAAGACAAGCAAAGACTGAAAGACGCCTTTCAACGCGCGATCGACCGCGACCCCGCGGGTGCGGACCGCCCGTTCAAGCTGCAGGGGCTGGAAGGCGATTTCACCATGCGCCAGATCATCCGCAATACGGTCAGCTCGGAAGCGTTTTACGCCGACATAGAGCAGAAAGTCGCCGCCGGCGTCAAAAGTTTCGATGACTTCGTCGCGGAATTCGAGCAGCTGAAGATGCCCGCGCCACCCGCGCCGCCGAAAGGCCCGCAGCGCTAGAACGCTCTTCCTTCAACCTCCCGATAATCGCGGCACGCACGCGCACCGGCGCGGGCGAAGGATGCTTGCTGCGCAAAAGGAAATCCCATGCTGCAAAGGACGGATGTCGTCATCGCGGGCGCCGGTTTCGCGGGGCTGGCCTGCGCCGCCGCGCTCGCGCGCCGGGGGCTGGGCGTGACGGTGCTGGAGCGCAAGCGCGAAGCGGGCAGCGGAATGCACACCACCGGCATCCTCGTGAAGGAGGCGGCGGCGCTGGCCTGCCCGCCGCCCGCCGCCACCCGCCGCATCACCGAGGTCCGCCTTTATTCCCCCGACATGCAATGCCTGCGGCTCGTCTCCCCCGATTACTTTTTCCTCGCGACGGATACGCCCGCGCTGATGCGGGAGATGAGCGCGCGCACGGCGGCGCTGGGCGTCGATATCCGCTACGGCGAAGGCTTTCAGGGCGCGGGCGAGGAGGGGGCGGAACTCTGCCTTGAACGCCACGGGCTGCGCTGCAAATTCCTCATCGGCGCGGACGGCGCGCGATCATCCGTGGCGGAATATTTCAGTCTCGGCCGCAACCGGCACTATCTTGTGGGGGCGGAGGCGGAGTTCGAGGGCGCGGACGATGCGGCCCGCGCCTTTCACTGCTTCATCAGCCGCCGCCACGCGCCGGGCTACCTCGGCTGGGCGGTGCCGGGCGTGGGGGTGACGCAGGCGGGGCTGGCCGTCAACAACCCGCACAGGCCCGCCCTGCGCGGCTTTCTCGACCATATACGGGATGCCGCGGGGCTCGAGGGGCGGCGCATCACCGGGCACCGCGGCGGGCGGATACCGGCGGGCGGGCTGGTGCGGCCCTTCGCGCGGGGCAACGTCATTTTACTGGGCGACGCGGCGGGAATCGTCTCCCCGCTCACGGGCGGGGGCATCCATACCGCCCTTCATTACGGCGCGTTGCTGGGTGAAAAAATCGCCGATCACCTGCTGGCGGGCGGGGCGTATCCGGCGGCGCGGATGGCGCGGCTCTACCCGCGCTTTCACCTCAAGCGCGCGCAGCGTTTCATCTATGAGCGTCTGGCTCGGGACGGGCTGGTGAACGCGATTTTGCAAAACCCCGCCTTCCGGCTGGCGGCGGAGCAGGTCTTTTTCCGCCTGCAACGCCTGCCGCCTTCTTGAGACAGGCAAGAAAAAACCGGCCCGCCGGTGACGGCGGGGCCGGTTTTTACCGTGGTCGAGCCTTACTTCGCGGCGGGCGCGGGCTGCAGCTCCTGCAGCGCGTTCTTGACGAGGTCGAGCGCCTTCACGGCATGGGCGTCCTCGTTGCCGGTCAGGTCTTTTTCCGCTTTTTTCAGCGCGGCGACGGCGAGGGGCAGCTTGGTGCTTTCCGTGGCTTTCTTGGCGACGGTTTTCACGGCCGCGGCGGGCGCCTTGGTCGCGGGGGCGGCGGTGTCGGCGGCGAAAGCGGGGGCGGCCAGCGCGAGTGCGGCGGCGAGGCCCAGAAGAGCGAGTTTTTTCATGGCATGTTTCCTTTGAGGCAATTCATGTTATGCGGGTTTCATTCGGGACGGCTGGATGTTTCCTGCTGCCCCTTAAGCATGGTGTTATAGCACCGGGCGCGCGGCGGGAGCCTTGCGGGCGGATTAAATCTTTGCAAGGCGAATTTGCCATAGGCGGCAAAAAAGAAACGGCCCCCTTGTCCGGGGGCCGTTCCTGTATCGCTTGGTTCCGTTCCGGCTTATTTGCCCGGAGCGGGCGCTTTCACGCCGGGGGCGGGCATCTGAAGGATGGTGCCCGTGCCGTTGCCGGTCATCACGTTCGGCATGTCGCCTTTCCAGGCCTGGGTGTAGAGGTAGGTACCCATGTTCTGCTCGCCGACGGCAGCCTTGATTTTCTCAAGACCTTGCGCCTGTGCAAGCTGAACGGCCAGTTTACCTTTTGCGTCAGCTTCCAGTTTCACGCGCTGCTGGTAAGCATCGGCGTCCGCTTGCAGCTTGGTCTGCTCGGCGGTCGCTTGCGCGTTGACGATGGTTTTCTCTTTTTCGACTTTCTGCTGTTCAAGTTCCGTCTGCTTCTGGTTCAGGACGGCCTTGGCGTTCGCCGCTTTCGCGACGGCCTGGTCGAATTCCTGGTTGAAGTCGAAGTTCGGCATTTTGACCGAAACGATGTCGATGCCCAGCAGGTCCTTGACCTGGTCTGCGGTCTCTTTCGTCACCTGTTTCATTATTGCATCGCGGTTCTGCGCGACGTTCTGCGCTTCGGTTCTGCCCAGCGCGCTTTTCGCGGCGTCGAGAACGGTCTTCTCCAGCTTGCTTTCATAGTCGGGGTTGTTTTTGTAGATGTTCACGATCTCGCTTGCCGGCAGCTTGTAGAATACCGAAAGCTGGGCTTTGATGATCTGGTTGTCTTTCGTGTAGGTCTCGACGTCTTTCAGGTCGGCCTGCTGCAGGTCGATGTTGACCTTGGTGACGCTGGTCCAGGGAGCCTTCAGGCTGAAACCGGGGCCGCGCAGTTCGCCGGCGTTCTGCGTGTCCATTTTGCCGAACTGGTAGTTGATGCCCAGCTGGGTCTGGTCAAGCGTGGTGAAAGAAGAAAAGCCGGCGCCGAGCGCCACGACGGCGGCGGTACCTGCGAAAATCTGTTTCATAAGTTTTTTGTTGTCCATTTTGTACTCCATTACCCTTTGGTTTTGAGGTGTTAACATTTCGTTAAGGTATGTAATATTTATTACCATATCCCGATATAAGCAATATGAAAATGGTTAACGGGGCGGCGGGGGCGACATTTTTCGTAAAATATGGATGATTTATCAGCCACATGCCCCTGTCCGAAAATCGGCGGCATGGGGTACTTGAACGGCTGATAATTCAGGCCAGCAGGCGAAAAAGCGTGGGTTTTCGTCTTTGTCGTGGCCGAATGATTCTGCCGGGCCGCTTCTTGCGTATTCTGGACAACCGGGCGGGCTGCAAGTCATGGCGAATGCGCTTTATGCCTGCAGTGCAGCATTTTATGGCATGCGGCGGACTGCGGAACGAAGTCTTTCGTCATAAAACCGCAAGCGCGCGCTGGCGTGATTCGCTTCTGATTCGCACGCCCTGTTCGCATGGGGCAGGCCGGCGCGGGGGCGTGAGGGAGAGGTTGAAGGATAATTGTTACTATATATGTACGCGCGGATTTTGCCGGGACGGCGCCATCTTTATACATAACTACAAACCTGAGTCGTTTTCAGGGGATTCCCATGCGGTTTTCAAACCGTCTTTGCGGTGCGGGGCCGGGGAGGTGGTTATTATTTACATAAACTTGAAATTTTATGCCTCAAAACAGCCGGAAAAAACGGGGAGCGGGGCCGGGCAGCAGAAAAAAATCGGCGCTCCCCCGCGCCCCGAATACGTGCGAAATGGCTTTATTTATTGATTGATTTTAACTTCGACATCACATATTGTTCGCCCTGTAATACCAAAAAAGGGTCGCGATTGTTATTGACATTATGAAATCCATTTTGTAATTTGTTCGCGATTAAGAAAAATAAAACCCCAACTAAAAACGTCGACGATAAGGGCCATACATCCCCAAGGAGAGTCCACAGATGATGAATAAAGCTGACAGCATTGAAGCAGGTTTCAACAAGAAAGCGGAAGAAGGCTCAGACGCCACCAACCGCGAAAACCGTGCGCGCCGCGCGCGTGGCCGGGTCATCGAGTACGTCGATGCCGAGCCCGACCTGAAAGCAGAAATGGAAAAACTGATGGATCCCATCGACAAAGCTCCCGACAGCTTTGAGGCGATCATCAGCTACGGCAACCCCCCGCTCGACAAGCTGGGCAAAATCGCCAACGAAATGATCAAGGTCCAGGGCAAGTTCAACGACCAGGTCAACGTCATGGAAACGGCGATGGGCAAACTGGAAACCGGCCTGAAGGAAATGGATCTTCACAAATTCGGTGAAGCGACCCAGAAACTCCTGAAGGGCCTGGCCTCCGGCGCAGGCAAGACCGCGAAAGGCATCACCGGCTTCGGCAAGAGCCTGTTCGAAGGCCTGACCGGCGCGAAAGCCAAACGCACGGAAGACGAAAAGCTCGTCCGCGAAATGCAGGACGAACTGCCGAAGATGCTCTATGAAATGATCCAGCTGGTCGAGAACATCCAGCAGACCGAAAACGGCATCAAGGAAGTCATGGCGGAAGCCGAAAAGCTCGGCTACGCGCGTGTCGAAGCCACCCGCGAGATCAGCGTCTATCTCGGCGCCTCCAAGGAAGTCCTGCGTCGCTACAACGAGGAATACATCCCCGAAGCGAACAAGGAATTCGAGGAGACCGGCGATCCCGAAGCTGAAATCTACATGAAAGACGTTATGAAGCGCAAAGAAGACTTCATCGACCGCATCACGGTCCTCGAAGGCTCCCGCGCGGCCAGCGTCATCGCGGCTCAGCAGCTGCGCCAGATCATGGAAACGATGGAAGATCAACGCAAGAAGATCCAGGACATCATCCAGAACAGCCAGAACGAGTGGAAGGCCATGCTGGCCGCCGCCGGTATCGCCGGTTCCTCCCTGAAGGCTGCGCAGATCATCAAGAAAGCGGATGAGTTCGGCGACACCATGCACGACCAGACCATGCAGATGATCGAGCAGGCGCACGACCTGACCCAGAACTCCAAGGCGCGCGGCACGATCGACCCGCAAAAACTGATCGAAGCGTCCGACCGCCTGCAGAAGATGATCGAGAGCGAAAACACCGCTCGCGAGAACCGCCTGAAGCAGCTGGAAGCGACCGCAACGCAACTGCGCGGCGCGACCGACAAGCTGATCGAAGCGGCCCACAGCTCCGACAACAAGCGTATGCTGGAAGGGGTCAAGGAAGCCGAGAAGGAAAAGGCGAAGAACGACAAGACCAAGCCCACGAACGACAACAAGGGCGAAGTCAAGGCACAGCCCGCCGCCGAGGAAAAAGCGGAAGGCACCACCGGCCGTCGTCCGAAACGCGAGCCGAAACCCAAGAACTAAGGATACCGAGAAGCTGGTGTCCGCACCGCCGGGCACCAGCTTTTCTTTACCCTTCAACGGATGTTATGAATAGTTATTAACGAAAAGATTGGTGTAGAACATGGCCTGGGGAAACAAGAAAAAAGACGAACCCGCTGCAAAAGAAACGAAGACCGTGCAGCCTTGGGAGCTGACCGTTCCCGGCGCGGAGCCGATGAAATCGACCTATTTCGACGCCATCCGCACCGAGGCTTTCGTGAACTACAACGTCGTCGAAAACTTCGTCGAGTTCTGGGCGGCGCTCAAGGTCGATGAAAAGGCCGACAAGTGGCGCGTCATGCACTACCTGGTCTATGAACTGGACAAGGAAGACGGCAAATTCGTCTCCGAGCCCGCCGCGCCGAAAGACCTCAGCTTCATTGAAGCCGTCGCGCTGCTGTCGCGCAACGAATTCACCGCGAGCAAGCTGCAGACCCAGGCCGATTTCGACATGGCGACGGAATACCCCGCCGACAAATACCCCGAGCTGAAGGCTTATTACCACGACCTCGACTACTTCAAGGACGCGGCCAACATCGAGGGCCTCGCCTTCGACGAAGGCGGCATGCCGTACCGCAAGGTGCAGGGCAAGGTTTTCGCCTCCGCCACCTTCAAGCGCTCGGAAGTCGTCAAATCCATCCTCGCCGTCGAACAGGCGGGCAACAACCCGCGCGTTCAGGAAAAGATCGAGGGCGGCATCCTGTCCGACATCTACCACACCGCCGCCAGCCCGACCGCGACGCTTGAAAGCAAGCTGAAGGTCGGCCAGGTCCTGTCCAGCATGGACAAGTTCAACGGCATGGTCGGCGCGTTCTACCTCGGCATCCAGCAGCTCACCGGCCTCGACGACGGCTTCGACAAGATCGAGGGCGTGCAGCCGGCGGAGAAGAAGGAATTCCTGAAAACGGCGAAAGCCACGCTCGCGAACTACGCGGGCAGCGCGCCGTCGTTCAGGAACCTCATCGACGACCTCCTGCCCGTCATGAAGGACGAGCTGGAAAAAACCAAGGCTCTCGGCGTGCATGTCGAGCCCTTCCAGAAATTCACCGCCGAGTGCGAGCTGTACGCCAACCTGCTCTACGCGTCGAAAAACCTGGAAGCGCTGGAGCAAAGCACCCTCAGCGCCAATAACGTCAGCACCAGCCTGATCACGCAGATCCGCGAATCCGTCGATCGCGCGCAAGCCAAGTTCACCGAGCTGGGCGGCACGCAGGAGCAGATGGACCGTCTGAAGGCATGGGTCGTCAACCCGAAGAAAGACCCGATTCCGGGCTGGCTGCCGGGCTTCCTGACCCGCTACTACACCGCCCGCGGCAACGTGATGGACAAGATCCAGAACCGCAAGGCAGGCGTCCGTCAGCTCAACACCATGAGCGAAACGGTCAAGCCCGGCGTGACCAGCGAATTCAACAAGCAGGCGCCCGAGCTGGAACCGCAAGCGCAGCCCGCCGCGGCCGAGCAGGACAACGCGCCCGGCAAAAAGCCGGACGTCAAGACCCCGAAGGCTCCCGGTCAGTAACCGCCGGGAAGTCTAACGGGCGTGTTGCGCGGCCATACGGCCTGTGCCAATATGCCGGCGGCGTGTGATTGAGGAGATGTAACGGTAATGTTCGACTGGTTCGGCAAGAAAAAGCGCGAAGAAGCATGGATGAAGCAGCCGCGCAGACTGCCGGACGGTTCCCTGCAGGAGCCCGGCAATGAGCCCCGCTGGATCCTTTCCCGTGAATTCGCCAACGGCGAGAAGAAGAACGAGCGCATGTATATGGCCGTCTCGCCCCGCCGCAACGCGGAGGGCAACGAGGAATGGTCGATGTCCATCTACCATTATGACCTGACGAACGTCGAAACCTTCGGCCTGAGCTCCTGGCCGATGGGCACGACGGACGACCCGCTGGAAGTCGTGCGCGACCTGCGCGCCTTCGAACGCGAGCGCCGCGCGGCGGATTTCGTGCAGGTGGTGGGCGCGGCCCCGACCTATCTCGACTTCGCCAACCGCTTCGGCGTGCATTTCGACGACAGCGGCAACGTCTTCCGTGTGGAGCAGGAACAGCCGCTCGTCAAGGGCACCTACATGAGCCGCAAGAGCCTCAACGCCCTGTTCCGCAAGAAGCAAAAGCCCATCGACAGCTGGGACGAGCTCTACGCGCAGCTGGTCCACAGCTGGCCCGCCGAATGGATGGAAGAGATCAAGCCCGAAGCGACCCCCGCGCCCGCGAATGAAAACACGCAACCCGTGAAAGAAGAGCCGGTTGCCGAAGACGCGAAGAAAGAAGAAGCGCCTGCCGCCAAGGAAAACGCCGCGGACGCCAAGGAAAACGCGGCGCGTGAACAGAAATCCGGCCTGAAAGAGGCCTTCAACAAGGCGGCCTCGCCCGAGCCCGCCGCCGCGCCGGAAACCCCCGCGCCCGAGCATCTGGCGCAGGAAGCCGAAGGGCAGGACGGACAGGACGGCGAGCAAGGCCGGGACGGTCAGGAACAGCCGGTCGCCGAAGAGCCGGTTGCCGAACCCGAACCCGCGCCGACCCATCGCCCCGTCATGCTCGAAGACCTCGCGCAGGACCCGTCATACCCGGAATTCGCCTATTATGCGCGCAAGATGATGGACGAGGTCCGCAAGATCCCCGCCGTCCTTTCGGGCAACCGCAAGGGCAGCGTGAAGGGCATGGAGACGAACCACACGGTCAAATTCGCCAGCGCGAGCGTGGCAAAGCTGGCCCAGCGCCTGTCGGACGCGACGCTGCTTGTCGGGCTGATGCGCGCGGGGGCGGACGCCTACGCCGATATCTTCAGCGGCAAGCAGCCCATGTCCCCCGAAATGCTCCAGCTGGTGGGCGACGTCGGCACCGCCTGCGCGGAACTGGCGGAAAAACGCCTTGGCCTGACCGCCGAGCAGTCGAAAAAAGTGGCAGACCTGCTCTCGCAGGGCACGGACCCCTATGGGCCCGAGCTGCCGCTGGAAAAAATCTTCGCCGATTTCCCGCCCGCGGAATTCAAGCCACAGCCTGCGCAGCCCAAGAAAAAGGCGGGCTACAGGGGTAGCGGCTACACGCCTTTCTGATTTTTCCTGATGCTATGAATCGTTACTGCGGTGCCGCGCCGGAAGGCGGGGCGGGGATGTTGCCGTCAAGGCAGTCGGTCGGCGTATAGACGGGTTTTTCGCACCAGACCAGCGCTTTGCCGGGGCATTTCATTGTTTCGCGCGTCACGCCTTCGGGGCATTGGCCGTTTTCGGCTTCGGCAAAGCCGCCTTGCTGCATGGCCTGAACCGAGGCGAGGCAGCAGCCGTCGTCTCCGCATTCCTGCCGCAGCGCGCCGTAATAGGCGGCGATCTTCTTGTCGTTCTCCATGTCGTCGATGCAGGCGAAGGCCCGCGCGGGGGCGATCGCCAGCATGAAACCGAGGCAGAGAAGCAGGACGGTCTTGCGCATGTCAGCTTACTCCCCGTAGGGAATCCAGACGTTCTTGATTTCGGTCGCGTGGCGCAGGAACTCCTCGCCCTCGGCCTGCGCGCGGTCCAGCCAGTTGCGCTGGCGGCCGTTGTTGACCCATGTGCGCTTCAGGTTGCCGGTGGAGGATTTTTCCACCAGTTCGCTGCCCGAGGCGTCGGAGCCGAAGTACCATACTGCGTCGATCTCGTCGTGCTCGGCCAGCGTCTTGGCCAAATCCTTGCGGATGCCGGTGACGATGTTGACGATGCCCGCCGGAACGTCCGAGGTATCGAAGACCTGATAGAGGTCGGTCGCCAGCAGCGGGTATTTTTCGGACGGGATGATGACCGAGCGGCAGCCCATCGCCATCGCGGGGGCGAAGAGCGAGACGAAGGAGAGCAGCGGGTTTTCATCCGGGCAGACGATGCCGAGGATGCCCATCGGCTCCTTCATGGCGACGGAGACGAGGCGGGCGGGCGGGTAATGCACCTGCCCGTCGTATTTGTCGGCCCATGCGCCGTAGGTGAACAGGCGGCGCACCGCTTCGTCCACTTCCTTCTGCGCGGCGGCGGGGCTTGCGCCCGTCAGCTGCTGCAGGCGCTTCTTGAACTCGTCGCCGCGGGCGGAAAGGTTCTCGGCGATATAATAAAGGATTTGCGCGCGCAGGTGATGGGCGGATTTGCCCCAGCTGGCGGCCTTGCGCGCGGCCTCGACCGCGTTGCGGATGTCCTTGCGGTTGCCTTCGCCGACCTGTCCGGCCAGCTTGCCCTGTGCGTCCAGCACCGAAAGGCTGTAGGCGCCGTCCGGCCTTGCTTGCTTGCCGCCGATGTAGAGCTTCGCCGTGCGGTCGATATTGGCGACGCCCTCGACGGGTTTCGCGTGCTTGGCGGGGGAGAGGGCGGTCTTGCCTTCCTTGTACGCCGGCAGGGATTTTGCGAACTTGGGTTTCAGGTAGGCGTACATGCCCTCGCGCCCGCCCTCGCGGCCGAAGCCGGATTCGCGGTAGCCGCCGAAGCCGCAGGCCGCATCGAACATGTTGGTGGAGTTGATCCAGACCACGCCCGCCTTGATCTGCGGCGCGATGTCGAGGGCGAGGTTGATGTTCTCGCTCCAGATGCTCGCGGCGAGGCCGTAGCGGGTGTTGTTGGCCAGCAGCACGGCCTCTTCCGGCGTGCGGAAGGTGAGGACGGAAACCACGGGGCCGAAAATCTCGACCTCCGCCACCGTGTTGGCGGGCTGCACGTTGGTCAGCATGGTCGGCGGGTAGAAGCAGCCCTTGGGCGGGCAGGCGTCCTTGCCGGGCTGGACCAGCGTCGCGCCTTCCTTCACGCCCTGCTTCACGAGGCCGTCGATTTTCTTCCACTGTTCCTCATCGACGATGGCGCCCATGTCGATGGCCTTGTCGAGCGGGGAGCCGACACGCAGGTTCTTCATGCGGCGTTTCAGCTTCGCGATCATTTTTTCCGCGATGCCTTCCTGCAGCAAAAGGCGCGAGCCCGCGCAGCAAACCTCGCCCTGGTTGAGCCAGATGCCGTCCACCACGCCCTCGACCGCGCTGTCGAGATCGGCGTTTTCAAAGACGATGGTGGGGGACTTGCCGCCCAGCTCCAGCGTCAGCGCCTTGCCGCTGCCCGCCGTCGCCTCGCGGATGATGCGCCCGACCTCGGTCGATCCGGTGA
>WGNE01000032.1 GCA_016124645.1 Alphaproteobacteria bacterium
ATGGCGGACAGGGAGGGATTCGAACCCTCGATAGGCTTACACCTATACTAGTTTTCGAGACGAGCATGGGTTTTCTATCTTTTTGATTTTATGTAGTAATTTTTCTAGACCAGCCAGAGTGTGTAAGGAAATGTGTAAGTTTGCAAGCATTTTTTACAGCATAGACAGCTTCGTAATCTCGTAATGTCTCTCCACTACTGTAATGAGCAATCTGGCTTTAGAAAAGGATACCCGTTTCAATCATAAATCGAGCTTGGCCGTGATCATTGCCCGAAGAGCCGAAAGCCGCACCGGGTGTGATATTGTCGGCCCGGGTGTAGGATGCCTCCGCGCGCCCGAAATACCGGCCTTTCTGAAAGGCAGGCGTGACTGTGAGCGACCATGCCTTGCTGTCGTAGCCGTAAAGAAGGTTGGGCGCGCTGGCGCCGCCGTTGCTGCCGATATATTCTGCACGGGCAGAAAGGCTCCATTGGTCATCAAGCGCATATTTTGCGAGCAGGGCGGCGCCGATTGTCGAGGCGTCGTGCGCGATGCCAATCCCTGCATTTTGCGGCACAAAAGTATATTGCAGGTATGGCGTCAACGTGAGTTTTTCATCACTATAAGTATATATCAGGTCGTAAATCTGCCCGTTGTTCTGCGCGACCGGCGTTGTAAAACTTGAGTAGCCCGTGTGGCCGAGATTCCCCCCGGCGGTGACGATCAAGGTGTTGCGGGTGTCGACTGTCCATGCCAGCGAGCTTGTCAGCCAATTGAATCGGTTGGAATAGAATCCGTCGTTCCATGAGAGCGAGAAGGAGAGCGGGCCTGTTGCGTAATTTGCCTGTATGCCTCTGTTGACGGCATTCTCCTGATTCCACAAAAGACCGCGGGCGATGTTCATGTTTTCATACGTGAAGGTATATTCAGCGCCCAGAAGCGTCGGTAATTTTCCCGCCTCTATAGAAAAATTGTCCGTCGGCGAAAACTTAAGATATGCCTGCGGCAGGAAATTGAAAGTTTTTTCGGTTGTTTCTGCCGCCCGCAGATAGTTTGTGCCCAATGACGGCAAGGCGTAATCGCCGAACTGGAGAAAAAACTGCACAGGGCCGCTTGCGTTCTGGACGAATATTTGCGCGTTGCCGATATCGGCGGTCGTGCGCGGCAGCCCGTCCGACTGATGCGGATTCTGTGTCAGGCCGAGGCCACCGAGCGCACCGCTGACGTAAACGTATCCCAAGGGGCCTGCCGTGAAGTGATGGGGCGAAGACGTTGCGGCAAGCGGCCCTGCCATGGACGGCATGAGTGCCGGGGGCGCGTTATTGCCTTCATCCGCCAGGGAAGGCGAAGAGGCTGCGAGAAATGCGATGGTGCAGATGATGGCGGCATAGTAACCGACAGTGCGTTTGTCTGACATTTTCCGTCTCTTTCAAAGTTGTCTGATGTACGGACTATGACGCGGGAGCGCGCATCGGTCTTGTAAAAAAAATGTCAAAAACGAAGGCGTGTAAACACGGCGTAAAAAACGCATGAACCGTTTTTATATTCTTTTTACAAGACGCGGGCTGTGAAAGGCGCACAATAAAAGAAAGGATGAATTGTGATGTCAAAAGCTGTTCTTCTGCAGATTCTTACGCTTGCGCTGGTTAACCTTGGCTGCTTTACGCTGGGGCGGATGATTGATGCAAAGAGACAAAAGCAGAGAATCATTATCTTGGCGGAGGCGCTGTCGTGCTTTGCCGTTGCATTCTGCATTTACTATATCACCATGCCTGCGCATGGGGGCGCTATCTCCGCCGGATAATTTTTTTGAAACGTGTAATGGGTGAAGCTGTGATGGACTGGGTTTACGTGGTGCAGATACTTTTATTCGCGGTAGTCAATATCTTGTTTATCAAGCTTGCGGACAAGCTGAAGGAGGCTGAATCGTGACGATCTTTTACGGTGTAATGGGGGTGATCGTTCTCGCCCTGTTTGTCTATCTTGTTGTCGCAATGTTAAAGCCGGAGCTGTTCCCGTGATGAATATGTCGTTCAATGACGCGCTGCAAATTTTTCTGTATTTCCTGGTGCTTTTCGTCTGCGTCAAGCCCTTGGGGATTTTTATGTCGCGTGTTTACCAAGGGGAACGGACATTCCTCTCCGGCGCGCTGGGCTGGCTTGAAAAAGGCATCTACAAAATCAGCGGCGTCAATCCTGAAGAGGAGATGACGTGGAAGGCCTATGCATGGCATGTAACGATTTTCAGCACGGTCTGCTTCGCGGCGCTCTATGCGATTCTGCGTTTGCAAGCGGGCCTGCCGTTCAATCCGGAAAAGATGGCGGGGCTGAGCCCCGATCTCGCCTTTAACACTGCGGCCAGTTTTACGACCAATACCAACTGGCAGGCATATGGCGGCGAGACGACAATGAGTTACCTGACGCAAATGGCGGGCCTGGGTGTGCAGAATTTCATTTCCGCAGCCGTCGGCATGGCCGTGATGGCGTCCTTTATCCGCAGCTTCGTGCGGAAAAATTCTGGCACGATCGGAAACTTCTGGGCGGATATGGTGCGGGGACTGGTCTACATTCTCCTGCCGCTTTCTTTCGTCTTGGCGCTTGTGCTCGTCGGTCAAGGCGTCGTGCAGACGTTCGGTTCATCGGTAGAGGCTCATCTTCTGGATCCGCTGAAAACATCCGCGCATGTCGTCAATACACAGACGATCGCCGTGGGGCCCGCGGCTTCGCAGGTGTCCATCAAACAATTGGGAACGAACGGTGGCGGCTTTTTCAACGTCAACTCGGCGCATCCGCTGGAAAACCCGACGGCTCTGTCTAACTTCCTTGAGATGCTGGCCATTTTGCTAATACCGGCAGCCTGCTGCTATGCTTTCGGGCATATGGTGGGCGATACGCGTCAGGGCTGGGCGATTCTGGCCGTAATGACGATTATCTGCTTGCCGCTGCTTATATTCTGCTACGGACAGGAACAGGGCGGCAACCCGCGACTGGCGGCGCTGGGGCATATCGAACAGCGGCAGGGAATTTATCAGTCCGGCGGCAATATGGAGGGCAAGGAAGACAGGTTTGGCGTCGTCAACTCGGCTATCTGGGCGACGACGACAACGGCGGCCTCGAACGGCTCAGTCAATTCGATGCATGACTCCTACACGTCTTTAGGCGGGCTGGTACCCATGCTGATGATGCAGTTCAGTGAAATAATATACGGCGGCGTGGGCTGCGGACTATACGGGATGCTGGTTTATGCCCTGATTACCGTCTTCATCGCCGGGCTGATGGTGGGGCGCACACCCGAGTATCTTGGAAAGAAGATTCAGGCTTACGAGATCAAGATGTCTTCCGTCGTGTTGCTGGTGCCTTTGTTCTGCACCCTTTTGGGCGCGGCCGTCGCGGTTTTGACGTCTGCCGGGCAGGCAGGGCCATTCAATACGGGCGCTCATGGATTTAGCGAGATTCTTTACGGCTTCTCTTCTGCGGGGAACAACAATGGCAGTGCTTTCGCGGGGCTCGGTGCCGATACGCCTTTTTATAACGAAGTTCTTGGTATATCGATGTTGCTAAGCCGGTTTTGGTGCATGCTGCCCGTTCTTGCGATTGCGGGGTCTTTGTCCGCGAAAAACGCTGTTCCGCCATCAGCCGGCACATTACCCACACACACGCCCTTGTTTATTTTTCTGCTGACGGGTGTTGTCTTGATGGTTGGCGTCTTGACCTACGTTCCTGCTTTGGCGCTGGGGCCGCTGGCTGATTATTTTCAAACCCTTCATTCCATTCATCAGGGATAAGCCATGACAAAACAGAAAAAAGAAACCATCATGGGTCGTCGGGAAGTGATTGCCGCCATCAGGCATTCTTTCCTGCGCCTTTCACCGGGATATCAGATGCGTAATCCGGTTATGTTCGTTGTATATACCGGTGCAATCGTTACCACGGTTCTTTGTTTTTACAAAGTCGAGGGCGATAAACAGACTTGGTTTGTCGCAGGTGTTGCTCTTTGGCTGTGGTTCACCTGCCTGTTTGCAAATTTTGCGGAAGCCATTGCCGAAGGGCGTGGCAAGGCTCAGGCTGCGAGCCTGAGGGCTGCGCGCCGTGATATTCAGGCCAAGCAACTTAAATCCCCCGAAAAGCGAGATGAATATTTGCATGTGTCTTCCGCAACATTGCGCAAAGGGCATTTTGTTCTTGTGGACTCGGGCGACTTCATTCCTGGCGATGGTCAGGTTGTTGCAGGCATTGCTTCTGTGGATGAAAGTGCCATTACAGGCGAAAGCGCGCCGGTTATCCGCGAAAGTGGTGGCGACAGGGACGCTGTAACAGGCGGAACGCAGATTCTGTCAGACTGGCTGGTCATTAAAATGACGGCTGACCCCGGTGAAAGTTTTCTGGACAAGATGATTGCCCTCGTAGAGGGGGCCAAACGTCAGAAAACGCCTAATGAAATTGCGCTGGCGATCCTTCTGGCGGGCATGACGATTATTTTTCTGCTGGCTTGCGCGACATTGCTGCCGTATTCACTTTACGCTGTTCAAAAATCAGGTGCGGGTTCGGTTGTCGGCGTCACAGTTTTGGTGGCATTACTGGTGTGCCTTTCGCCCACAACTATCGGCGGATTACTTTCTGCGATCGGTATTGCGGGCATGGATCGGCTAGTGCAGGCTAATGTTGTTGCAAAATCCGGTAGGGCGGTGGAATCAGCGGGAGATGTCAACGTTTTGCTGCTTGATAAAACGGGTACCATTACGCACGGCAATCGTCAGGCAGTCGCTTTTCATGCGGCTGAAGGAGGCAGTATACAACACTTGGCGGATGCGGCCGAGCTTTCATCGTTGGCGGATGAAACGCCGGAGGGAAAAAGCATCGTTCATCTTGCCCATGAAGAATATGGAGTTACACCAAGGGATATGTCTTCGATTGAGGGAGCATTTGTTCCTTTCAGCGCTGAAACTCGCGTATCGGGGATTGAGCTGAAGGATACAAAAATTCTGAAGGGCGCGGTTGATGCAGTCGAAGCACTTGTCACGGCGGCAGGCGGCAGTCCTTCACCTTCTGCACGGCAAATTGCAGACAGGATTGCGCGGGAGGGAGGCACACCGCTGCTGATCGCAAGAGGAAATCGTATACTAGGTGTTGTTCAGTTAAAGGATATCGTCAAGCACGGCATAAAAGACCGCCTGGCAGATCTGCGCCGCATGGGAATCAAGAGCGTCATGGTAACGGGAGATAACCCTTTGACCGCAGCGGCCATCGCGGCTGAGGCGGGTGTTGACGACTATATCGCGCAGGCAACACCGCAAACCAAGCTCGATTACATCAAAAAAATGCAGACGGGGGGAGAACTCGTCGCCATGGTTGGAGACGGTACAAATGATGCACCAGCTCTTGCCCAGGCGGATGTAGCCGTGGTGATGAACTCGGGCACACAGGCTGCCAAGGAGGCGGGGAACATGGTCGATCTTGACTCTGACCCCACTAAATTGATTGAGATCGTGGAAATTGGCAAGCAGCTCCTGATGACCCGTGGAGCCCTGACAACTTTCAGTATCGCGAATGACGTGGCCAAGTACTTTGCCATTATCCCTGCGGCCTTTGCCAGTACATACCCTGCGCTCCTGACCTTAAATATTATGCATCTCGCGACGCCGCAAAGCGCAATTCTGTCGGCGGTGATTTTCAATGCGCTTGTCATCGTTTTTCTGATCCCGCTGGCGCTCAAGGGCGTGAGCTATAAGCCGGTCGGCGCCAGTCGGCTTTTGCAACGCAATGTTCTTTTTTACGGCATTGGAGGCGTCATTGTCCCTTTTATCGGGATCAAGGCGGTCGATTTAATCCTCGTTGCAATGGGAGTGACCTGACATGACGATGAGTTCCTTACGTATATCAATATTGATGTGGCTGAGCCTGACTGTGATTTTCGGCGGGCTTTACCCGGCTCTTGTCACTGGTATTTCCAAGGCTATCTTTCCCGCGCAGGCCACGGGAAGCCTGATCAGGGATGAGGCAGTAAGGGTCGTGGGCTCTCGCCTCGTCGGCCAGGAATTTTCCGACCCAGATTATTTTTGGGGGCGGCTCTCCGCCACCGTGCCCATGCCTTATAATGCTGCATCTTCTTCTGGCAGCAACTACGGCCCCAATAACGATGATTTGATGAAAACGGTGCAGGCACGGGTCAAGGCACTGCACGACGCCGACCCGGGAAACGAAAGCGACGTGCCGGTTGATCTAGTGACGGCTTCTGCAAGCGGTCTTGATCCTGACATCAGTATTGCGGCGGCGAGATATCAGGCTGCAAGAGTAGCGCGTTTACGAGGATTAACGGAAAAAGACATTGACGATTTAATTACAAAGAACACGCAACCACGCGCCTTTGGTGTGCTGGGGGAACCGGTTGTCAATGTATTGATGCTTAATCTGGATATTCACAGGAAAGCAGCGCATGCCACAGGTGGAAAAAGATAAAAGGCCTGATCCGGATATTCTGCTCAGTCAGATTGAAGCGGATGAAAGAAAACAGAAGCGCGGCAAGCTCAAGATTTTTTTCGGAAGTTCTGCCGGTGTAGGAAAAACCTATGCCATGCTTCAGGAAGCGCACCGGCGTCAACGTGAAGGAGCCGATGTTCTTGTTGGGATTGTTGAGACGCATGGCCGGCAGGAAACACTGCAATTGCTGGAAGGTCTGCCCATTCTTCCACGCCGTTCTCTTTCGCACCGGAACGTCACGATGAGCGAATTCGATATTGACGAAGTTCTTAAAATCCGGCCGGATATTCTGCTGCTGGATGAACTGGCTCACAGTAACGCCCCAGGCTCGCGGCATCCCAAGCGCTGGCAGGACGTGGAGGAATTGATACAGGCGGGGATTGACGTCTATACCACACTGAATGTACAGCATCTTGAAAGCTTGAACGATGTCATTAGCAGTATTACTGGCATTTCTGTGCGTGAAACGGTTCCGGATAGGCTTTTTGACGAAGCAGACAATATCGTGCTTGTTGATACGCCGCCGGATGAACTTTTGGCGCGGCTGCGGGATGGCAAGGTTTATATTGCGCCGGGCGCGAATGAACGCTCGGTGCAGAACTTTTTTCGCAAAACCAACCTACAGTCCCTTCGAGAGCTCGCCTTGCGCAGGACGGCGGATTACGTTGATATCGACAGCGACGAACAGCGGCGGCGAGAGGGACTCAGAACGCCGAATGCTGTTGGTGAAAAAATCATGGTATGCGTAGGCTCGGATGCGTTTGCCGCGAAACTTGTCAGAACTGGAAGGCGGCTCGCGACTGGGCTCAAGTCACCATGGCTTGTCACTTATGTCGAAACGCCCGTGGCCGAAGCGCAAGATTTAAGATCGCGCCAGCATATACAGCACGTCCTACATAACGCTGAAACGAACGGTGCGGAAGTCGTGACGCTGACAGGCACGCGCGTCGGAGACGAACTGATTAACTATGCCCGCAACAACGGCATTACCAAAATTGTCATCGGAAAATCGGGCAAGCCATATTGGGCATCCATTTTTAAAAAAAATCTTGCCGAATTCATCGTCACAGAAAGTGGTGATATTGATGTCTATATTGTTACGACCCCGGCCGCGCTGAGCGTCGCTTTCAACCGGCGCAGGGTGATGCCCATGTCACGCCATGAAGGAATGAGATACGGATACGCGGCCATCCTTGTCTCTGCGATTACCTTTGGAGCTTACCAGACAGAGTTTTTCTTTACGAATATGGATACCATTATGCTCTACCTTATCGGCGTGATGGTGACAGCGGCAGGGCTGGGGCGCGGACCTTCCTTGCTGTATTCTGTTCTTTGCGTCAGTGCGTTCAATTTTTTCTTCACAGAGCCGCGATTTACTTTCAACGTCTATGACTCATCCTACTGGTTGACATTCACCGTGATGTTTTTAACGAGCGTGACAATTTCGTCTCTTGCGACAAAATTACGTGACCAATTGATGCTGGCGCGCAGGCGGGAGCATGAAACGCAGATATTCTACAACCTGACGCGCGAGCTGACGGCGACACGTACGCGTGAGGAGATGAGCGAAACGGTTATTCGGCGTATCTCCCAAACGATTGGCGGCGATATCTGCATCTGGTATCCCGGCAAAAAAGGCATGCTTGAGCTAGTATACGGCAGCGAAACCGGAGATTTTTTCAAGGAAGAAGTGGTTGCCGACTGGTGCTACAAGAATGGCCAACCTGCGGGACTTGGAACGAACACAATGCCGAGTGCCTGTCTCTATTATCTACCCGTCACGGGCACAAACATGACGTTGGGCGTGGTTGGCATACGGCCGAAGAACGACATATTCTTGCATGGGCAGGCACTTATCATGGAAACTTTCGTGAGCCTATTGGGCTCCGCGCTTGAGCGTTCCGAAACAGCGGAAGCGGCTGAACAGGCGGGATTGCTCGCGGAAAAGGAACGCGTGCGCAATATCTTGCTCAGTTCGGTTTCACATGATTTGCGCAGTCCGCTTGCGGCCATTACCGGCGCCGCCGATACCTTGTTGCAGGAGCCGCACGACACAAATTCGGAAACGGCGCAACGCCTTTTACGCTCAATCCGTCACGAAGCGGCACGCCTGACGAAGGTCGTGAGCAACCTTCTGGAGATAACGCGCATTGAAGGCGGGCGGTTGAAGTTGAATGTTCATCCGTATTTCCCGCCAGAGATTATTGGCAGTGCGGCGGAAAGCTGCCGTGAAACGCTAAAAAACCATAAGCTGTTGTTGAAGAGTTTGCAGGACATTCCTTTTGTCAATATGGACGGACTGCTGATAAGTCAGGTCATTCAGAACTTGCTCGAAAACGCCACCAGCCATACACCGCCCGGCACGGAAATAACGGTTTTTGCTGACATGTATAATAACGGTTTGCGGATTTCTGTGTCGGATAATGGCCCGGGCATTCCGCCCGGACAGGAACGAGAAATTTTTAAGAAATTCGCGACGTTTGATCAGGGAGACAGGCCAAAAGGTGCAGGGCTGGGGCTCGCAATCTGTCAGGCTATCGTCTCTGCGCATATGGGGCGCATTTATGCGGAGACCAATCGTACCGGCGGCGCGCGCTTTGTCATTGAACTGCCGTCAGAGCTGACCATACCGGAGCTATCGTAACGATGACATTGCAAAGACAAGTATTGATTGTCGAAGATGAGCCGGATATTGCGCAATTTATTTCCGCAGCTCTCGAAAACAATGGCTATGTATCTCGGATTGTTGGTACAGGTGTGGATTGCCTTAGAATTTGTTCCGGCAAATTACCCGATATTGTTATACTTGATTTGGGGCTGCCGGATATGGATGGGCAGGAAATTATTCGTGCTATTCGGGCATGGTCAAAAGTGCCTATCATTGTTCTTTCTGCGCGTGATCAGGAAGAACAGAAAGTTTTGGCTCTTGAAAGAGGCGCGGACGACTACCTTACAAAACCTTTTGGCATGAAAGAGTTTCTGGCGCGGGTTCGGGTTGTGCTGCGTCATGTGAACAGGCGGGAAACGTTGCAGGAAGCGGCCTATTGCAGCCGAGATCTTATTGTCGATTTAGCGCGCAGAAAAGTATCGGTGGGGGGCAATGAAACACGCTTAACACCAACGGAGTATAATCTTTTGGCAGTGTTGGTTGCAAAAGCGGGTCAGATTGTGACACACGCAGAGCTTTTGCGCGAAGTCTGGGGGCGAGGCTCCGAAGAGCATAGCCATTATCTGCGCATCTATATCCAGCGTCTACGTCAAAAGCTGGGAGATGATCCCCTTTATCCGCGACATATTTTTACAGAGCCCGGCATCGGTTACAGGATCAGCGCTGAGGACGAGACATAATTATTTATCAATGTCTTAGTGTATTAATATTATGAATATACCACTTTTTTACGGATTATTTACACGACCCGCCATCTCCCCGCCGCCGATAATAGGGGAATAAATAAAAACAAAAATGGCGGCATAAGGGTATGGAACCGACGACACCTTCTTTTGAGACGGAACAGCATCACGGCGAGATGGATTCAGCCATGACGTGGCGGTTGACCATCGGCGCGGTCGGCGTTGTTTATGGCGATATTGGCACCAGCCCAATCTACGCGCTGCGGGAATCGCTGCATGCGGCAGTTCCGGCAGGGCAGCTTCCCGCAACGGCGGATGTGCTGGGCATCCTGTCGCTGATTTTATGGTCGCTGACCATCATCGTGTCGATCAAATACGTCAGTATTCTGCTGCGCGTCGACAACCACGGCGAGGGCGGTATTCTGGCACTGATGGCGTTGGCGCGTAGCATTCTGTATCGCAACACGACAATTTTCTTGTTTCTGGGCATGATGGGGGCCGCGCTGTTCTTCGGCGACGGAATCATCACCCCCGCGCTCTCCGTCTTGTCCTCTATCGAGGGGCTGGAAGTGGTGACACCTGCGTTCGATCCTTACATCATCCCCATCACACTGGGGATTATTCTGGGCCTGTTCCTTTTTCAGTCGCGCGGGACGGATAAGGTGTCGAGCCTTTTCGGGCCGGTGACGGTCATCTGGTTTCTGATGCTGGCCTGCACAGGACTAAGCCATATCGCGGATGCGCCGCAGGTGTTGGCCGCGATCAACCCATGGCATGCGGTGATTTTTCTTGTGCATCACGGCTCTGCGTCCTTCATCGTGCTGGGCTCCATTTTTCTGGCCGTGACAGGTTCGGAAGCACTTTATGCCGACCTTGGGCATTTCGGGCGCAAACCCATTCAGCTCGCCTGGGCATGGTTTGTCTTTCCTGCGCTGGCGCTCAATTATCTGGGGCAAGGCGCATTGGTGCTGCACGATCCCTCAACGCTAGATAATCCGTTTTTCAAGATGGTCTCCAAGTCATGGCTATTGCCGCTGGTCGGCATCACGACCATGGCGACCATCATCGCCAGTCAGGCCGTGATTACCGGGGCTTATTCCCTTACCCGCCAAGCCATCAACCTTGGCATCCTGCCGCGTATGAAAATCCTGCATACTTCCGACATTCATTCCGGCCAGATTTATCTGCCGCAGGTGAATTACATGCTGATGATCGGCGTCATTATCTTCGTCTTATTGTTCAAGTCATCAAGCAATATGGCAGCGGCCTATGGCATCAGCGTGACCGGCACCATGGTGCTGACCGCCATCATGACTTTCTTCATCATCTGGCAGATATGGGAGTGGCCGCTTTGGGCGGCGGCCGTGCTGGTCGGGCCGTTCTTCGTCATCGATTGTGTCTTTCTTGGAGCGAATATGCTCAAGGTGTTTGAGGGAGGCTGGGTGCCGCTGGGCATGGCGGCTGTCATGATGCTGATCATGCTGACCTGGATACAGGGCACCTTTATCATCAATGGCCGCGCGCGCAAACGCGATATCCGGCTCGACAAGTTCATTGCGGCATACAAGGAACGCTATCCCGATCTCAAGCGCATTTCCGGCACGGCGTTTTTCTTCTCCAATGATATTTCACGCACGCCAGCCGCACTGACGCAGAATATCCGCCACAACAAAGTGCTGCATGAAAAGAACATTATTCTCAGCGTCAAATCAGAGCCCATTCCCTATGTCGACCCCGAATACCGCGCCGTCATCACACATCTGAACGAGGATTTCAGCGTGATTCTGCTGCGCTTCGGCTTTCAGGAAACACCGAACGTACAAGAAGAAATTCTGCGCCTCAATGGAAAGAAAGACAGCGGCATCTATTTCGACTGGGCGGATTCCTCTCTGTTCCTGTCGCGCCGGTCGCTGCGTGCACATCCCAAATATGGCCTGCCGCTCTGGCAGGACTTTATTTATATCTGGCTGTCGAAACACGCGGCGGAACCGACGGATTTTTACCAGCTGCCAGTCAGCCGTGTTATCGAGGTCGGGCGGCATATCATGATCTGAAAGCCGTAAGATGATGCTCGCGAACAGGCAATATATCAATATATTCAGGAAGATGCCTTTGCGTTGCCCGCTGTTCGGATTTAGGCCTATACTGTTCCTGCCTGAAAGCAGGCTGTGCCCCCTTAAAACCGTACCGCGAAAGACGATGCCAGAAACAGCAAGCAACATTCAGACAGATACGGGCAAAACCACCCTGCCAGGTTTAGCCCTGTCGTTGCTCGCCGTTGTTATTTGTACGCTGGCGGGACAGCAGTTGCGCGGCATTTTCTCCGACATCGACATCATCATGGTCTATCTTGTGGGCGCGGTCATGGTGGCGGCATCGCTGGGGCAGCGGCCTGCGGTGCTTTACTCCCTCCTCAGCGTGACGGCTTTTAACTATTTCTTTGTTGAGCCACTCTATACCTTCAACGTTTATAACCCGTCCTACTGGTTGACCTTTGCTGTCATGCTGCTGGCCTGCCTTGTTATCTCGACCCAGGCAGCGCGATTGAGGGAACAAGTGGTGCTTTCCCGCCGCCGTGAGCATGGAGCACGCATGCTCTATGTCCTGACGAAAGATCTCGCAGAAACCCGTGATCGCAAAGAAATGAACGCGGCGCTGCTGCGTTGCCTGAGGAGTTCGTTTTTGACAGAGGCACATCTTTGGCATGCCGATGATAAGACCACACTGAAAGACGCGCCTCCCGAAGTCAGTAAATGTTTTCAACGAAATGATCTGGTTGAGAGCACGGCAAGAACTGACGGCGATCGCTACCGTATTTATATGCCCTTGCGCGGCCTGTCCAAAAGCTACGGCGTTCTTGAAGTTTCTCTTCCTGTCGGGACAACGCCGCAGGAAGACCAGAAAATCCTGCTGCAAACACAAGCGGGATTACTGGCCGGTGCCATCGAGCGGGCCGAGACAGCCGATGCCGCCGAACGCGCACGCCTTGCTGCCGAGCGCGAGAAAATGCACAATACATTGCTCAGTTCAGTTTCACACGATTTCAGAAGCCCGCTTGCGGCAATCGCAGGCGCAGCAGAGGCGCTGTCGCAGTCCGCCGCGCCGGAGACGGCGGAAGCCCGACTGCTGTCCTCCATTCGCCACGAGGCGCGCCGCCTGACCCGCATTGTCAATAACTTGCTGGATATCACCCGTATTGAAGGCGGACACCTGAGATTGCGCATGCAGCCCTATGATCCAGCGGAAATCATTGGCAATGCGATAGAAAGTTCTCGCGGTCTGATGAAAAATCATCCCCTGACGGTCGAGGTTGCTTCCGGCCTGCCTTTCGTCCGCATGGACGGGCTTTTGATTAGTCAGGTTTTGCAAAACCTGCTCGAAAACGCGAGCCGTCATACGCCCGCCGGAACGCAAGTCACTTTAAAAGCATCCGTAAATGAAAATGGCCTGTTTGTGCTGATGGTCGAAGATAACGGCGCCGGCATTCCAGCAGGGCATGAACGCGATATTTTTAGCAAATTTGCGACCTATGACCATGGGAACAGGCCAAAGGGTGCAGGCCTGGGGCTCGCCATCTGTCAGGCGGCGGTGACAGCTCACGGCGGTACGATAAGCGCTGAAAACCTGCCCGTAGGGGGCTGCCGTTTTGTCGTTACCCTACCTGCAAGCCTTCTTGTCACACCGCCTGCCGAAGACGAGAGAAAGGAAGACGAGAGAAAGGCTGCGGGCAATGACGGATAAAGCGCGGATATTGGTGGTGGAAGACGAGCCGGAAATCCGTCGATTCCTTGAAACGGCGCTGCAGGCGCAGGGCTATGTCGTCGAAAGCGCGGATAACGGCGCGTTGGCGCTGAAAATCTGCAAGGGCAGACCGCCGAATCTTCTGATCCTCGATCTCGGCCTGCCGGATATGGACGGGCAAGATATTATCGCGTCGCTGCGCGACTGGAGCCAGATGCCCGTCATCATTCTCTCCGCCCGCAATCAGGAAGAGGAAAAGGTACAGGCTCTTGAAAAAGGCGCGGATGATTACCTGACAAAGCCCTTTGGTACGGCAGAACTCATGGCCCGCATCCGTGTCGCCTTGCGTCATGCGGCGAGAAGACAGGCGGCTGCTTCCATGTCGTATAGCTACAAAGACCTGACGCTGGATCTTGAGCGGCGCCGTGTTCTGCTGCTGGGGGAAGAGGTGCATCTGACGCCAACGGAGTATAGTCTGCTGGCGGCACTGGTAAGAAAAGCAGGGCAGGTCGTCACGCAAAAAGAACTTTTGATGGAAGTTTGGGGAAAGAATGCGGAAGAAAATGACCATTACCTGCGCATCTACATCCAGCGGCTACGCCAGAAATTGACGGACGATCCACTCTACCCGCAATATATTTTTACAGAGCCGGGCATCGGTTATCGGATGAGTGAGGAGAAAGAGGCGTTGGACGGTTGATATCTGCCATGGTGCTTAAATTGCAGTAATGTGCAGGGAGGAAAAGTTAGAGCTATATTAAGGGACAGCAATAAAATTGAGAGCACGAAGCATAAATATCGAGTTACGTTGCCATGTCAAGATATTCCTCTCAATGACGGAGCTCAGGCTGCTTTGGGTATCGCGGAGCAATTTAAGAGCCGACCATGGCACCAAAATGTTAAGTGTAAATGGGAACGTGGCACGCTAATCTTGGTGGCAGATATGGTGACTAACTTCCGCTTCTTGCTGGGCGGTTCTTCCCCACGCCTTATCTTTGACGGTAAAATCAATATATGCCAGATTATACTGGAATATATGTGTAAGAAACTGTGTAAGTAAAATTGCCTTGAGTATCAATTAAATAGAAACAGTCACCAGTTTTTTTGTCTGGCGCTGCATGCGTCTGCCATGGTGAAAATACTAGTAAAGCATTGAAAAATATGGCGGACAGGGAGGGATTCGAACCCTCGATAGGCTTACACCTATACTAGTTTTCGAGACTAGCGCCTTCAACCACTCGGCCACCTGTCCGTTTTTGGGTGGGCGCACTGTAGCAGGTTTGGCTGATTCCGCAAAGTATTCGTTTTCCCCTTTGTTTTCAACAATCTGGAGCGCGGCGGCTTTTTGCCAAGGAAAAAGCCGCGCGGGGCGTCTATAGTGAAAGGGCATGTTTTCAGGGGCTTTCCACAGGGGGCGGTTATGGCGGCGCGCATTTTCACAAAAGGTTTTATGGCGGTTTTCGGGCTTTGCCTCGTCTTGCTGGCGCGGCCGGGGTTCGCCTGCTCCATGGTGCAGACCAGCTTCGAACAGCGCGAGGCGGCGGCGAAGACGATTTTCGTCGGCACCGTGCGCACGGTCGAGAACGGGGCGGCCTATTTCCACGTCGAAAAAGGCGTCAAGGGCATCGCGGATAATGCGGATTTCGATGTGGACGAGATGCTCAATACCTGCGGCATCAGCTTCGCCGCGGGCCAGCGCTGGCTTTACATGGGCAATAGCGCGGCCTCTGGCTCGCTGATGCTGGTGAGCGAGACGGGGGTTTCGATGGATGACAATATCGCCTACGTGAAGAAGCATTTCGGCGAAAAGGTTCTGGCCGTGAAGGACGACGTCGTCGGCGGCACAGCGAAGGCCACCTGCGCGCCTTGGGACGGCGCGGCCTTCGAGATCAAGCTGGATACCGGCTGCACCGTCACTGTCTATGCGCAGCTGGGCGAGGACAGCGCGGGCAAGAGCTACCCCATCGACGGGGTGATGAGGGCGGGACACGGCATGACGCTTTGCGGCGTGGCGCGACTGAAGCCGGATATCATCAAGGGCACGCTCACCCTCGGCCATGTCGGGGCGGATGAGGTGACCGGGCTGCTCGAGACGGAGTACGACACCGAACACCACGGCCGAACCGTCTTCAAGGTCCGCCGCCTGCCCGGCGGCGCCATCTGCGGCTAGGCTTCTTTTTCCTCCTTTGCGGGCAGATTGTGCCTTCCGCTCCGCTTGCGGGACGGGGAAAGGGCAGGGAATGCCGCTTAATATTTTACGTAAATTATTGAAATCCTTGCCGCATTAGTTATGGCATACTCTGTGCATAGTCTTATGGCGTGGAGCCGGTCAGCAAGGCTTCCACCCGGAGGCGGGCCCGCCCGGAGCACAGAGGCCCGATGTGATGAGGAGAATTCAAATGCGCAAAGCAATCTCGGCCTACAGCGGCGGTTACTACAAGGTTCGTATCGACGTCGATGGCATTCTGGTGCCGCACATGGTCCGCGCGCGTTCCGGCGCCCATGCGGCGTTGCTGGTGCACGGCTCGACCGGCGTGCTGGCGCCCCCCAACAATATCGAAGGCCCCTACTTCAGCCTCCCGCGCGCCTGAGTCCCCCCCTCGGACGCAAAAAGCCCGCCGGCCCATGAAAGGGCGCGGCGGGCTTTTTCAATTCCCTTGCGCGAAGTGCTTACTTCAGCGTTTCGAGATACTTGATGACGTCGGCGCGGTCCTGCGCTTTTTTCAGGCCGGCGAAGGTCATTTTCGTGCCGTCGATGGTCTTGCGCGGGTTCCACAGGAAGTGGTTCAGGTGATCGACGTCCCAGGTTTCCTTCGACAGCGATTCCATCGCGCTGGAATAGGAGAAGCCGGCCATATGCGCGTGGTGGTTGCCGACGATGCCGAAGAGGTTCGGGCCGATGCGGGCGGGCTCGCCCTTGCCCAGCGTGTGGCAGGAAGCGCAGATCTTGGCGATCTGCTTGCCCTTTTCGGCATCCGCGGTTTTCATCAGGTCGTCGATCGGCTCCGGCCCGGTGGGGGCGGCGGCGACGGGCGCGGCTTCTTCCCCGCCCGCGGCGGCGATGACATAAGCGTTCTTCTCCAGCGGCTCGGGGTGGTAGAGCTCGTGGGAGAGGAACCAGCACAGCATGCTGATGATGCCGGCGACGAGGAAGGCGGCGAAAATTTTGTTGGTTTCCATGCTCATGGAGGGGAATCCCTTTTTTTATTGTTATTTTTTAACGGCTATACTCTAGACCTTTTTATTCCTTAAATCCACCGGGTTCAAGCGCGCTTGACGATGGGGTCGGTGGGCTGGATATCGACGTCCCAGGGGAAGTAGATCCAGGTGTCCTGGCTGACCCATGTGACATAGGTATCGACCAGCGGCTCGCCGTTCGGTTTTGCATAAACGGTCGCGAGGTGGCACTTGGGCAGCATCTCGCGGATGAGCTTGGCGGTATTGCCGGAATCGACCAGATCGTCGATGACCAGCCAGCCCTCGCCATCGCCCGTCAGCTCGGCGTTGAAGGTTTTCAGGATGCGGGCCTCGCGCTGGGTCTTGTCGTCGTAGCTGGAAATGCTGAGGCTTTCGATGACCTTGATGTCCAGCTCGCGCGCCACGATGCCGGTGGGGATGAGCCCGCCGCGGGTGATGCCGATGATGCCCTTCCAGTTCTCGCCCTTTTCCAGCAGCCGCCAGGCCAGCGCCTTGCTGTCGCGGTGGAACTGGTCCCATGAAACGAGGAAGCGTTTGGGGGCGGGGGATGAATCGGTCACTTGGGGCACTCCTTGGCGTATATACCTGCGGTATATATACAGGAACCCGGCACGGCAAGCCAAGAGTTGCGGCGCGCAAAATAAAATTCGCGGGATAAAATTCATTGCGGGCGCGCGCGAAGGCTTTGATATAGTGGGAGAAGGCTCATATCCCGGAACAACATTATGTTTATTGCGACCTGGCTGCCGTATGCGATGCTCGCCCTGTTCGGCTGGGGCGTGACGGCGTTTTTGCCCAAGCTGGCCCTGAAGTCGCTGAGCCCGCGGCACCTCATCGTCTATCACTCGCTGTTCTTCCTGTGCGGGGTGAGCCTCGTGCAGCTTTTTTACGGCGGGCCGGAATTCGAGCCGCGCGGCGTGCTGCTCGCGCTGGCCACGGGGTTCAGCGGCAGCCTCGGCCAGCTCATCTACCTCGAGGCGCTCCGGCGCGGGCCGCTCATCTATGTTTCCATGATCTCCTCGCTCTATTCGCTGGTGGCCACGGTGCTGTCCTGCGTGCTGCTGCACGCGCCGCTGACGCCGCGCCATGCGGCGGGCGTCTTGCTGGGGGTCGCCTCCATCGTCTTGTTGGGGGCCACGCGTGACAAATAGCCCGCATCCGAACAAGAACTGGTTGCCGCCTGCCGTCGCCGCCATGCTGATGTGGGGCTTCTGGGCCTTCCTGCCCAAGCTGGCCCTGCAGTCCATGCAGCCGCACAGCGTGATTTTTTACGAGGCCTTCGGCAACCTCATGGTCGCCCTGCCGGTGCTTGTCAGCCTGCGGCTGCGGCTGGAGCATAACCGCAACGCGGTGCTGATCACCCTCGTGTCCAGCACGCTGACGGTCTGCGCGGTCCTGCTTTTCTTCCTCGCCTTGCAGCGCGGGCCGGTCGCCGTTATCGTCACCATGACGGCGATGTATCCCATCGTGGCGCTGGTGCTGGCCTGGGCGGTGCTGGGCGAGCGGCTGAACAGGCTGCAGCTGGCCGCGGTCTGCATGGCGCTGGGGGCCATCTGGCTGCTGGCGTCGCCGTGATGAAAAAGGCGAAGCGGCATGGTTGAAGACATATTTTTCATGGGCAAGAAGATCGACGACGCGGCGATGCGGCGCATCTCCGATTGCTTCGACGAGAAGATCGACGACATCCGCCTGTGCCAGGCCGTGCTGGTGCTGGCGATGAAGAAGGAAAACGCGCTGGCCCGCAGCGCCTTCGCAAGGGCGCTTAAACAAGGTTATTGCAGCTATGCCGACGGCAAGCGCGAGGCCCGCCAGCTCATCCGCGAGGCGCGGCGGCGGCTGGGCTACAAATACACGTTTGGCGAAAAACTCGCGCGTTTCCGGCGCGGGTTGAAGACTTTTCTGGACGGCACCGAATTCGCCTACCAGACGCGGCGGCTGTTCGACGACGTGAAGCATTTCTTTTTCCGCGAGTAGGAGTGTGGAATAAAAAAGCCGCCCCCGCGAAGGGACGGCTTTTTTTGGCGTTTCCGGCGCGTGGCTTCAAGCGGCCTGCGTCTTGTCCCAGTGCGGCGCCCATTCGGGATTGATGAGGCGGCCGCCTTCGTGGCCCAGCGCATGGATCTTGTTCATGTCGTCGGCGTCCAGCTCGAAATTGAAGATGTCGAAATTCTCGCGGATATGGTCCTCGCCCGCCGCCTTCGGAATGGCCGCGACGCGGTCCTGCTGCACCAGCCAGCGCAGCGCGATTTGCGAGACGCTCTTGCCGTGCTTGTGGGCGATGGTCTTCAGCGCTTCCTCGTCGCGGATCTTGCCGCGGGCGAGGGGGGAATAGGCGGTCAGGAACATGTCGTGGCTGCGCACGAATTCCAGCACCGGCGCCTGCGAGAGGAAAGGATGGTATTCCACCTGGTTGGTCGCGATGGGCGTGCCGATGTCTTCCACCACTTCCTTCATTTGCGCGACGGTGTAGTTGGAAACGCCGATGAGCTTCGCGCGGCCGTCGAGGCGCACGCTGTCGAGCGCCTTCATCTGCTCGGCGAAGGAAACCTCCTTGACCGGCCAGTGGATGAGCAGCAGATCGACGTAATCGGTCTTCAGTTTTTTCAGGCTTTCCTCGACCGATTTTTGCAGCGCGCCCTCGCGCACGCTCGACATCCAGACCTTGGTGGTCAGGAAAATCTCCTCGCGGTTGACGCCGCTGGACTGCAGGGCGTTGCCGACTTCCTCCTCGTTCTCGTAAATCTGGGCGGTATCGATGTGCCGGTAGCCGACCTCGAGCGCCTTGGCGATGCCGGCCTCGCAGGCCTTGTCGCGCAATTGCCACGTGCCGTAGCCCAGCGCCGGAATCTTGTGATTTTTCAATTCGATGTAAAGCATAGCCTGCTCCCTTGCGGTTGGATGAAAATATATTTGCGGATGAATGGTCGAAAAACCTGATTAACAAAGATAGGGCATGGGGCAGGAAAAACAAGGGGCAAAGGGCGGCGTCACGCCGGCTCGAAATCCAGCTTCGCGCCCCAGAATTTTTCGATAAGCCCCAGCGCGTCGGGGGCATATCCGGTGGAGAGGAACTTGCGCGCGCCGCCGGTGCCGACGTCGAATTCCTTGTGCTTTTCGATATAGGGCACCAGCGCGCCCGCGGTGGCTTCGGGCTGGTGGATGATGGGGGTGCCGGGCGGCAGGGCTTCGGCGAAGATATCCGCCACCAGCGGGTAATGGGTGCAGCCGAGGATGACGCTGTCCGGCGCGCCGCCGCCCAGTTTTTCGCGCAGGCGGGAAACGTAGTCGCTGACCAGCGCGCGCAGGTCGTCGCGCGGGCGGCCCGTCTCGATCGCGCCCGCCAGCGCGGGGCAGGCCTGCTGCACCACCTTGATGTCCGCCCGGCGCTTGCGGATCTCGAAGGGATAGGTGCCGGTGGCGACGGTGCGCTCCGTCGCGAAGACGGCGACGACGGAGCCGTCGGGCACGCCCTTGTGAAGCTGTTTTTCCTCGTACCAGTCCAGCCCCGTCGCGGCCTCGATGGTCGGCACGACGATGCTGAGCGCGTTGCGTTTCACGCCGTCCTTCAGGTACAGGGCGGGCAGCCATTGCTGTTGCACCCAGCGCAGGGTGACGGCGGCCGCCGTATTGCAGGCGACGACGACGAGGGTGCAGCCTTCCGCATAGAGCCGCTCCAGCCCCGCGCAGGTCAGGTTCAGCACGTCCAGCGGCTCGCGCGTGCCATAGGGGGTGTTCTTGTTGTCGCCGAGATAGACGAAGTCGCAGGCGGGCAAGGCCTCGATAAGCGCGCGGTGAATGGTGAGGCCGCCAAAGCCGCTGTCGAATACGCCGATCATGGGGGTGCGCCGCTCTTCCTTGTTTTTTGTTACGGACGTATCAGGATATTATAATCTTTTTTCCGGCGGGTGGGGAGATTTTGCCTTTCTCCCTCTCCCGCAAGCGGGAGAGGGGAAGGTCGTCAATGCGCCTCGGCCCAGTCCTTGCCCCAGCCGGCCTCGGCCGCGAGGGGGACGCCGATGCCCGCGCCGGCGGCTTCCATGACTTTCCTGACCAGCGCCTCGGTTTCCTCTTTTTCCTTTACCGGCACCTCGAACAGCAGTTCGTCATGCACCTGCAAAAGCATTCTTGCGCCCAGCTTCGCTTTTTGCAGCGCGGGGACGAGGGCGATCATGGCGCGTTTCATGATGTCCGCCGCCGTGCCCTGCAGCGGGGCGTTGACGGCCTGGCGCTCGGCGAAGTTGCGCATGGAAGGATTCTTGTCGTTGATGCCGCGCACGAAGCATTTGCGCCCGTAATAGGTCTTCACGTAGTTGTGCTTGCGCGCGTATTCCTTCATCTCCTCCATGAACTTTTCCAGCTCGGGGAAACGGGCGAGGTATTGCCTGATGTAATTCGCGGCCTCGCCCTGCGGAATGTTCAGCTGCTTGGCGAGCCCGAAGGCCGAAATGCCGTAGATGATGCCGAAGTTGATGGCCTTGGCGTTGCGGCGGATGTCGGGCGTCATCTTCTCCAGCGGCACGTCGAAGACCTGGCTGGCCGTGGCCGCGTGAATGTCGATGCCGTCGTGGAAGGCCTGTTTCAGCGCCTTGATGTCGGCGAGCTCGGCGGCGAGGCGCAGTTCCACCTGCGAATAATCGACGGAGAGAAGCTCGTATCCTTTTTCCGGCACGAAGGCGGCGCGGATGAGCTTGCCGTCGTCGCTGCGGATGGGGATGTTCTGCAGGTTCGGGTCGCTGGAGGACAGCCGCCCCGTGTTGGTGCCCGCGAGGGAGAAGGAGGTATGCACGCGCCCGGTCTTGGGGTTGATCGCTTCGGGCAGCGCGTCGGCATAGGTGCTTTTCAGCTTTGACAGCCCGCGCCATTCCAGCACCTTATCGACGATGGGATGCCCCTGCGCCGAGAGGTTTTCCAGCACGTCCGCGCTGGTGGAATAGCCGCCGGTCTTGGTCTTCTTGCCGCCGGACAGGCCCATGGAGCCGAAAAGAACCTCGCCCAGCTGCTTGGGCGAGCCGATGTTGAAGGGCTGGCCCGCCTCGTCCTGTATCTGCGTTTCCAGTACGGCGATCTTCTTCGCGAATTCGTTGGACAGGCGGCGCAGGATGTCCTTGTCCACCTTGATGCCGGTGAATTCCATTTCCGCGACGATGGGCACCAGCGGGCGTTCCAGCGTTTCATA
This sequence comes from Alphaproteobacteria bacterium, assembly GCA_016124645.1. GTDB lineage: Bacteria > Pseudomonadota > Alphaproteobacteria > Micavibrionales > UBA2020 > WGNE01. The sequence goes on from WGNE01000032.1 coordinate 21,922, forward strand.
AACCGTCGTCATCTGCTCGTGCGGCAGGCGCGGCTTGAACAGTTTGTGCAATTGCAGCGTCACGTCCGCGTCTTCGGCCGCGTAGTCCAGCGCCTTGTCCAGCGGGACGAGGTCGAAGGTCACCTGCGACTTGCCGCTGCCCGCGACCTCTTTATAGCCGATGGGCTTGTGGTTCAGGAAAAGCTCGGACAATTCGTCCATGCCGTGCCCGTGCTGGCTGCCGTCGAGCACGTAGGACATCAGCATTGTGTCGTCCACCGGTGCGACGCGGATGCCGTAGGGCAGGAACATCTGCAGGTCGTATTTGATGTTATGCCCGATCTTCAAGACCGACGGGTCTTCCAGCATGGGCTTCAGCATTTCAAGCGCGCGCTTGACCGGGATCTGTTTCAGTTCGGGCTTGTCCGCGGGGGCTTCTTCCTCCTTCATCGAAAAATCGAAGCTCTCGGAATAGCCCGCCGGGTCGCGGTGCTGCAGGGGAATGTAGCAGCCGTTGCCCTTCGCGGTCGAAAGCGAGATGCCGACGAGGTCGGCGCGCGCGGGGGTGAGGTCGGTCGTCTCCGTATCCACGGCGATAAAGCCCTGCTCCGTCGCGGCGTCGATCCAGCGTTTCAGGGCTTTTTCGTCCTGCACCAGCTCGTATTGATCCGCTTTTTCGGCGTCTTCTTTTTTCGGCGCGGCGGGGGCGGAATCATTGGCGGCGCCGAATTGTTTTTCCATGCGCGCCAGTACGCTCCTGAAGCCTTGCTCGGACAAAAAGCCGAACAGCTTTTCCTTGTCGGGCGCGGCGATCTTCAGCGCCTCGATGCCCAGCGGCACCTTCACCGCGTCGTCCAGCCGGACCAGCCGGCGGGAGATGCGGGCTTTCTCCGCGTTTTCCAGCAGCGTCTCGCGCCGCTTGTTCTGCTTGATCTCTCCCGCGCGTTCCAGCAGCGTGTCGAGGTCGCCGTATTCGTTGATGAGCAGCGCGGCGGTCTTCACGCCGATGCCGGGCACGCCGGGCACGTTGTCCGTGCTGTCGCCCGCGAGGGACTGCACGTCCACCACCTTGTCGGGCGTGACGCCGAATTTCTCCATCACCGCGTCTTCGCCCATGTACTTGTTCTTCATGGGGTCGTACATGCGCACGCCGGGGCGCAGCAGCTGCATGAGATCCTTGTCGGAGGAAACGATGGTGACCGGCAGGCCTTTTTCCGCCGCCAGCTTGGTATAGGTGGCGATGAGGTCGTCGGCTTCAAAGCCTTCCATTTCCAGCGCGGGGATGGAGAAGGCCTCCGTCGCCTCGCGGATGAGGGGGAATTGCGGGATGAGGTCTTCCGGCGTTTCGTCGCGGTTGGCCTTGTATTCGGGGTAGATGTCGTTGCGGAAGTTCTTGCGTGCGGCGTCGAAGATGACGGCGATATTGGGCACGTGCATGTCGGTGATGAGCTTGACCAGCATGTTGGTGAAGCCCAGCACGGCGTTGACCGGCGTGCCGTCCGGCCGGTTGAGCGGCGGCAGCGCGTGATAGGCGCGGAAGATGAAGCCCGATCCATCGACAAGGAATATTTCGTTGTTGCGGTCTTTTTCGTTCATCGGCGCCGCCCGTCTCAATGCATATGTGCTGATCATGATGACAAGAGGATGCCCGCGATGACCGCCAGAGTCCAGTATGAATGACGCCGCGGCATGGGGCGTTGACATAACCTTTGCGCGCTGAAATAATGGAAAAAGGCACGGGAAAACGGGGGAATTTTCAACATGGTGGAAAGCTTGGCCGATACGGCTTCGGGACTGGACGCGGCCGCCGGCCTGACGGAGCCCGGCGGATTGCCGGACAGTTTCTTCGAGCGGATGCGCGCCCTCGGCGTCGGCCTGCGCGAGCAGATGCTGCTTGACCTCGGCACCGGCACGGGGGCGGTGGCCCTGCGCTACGCCCAGCGCGGCGCGGCGGTCAGCGGCATCGACATTTCCGAGGAAAGGATCGAGCAGGCGAAAGAGCGCGCGCAGGAAGCGCGGCTGAACGTCGATTACCAGGTCGCCCCCGCCGAGAAGCTGCCCTTCGAGGAGCATATCTTCGACGTCGCGACCGCGCACCAGTGCTGGCCGCTGTTCGACGCCGCCGTCGTCTCGCGCCAGGTGAAATGGGTGCTGAAGGAGGGCGGGCTGCTCGTCACCAGCCACAGCAACTGGCTGCCCGACGAAGACAAGATCGCGCGCAGCGCCGAGGAAATCATCGTGAAGTTCAAGCCCGACTGGCCGGTCGGCTGGCACGGGGTGGTGCAGCCCCTGCCGGGCTGGGCGGTGCTGTCCTTCCGGTTGCGCGGCATGTTCTATTACGACGCCGACCTGCCCTTCACGCCCGACAGCTGGCGTGAATACCTGCGGGCGCGGCTTTCCGTCTCGCCGGGCGGCGGGGTGGAACCGCTGGCGGAAGAAGCGCTGGAAAGCTTCGAGGACGAATTGCACGAAATGATGAAGGCGCTGGACCTGCCCGACCGCTTCACCGTGCGCCACCGCATCGACGCCCACCTGCTGGAGCCCATCTAGCCCCCTTTAACTTGACCTTGTCATATCGCGCCCGCGGGTGTAGCCTGCGGCGGTACCCGTTTTGAAAGCATTTTCAAGGAAGGACGCCATGCCTGCCGAATATTCCTATTTCCGCGCCGAGGGCCGCGCCGTGACGGCGATCGAGACCACGCTGGAAGCCCAGCGCGAGCTGAAGGAGCTGAAGGAAAAGCTTTGCCGCCATTTCGGCGCGAACGACCTGATGGGCGGCATCGACAAGGACACGGGGCGTTTCGAGGTCCGCACCTTCCACTTCCGCCCCGGCCAGGCCATCCCCGACGGCTGGGAAGCGCAGCACCAGAAAGGCGGCGGGCCGGACGGGGAGGGCATCGTCGCTTCCTTCGCCAAGCCGCCCAAGGGCGCGCAGGAACAATTCTACATTCAAGGCATGGCGGGGCTGATGGAGCGCGCCGCGCGTCTCTCGCGCCTTGAAGGAACCTTGAAATCCGGCGAGATGCCGATGAAGGAGATCGAGGCCGGAAGCTACAGCGGATCATTCGTCAAGTACCGCACGTTGGAAGACGCCGCCGCGCCCGACGCCAAGCCTTTCGGCCAGCTGCGCGACAACGTGACCATGTGCTTCGGCTCCAACGGCAAGGGCAAAATGTCCGACCCCATCGACGCGCTGAAGCTGAAGGGCGAATGGTACATCCGCGTGCCCAACAAGCCCGGCACGGAAGAGCCGCAGTTCACCCCGCCCGATTCAACCCCCGTCGGCTTCGAGAAAATGCTCGAACACGACGCCGCCGAACAACGCGAACGCTTCAAGCGCCTGCAGGGCGACGGCTTCGGGCGGCGGTATTACTGTTGACCTGAAGGCCTGCCGGATTCTTTCGTTTACTACGCAACCGTAAGGGGTACAATATTTCGATCGGGGGTTTTGCGAATGCAGAAAAGAATCATCGTCGTTTTATGTTTGTTTGCCGTGCTGCTGTGCGCTCAAGTTCCGGCTCTGGCGTGCGAGCAGGGGCAGATAAATTGTCATTTTTTTTATCGTCCGATGGATGAGTTGTTGCTTTCCCTTGAGGCTATACCCGATCTCCAGAGACAGGCTGAAAACGGCGACCCCGCTGCGCAGGTGGTGCTTGGTTTACGCTATCAGTCCGGGAAGGGGGTGAAGCAAGACTATCGTCAGGCACGTGAGTGGTACGAGAAAGCAGCCAGCCGGGAATATGTTCCAGCCTATAATTATCTCGGAATCATCTATATGTGGGGCTTGGGCGAAAAAAGGGATGCATCACTGGCCGCCAACTATTTTTCAAAAGGGATGGCTGCGAAAGATTTCTATGCCACGGTTAATTTGACTCAATGTTATGGATTGGGAATTGGCGTACGACGAAACCGCGATTATGCAGTCATCCTTGGTTTGGATGCGGTGTCCTACGGTACACCAGAATCATCAGAAGTTCAGACGGCCATAAATATGGACGCTGATACTGATCAGCAAGTAGATTTCAAAAAAATATCTGTCGATGCAGCTGCAGGGGATATCCGCGCCCAAATAAACCTCGGAAAGCTGTACCAGTCAGGAAAGGGCGTCGGTCAGGACTACGAAGCCGCCATGACCTGGTACCGCAAGGCTGCGGATGCCGGGGATACGGATGCGGACAGCCTTATCGGCAATTTGTATGCCGAGGGATGGGGCGTAAAGCGGGACTATGGCACGGCGAAAAGGTACTGGCTGGAATCCGCCCGGAGCGACCAGCAGTCGTTCGAGGCGGGGCAGGCGCGTTATAACCTTTGGCTGATATATCAAAAAGGCCTTGGCGTAGCGGCGGATACCCATCAGGCGAGTGCTTGGCTGCTGAAAGCTGCATCCGGCGGATACAGCGAGGCCGAGTTTACTTTGGGAAAACTCTACTTCGGGGGAGTGGCTGGTTTTGATCAAGACTATAGCCAGTCTCTGAATTGGCTGGAGAAGGCCGGGGAACACGGTCATACGGAAGCGCAGGTCGATAGCGGCGAGATGCTGATGCTGGGCCTCGGGCATCTCGTGGATCGTGCGGGAGCCTATTATTGGTTCACGCTTGCGGCACCCAAGGATGAGGGCGCAAAAAAACTACGCGAAACCTTGCTTCATACCTTGAATAAGAAGGCCGTCAAGGAGCAGGACGAGCGGGTTGAAAAGTGGCGCGCGGCGCATTGAATGGACGGGGCTAGAAAGGCAGCGCGATCTTGTCGGCGTGGCCGAGGCAGGTGAGGATGGTCAGGGCGAGGCCGTTGACGCCGAGGTAGATCTTCATCCAGGTCGTCTTTTCCCTGAAAATCGCGAGATAGCACGCAGCCAGCGCCAGCAGCGCCAGCGGGTAGAGCCACGCGTAGCCGAGGTTGGCGAAGAAGCGGTTCACGCCCTGCGCGATGAGGTAGAGCAGCACGAGACCCGTGCCCCCCGCCAGCGCGGGCAGGGTCATCGGGCCGATGCGGCGGCGGTAGCCGTCGAGATAGACGAGGGCCACGAAATCCGCCACGCCGAGGGCGATGATGAGCAGCATCAATATCTGCGGCTCGGCCAGCGAGACATGGCTGTCCAGAAGATAGGCCGTGGCGGCGGCGGCCGGCAGACAGACCAGCATGCTGATGAAGGTCGAGGCCAGCATCTGCACCTTGTCGGGGCCGGGCTTTTTGGGGCCGGAAACCGGCACCGTTCTGTTTGCCGCGCCGGGCGGCTGTTTTTGCATACCGAATGTCATGTGAACACCTGTGCTACCGATTCCATGCTAACAAAAGTTGTTAAATGAATTGCTAAAATTCCCTGAGATTTCAACAGTATTTACATAACAGTTGCGACGAATTTGGCGCGAATTGTCGGCAAATCCCGGCCCGGTTTTGCGGGCGCGAAAAAGCCTCAGGCGTTTTTGGCGATTTCGTGAACGTGGTCAAGGATTTGCGCGGCGGCCTCGGCGGGCTGCAGGGCGGTGACGTCGAGGGTCAGCACATGAGGCAGCCCGGGCTCCAGCACCTTGCGGGCGGTATAGCGGGCGGGGGCTTCGGGGTTGGTTTCCTTGCGCCTTGCCTTGCGGTTTTCGGCGGTGATGCGGCGGACGTGCTCTTCCACGTCGCTGAGAATCAGGCGGACGGGCACATAGGTGCCGCCGCGCCGGTCCATCATGCGGGCGATGTTCAGGGCGTGCTCGCGGTCTTCCGCGTCGTCGTCCATCAGGGCGTTGGTCATGACGAAGCCGTATTCGCGCGGGGAGATATGCTCGATGGTGTCGATGACCGCGTCCCAGATCATGCCCACGTTGTCCCAGACGCGCGGCGGCAGCGGCGTTTTGCCGTCGGCGTGGATGATGCTGAAGACCGGGTGGTTCACAAGGTGGTTATCGACGAGGTGCAGCCCCGCCCGCGCGGAGATTTCCTTCGCCACGGTGTATTTGCCCGTGCCGGGAAATCCCAGCAGGTGAATGACGGTGTTTTCGATCCGCGCCGCCGTCATCCCGCTCAGGCCCGTTCGCGCACGAGCTCGTAAAGCGCGACCGCGGCGGCGTTGGAGACGTTGAGGCTGGCGATGGGCCCGCCCGTGGGCAGGCGCGCCAGCGTGTCGCAGTTCTCGCCGACGAGGCGGCGCAGCCCGTCGCCTTCCGCGCCCATCACGAGGGCGACGCGGCCCTCCTTCGGGGCGGCTTGGGCGACCGTTTCCTTGCCGCGCTCGTCAAGGCCGATGCAGAAGAAACCGGCTTCCTTCATCTGTTCCAGCGCGCGGCTGAGGTTGACCTCGCGCACGATGGGCACGTATTCGACGGCGCCGGAGGCCGATTTGGCCAGCGTGCCGGTGACGTCGGGCGCGTTGAGCTTTTGCATGACGACGGCGATGGCGCCGAAGGCGGCGGCGGAGCGCAGGATGGCGCCCACGTTGTGCGGGTCGGTCACCTGATCCAGCACCATGATCTTCGCGTCCTCGGGCGCGCTGATGAGGATGTCCTGCAAAAAGACTTCCTCCGGCGGCTGGCTGTCGAGCAATATGCCTTGGTGCACCGCGTCGCGCGGCAGCAGGCGGTCGATGTCGATGTTCTCGACATAGGTCGGCTGGGGCAGGCGCAGGCCTTCGCCCTGTGCGTCTTCGTAAGCCTCGCGGATGGCCTCCATGCCGTTTTCCGTCACCAGCAGGCGCTGGTGCAGGCGCTTGGGGTTGCCAAGGGCCGCGCGCACCGCATGGGCGCCGTAGAGATAGGCGGAAGAGGGCGCGCCATAGCCCGGGCGGTCGGATTTGAGGCGCTGGCGGGTTTCCGCCGTGGCTTCGTGGCGGGGCGCGGGGGCGTCGTCGTAGCGGGGACGATCACGATCATCGCGACGGGGACGGTCGTTGTAGTCCCGGCGGGGGCGGTCGTTCCTGTCGAAACGCGGCTTGTCGTCCCGGTCGTTATAGCGGGGCTTGCTGCCCTTCCTGTCGTCGAATTTCTTGTCATACGGTTTCTTGCCGTAGGGCTTTTTATCGCCGAATTTCTTGTCCCCGAATTTTTTATCCCCGAATTTCTTCTCATAGGGGCGCTTGTCGCCGCTGCGGGCGGGGCGGGCCGTGCGGTCGTAGGGCTTGCCGTCGCGGGATTTGCCTTCGTACCGGTCGCCGGGGCGGGAATCGCGGTCCTCGAAGCGCGGTTTGCGCGGGCGGTCGCCGCCCGGTTTGCCGCCGGGCTTGCCGGCGTCGCGGCCATAGGGTTTTTTGCCGCCGCGCGCGCCGCGCTCGCCTTTATCCCCTTCAAATCGTTTGTCAAAGCCACGGCCTGCGGGTTTCCCGCGGCCCTTGCCCCCACCGCCAAATTTTTTGGATTTGGACTGGAATTTTGTTTCTTTCTGTGACATAAAGTGCATTCTTTCGTTAAGAGTTCGGGGGCAATTTAACTTAATTCCCGAAAATGCGAAAGAACATTCGTATGCAAAGGCCAAATACTTAGGCGGCATATGAATACCCCGTGTGGAGGAGTGGCCGAGCGGTCAATGGCAGCAGACTGTAAATCTGCCCTCGTACGAGTTCGAAGGTTCGAATCCTTCCTCCTCCACCATTTTTTTCTTGTTTTTGTGATTTTTGAACGAACAAGGCATACAGATGCCTTAACCGACTTCGCTATTTTAAGAGGGAGTTCTCTACAAAGAGAATCCCATTAGGTGAAATATGCACAGCACCAGATTTCTGCTCATATTCGACAAGTCGTTCTTTGTGGAGTTTGAGTAGAATTTTTTTGAAGACTCCTTTATTTGAGTGTTCAATCCACTCGAATAGATCTGAAACTTGTGAACTGCCACAATTATAAAGTAACAGTAATACTTTTTCCTTACTGGTATAACTTGTATTCAGTACTCGTTTTACTCTTCCTATCTCCCATATGGCCTGAGTTTCTTTTTGGACAAGGAGATCAATAGCGCGAGTCGCTGTATCAATGCTAACGTTGTGATAGATTCTTATAAGTTCGGCAATCAGCCATTTAGCGGTAGCCACTACATAGGTGGCGTCCATACGATTAGGGTTCACATCCGCACCAACATGGCCGACGTTTCTATTGTTGCGGAACTCATACAACGGAATCAAAACACGCGGAATCTTGATACGAGCGGAGCGTGGATATTTTTTTTTATCCTGTTTTTCGAAGTCTAGGCAGGCTTTGAAGAAGTTTTGGGGTTTGGAGGCCTTTGTGGAATAGGTGCTTGAAAAATAACCTTCAAGAATGGTGTAGATGATTTCGCATAGTTTTCCGCCATTAAGTTCAGCAGGCTCCCACCTGCTTTCTCGATAATTTTTAAGGATTTTGTTGAATTCAGCAACCAGCTCGTCACGCAATGATGCAGGCAAGGGGAAGAGCAGGTTGTTGAAGGTCGAGTTCGTCACTTAGCTTTTGACGCTTTCTTTGCTTTAGTTTTCTTCTTGTTAGGCGCTTTTTTTGAGGGGCGCTTAATTTGGCCAGCAGCAGCGCGATCCGGCAATGCTGCCACGTAGTCCTCGCCGTAGGACGACACAGTGTATTCGCCTTTGTTTTCACCGGGCAGGAAGAAACCAGCCTGTCTGGTAGCATTTTGGATGTCACGGTTGAAGTTTTTATCGTCAAACTTGCGCGCTGCTTGTGATTTGATGATGGTTCTCAGATCATCTTTGGTATGAGCGTTACCTTGGTTGTTGAGTTCGCGAAAAACTGCGGCAACCACGAATTCTTCGCCCTTGTTTTGAGGGTCTTTTTGTTTAAAAAAAGCTTTTGCATCGTCCATCTGAACCATGGGCGGATTTTGGTTACCCGCAAAAAGCGGATGTGTCGTCCCAGCTGGTTGACCTTGAGCCGGAGAAATACCTGTACCTCCAAGGAGAATTGATACAGTAGTAAGAATTTTATGGCTGTCTTCCAGTGTCTGTCCTTCGAGGGAGCTGTAGATTTCAGCGGCAAGCTGCCCGATATTTTTTTTCGCGCTCATGGCATTCTCCAGTCATTTAGTGAGTAGTGAGGGCTCTAAGCTATAATTTAATTCATAGTAGTCAAGGTGAAAAAAATAAACTTAAGGGGATTTGTTTTTTTATCACTCATTTCACAATGTTTCTTTACCGCAAGATGAAATCTTGCCAAAAAATATAGGTTATTTTGAATTTTTAAATACTGTTATTTTAAAATATCTAGATTTTTTAAAAGGTTGTTTATTTTTGTATGTGCTTTTTTATTTATTCTAGTAGGCATATGTGACCGATCTAATGAGAGATATTCAACATGTTTCTTTTAGGTTCAGAGATAGCTGAAAGCGGGAAGGAGGCCTATCTTCACTCCACCACCTTCTTCACAAATTCCGACTTCAGCCCCATGGGGCCGATGCCGGGGACTTTGCAGTCGATGTTGTGGTCGCCTTCGACGAGGCGGATGTTTTTGACCTTCGTGCCCACCTTCACGACGTCGGACGAGTTCTTGAGTTTCAAATCCTTGATGAGGGTGACGGTGTCGCCGTCCTTCAGCTCCGTGCCGTTGGCGTCGCGCACGACGGGGCCGGTTTCGTCTCCCGCGCCGCCCGCTTCTCCCCCCGCTGTCGCGGACCAGACGTGGCCGCATTCGGGGCAGTTGTAAAAGCCGCGGTCTTCATAGGCGTAGGTGGACTGGCACTCGGGGCATTTCGGGTTTTCGCTCATGGGGTCGGGTTTCCTCTGGCAGGCGCATGGGGTGCATAGGTACTACATGAGGATATACTACATGCGGGCGCGCAAGGCAATTTTTTCGTCAGTTGCCGTCAGTCGTGTCGGGCGCGGCAGGGTCCGGCGCGGCGGGGGCGGGCACCACGGTGCCGCCATGACCCGCGTTGCGGAGCATGTCACGCAGGCAGGCGATGGCCTTTTTTTCGACGCTGGCGTCGATCTCGATCTGCACGCGCCGTCCCGATTTCAGGATGAAGGTGAGGTGGGGCGTATCGGCATAGGGCTTGTTCGCCTCGGCCGCGGCGGGGTTGGCCTGAAACACGCCGTAGGCGAGGTCGCCCAGCATGGCCAGAACGTCATAGCCCTTGCAATAGACATGGTCGATGTCGGCGGCCATGATCTCGACATGCTTGCGAAACCCGTTGAAGACGAACCTGTCCTTGCGGAACTCCAGACGCATGTCGAAGCTGCGGGTCGTCATGAAGTAGCCCGCAGCCAGCGCCGACAGCGCGAGGGCGCCCGCCTTGAACCAGATCGAATGCGGCGTGTAACCCGGCCCGGGGTGGGGCGGGTGAATCCACGCGAAGCCGCAGAATATCGCGGCCGCCAGCGCGCTTAAGGACAGGCGCAGGAAGGTGGAAGGGTTCATGTGAATGACGGGAAAGCTGTCGGCGTCGTTCATGGCATGCCTTCCGGTCAGCGCTTCATGGCCTTGCCCAGCGCGCGCACCCATGTGGCGGGGTTGAGCTTGCGCTTGAAGGCGTTCTTGCGGAATTCGGCGGCCATTTTCTCGGCGATGGCGTCGGTGGGGTTGAAGGGGGTGATGCGGCCGGCATCGAAGGGCGCGTGTTGCGCGGCGGATTTGTTGAAATCGCGCACCAGCCCTTTTTGCTCCAGCGATGACGCGTCCATGCCCGGCTCGTAGAGCAGCGGCGCCTTGCCCGCCGCCATCGGCTCCGTCAGCATCGACAGCGAATTGCCCGCCACCACGATCTGGTCCGCCTGGTCGAGCAGGCCGAGATAGGGGTTGTAGGGCGGGGTCACGCCCGGTTGCGGGCGCGTGTAAGGCACGCCGATGATGCGGATGCGGTCCTGCGCGCCCTTGGCCGCGGTTTCCTGCGCCAGTTTCTCCATCAGGTCCTTGTAATTCTCTTCCCGCGTGCGCCAGATGGTGGTGACGAAAATAGTGGCCTGCGGCGTGGCGGCGGCCTTGGCGACCAGCTTTTCGGCGAAACCTTTCACGTCGAATATATGCGCCATCAAGACGCCGATGAGCGGGGCGTTGAGATCCGGGTAATGGGCGCGGAACTTCTCCCCCTCGCTCGCCAGTTTTTCCGGCGTGACGTGGTGGTTCACCAGCGCTTTCTCGCCGAGGTATTTTTGCGACATGTATTCGTTGGTGTCTTCATAGACCACCAGCGGCTTGTGCCCGGCCAGCGCCTTGTCGTGGATGCGCCAGAACTTGCTGATGAGCACGTCGGGCTTGCCGTTGTCTTTAAAATAGTGGGCGAGCTGCGCGGGTTTGTCCTTGTCTTCGGGGTAGCGCGCGGCGAGGTCCGCGTCGCTCACGAAATGGAAGCTGCCGCCCGTCTTCTGCGCGATCTTGCGCCCGACGCCTTCCGCGCCATGCGCATCCCCGCGCGCGGGGTCGTCCGAGCCGATATAGACGAGGACTACGGGGCCCTTTTTCCCGTCCTGTTTGTTTTGCTGTGCGGTATCCGGCATGTCTCCCCCTGAGGCCCGAATATAAAGTATCGGCGAAAAGGGTATTTATGTCAATTTATGGCAGGGATTTGGCCGAGGAACGCTCGTTCATCATGCGGATTTTTCTTTTATTAACAGCTCCTTAAACTCCCGCAGCCTAAAATCGGAAAGATTTTTCCAAGGATCGGGGCGCGGGGGGCGTCCTACCGCAAATCATATCGCGCGACAGCAGGAGGGCACTTGCCATGAGAAGAATCGTATTACTGGGTCTGATGTTCGCCCTTTTGCTGCCCTGCCGCGCCTTCGCCTTTTCGCAGTCCGACCTTGAAACGGCGGACAAATACTACGCCGAAAAATCCTACCGCCTCGCGGCGGAGGAATACGCGAAGTTCCTGAACGTGAAGGCGGGCGACGCGCTGATGCGCGAAGTGACCTTCAAATGGTCCGACTGCATCTTCAAGGGCAAGGACGAGAACAACCGCGATACGGCGGAGAAGAACCTGAAGGCGCTCATCGACGGCAAAGACCATGACCGCTGGCGGGCGGAGGCGGAGGTCTCCCTCGCCACCGACTACATCGCGCGCAACCCCTACGGTGAGATGCAGAACATCAAGACCTGGCTGGACGACGCGCGCGACTGGTGGGCGGGCTCGTCCGACGTCAAGACCGCGCGCGGCAAGTTCATCTCCATCAGCTTCCAGCTGGCCGATTTCGTGACCGCGCGCTGGGGCTGGTACAACAGCGATATCAGGCCCATCCGCCTCGGCGGGAAGACCGTGGCGCCGGTCCAGCCGCAGCCGGGCAACCAGTCCCTGCAGGTGCTGTTTCAGGAGATTTTGAAGGTCGCGAAGGACGACGCGGACAAGGCCCATGCGCATTACGGCCTCGCCATGGCCTATATGCAGAATTATTCCGGCGACAAGAAGCTGCTGGAAAAGGCGGAGGATGAATTCCGCGCCGTCATGAAGGACTACCCGCGCAGCGAATGGGCGGACGACGCCTATTACCAGCTGGGCGCCTATTACGAGAACCATCAGGAATTCGTCAAGGCGGTCGGCGTCTATCGCGACTTGCTGGCGCATTTCCGGCCGGGTGAATCGCAATGGGTGGACGACGCGAAGCGCCGCATCGAAAACATCGTCACCCCCGCGCTTTCCGTCGGCGTCGGCAACAACTTCGTGCCGGGCTCGGAAATCCAGTTCAGCATGAACTGGCGCAACGTGAAGGGCGCGACCCTGCGCTTTTACCAGATCGACCTTGCGCGCGAAACGCGGCTGGAGAACGAGAACAACGGCGTCAGCTCCTATCAGGACGTGCTGCGCCGCCTCGTCCAGTCGGGGCGCTACGCCGCCCTGCCCGTCGCGCTTTCGGTCAACGTCGATTTGAAGAACGAGGGCAAGCACATCCAGCGCAGCGCCTACCAAGGGCTTGCCGAATGGCGGCGCGAGGACGAGAAGGACAAGGCGGAACCGAAAATGGGCAAGCTGCCCCCCGGCGCCTACCTGATGATGGCGACGGCGAACGGCGTCGGCCAGCCGGCCTATGACCTCGTGCTGGTCAGCGACGCCGCGCTGGTCAGCAAGGTCGCGAACGACAAGGCGCTGTTCCTCGCCATGGACGCGAAAACCGGCAAGCCTTTGCCGGGCGCGCAGGTCAGCTACGTCTATAGCTACAACGACGCGCGCGGCTATACCCGCTGGGCGCAGGGCAGCGGCCGCACGGGCGGTGACGGCGTGCTGCAGCAAAGCCTGCGCACCAATGAAAACCGCAACAGTTCGCAGCAGCACAATATCTTCGCCGCCGCGACGACGGATGACGGCCAGGCCTTCGTGCAGAACAACTATTATTACTACAACAATTACAACAACAAGGGGCAGTGGTGGCTCTACGCCTATGCCGACCGCCCGGCCTACCGCCCCGGCGAAAAAATCAGCTTCAAGGCGTTGCTGCGCCAGCCGAAGGACGGCGACCTGCTTTCCCCCGCCGGCATGAAGGTGAAGGCGCGGCTCTACGACCCGCAGGGCAAGCAGGTGATGGACAAGGACTTCACCCTCAACGACTACGGCGCGCTGGACGGCAGCCTGACGCTGGACGACAAGGCCACGCTGGGCGAATACCGCCTGCAGCTTTACACGGCGGACATGAACACCGGCCTTGCCAATGCCACGCTCTTCCGGCTGGAGGAATACAAACTGCCCGAATTCACCGTCAACGTGAAGCCGGAGCCGAAGGACACCAAAGAGGTCATTCAGGCCTACCGCCTCGGCGACACGGTGGAGGTGACGGTGGACGCGCAATACTACTTCGGCGGCCCGGTGGCGGATGCGGAAGTGCAGTACCTCGTCTATCAGGCGCCCTATTACCGCCAGTTCCGGCCCGAGCGCCCCTATGGCTGGTATTACGACGACATGTACCCCAACCGCTACGGCAGCTACGGCTACGGCGCGCTGATGAAGCAGGAAAAGATCAAGACCGGCAAGGACGGCAAGGCGCATTTCACGATCGAGACGCCCAGGGATTCCGGCGACCTGCAATACCACATCGAGGTACGGGTGACGGACAAGAGCCGCCGCGAAATCACCGGCAGCATCGACATCAAGGTGACCAAGACCGCCTTCTTCGCCAACCTCGAGCCCAAGCAGAACCTCTACCGCCCGGGCGACAAGGCGCAGGTGGAGATCAAGACCGTGACCGCGAACGACGAACCCGTCTCCGTCGAGGGCAAGGTGACCATCACCCGCAACACATGGCGCGAACCGGTCGCGCAAGACGGCCGCATCGTCAATCCCGCCGGCTATAACGGGCAGGAGCTGATGACCAAATTCGTCAAGACCGACGACAAGGGCGAGGCGACCTTCGAGTTCGAGCCGTCCGAGAACGGCTATTACACCGTGACCTTCACCGGTTTCGACAACGGCAATCCCGTGACCGCGCAGACCAGCATCTTCGTCTGCAACGATTCCGCGACCAACATCGGCTACCGCTACGGCGGCCTGCAGATCATCACGGAAAAGGACACCTATGCCGCGGGCGAGACCGCGCGCGCCATGATCGTTTCCGACCAGCCCGACACATGGGTGCTGCTGACGACGGAAAACGACAATCTTTATGATTACCGCATGTTGCACCTTGACGGCAGCGTGAAGCTGATGGAGCTGAAGGTGAAGGGCAATTACACGCCCAACGTCTTCCTGCAGACCCTGAGCGGCGATCATTACCAGATGAAGAATGCCTCGCTGCAGCTCATCGTGCCGCCGGACGACAAGTTCCTGAACGTGAAGGTGACGTCGGACAAGCCCGTCTATCAGCCGCAGGAAGAGGGCGCCTTCGACATCGACGTGACCGACAGGAACGGCAAGCCCGTCAGCGCCGACGTCTCCATCGGCCTGACCGACGCCGCGGTCTATTACATACAGAACGAATACGTGCCCGACATCCGCAAGTTCTTTTACGGCGACAAGCGGCAGGACAGCGTGCAGACGCAGACCAGCTTCTACCAGCGTTCCTTCGCCGATTTCGTGCGCGACGAGGACGGCAACCTCATCACGCAGGATGAAAAGGAACGCCGCCTGCGCGTCAAGACGGGCTCTGCCGACATGCCGGCCGACCAGCTTAAATTGCAGGACGACCGCCGCGACAAGGACGAGGAAAGGGGCCAGCTGGGCGCCACCTCGCTTGACGGCGCGGCCAATTACGCAAGGGCCGCGGGCGGCGCGGTGATGGCCAAAACCATGGCTGCTCCCGCCGCCGAAGCTGCCGCGCCCATGCGGCAGGAGGCGAAGAAAGCCGATTTCGGCGCCATGAAGCAAAAAGGCGGTATGGCGCCCGGTGGCGTGGGCGGCGAGATGCAGGAGCCGGAGCGCGTGCGCAACGATTTCCGCTCCACCGTCATCTGGCTTCCCTCCGCGCATACGGATGCGAAGGGCCACGCCCATGTGACGGCGAAATTCCCCGACTCGCTGACCACATGGCGCCTGACCGCGCGGGCGGACACGCCGGAGACCGCCGTGGGCAACGTGACGCATGAGGTGAAATCGAACAAGGACCTGATGATCCGCCTGCAGGCGCCGCACTTCTTCACCGAGCGCGACCTCGTGGACGTTTCCGCCATCGTCGATAACATGTCCGGCAAGGAACTGACAGTCATGCCGGTGCTGAAAGCCGAGGGCGTGACGGTGACGGGGCTTTACCGCGACGGCCATTTCGTGAAAGGCGAGCAGGGGCCGGTCAAGGTGCCCGCGCACGGGCAGGCCCGCGTCGATTGGGCGGTTTCCGCGCAGCACGAGGGCAAGGCGAAGCTGACCGTCATCGCGAAATCGAAAACCCTGTCGGACGCGATGGAGAAAACCTATCCCGTCATCCCGCACGGCATCGAGAAATTCATCGCCAAATCGCTGGTGATGAAATCCGCGGGCGACGCGCTGACGAAGGAGTTGACCCTGAACGTGCCGAAAGAGCGCATCAAGGAAGCGACCAGCCTGCGGCTGACGCTCTCGCCCTCGCTCGCGGCGAACCTGCTGGACGCGCTGCCTTATCTTGCCGACTATCCCTATGGCTGCGTGGAGCAGACGATGAGCCGCTTTTTGCCCGCCGTCATCGTGGCCAAGACGATGCGCGACCTCGGCATCTCCTCGCAGGACGTGAACACCTATATCAGCGACGTGATGGAACCGCGCAACGATCCCGCCGGCCACCCGCAGCGCCGCAGCGACCCCACTTATTCGCGCCTCGGGCAGATGACGAAGGACAGTCTCGCGCGGCTCTATGACTTCCAGCACGCCGACGGTGGCTGGGGCTGGTGGAA
Source organism: Alphaproteobacteria bacterium (assembly GCA_016124645.1). Lineage (GTDB taxonomy): Bacteria > Pseudomonadota > Alphaproteobacteria > Micavibrionales > UBA2020 > WGNE01. The sequence continues at coordinate 38,073 of WGNE01000032.1, forward strand.
AACCGGGGAGAGCGACCGCTTCATGACCGCCTATGTCGTCTGGGGGCTCGGCCTTGCGCGCGACGCGGGGCTGGATGTGCGCGGCGATGTCATCCTGAAGGGCATGAAGTACCTGCAGGTGCAGCTGGTGGAAGAGGAAGATGCGCCCGACAACCTCGCGTGGATGCTCCACGCGCTGGCCAGCGTGCATTCGGACAGCAAGTTCGAGGACAAGCAGCGCGACCGCCTGTGGGAGATGCGCGACAAGCTCAACCCCTATACCCGCGCGCTTTTCGCCCTCTCCGAATACCGCCGGGGCGATGCGGAACGGGCCCGCATCCTCGGCCAGAACGTCATCAACGGCGTGAGCGAGGACAAGGACAACGGCACCGCGCATTGGGGCGAGGCCGGCATCAACTACCGCTGGAGCGAGGGCGGGGTGGAAGCCACGGCCTTCGTCATCAAGGCGCTGGCCAACATGAACCCGCAGAGCCCCTATCTTGAAAAAGCCGTGAAGTGGATGACGCTGAACCGCCGCGGCGCAAGGTGGAAGAACACGCGCGATACGGCCATCGCCATCCTCGGCCTTGCCGATTACCTGAAGGCGACGCGCGAACTGGCGCCCGACTACGGCTTCACCGTCTATGTCAACGGCAAGAAGGTGCGCGACGGCCACGCGGACTCATCCAACGTCTTCACCATGGGCCGCATCGTGGATATTCCGGCAGGCGCGCTGCACGACGGCGCGAACAAGGTGAAGGTGGTGATGAAGGGCAAGGGCGCGCTCTACGTCTCCGCGCACCTGAAATACTTCACGCTGGAAGAACCGGTCACCAAGGCCGGGAACGAGATTTTCGTGACACGCAAATACTACAGGCAATCCGTCGCCGAAACACTCATGAAAGGCTATACCAGCGACTGGAAAGAGCTGAAGGACGGCGACACGGTGAAAAGCGGCGACCGCATCCGCGTCGATGTGACGCTGGAAGCGAAGAACAACTACGAATACCTGATCGCGGAAGATTACAAGCCCGCGGGTCTGGAAGCCGTCTCGCTGGTCAGCGGCGCGACGGAGGCCGTGACGCTTGACAAGGACGGGCGCGAAACGGATGAGCGCACCCCCGCCTATGTCGAATACCGCGACCAGAAAGCGGCCTTCTTCATCGCGAAGCTGAAACAGGGCAAACACCTGCTGCGCTACGAATTGCGCGCCGAGGTGCCGGGCAATTTCCACGCCATGCCCGACCAGGCCCACGCCATGTACGTCCCCGAAATCCGCAGCAACAGCGACGAAATGCGCCTCAGCGTGCAGGACGCGGGGGAATAGGCCGCGCGAAACGAAAAACGGCGGCCTGCTGAAGCCAGCGGCCGCCGTTTTCTTTTGTCGCGACGCTTACCCGTGTTTCGGCGGGCGGTTGCCGTGCTTGGCGTTCCATGCGTCGAAGAAGATCTTGCTCATCTCCACCTTCTCGCCCAGCCAGAGGGCGGAGCGGTGGTGGTCGGCCTGCTCGTCGCCGGTGCGCGGGTGCACCAGCACCGAAAGCTCGCCGCGGTTGATCTGCAGGAACTGCATGATCTCGCCCAGCGCCTTCTTGTCGATGACGACTTCCACGTTGGGCTTGGTATGCGGGCCCACAACGGGCACGTCGTAAATCTCGCTCGTCACGTCGGGGAAGGCGCGGGTGAGCGCCTCGGCCAGCTGGCGCGCCTCGAAGCCTTCCAGCGTGCCTTCGTTGAAGTAGATATGGACGTCGTAATGGCTGATGCTTTTCGACACTTTTTCCCACTCTTTCTTGAGGTTATCGGGGTCTTTCCAGAGTCCGTAGGGTCCGCACATGTTTTCTCTCCTCGTTAAGATAGCGGGGGAATTCCCGCCGGCAAGGGAAAGACTAGCCACTGCAGATATATAGTTATAATATATATCGTCTATTTTTATGATAGGATAAAACTATGATACCTTCCCCCGCAGACCTCGCCTATTTCGTGGAAACCGCGCGCACGGGCAATATCTCCCGCGCGGCGGAACGCATCGGCATCAGCCAGCCCTCGCTCTCCCTCGCGCTGCGGCGGCTGGAAGACGCGGCGGGCGAAACGCTGCTGCTGCGCTCGCGCAAGGGCGTGACGCTGACCCGCGCGGGGGAGGCGCTGCTGGCCGGCGCGCGCGGCCTGCAGCAGGAATGGGAAAAGCTGCGCAGCGCGGCCCATTCCGCGCGGGACGAGATCGGCGGCGGCTATACGCTGGGCTGCCATCCTTCCGTCGCGTTGCACGCGCTGCCGCGCATATTGCCGGGCCTGCTGGCGGCGCATCCGGCGCTGGATTTGCGGCTGGAGCACGGGCTGTCGCGCCACGTCGCCGAGGGGGTCGTCAGCATGACCATCGACGTCGGCATCGTCGTCAACCCCATGCAGCACCCGGACCTCGTCATCCACAACCTCTGCCGGGACGAGGTGACGCTCTGGACCGGGCCTAAAAACAAAAACAAGGACATCCTCATCTGCGATCCCGAGCTGATGCAGTCGCAATACCTGCTGCGCGAATTGAAGAAGGCGGGGCGCGAATATTCCCGCATCGTCACCTCGAACTCGCTGGAGAACATCGCGGCGCAGGCGGCGGCGGGCTGCGGCACGGGGGTGCTGCCCGCGCAGGTCGCAAGGCGCGCGCCGGGCAAGCTGACAAGGGTGAAGGGCGCGCCGGTCTTCCACGACGATCATTGCCTCATCTACCGCGTGGAAAACAAGAATGTGCGCTCCGTGCAGGCGCTGGCGCGGGCGGTGCGGGAATTTTACGAAGCCGCCTGAGCGTTCAGGGCTTTTTCGGCTGTTGTTGCGCCTGCTTTTTTTTCTCGCGTCGCGGAATGACGCGGGAGTTCATGTCCCAGACCAGCAGGTCGGTCAGCTTTCCGGTCAAGACGCCGACCGTCTTGCCCGCCACGGCGACGGAGCCGCCCAGCGCGAGGGTGGAGACCGATACGGGCAGCGTCATCGGCAGCGTCGCCACCGCGAGGAAGCAAGCGGAAAGAAACACGGCGCGCTCGGCGATGCGGCCGCCGTTTTTCAGCTTGAACAGGTTGTAAAGCGGATCGTCAGGATCGCTCTGGCCGAAGAAGGGGCGCAGGGCGACATAGCCGAGCGTCGGTTGAATGCTCGATTTCTTGCCGAGCCAGTTGAAAATTTTCTTCATCTATAAAATCCTCTTTTATTCTTTTTCTTTTCCAGAAAGTGTATGCGAGTATCATTAAACCTTCTGTAAAATAAGTCAAGGGCCATCATCTTTTAGATGAAATATAAAATAAATAAAGTAAAATCAATAAGATAGATTCTTCAGGCGTGGGCCCGGACGACGGCAAGGAAGGTCTTGCCGTATTTGTCCAGCTTGCTCTGGCCGATGCCGTGGACGAGGGCCATGTTCTCCATCGTGTCCGGCTTCAGGTGCACCATGTCCTGCAGGGTCTTGTCGTGGAAGATGACGTAGGGCGGCACGCCCTGCGCGCGGGCGAGTTCCATGCGCGCGGCTTTCAGCGCGGCGTAAAGCTCGACGTCCTTTTCATCCGTGAAGGCCTGCGCCGCCAGTTCCTTTTTCATCGCCTTGGTTCTGGCGCGCTTTTGCGCCTTGCGCAGCCGCAGGGATTTTTTCTCTTTCAAGAATTCCTGCCCCTGCGGGGTGATGCGCAGCCCGCCGTATTGCGGATCGACCGACAAGAGGTTGAGCGCGACGAGCTGGCGGAAGACCGCCTGCCATTCGGCGGCGGAGAGGTCGGCGCCGATGCCGAAGGTGCTGGTCTGGTCGTGACCGAAGCTGCGGATGCGCTCGTTGTCCTTGCCCAGCAGAACGTCGGTGACGTAGGAAACGCCGAAGCGCTGGTCGGTGCGATAGACGGCGGAAAGCGCCTTTTGCGCCTCCACCGTGCCGTCATAGGTTTCGGGCGGGGAAAGGCAGGTGTCGCAATTGCCGCACGGCGCGCAGCTGTCGCCGAAATAATCCAGCACCACCTGCCGGCGGCAGCCCGCGGCCTCGCACAGGCCGAGCAGGGCGTTGAGCTTCTGGTGCTCGATGCGCTTTTGCGCCTCGGGCGCGGAGGATTCCGCGATGAAGTTGCGCTGCATGGCCGCGTCCTGCCCGCCGTAGATCATCAGCGCGTTGGAGGGCAGCCCGTCGCGCCCCGCGCGGCCGGTTTCCTGGTAATAGGCCTCGATGTTCTTGGGGATGGTCATATGTGCGACGAAGCGCACGTCCGGCTTGTCGATGCCCATGCCGAAGGCGATGGTGGCGACCATGATGACGCCGTCTTCCTTCAGGAAACGTTCGAGGTGGCGCGCGCGGGTCTGCGCGTCCATGCCCGCGTGGTAGGGCAGGGCGGTGAATCCTTCGCCTTCCAGCCACGCCGCCGTTTCCTCCGTCAGCTTGCGCGAGAGGCAATAGACGATGCCGCAGTCTTCCGCGTGGTTTTCCTTGATGAAGCGCACCACCTGCTGGCGCGCGTTGGTCTTCTCGACGATGGCGGAATGGATGTTCGGCCGGTCGAACCCGGCGACGAAGGCGCGGCCGTCTTCCAGTTTCAGGCATTCGATGATGTCCCGGCGCGTGGGCGCGTCCGCCGTCGCGGTCAGCGCGATGCGCGGCGCCCATGGGTAGCGTTCCGCCAGCAGGGAGAGCTGCTTGTAATGCGGGCGGAAGTCGTGGCCCCATTGCGAGACGCAATGCGCCTCGTCGATGGCGAAAAGGGCGATCGGCGCTTCGTCCAGCAGGCAGAGGAAATCGTCCATCAGCAGACGTTCGGGCGCAACATAGACGAGGTCCAGCTCGCCGTTCATGATGGCGTTCTTGGTCTCGATGATATCCGCGCCCTCGATGCTGGAATTGATGGCGGCGGCGCGGATGCCGAGCTGGCGCAGCGCGTCCACCTGGTTTTGCATCAGCGCGATGAGCGGGGAGATGACGACGCCCACCCCGCCGCGCAGCAACGAGGGGATCTGGTAGCACAGCGACTTGCCGCCGCCCGTCGGCATCAGCACGAAGGCGTGCTTGCCCGCCGTCACGTGGTCGATGATCTCCGCCTGCGCCCCGCGGAAGGAGTCGAACCCGTAGGTCTTTTGCAGGATGCTCAGGGCGTCGTCTGCCGCATCCGCGGGATGGGGGGAGGTTTTGGGCATGTCTCTCTTGCGCTTCGATATTGTTTTTGGCTTCATTCTATCTATACCATGCGGAACGAACAAAGAACAGCCGCCACGCGGTATCTTGTAAATACCCCCTGCGGTGCTACTATGCCCCGCAAACGCCTCCGTTCTCAGGATTTTCCGCCGCATGCGCCTTTTCAGCCCCCGCCATATCCGCCTTTCGCTGCTGGCTGCGGCCTTGATGCTCGCGCCGCGCGCGGGTTTCGCCGCACAGGTGCCGACATCGGCCCAGCCGGGCATCGTCAGCCGCAGCCTTGAAAAGCCGGACCGCACCCGCACGGGGCATGGCGAAATCATCACACTGCCGGGCGAGGAAAAACAGGCGGGCAAGGGCAGTACGCAGAAAATCTTCGTGCTGAAATCCGTATCGCTCGACAAATCCACGGTTTACCGGACGGATGATTTCAAGGACGCCTATGCGCCTTATATCGGGCAAAAGGTTTCCTTCGCCGACCTCAATCTCATCGCGCAGGGCATGACGCGCAAGTATCGTCAGGACGGCTACGTCTTTTCCCGCGTCATCCTGCCGCCGCAGAAGATAAAGAACGGCGCGCTGCACCTGCAGGCGGTCGAGGGCCGCGTGACGGATGTGGAGCTGGAGGGGGATTTTCAGGACAAAAACGGCCTCATCCGCAAGCTGGCCGGCAAGATCCGCAGCGGCAAGGGCCCCGCGAACACCAAGGAGATCGAGCGCTACCTGCTGCTCATCAACGACCTGCCGGGCGTCACGGCGCGCAGCGTCATCAAGCCTTCGAAAACGCCGGGCGGCGGCGACCTTGTCATCGCTATCACGCAAAAGCGCGTGGAGGGGGCGGGCACTTTCGACGACCGCGGCTCGCGCTATATCGGCCCGTGGCGGGGCGAGCTGGTGGCGGCCTTCAACAACGTCTTCGGCATCCACGACCGCACCACCCTGCGCGCCGACGTCGCGACCCGGACGAAAGAGCTGCGCTACGGCGAGATCACCCATGAAGAGCAGGTCGGCAGCGAAGGCCTGCGCGTGAAGGCGCGCTTCGCGGTGACGGCGACGGAGCCGGGCGGCTCGCTCTCCTCCCTCGGCATCGTGGGCGACGGACGGCTGTTCGATCTCGAAGCCGTCTATCCGCTGCTGCGCGCGCGCCGTCGCAACCTCGACATTCTGGCGGGCGGCACGGTGAACGACACGACGACCGACCTTTCCGGCGCGAAGGTGGCGGAAGACCGCATCCGCACCCTGCGCGCGGGCCTGCGCTTCGATACGACGGACGGTTTCAGGGGCGTGAGCCAGTTCGAGCTGACCGCGACGCGCGGGTTCAAGGCGCTGAACGCCACGCCCGCGGGTACGGGCCGCTCGCGCGCCAATGCGCCGGTTGACTTCCTGCACTGGAACGCCACGGCCAGCCGCGTGCAGGATTTGTGGTGGCCGCGCTTTTCGGCTTTCCTTTCCGCCACCGGGCAATATTCGAACGACCCGCTGCTGGCGTCGGAGGAATTCACCCTCGGCGGCCCCGGCTTTGGCCGCGCTTATGACGCGGGCGAGCTGGCGGGCGACCGCGGCTATGCGGGACTGGCCGAATTGCGCTACGGCGGGCCGGTGGACAGTGACTTCATCCAGTCTTATCAGGCCTATGCCTATATCGACTACGGCAAGGTCTATAACCTTTCCCCCGTGGTGGGCGAGGCGGCGCGCGATTCGCTGACCTCGGCCGGCTTCGGGGCGCGTTTCAACCTGCCGCGCGCCATATCCGGTTATGCGGAGCTGGACAAGCCCATGAATAAGCAGGTGAATGCGCAAGGCAACCGCGATTTGCGGGCCATATTCAGCCTGACCAAAAGATTTTAGTCATAATACTTGCTCCTTCCCCCTGAAAGTGCTAGAAATTCCCGATAATTCATTCCGGTGATTTTCTTCGTCGCGCATCGCGCGGTGACGGCCGGACAATGGCGGGTGTTTTCCCATGTATGCAGTCAACGGGCAGGTAGAGACGCACAGAAAGGTATTCCGCTGGCGGTTTCGCACCAAGGGCAAGGAAATCCTGAACCTCTGCGCCTGTTTCACCTGCTGCCTGTCGCTTTGCGGCCTGCTTGCCGCGCCCGCGCTGGCCAACCCCTCGGGCGGCACGGTCACGGCGGGTTCCGCCACCATATCTTCTTCCGGCGATACGCTCAGCATCAACCAAAGCTCTTCGCGCGCCGTCATCGAGTGGAGCGGCTTTGATATATCCGCAGGCGAAACCACGCAATTCATCCAGCCGTCCTCTTCCGCCGTCACGCTCAACCGCGTGGTGAACGCGACGCAGGCCAGCGTCATCAACGGCAACCTTCTGGCCAACGGCAAGGTGCTGGTCATCAACCCTAACGGCGTGCTCATCGGGCCCAAGGGCAATGTGGACGTCGCGGGCTTCATCGCCTCCTCGGCCGATATCGGCGATGGCGATTTCATGAACGCGACAGGGGCGATGCATTTCGACCGCGCGGGCCGGGCGGACGCCGTGGTCGAAAACCGGGGCCGCATCACCATCCGCGACGAGGGGCTGGGCCTGCTGGTCGCACCGGAAGTGCGCAACAGCGGCGTCATAGAGGGGAATCTTTCGCGCATCCAGCTTGCGGCGGGGGACGTTTTCGGCGTCGATCTTTACGGCGACGGGCTGCTGAGCCTTGCGGTGAAGGATGACGGCAAGGCGCGCAGCCTGAAGGCGGAGAACGCGGGAACCATCACCGCCAACGCGGGCAAGGTGCTGCTGACCGCGGCGGCGGCGAACAATGTGGTCAATTCGGTCATCAATACCTCCGGCGTCATCGAGGCGCAGGGGCTGGTCGCGAAAGGCGGGGAGGTCATCCTGACCGGCGCGGACGCGCATGTCGGCGTTTCGGGCCGCATCTCGGTTAATGGCAAGACGGGCGGCGGCACGGTGAAAATCGGCACGGAAACGGCGACGCAGGCCAAGGCCGCGACGGTTGATATCGCGCCCGATGCGGTCATCTCCGCTGATGCCCTTGAAAACGGGAACGGCGGCGCAATCGCCATCTGGTCCGACGAAAGCACCGGCGCGCACGGCAGCTTCACCGCACGCGGCGGCGCGGCGGGCGGCGACGGCGGCTTCATCGAGACTTCGGCGACGGACGTTCTGGACTTCAGCGGGGCGCGCGTGGACACCTCGGCCCCGCAGGGCGCGTTCGGCACTTGGCTGCTGGACCCGACGAGCACCGACATCACCGATGCGACCGCCATCAACGGCGCGGCCTCCGACGTTTCGCTGGGCGGGACGGATCGCGTGACCATCTCCACCGACATCAACATGACGACGGCGGGCGTCAGCCTGAGCCTCACGGCGGGCGGTTCCGGCATCAGCATGTCCAACCACTACATCCGCACCAACGGCGGCGATGTGACCTGGAGCACGTCGGGCGTGGCGAAAGTCGATTACGGCGCCATCTACACGCGCGGCGGCGCGGTTTCGATTACGGGTGATACCCTCACCCTTAATAATTCGGGCATCGGCACGGGCGGCGGGGCGGTGGCCCTGACGGCGACGGCGAACCCGACGGGGGGAGGTACCAAGACGCTTTCCCTGAACAGTACGAACATCGACGCCACGGGCGGGGCGGCAAGCGGCGGCATTTCCTTTTATGACGGCAACCCCCGCGCCCTGTTTACCGGCGCCGATGCGCAGGCGGCGGACCGTTTGGGCAACGGCAACACCTTCGAGAGCAGCGTTGACGGCGGCGCGGTCACATTGAGCGGCAAGAACGTCAGCGGCAATGGCAACTGTCTTTCCGCGGGCGGCACGTCCTGCGGCGTTTCCGACCCCTGGCACGGCACGGTCGCCCTCGCCATCACCGCGGACGACCAGACGAAAATCTACGGCTACGGCGACCCGACGCTGGGCTACACCGTCACCTCCGGCGCGCTGGAAAGCGGCGACAGCTTCACGGGCGCGCTGGCGCGCACGGCGGGCGAAAACGTGGGCTATTACGATATCACGCAGGGCACGCTCGACGTCTCCTCGGCCAGCGGCTACGTCTATGTCATCAGTTTCACCAACGGCAAGCTGTACATCACCCCCGCGCAGCTGACGATCACCGCGCGGGACCAAGGCAAGACCTATGGCGCGGACTATGACCTCGGCTCTACCTCTTTCGATGTGACGGGGCTGAAATACAGTGACGATGTGACGGGTGTGACGCTGACCAGCGCAGGCGCGGATAAAGCGGCGATTGTGGGCGATTACGCGATTACCCCGTCGAGCGCCATCGGAACCGGGCTTTCCAACTACAATATTGCCTTTCACGACGGCAACCTGACGGTCAATCGCGCCAAGCTGACCGTCACCGCGGACAGTCTATACAAGAGCTACGGTTCCGCCTTCAGTTTCGCGGGCGATGAATATGCGCTTTCCGGCACGCTCTACAACGGCGATGCCTTGACGGGCGTCAGCCTGGGCAGCGCGGGCGCGGATAAAACGGCCATCGTGGGCGGCTACACGATCACCGCTTCGGGCGCGACCGGCACGGGGCTGTCGAACTATCATATCGACTATGTGTCCGGCATTTTCACGGTCAATCCAGCCAAGCTGACATTGATGGCGAGGGACCAGAGCAAGACCTATGGCTCCACCTTTACTTTCAATGGCGACGAATATACGCTTTCCGGCACGCTGTACAACGGGGATGCTGTCACCGGCGCGAGCCTTTCAAGCTTCGGCGCGCCCGGCACGGCGCAGAAGGGCGGCTATGACATCGATATTTCCGGCGCGAGCGGCTCGGGCTTGTCCAACTACGATATCAGTTATACGAAAGGCTCCTTCACGGTCGATCCGGCCAAGCTGACCTTGACGGCGAAAAACCAGAGCAAGACCTACGGTTCGGTTTTCACCTTCGCGGGCGATGAATACACGCTTTCCGGCACGCTCTACAACGGCGATGTTGTGACGGGCGCGAGCCTGTCGAGCCTTGGCGCGCCCGGCGCGGCGAATAAAGGCGGCTACGATATCGGCATTTCCGGCGCGAGGGGCACGGGGCTGTCCAACTATTATATCGACTATGCGAAGGGAACTTTAACGGTCGATCCGGCCAAGCTGACCCTGACGGCGAAAAACCAGAGCAAGACCTACGGCTCGGTCTTCACCTTCGCGGGGAACGAATACACGCTTTCCGGCACGCTCTACAACGGCG